>JAKSOF010000003.1 GCA_024405735.1 Victivallaceae bacterium | reverse complement strand
GCTACGGATGGCAAGCCATCTCTCCGAACAAATGTGAGGGGAGTGGCTGGACAGGGGTACCCGCAGGGGAAGGATGTCCTCCATAGCACAAAGTGCGGCGGAGGACCATACTCTCGGGAAAATCGCCTTGGTAAAAACGTCCTGAATTACCATATGCCTTGCGCTATTCATAACCTCACAGCTTTTTTTACACTTTTTTATCTATCGTCCAAGCGGTATGCGGTTGTTTTTTTCAACACATCTACAAATTGCTGGTAAAAAGAAACCACGCTGCAGGCGGACGGCAAAAGAAGGTTTGAAAAACGCAGGGGCATCAACTATATTATCACGCGACGAAAAAACGGAAAAAGAATTGAAAGCTCTCGGATGGAAGTTGATCGTCATATGGAGTTGCGAAACAACTAAGAAGAAGTTTCCCCCGCAATCGTTAATTGATTTTATCGCAGATCAAAAAGGAAGAAATTTTACAATTCAACATGTTGGATTAAAAAAATAAATATTGGAGAATTCAATGAATCATCCACAAATCAAGTATAATGACCCTGAAATTGATTTACAAAATCCGTGGATAGACGATGGATTGAATAGGCAGGAAGCTGCAAATTTTTTGACAAATTTATTAAGTAAACAGGAAGGATCGCTAACAGTTTGTGTCAATGGGGCATGGGGAAGCGGAAAAACATTTATGCTTCGACGTTGGCGACAAGATTTGGAAAATCAAGGGTTCAATGCAATCTATTTCAATGCGTGGGAAGATGATTTTTTAGATGATCCACTTATCGCGATAATTGGACAACTTCAACAATCTTTAACAAAAAATCAGACAAACGGATTTTGTCAAAAATTAAAAAAATCCATTTTACCAATCGCAATGGATGTAATAACTTCTGTTGCGCGCAACAGGACGGGCGTTGATGTAAAAAACATTACTGAAAAAAATTGGAAGTCCACCTCCGAACGAGCTCTGGCAAACTATGCAAAACTAATAGAATTGCGTGAAAATTTAAAGAAACATTTGAAAGAATTGGTTGACGATAATCCTGTCGTTCCTGAGAATTCTTCAGATAATCATCTCCCGCTGTTTTTTATAATTGACGAACTCGACCGTTGCCGTCCATCTTTTGCTATTGAAGTGTTAGAGCGCATCAAACACCTTTTTCAAATCCCACATATTATCTTTGTTCTGGGGATCGATAGAAAACAATTAGGGAAATCAATTCAAGCCGTCTATGGAAATATTGATGTCGATAATTATTTGCATCGCTTTATCGATCTTGATTTTTGTATGTCACAATGTAACAGTGAAGCTTTTTTCAATGTGCTATGGAAACGCTATGGGATAGCGGATTATCTGCGAGAGAAAGCACAACAAGGGAATTCCAATAATTTAGATATTAACGAAGGCGAAACATTTCATCAAATTTGTCAAAATTTATTCCTCTGGCATCATTTTTCATTACGAGAAATAGAGCAAGCGTTGAAAATGTACGTGCTTGTGTTAACAACAACAGAGCCACATTACTTTTCATGGCCGTTATTGGCTCCTGTTTTAATTTTTCTAAAAATAAGAAATGCAGAGCTGTATGAAAACTATTTAACAAACGCTTGCACCGTAGCGGATGTTGTAAATGCTGTCATACCGCAAAGTCAAATAGGTGATGATGATTGGGCGTATCGCATAATTCCCGCGGCTATTTATGCATCACGATCATCAAGTCATCCGCAAACCGAAGAAGAATATGCGATTAATTCATTGATTCAGGATATTAAAGAGCAACAAAAACCTTCAGATTCCAAATATTGTGCAAGATGTCTCAAAAATCAGTCGCAAAAATATTATACGGATTTTGTAGAATCTTTTTCGCAACTGCAATGTGGCATTTTCAATCAAGAGAGTTATGATCCTGCTTCTCTTGAACGGCTCTCGCGCAAAATAGACTTGTTGATGGTAAAAGTTAGAATATTTTAATTGAAATAGAAAACAAAGAGGGAACAAATGCTTGTGGAATGCCCTGATTGTGGAAGAAAAGTATCTGATGCCGCAGTAAATTGTCCGAATTGCGGAAGGCCCATTGCGCCAGATGTTTCCGCTTTAGTAACAAAGCAATCAGAAAAAAATGAGGAGTTTAAAAAGAAGATTGAAAAGACAAAAGATGTTGTAAAAGGTGTCGGTTGCATAGCGGTTGTAATTATTGTACTAATTCTTTTTTTCTCTTTTGCTGGACCTGAAATAAAAGCCAAAGCCATCGGCTCTGCTATAGTAGGTGGTGTTTTTTCGCTTATTGCTTGGGGATGTAAGAATCGGATGCATGATGACTCAGAAAATGGGGAGGAGGAAAAAGATCAAAATTCTAAAAATGATAATTTTAAGTGATATGAAGTTCCTGCTCGAAATATCTGTTTGTTGTTTTTTCGGGACTACAATAATTTGCAACAATCGAATTTTTAATACTTGCATTTGGCTTTCTCTGCCGCTATATTTTGCTTTGTCAGGCGGTGTAATAAGTCGGTCACGAGGATCGGCTCACCGGCTGATGGCTGATATAGCATCGAAAAAAGTTCCCCAAAACTTCCCCGTTTTGGTCATGTCGCGTTATGTAAGAGGATGTGCCATAACGTGCTATTTTAAGTAAGGGAAACGGGAAAAGAAGCTGTTTTTGAGTTGAAAAGCACAATCTCCGGCATTCCCCGTATCTCACGCCCCTTGATTTCCGGACTCGTCGCCTTTGTCGGGAAATGATGTTTTTATGCACAAAATTAAGTTTGCGATTAATTTTGTGCTCAAGAACAGCCGACGATGACGGGAGATCGGTCTTCGCTTTTTTATTCGGATTTTGCGCTCCGGCGCCGGGAATGGGTTTTCTCCTGATGCTTTTCCCAGATCAGTTTGCCCAGCGATGCGATTTTTTTGCGGAGCGACTGAGGATAGATGACTTCGATTTTGCCGCTTTCCCCCAGCACCCAGCGGATCACATCGTGCTCAAACGACGGTTTCAGCGTGACGATCAGCGAACCGTCGCTTTGATGCTCGATCTTGAATTTCCTGCTTTTCTGGTGTTCGTAAAGATAAAAGGCGGTCGACGCATCGCACTTTAACTGCACGGCATCCAGTTTTGGGTATTCAAAGAGTCCGTTGATCTGCGTTTCCGCGACAAGTTTTTTGTCGGTGTCAAAAGTATCTCCGCCGAAGGCGGCATCCGCGATCCGCTGAATGGCGTAACATTTGACGTTTTTAGTCCGCCATTCGTAACCTTTGGCATACCAGATCCCTTTATGAAACGCGATGATGTGCGGTTCAAAAAAACGCCGGGAAATGGAACCGTCCGGCTTGCGGTAGTCGAAGGCAAGCATCTGATGCAGCCGCCACCCGTCAAAGACTTTTTTGAAAACAACGGGATCGACCGCCGCTTTGATCCCCGTGGCGCAGAGCAGTGATTCGATCATCGCCTGATCGAAAAATGAGGAGGATTGCTCCGTCAGCATTTTTTCCACGGCGGTATTGACGTTTTGCTTGACCGGTTCCGGAAGAATATCCGAGGAGAGTTTGGTCCCGAGCAGCGCCATACTCAAAATGTTGTCGTCAAGCACGGGGGCGGCGAAGCTCCAATTCTTGTCCCGCAGAAAGTATCCGCGTTGCACGGCATCGTATTCGATAGGCGCGTTATAATCTCTCTGGAGGGTTTCGATGTCCCGCATGATCGTGCGCGTGCTGCAGGCGCAGGGGATGTTTTCGTCAACGTCGGCATCACGCAGAAGCCGGGCGAATTTACTGGCGTTGGGATAATTGTTTTTACGCATTTCCGCGACGAATTTCATCAACCGCAACGCCTGCCGGCTTTGAACGCTCATTTTTTATCTCCCGTATTCATCGTATTGCAAAACTTGACCATTCCCGGCGGATCTGCCCGAAGCGGATGATCCGGTGTAAGATTTTTTATCCCGTTTCCGTTTAATGGTTGAATGCACGCGGTATTGCGCCGCATTCAGTTAATATAGTGCGGAAGGATGTTTTTTCAATCTTTTTCCGGTATTTTCATCGCGCGGTGAGCGGAAACAAAAATCCGCCCCGCAGAAATATTAAAAAAAATGCTTTTTCCGGTTGGTATGACATCTTATGGCAAAGGCTCCCGGATACATTATAGGCAAAACAACGGAGAGCATATGAAAAATCAGACGCAAACGCTTTACCGGCAGATCCTGCTGGATTTGCAGACGCGGCTCGACAACGCGGAGGCGGTTTATCTTCAGCTGTCGCAGTTGATCGTTTCCGGGATGATGCGCGGCGATTTTGCGGAAAGCAACATCGCGCGTCTGCTGGGGAAATACCGCAAAAGCATAAAAACGATCATACGGGATGTCGCATGGGTCTATCCGGGGAAAATCCGTATTTTCCCGGAAAGAAAGGAGGTATCGCTCATAAAGAAAATGGAAGATTGCAATGCCCAGTATGAAGAACTTGAAAAAATCGTCGGCAATTTGCTGAAAGGCAACGGCCTGACGGAAAAAAGAGAAAAATCAACAGCCGATCACAACTTATGGAGGTCTATGATGGCAGATGTGGATTTCAAAACGGAGTTTGAACGAGAATTCGATGAAGCGGCGTCCTTCAGCAAACGCCCGAACATCCTGGTGGCAGGTTACACCGGATGCGGCAAAACCTCTTTGATCCGGACGATCCTCGGCAACGGGATCGTTCCGCAAAGCGGGATCGACAACGGCAAGCCGTGCCGGATCGATTTCGACAATTACGAAAACGACCTGATCCGGCTCTGGGATTCGCGGGGCCTGGAACTCGGTGAAGCGGAGAGCGATTTTCAGGAAAGAATGCGCGATTTCGTGTCGGATTGTCAGGACGACCCCGATGTAGACGAGCATATTCATCTGGTCTGGTATCTGATCCAGGGCAACGGCGGTCGCGTGACCGACTGCGATCTTGCGCTGATGAAAGAGATCTTCACCTTTGACAATGTGATCGCCGTCATCAGCAAAAAAGACATCACCAAACCGGAACAGTTTGCCGCCATCACCAAAATTTTGCAGGATGCGGGCGTTCCGGAGCACCGGATCATCGCCGTTTCCGATGCCGAGGGCGGCGCCGCCGGGTGCAAGGAACTGGTCGCGTTGAGCCACACGATGCTGCCGGAAGCGTATCGCGACGCCTTTATGGCGGCACAGGAAATCGACCGCGACGCCAAGGCGGAAAAAATTCCGGAAAAGGCGGAGCGCGCCCGGGCGATCACGGAAACTTTTGCGCGGAAAGCGGGGGAATGGGCGGCGTCCTTCCAGCCGGAAGATGCCATGCCCGACGCGGCGTTTTTCAAGACCTTGTCGCCGACGCTGATCGAAATGGTCGCGCAACTTGCATCGCTTTACGGGATCCACGGCAGCAAGATCAAAAACAGCGTGATCGGTTTCGTGGAAAAACTGCTGGATGAAAATCACGCGGAATTTTTCGGGAAAAATCCGGAGGAATTGCAGAAAAACGCGGAATTGCTGACCAATGCGCTGGGGAATTTCCTGCGCAACTCGCTAGAGGCGTTTGCCATTGCCAGAATCAAGGGCACTCCGTTGCCGGAACCCGGATTCGATGTGGAACTTTTCAAACCGTATTTCAACAACTACAAAAAGGGAATGATGATGAAACCGAATATTCTTGTCTGCGGCAAAACGGGAGTCGGCAAAACTTCGTTGATCCAGGCGGTGACCCATCGCGGCGTCGTGCCCGACAGCGCGATCGGCAACGGCGCGGCGACGACCGAAGGATTTCAACTTTACGAGACCGAGATCGCCAATTTTATCGACTCCGAGGGGATGAATCCGGGCAAGCAGAGCGTGGACGATTATGCCGACTTCATTTTGGACGAGATGCTCAGCCGTCTTGATTCCGCGGATTCCGATGCGCTCATCCACAATATCTGGTACTGCATCGACGGTTCCGGCGCACGGGTCCTGGATACCGATGCGAAGATCATCAAAACCTTCAGCGACAAGGTGTTGCTGGTCGTCACCAAGTGTGAAATGATGCGCAAGGAGCAGACCGAGTCGATGATGAAAGAGTTGCTCGATCTGCTTCCCCGCGAACGGATCGTCATGGTCTCCGCCGAAAACAAGAGCGGTTTGCCGCAGTTGATCGCCAAGGCGCAGGATATGAGCATGCAGGCGATGGCGGGCGCGGATGAGGAGATCGCGGCGTTTCAGGATCGCTGGGACGATTATTACGCCAATATGAAAGAGTGCTGGCAGGACGCCGTCAGCGATGAAGCCGACAGCTACATCAACTGGGCGGCGGGGCGCGCGGCGGCGATCGCGCTGATCCCGTTGCCGTTGGCTGACGTCGCGCCGCTGATTGCCAACGAAGTCTATATGATCTACAAACTGGCGGGCATCTACGGTATTGCTGTGGACAACACGATCATCACCACGCTCCTCGGTTGCGCCGGAGGTTCCCTCGTCGGCAAGATCGGCGCGAGTTTCCTGCCTTTCCTCAAAGTTCCGATCGCGGCGGGCGTCACCTACGGCGTCGGCAAGGCGGCAAAGGCGTACTTTGAATCCGATATGACGATGGACGAGGACGAACTCAAAGAGCAGTTCCTCGCCGGAGAGCGCGAAGCCAAAAAGCGCGAATGGAAACCGATCAGCGAATAGGCAACACGATGTGTACGATCATGCTTTTCCGGGAAACGCTTCCGGCGGAGAAATGCAGCCGGGAAGAGGCGCAGCAGCAGGTCGACAAGTTGATGGCATACGACCGGAAACTCGCCGATGAGCGCCGGCGCGGCGGATCGCCGGGGGACATGGCGTCCCCCTTTGCAAATCTGTCCGGAGAGAAATACGAAGAAGGCATTTATGTGTGGCTGGACAGTATGTGCTTCGGAAATTCCCGCAAAAAGGGGTTTTATTACGTTCGCCGCAATAAATCCATATTGGCATGGGGTTCGACCGCTTACGCGCCGCCGATGCTGATCGTGCAGAAAAACAAACTGCGCCCCGATCAGATCGAATACATGGAGCGCAAACGCCGCGAAACGCTCGAAGAAGTCCGGCGTCAGCGGGAAGCCTCCGCCGGGAATTCCGCCGACGCGGGACTGGTTGTCGATCCGGACGTGGTCTATTGAAGCCGGAGAGCGGGGAAAGGATGTTCCGGCACGCCTTCCCCGCTCTTTTTTCCAATGTCATAAAACCGTCTGTCAAAAAATGAAAATACCTGCTTTCAACAAATTGCTTCTGCTCGACAAACTCTGTATGAATTTCAGTCTGATCTCATTGGCGGTCACTCTTTTATGCGGAATTCTGCGGCGGATCGGAGTGCCCGCGACGCCGGATGTGATTTCCGTTTATTTTCTTCCCGTACTGACGGCGGCGGCAGTCGGTTATCTCACCAATTACGCGGCGATCTGGTTGCTTTTCAAACCGTATCATCCCGTGCCCTGGCTGAAAAATCTGCAAGGCGTGATCCCCGGCAAACAGGCGGCGCTGGCGGAAACGCTCGGCAGGGAGATCCCCGAAAATCTGCTTCCGCCGGATGCCCTGATCCAGCAGGTGAGCGGAATGCTCGCCGACTATCTGCAAAATCCGGAATTGATTTCCGACATTCACCGCAAGGTGACTTTTTACGTCGCAAGAGAAAAAAACGGGATCTCGGCAAAAATCATTCCTTATATCGAAAATGCCGCCGCGTCGGTTTTGGAAAATCATTTCACGCTTCAAAATGTGAAAACGCTGTATGATTTGCAGCTTGAGCCGATGATGATGCGGCAGATTTCGGGAGAAGAACTTGCCTGTTTGATCGCCGGAGAATTGAAAGCCAAAGTCCCCGAAATCACCGTCGCGCTCCGGAAGCTGGTCCGTTCAGGGGCGCAGGAATATATCAAAACGGAATATCCGACCCTGACGGGCTGGCTCCGCGCCGATGAATTTGCCGCGAGAATGGTCACGCGGCTGAATTGGCAATTGATCCAAAATAAAATATCCGGGGTGATCGGAGAATCTTCGACGCGGTTTGCCATCCGCTCGGAACTTGCCCGGTTTGCCATAAAATTAAGAGCGCACATCCATTCCGGTTCGTTTGACGCCAATGCCGAAACCTGTTTGCAGAAGGGGAAAGCGAAAATCCGGGAAACGCTCCATACATATCTGGAGGAAAATCTGCC
Organism: Victivallaceae bacterium; assembly: GCA_024405735.1. Lineage (GTDB taxonomy): Bacteria > Verrucomicrobiota > Lentisphaeria > Victivallales > Victivallaceae > UBA1784. The sequence continues at coordinate 142,578 of JAKSOF010000003.1, read as the reverse complement.
GGATGTCATCGAAAAATGGATGCAAAAGGATGACATCTGGAGCACACTTGAAAACGAACTTCTGCCGGCGATCAAAAATTTTGTCATCCACCGTCTCAAACGCGACAAGGAAAAAATCATTGCGAAACTGGATCTGGCGGGACGCATTGAAGAATCGATCATGAAGCAGACGCCGGAAACGATCCACGCGATGGTCAACCGGGTATCGGGGGAGCATCTGGTTTTGCTGCAACTGCTCGGCTACCTTCTCGGCGGCGTTGCGGGGGGAATGCTCGTTTTCGCCCAGTAGGAACAAACGGGAAAATCAATTTGTAAAATGCCCCTTGTCAAGTTATATTGAGAAAAAAGGAGGAAAAAACGATGTTTGGCGAAAGAAAACCGGTTTGCGACACCTACTTTTTGCATTGTGACCGTTGCGGATACAGCGAAACGGTCGCGAAAGAACCGCTTTTTGCCTCGGCGGGACACTTGTTGGCGCCGGACGATGCGCGCCGCGTGAAAGTTTTACCGCTTTTATGTCCCGAGTGCCACGCACTTCTGAAACGGAAAAAGATCCGTAAAATCTTTTTTTAAGAGGAGCATATCATGAAACTGAAGCTTTCCATCGACGCGGGAGAAATCAAGGGTTTGGCGGAAAAATACAAGGAAAAACTGGGAGAAAAAATTCATCTTGTTTCCGTAGACTTGGATGACGGGAAAATCATTATGGCGGGGGAATACCTTCTTCATTTCCGGTTCGATTGGAAAGCGGAATTGACCCCCGTCGTCGACCGGGAGAGCAACCGCATCGGATTGAAACTGGATCGCTTCCAACTTTCCTCCCTTGCGGCGCGGGCGGCACTGGGGGTTGTCAGCGGCTTGAAAAGTACGGAATCCTTTGTGATGAAAAAAATCCGCGAATCCGTGCCGGAAAATCCCTATATGATTTTTTCCGGCGATACGGAAATTTTTTTCGCCGCAGACTATGTCGGGGCAAAATTCGGGCTTTCGTTTGAAGAATCCGTTTCGGATCTCCAAATCACCGGCGACGAAATCAAGATCACCCTCGGATAGCCGACCGGCGCCGGCAACGCCCCGCCCGATGGCAACGGGGAGCAATTGCTCTGCTATCTCCTTTGCGGCATCACTGGAGGCATATTCTTTTTTTTTGCCCGGTAAATCGATAAGGAATTTCAATCAAGGCTGTCAAGCGCAAAAAAACGCAGAAAAATACAACGAATGCGAAAAATGGACTTGCGAAAAGTAAAAAAAAGGCTATATTCAAACATAAATCGGAGAAGCAAAGGCAGCATAGAACGGTAAAAACTTAAGACAATTTTTATAAAGACTTCCAATCAGGAAACGCCAATTCTGAAAAGAAAGTTGCGCTATATCGGTGTCCCTTAATGATGAAGCCCCCGCAACAGACTTTTTCTGGCGTTGGAGTGTCTCTGATTGGAATGCTTCATGGTTGAGCCTCTTTGTTCATAAGAGTTTGATAATGACAAAAACAAAAGCCACATCACTTCATATGTTTCAATCTGATCGGCATAAATATTGCATCGCAATTGTTGCCAATATGAGTGCAGGAAAAACAACGCTCATAAATGCTATATTGGGACAGGAAGTCCTATTGTCTCGCAATGAGTCATGTACTTTTAATACTTATAAAATCAAACTGAACCACAGGCAAAAAAGTATCCGGGGGAGAATTGCCGGAGAGAAATTTGCTCCCATAAGCATAAGTAAATTACAGGAGTGGAACATAGACTCATGCGGTCTCGTTGACATCACAGGCTCACCATTCTTGCCGTTTATTGTCGAGAAAGATGATCTTGTGATATACGATACAAAGGGACCGAATTATGCATTGGATACGAGTAAAACACCTTGTTTCGGATTAAAAAAAAGACATGTTGATATGCTCGTATGTGTTTTAGACTATAGATTTTTGAATACATCCGATGAATATCGTCTCTTATCAAATGTCAAGAAATTTTTATCAAATAGAAAAAATACAAAGCTTGTGTTTTTTTTAAACCAGACAGATACCTTTACAAGACATGATATTCCCTTGCTTGAATGCTTATGTCGAACCCGTAAAAAGATGAAAAAAATGCATTTCTCTGATTTCGTAATTATATTCGGATCGGCATACCAATCATTGTTAATAAGACAAGCCCGACAAAAATTGCTTGATTTAGATTGGGATCAAATTAATTTTGAGACAATTAGTTCAAAGCATTCATTTTTAGAAGCCGAATATAAAAAAATGTATTCCAAGGAGAATCTATCGTATCTTCCGACTTTTGCCAAAAAACATAAACTCTTTTATACTGCCTTTGAAAAGATGCCGGAAGTTAGTGACGATCTTACTTCGAAAAGAAAAAATCTGCTTGAACTTGAGAGAACAGCTGGCATCCTAATGTTGGAAAATATAATATTTGAGGAGATGGAAAAATGTCGACAAAGGTAAAAATTAAGTACAACCCTTATTATGTCAAAACAGACATTGAGATTAATGGACACATACAAACGGCCGGATCTGAATATTATGAAATGTCCAATGGCAGTAAACGGCTTCAGGATTGGATTGATGAATTTTTGGGGAAATTGGTGGCAAATGCTTCTGACTTGGATTTTCAAATCATTTTTACTGGTACTGCTTTGGATGGGGATGATGTAACGAAGGCCGCGAAGGATTGTGAATCGTTACCACAAAATCAAAAAAATGGTGTAAAAGTAAATGTCATTGTAAATGCCATGTCCTCCAGAGAGGATAAACTCAGTGCAATGCAATCTCTATATCAAGAGGCGCAAAACAGTCCCATCCCCGATTTTGTTTCGGAAGATATCAAAAATGGATTTATGAGAGCTTTGGGCGAAAACTTTGAGATTACAATAATCGCCCCGATGTCTTCTGGAAAATCAACAGTGATTAATGCTTTGCTTGGAACCGATTTGCTTCCATCAATGAATGCGGCATGTACTGCAACAATTGCCAGAATTGAAAACGATCCGGACAAACCTGTCGGAGAATTCGTGGGTCGCCGCTTTGCCAAAACGGATGAGCTACTTGATAACTGGACAAATGTCAATGAATATCGCAAGGATTCTCGCGAGCGTTTATTGAGACGGTGGAATGCGGACCCAAAGACAGGATGCATTGAAATCACAGGGCACATTCCCGCTTTTCAGGCAAAACGTGGGACAAATTATGTATTCATTGACACGCCAGGTCCCAACAGCCATGGGACAAATCATCGAGAAATTTTGTTACGCGCCTTAACGGGAAAGATTCCGTCGATGGTTTTATATGTATTTAATGCCAAGAACGCTTGTACCGATGACGATCATTCTTTGCTTGAAGATGTTAGCCACGAGCTTGAAAAAAATGGTCGTTCCGCACGAGATAGGGTTATTTTTATTGCAAATCAGATGGATTCGGTTAACCCTCGCAAAGAAAGTCATCTTGAGACTTTGGAGCGGTGGAAAACCTATCTTGAGGGGACATTCGGAATTATGAATCCGATCATAATTCCTGTTGCCGCAGAATTTGCAAAATTTCTGAGAATTGAGAAGAATTACGGAATCAATGCGATTGATGGATACGAGCAAGCAGATTATAATGGCTACAAGGAGAAATTTTCAAAATTTCCAGAACTGAATATGTTGCAGTATGTCAAGGGTCAAATTAATTCTTCGTGCTTTAGAGAATTGCAGAGACGACTTGATGTAGCACCATCGCTGAGGCATTCACTTGAAATAAAAACGGGCATTCCTGTTATTGAGGCTCTATTAAACGATTTTTTAGAGAAGCACGTGATTGCCAGCAAGTTGAAAGATGGTGTCGACTGTCTTCAAAGCGTACTGGATTCGAGTAAAATTGCTGAGAGCGAGGAAAAACTTTTTAAGAGAAGACGAGAAGAATTACGCGAGGCAAGCAAAAGGTTTGCTGATTTTTTGGAAAAGAAAAAAGAAGCCGATAATGGAATGGGCTTCAGGGCTCAAATTTCCAAATTCACTTATAGGCGTTCAGCAGAAACCGATAAAAAACTGGAACAAATTCATGAAGAAAAAATCAGCATCCAGCACGAATTAGAAAATCTTCCTGACGAAATGGAGGAAAGCGAGGCAAAAGATAAATACAAGTCTTGTATGGAAAAAGGGAAAAAACTGTGTGATCAAATTCAAACGACATTGAATGAATCCCTCTCAAACGACTATCATTCTGTCTTGCGTCAATGGGAAGCCGACTATAATAAGTATATCAAAAAATTATTAGAATCAGTGTGGACCCGTGATGATTTCCCGGAGTTGAAAGCCTTGCAGGTAGCAACTCTTGAAATTCCTAACATCACTGTTCTAATTGAAACCCATGGACGCTCTGTGGAAAGAAAACGTTCCATTACCCACCGTCGTAAACGGACAAGAGCAGACAAGTTTTGGGGAATCTTTTTACTGGAAAATCCGTTTCGGGATTACGACATATCGACGAGTAATGGTTCTTACAAAACAAAGGTAATCACGCGAAAGAGCATCATAGATGAAGTGATTCCAAAGCTTGAGGATTTTATTGATCAATGTATCAGTAATTTTGACAAGCAGGCCGGTGATAACATTCGTATGGCGAAGGAGGTTTTGCTTGCAAAAATGTCTGCTGTCGATGAAAAACTGGAGGAGCGTAATCGTGTTCTCAAAAAAGCAGCAAACGACAAAAGGAATGCCGAGGAACAGGAAGGATTAGCAAAGAAAAGACTTGAGTGGCTTCGTGATTTTGAGCCCCGTCTAAAATCTATTCTAATTCTGGAGGAATCAAAATGTCAGCATATTTAGGGCTACTTGATGAGGCAGTAAATTCGTTTGATATCGTGAGAACACGCTCACGTATCTGCAACCTCCTTGCGGAGAGGGATGGCCTCACTGGAGCAGAAATTTCTAAAAAGATTTCGTTGATTGCAGATACTTTTTCTGCCGCTGGCAAAAATCTCTTTGCTGAAGACAACGGCTTGTCTCTTGATTTGAGCATAGATGAGTTCGACAAGGGAATCTCGCGTCTTAATGTGAATTTTTCTCGTGTCAAGGTTGAGCAAATGTGTAGGCTAAAGGATTCTCTCCATCCCTCAGGATCTGATAAGCATACGCAGAATACCCTACCCCCACAATCATCTTGCGCAGGTTGTAAAAATAAACGTATGCCACGTCCCGCCCTTTATTACACTATTCGAGGCGTTGCAATCGGTGGGGTTGGTGGAATTGCATTGGGAATATTTTGCCATCGTGCCGTTGCATTGTTTTTTTGCGCGTCTGTAATTGGAGGGGCAATTGGTTACGCTTTTTCAAAGATAAATGAGCAATAAACAATAAAGGAAACTACTATGGCTACTCCTGCTGTTACAAATATGCTCCTGACTCAGTCTATAATCAACTGTGATGCAATCATCAATAGGCGTTTTTTGGATTACATCCACTCTTATGAGGTCATGCGAAATGACAGAAGAATTGATGAAATCATTACGCAGACTCTTGGCGTTTGCAGACTTTCAAAGATTGTTTATGACCCTGAAGAGAATAACCTTGACAAGCTAACAAATGTTTATGCGACACTCAATGAGACCGATGCACGATTATTTATCTTACTTTCCTCTGAGAATGGGAAAACAGAAGTTTTTATAGGCACATGCGACAATCAAACTGAAAGCGGCATGAATACATCTTTGCCGACACTTGAAAACTCTTTCAAAAGCAATTTCCCTGGGCTGAGGATGGAACGTGTAAAGGACTCAACTGAAAAGCCTATTCTTCGACAGATTTTTAATAATTTTAACAACAAAGACAAGATTCAGTCAATCGCTTGTATTTCAGGGATTCCTTCCTTAAAAACAGACAAAGAAATCGGATTTGTTCAAGGGTTGGAAAAAATTATCGATGGCATGGGGAAAGAAAATTATTATGCGGTATTTATTGCCGAACCCGTGTCCCGCGAGAAACTTGAGACGCTTGAACTTGATTACACAAATTTATACTCAGCACTTTCGGTTTTGGAGCAAGAAATGATTTCAGTTGGGCAAACCGAAATGAACGGATTCAGCGAAACTATTGGGAAAACCCTTTCTGAAAGCGTTGGTCGTGCAGTCAGTCACTCTACGACCCATATGAAATCTGAGGGGACTTCTCATTCCTCAACAAAATCTATTGCCAATACAACATCTGTCAGCGCTAATGCTGGTGTTTCCGTTGCTCCTTTTGGTGTCGGGGTGAATGCTGGAGCCTCTGTCGGAAATGCTACAACCGTTGGCTACGCATCAACAAATACAAAGATGACGATGACTTCTGAAGGGGTAACAGAGGGCGAAACCAATTCAATTAATCAAGGCATATCTGAATCTGCTCAAAATTCAGTTTCTCAATCGCTCTCTACATCTGAAGTAAGACAACGGACAATTAAGAATCGTCAGGTAATGGAACTCATGTCCACTATTGACGAACATTTGGTCAGAATTCGTGATTGCAAGAATTATGGGATGTGGAATTTCGGAGTTTATTTCCTTGCAGCAAATGAAAATGTTACTAAATTAGGTGTTAATATTTGTGCTGGCATACTTAGCGGAAAAACAAGTGGTATAGGAAGGAGAGCGATATCCCTGTGGAAACGAAGTTCTGATGCCGAAAAGTTCGATGCAGTATTAGGAAGCATTTCTCGATATGAGCATCCACAGTTTTATCTCAGAGACACTGATAGCTTCTTTTCCCCGACTTCAATGGTCAGCACTAAGGAACTTGCATCCGGAATGTCTTTACCCCAAAAATCGATTCCGTCTGTACCCGTATTTGAAATAGCCAAATTTGGTCGCGCTGTATCTACTCTCGATAGGATAACCGGTGCAAAAATTCCTTTGGGAAAAATCAGTCATCTTGGACAAGATGAATCTCATTTGCCCGTCGAAATCAATGTTGACTCTTTATGCTCTCATACTTTTGTGACTGGTAGCACAGGTTCTGGCAAATCTAATGCCATATATAAAATTATTCATGAATTAATTGGAATCGGCAAAAATTTTCTGGTCATTGAACCTGCCAAGGGGGAGTATAAACAAGTATTCGGAGGAAGAAAAGACGTCAATACATTCGGCACCAATTATATGGAAACAGATGTGCTTAGAATTAACCCATTCAAGTTTCCTTCTCAAAAAATACATGTTATTGAGCATATTGATCGTCTTATTGAAATATTGAATGCTGTCTGGCCCATGTACGCAGCAATGCCGGCGATGCTTAAAGATGCCGTTGAGATGGTTTATTTGAAATACGGCTGGGATTTGGAAACCTCTATCAATAAGTTTGGAGAACCAATTTTCCCCGATTTCGCCGACCTGTTGGAAATACTTCCAAAGACGATCGAATCATCTGGCTACTCTTCTGAAGTTAAGAGCAACTATGTCGGTTCCCTCGTTACCCGAGTAAAATCCTTGACGAATGGTTATTTTAGAAACATTTTCTCAAAGGATGAATTGCCGGAAAAAAAACTGTTTGATGAATCAACCATCATCGACCTTTCACGAGTTGGATCAGCCGAAACAAAGGCTTTGATTATGGGAATTTTGTTTATGCGTTTGCAGGAATATCGAGTTTCCGCTAGAACGGAACCTAATGCTACGCTCCAACATGTTACAATCCTGGAGGAGGCACATAATCTACTGAGAAAATCCCCTTTGAGTACATCTGGTGATACAGGAAATTTACAGGCAAAATCTGTTGAGATGCTTTCGAACTCAATCGCCGAAATGCGCACATATGGAGAAGGCTTCATAATTGCAGATCAAGCCCCCGGTCTTTTGGACCAATCCGTCATTCGAAATACCAATACCAAGATTATTCTTCGTCTGCCGGATTGGGATGATCGTATGCTTGTTGGGAGGGCCGCAAATCTAAAGGATTCTCAAATAGAAGAACTGGCTCGTTTGGCAACAGGTTGTGCCGCCATATACCAAAATAATTGGCAAGAGGCGGTTCTTTGCAAGATAGAAGAGTTTCCCGCAAAATTGAAGAAACCATTCGTACTTTCCGAAAAAAAGGTTCCTTCCAATATTTGCATGGATATCAAAATTGCCTTGCTGAAGGATATGTTGTCGTTTCGGATGAATCCTGCACAAGCAATTAACAAGGAGAATTTTAGCACCGCACTCAATTATTTTCCCGAAATCGTCCAAAGACTAGAAGACGACCCGGAAAACAATATTGATGTATGCATACGTCAACTTATACAGTTGGATGTCCTTGCAGCAAATTCTAAGCAATCTTGTAAAGACGAACCAGAAAAATGGACTTCATCAATCTTAAAAATGATTTCCGATGATTTCCGTTGCGCAACATGGGCAGATCGAAGTTTGCACAACGAACTGTTGTTGCTTATATTTTCAACCTGTTCCTCCGTTAAGCAAACTGATGCTACATTTTGGAATTCTCAGTTTCAACGTGTGGACAAATGGTGTAAATATTTTAACTAAACGAGGAGGACTCAGAGAATGAGTGAATTTGTCGAGGCGGCAGAAAATGTTGCTACAAAAGCATCCGAGACGAATTCCACCAATGTGGATGGGCTCGAAGATAAATCAAAAGAAACTAAAGTCAACGAAAAGGGGGATGGAACTCCAAATCCCAATGATATTCCAGACGCTCCCAACGTTCAGGATTCATACGATAGTTACGACACGACTGGTGATAATTCTGAAGCTGACGCCCCTTCTGAAGATGATATAAAAGATGAGACGAAAAAGCAAAATGAAGGATTGAGTGATGCAGAGCAACAACAGATCAAAGATGAAACAGGTTGGTCTGATGAAATTGTAAATCATATTGACTCTATGGAGCAATATGAAATTTATAAAAATGCGGGGTTGCATGAAGAAGTCGTAAATGGTAGACCTTGCTTAGTCAAGGACATAGATTGGGACTATATTGATCCCAAAACCGGAAAGACAAACAGGGAACTTGCTGCAGAAGGGAGATCCCCTATTGATTCAAAAACGGGAGAAAAAATCGAGTTGCATCATATGGGACAGGATCAAAATGGTCCATTCGTTGAATTATCCGAGAGCTCTGAACATGGAGATGGTAATCACGGGACTCTCCACCCAAATGACGGAGAGAGTTGGCGACATAAAGTTGGTGCAAAGTCGCAGTATAATCAAGAACGCGCAGAACATTGGAAAAGTCGCGCGGAAGGAGGTAACTAATTATGAGCGCTTTCAAGGAATCTATTGAGAAAAACATTGCAGGGGTTGAATTTTCTAAATTTCCCGCGAGTGCATCTACACTTCAAGTGGTTCAGCAAGAATTGGGATGCATTTTGGGGACACAGTTGAAGTGTTATCTTCTTGAATTCGGTTATCTTGCTCGTGGTTCGAACGAGATGTATGGGGTTAATGAACATCAGAAATTAGATTCTGACCTTGTCAAGACAACTGCCATATTACATGCTGATTTCCCTGTATCAAGAGGAAAATTTGTGGTCGACAATCAGGGCGATGGCGACTACATTCTCTGTGATTCTCAAGACATGATATATGAGTTTATTCCCTCCGATAAAAACGAATTAATCCCACTTGGACAAACTCTGCTGGAATACATTATGACCCGTTTGCAAGAGTAAATTCATTCGCGACAAGCAATTATCTTTCTCCCCCCGCTCCAGTAGCGAACTCGCGCGACAGTGACCTCCGAAACGAAAAAAGGCCGCAAGATTTCTCCTGTCGTCAGTTTGTAGGGGGGATTACCGGGAAGCCGTAAAGTCTCCATGGCTTGTTCCAGTCCTCTGGAATGGACAGGGCGGTTGATCTTTTCGATGGACGACCTTTGGACTTTGTTCCGGCGAGGATAGATTCTACGATGTCGGGAGCGAGGTTGTTCAGGGAAAGGATTCTTGTAACATATGGGGGCTTGTAACCGAGTTTTTCCGTCAGGTCGGTAACATTGCCAACCTCGTCGTTGATTACGACTATCGTAAATCCGCTATGGCCGTGGAAATGGCTTTTCCGAAAGCCAACCTCTAACGGAGAGAATGAGAACAATTCGGCATCAAACCAAGGGGACATTACGATGCTTTAGAGCGAGACATTCAAGAAGGTTATGATGTTTTGCAACAACGCATTCAAGAAAATTAAGAAGCAATCCGTGTTTTGAGTTTGAAGCTGGAAGAGATTCGGTAACAATTGCAGAAAAGTGCCAAGGCGAATCGAAGTGTCGCGATTCTCGCCATTGTCGCGTTGATGTTGAGTATTATCGCAATTGTCACTGCGATCGTTTTGAAGTTTTGGATGTAACTTTTATCTAAAAATTTTTAGAGGATCCTTTTCGTTGGGAGTTTTGGGGAAAATTTTGGGGGTGTGACATCTTTTGGCGCAGATTGTGGCGTATGTTGTGTAGCAAATCAAAAGAGCGTTGAAGAGATGATTTAAGCGCACTTTCTGCGGAATTGTTTGCTCGGGTAGATTAAATTTGTCCGATAAGTGAAAAGAGGAGGGTATATCGTGAAATTCTTTTTGCCGATATTGTCTTTACTGGTGTGTTGCGGCGTCTTCCCGGTCGCGGCGGGAAATTTGCCGGAGCCGCCACGGTGGACGATCCCCGCTGAACCGGCGATGTTTGCCGCGAAACTCGCGGCGGCGGCGATCGACGGACATCATTACGTTGCGGCGACAACCCATTTCAACGATTTGCCCCGGGCGTTTCAGGATGGCTATGACGCGGACATCGTCGAGGCGGTCGATATGCGCGAACGCAATCTGGAAATCGAATACTTCGGCGTCGATCTTGACGGGGACGGCAGACGGGAACTTTTTCTTTACAGCGGCGAATGCGGTTCCGGCGGCGAGGGATGGCTCATTTTTCAGCAAATCAGCGGGAAATGGCGGAAAATCGGTTATGTTTTCGGTTCCCCCGGTTTTATGATGCATAACGGCAAGGTCGGGATCATCATCGGTCATCAACTGGGCGCCCGCGAGACGGCGGCGGCTTATTATGAGTTGAAAAATCACAAAATCGTTCATCTCGCCGATGTCAATGTTTTCCGGGAGTCCGGCGACTGGAAGCGGCCGACAAAGTTGGAGATCCGATATTTGCAACCGTAGAAAACAGGACGGAGCAGTTCTTTAAAATAAAAAATCCGGTCGATCCGACCGGATTTTTTAATTTAAAAAGGGGACAACAAGCCGTTACTTCCTCTCTAAAAGATAGATCGCGTCGGCTTTGACGTCAGTGAGGACGTTGCCGTCGATGCCGCGGATCTTCCAGCCGTCGGGCAGGTTGACGGTCACTTTTTCCACCGGATCCCAGAAGAAAAGCGCGCCGCCTTTTTCGCTCATCCACGTCGTGCCGAAAGCCGTTTCACGGATGAAAGGCATTCCGACATGATCGAGCGCTTCGTTGAATTTCGGCACGAGACTCACCATCCGGTCGGCGCGGACAAGTTCGTCCTTGATACGTTCAAAGCGGAAAGTGTAACCGGAAAACTCCGTGATCGGGAAGCAATCGAACATCCCCAAACGGAAAAAGTCCAGTTCCAGCCCCTCGTAGAACCATCCCCACGGCGCACCGCCGACGAGGCAGAATTCGATCCCGGCAAACGGCGTGTAGAGTGCGGGGCGGTACCAGTTTTCGTCGATCACCAGAGGATTCATCCCCTCGATCGCCACGCGGCAATCCTTTTCGTGGAAGAAACGGTACAATTCGATCTGTGCCGCAAGTCCGTTGGGGCTTTCCTTTTGGGCATAGTTGACGGTGTCGGAAGCCGCGCCGTCCATATCGCGGTAGACCCAGCCGATGCCGGCGTCGAGCGCGGGGGTGACGAGTTCGCGGAACCATTTGCCGTATGCTTCATCGTTGATGTCGATGACAGGATAGCGTCCGTCGCCGTAGGCGAAGATCTTGCCGTCCTTGTCGCGGACGAACCATTCCGGATGATGATTGTAGATCCAGCCGCCGTCGCCCTGAACGTAACTTCCGGCAGTCCAGATGTGAGAACGCATTCCCATATCGCGCATTTCGCGGATCAACGGGAAACGGCTTGCGCTGAAAGAAACGTCCGCCGGCTCTTCACAGCCGATGAGTTTGAAGAAACGGTAACCCGCTTTTGCTGCGGTTTGGCGGACGATCTCCTGCTCCTCGGCGCTGACCTGATGAACGACGGAAACGCAGGGATAGGCGGGGAGTTCTTTCAATCCCGCCTTGCGGCGCAGATTTTGACGCATATATTGATACATCGCCAGATATTCGTTGTGTCCGCGTTCGGCGCCGACATCGTACCAGTGCCAGTAGTTTTTGCTCGCCACGGGAGCGTGGACGCGACCGAAACCGTGATGACGGATGCGCGTGATCGCCTTGTCGGTTTTTTTGCGGAAAAGTTGAGTGGAAACGGCTTGCGCCTCATCGATGCCGGCGAGAAAAACGGCATTTTCGCAGGCGACAAGTTCAAACGGCTGACCGCTGCCGAAAACGCCCCAGAGCGACGTGTCCGCCGACGTTTTGCCCGTCATGTCGAAATCGTGGTAGCCGCGTGGCGGCTGATAGCAGGCGTAACGGCGCGCGAAAAGCGGTTTTTCCGGCGCGAGTTCCGAAGTGAAAACGATTTTGTTGATGTAAAGCGGACACTTGACGACGTCAACGCGGTCGGCGATGCCCGTGTATTCCCTGCCGTCAAGGGCAAGTTTGCCGGCGGTGAAGATCCAGCGCATCTCGGAATCTTTGGCACGGTAGGTGATGACGGCGCATTTGCCGTCGGCGGCAAAGCCGGCAACTTGCCATTTGATGCCGGCGGCGGTCACCTTTGCCGCTCCGTCAGTCGCTTCCGCCGTCGCCGCGTCAAAGAGGGTGCGGTCGGTGGAATAACTGATTTCGGGAATCCGGTAGTTGCGGATCAACGCGTCTTTTTTGCCCGGATAGATGATTTCAACGCTGCCGTCGGCGGCGAGTGTCAGCCGGCAACCGTTGGAAAACACGGCGGTTTTTCCCGTGATTTTCGGCGCGTCAACATCTTCTGCAACAGCAAGTTGCGGAATTTTTACATCGACGGCGATTTCCCCGATCTCCTGCCGCGCGGGAATATCCTGCATTTTCTGGATGAGCGGATTGACATTGACTTTGATCTTGGCGCAATTTCCGGCGACGGCGATGAAAAACGCTTTTCCATACGCCCAGTTGGAAAATTCTTTCATCTGCCGCGCAAAGGCGATCTCGGCATTCAGAAAGGTGACCGTGCCTTTGCCGATCGACTTGCGGACGAGGAAAGGCGCGACTTCGTTGCCTTTTTCATCGCGGATCACACTCAAAACAACTGCGCCGTCGACCGCGCAACCGGGGTGGATCGCCCGGTAAACGGGAATCTTTTCGGGGAAAAACGCAAAATCTTCGCCTGCCGGACGGTCGGCGAAAAGCGGCATTTCCACCTCTCCCGCTTCCTCCATTTCAAGCGGCAGAAGGTCGCCGACTTCATTGGGACAGTCGAGCGTAAAGAGGATGTTGCCGCCGTTTTCAACGTATTGACGGAGTTTTGCGATGCGCTCCTTTGTCAACATCCGGCTCATTGAATCCGCGGGGATGTCGTGAAAAATCACAAGTTTCTTGCCAGCAAGCCTTTTCAAAAGCGGCGTGATGCCGTCAAAAGGGGTAGGTTCGACCTTGTCGGTCATATTGATGCGGATCGGTGCGCCGGAAAAACCGTCAAGATAAGTCCCGTTGACGTTGATGCCGCGGCAACCGGCTTTGATCAGCATATTGCACATCTCGTTTCCGAGATAAGGGCGGCCGCCATTCAGAACGGCGATGAGAGGGCCTTTGGTGCCCACGGTCGGTGCCATTTTCTGCGGTCCCGCCGTCAACAGCACGGCGCACAGCGCCACCCATAAAATCCCCGATGATTTTTTCATAATTGCTCCTTGCGTTTGGGTTCGGGATCCGTTTCGTCCGGTTTTGCGTCATAATATAACCTAATACTGATTTCACCGGAATTCAATCACCAAAATTGCGAAAAAGATGCCGATCTTGCGAAAAAGAAAGGTCACGTCGGAAGTGAATGAAAACATTTTCCATCAATCCGGCAGTCAGGTGGCTTGACAACAGCATTGTGATGTGCTACATTTACTCCAGTTAATGGACGGAAAATCAATCACCCGCAACCAAAAGAGGTTATTATGAAAAAATTCGGTGTTATCGCCCTGTTGACCTGCGTCTTGAGTTTTTCGGCTTCCGCCGGAGTGGGTAAAACCATTTTGATGTGGTTGCCCAACCGGATCCTTGATTTGACCGATATTGTTTCGCTGGGCATCGGTTTGGGCGGCGTGAAAGCGGAAGCGCGCGTGACCCGCGCGATCGATTTCAGTTGCGGTGACAGTTTCAATCTGATGTTGCGCAAAGACGTCAACCGTCATTACGGCATCACGATGGAGCAGGGGTATCACGTCAATTTCCTCTACGTCGGATGCGAAGATTACCAGATCGACAAAGTTGTCAATCTGCCGCGCCTCAGTACATTGCTTATTCCCTTTGCATGGGGGTATCCGGTGCCCGACAACGGAAGCACCTACAACGAGCACCTGCCCTGGCGGTTGAATTCTTCCGTCTGGCCGGTGCCCGGCACGGACATCCAGGCGACCTACAAGCCAACTTTCTACACTTACGAGTGGCTTTGCTCTCCGGCGGATTACGGTTACGACTGGAAAAAAGGTTCCCGTGACTGGTGGGAGATCGGCGCGGAAGTTTCCTGCGGCGCGGCGGTCCGCGTAGCGGTCCATCCGTTGCAGATCGCGGACTTCATCTGCGGCATCTTCTTCTTTGATCTGCTGGATGACGATGTCGTGCTGAAATAAGCGCGTTTTTCCGTTTTTAAAGCATTTGGACAGTCCTGCCGGACGTGTCGGCGCGGGCGAGAAATTCCAGCGTGATGGCTTGATCGTCTCCGGTGTTGAGTTGCCATAAATCGCCGCCCGTCAGCCGGGCGCGGGGAAAACTGAAAGCAAGTCCCTGCGGATGACGCGGGAGAAGTCTTAATTCCTCCTCCGGCAAAGAGTGTCCGTTGGTCAGTTGCTGCAGCAGCGGCACGACGCCGGCGATATTTTTGCTGGTGACGCGGATCTTCAATTCTTCGCACAGCAATACATCGTTTTCGTCGACGCTTTGACCGATAAAGAGATCGGCGTCGTAGATTTTTCGTTTTGAGGAAATGACGACGTCATTCGCCAGCGGCGCAAGATCGCAGTTGCCGAAAACGACGTCGTAATGATAATGCTGGATCTTCAGCAGAATTTGATCGCTGCTCATTTTTTCTCCCCTTTTCAATAAACCGCCTGAATGCGGAAAACAAAATTGCCGGAGCCGATGTCGCGGCAACGCCGGATATGGACGATCTCATAAGTTCTGCCCAGACAGGAAATGCGGTCGCCCGCTTGCGGTGCAACCGTTGACGGCATCAGCAACGTGATCTTGCTTTTTTTGCCGTGATGATCGTCGGCAAGTTCGCTTTCTTCCCGCACGATCAGGGCGGATGCCGCCGTCGAGGTGATCCCGGAATTTCCGCCGGAGGGCGGTTCCGGATGAAGCAATGTGACGCTTTGGGGAAATGAGATCATAAAAACGCTCCTTTTCTGAAAGATTTCAGGAAAAACTTTCCATCCAAGGGAAACATTGTCAACCTTTTCGGGAAAAAGGCGGCGCGTCGCGTAAAAAATCTTGCAAAAACGCCTCGCGCGTGTTATATTAAAGCACACGGAAATCAAAAATATCTTTTTGAATATTTTGCCAAAACAAGGAGTTCTGAAAAATGCGCAAAGTGCTGATTCCGACGAAATTGGACAAGCAGGCGGCGGCGATCCTGACGGAGCGCGGCTACAATGTCGTGCTCGATGCGGCGACGCCGCTTGAGGAGCAGATCAAAAACAACCCCGACGCGGAAGTCCTGATCGTCCGCAGTGAAAAAGTCACCCCCGAAGTGATCGACGCGCTTCCGAAACTCAAGCTCATCGTCCGCGCGGGCGCCGGATTCAACACCATCGACATCAAATATGCGCGCAAACGCGACATCGACGTGATGAATACCCCCGGCGCTAATTCCAACGGCGTCGCCGAGGAAGTCGTCGCGATGATCCTCGCCGCTTTCCGCCACGTCGTGCCCGGCGACATCTCGACCCGCGCCGGATTGTGGGAAAAGAGCAAATTCATGGGCCGCGAACTCACCGGCAAGACCGTCGGCATCCTCGGACTCGGTCACATCGGGCAACTGGTCGTCAAACGGCTCGCCGGATTCGAGACGAAATTCCTCGGTTACGATCCTTTCCTTTCGCCCGCGCTCGCCGAAAAACTCGGCGTCAAGCTCTGCACGGTCGAAGAGATTTTTGCCCAGGCGGACTGCATCACGCTGCATATCCCCGAAAACGACGAGACCCGCGGTATGATCAACCGCCGTCTTTTCGATTTGATGAAACCGGGCGCGATGCTGGTCAACTGCGCGCGTAGCGGCATCATCAACGAGGATGATCTGCGCGCCGTCAAGGCGGAAAAGAAGATCATTTTCTGCAACGACGTCTATCCCAAGGACGCCGCCGGCGACAAGAGCGTCAAGGACATCGCCGACATTATGCTGCCCCACCTCGGAGCCAATACTTTTGAGGCGAATTTCAACGCCGCCTGCCGCGCCGCCGAGCAGACTTGCGACTACTTTGAAAAGGGCATCACGAGCGCGGTCGTCAACAAGGCGCTCCCCGACGGCCTCGACGCCAAATACCAGAAACTCGCCTTTGCCGTCGCGTCGCTTGCCAAGAGTTATCTCGGCACGGTCAACGTCTCGCGCATCGAGACCAGTTTCTACGGTGATCTCGCCAAATTCGGTCCGTGGCTGACCGGAGCGATCGCCGCCGCGATCTCGGCGGAATTCGCGGATCAGGCGCCGAAAGACGCCGCCAAGGCTTTGGAGAGCGCCGGCATCGAACTGGTCAACCGCGACGTCGACAACACCAAGAATTACGGGGAATCGCTGACCGTCGACTTGCTCGGCGGCGCCGATCCGATCTACCGCGTCAGCGTCCGCGGGACCATCGCCGAAAACCGCCTGATGATCTCGCGCATCGGCAATTTCGAGGGGCTTTACCTCGATCCCTGCGGCAACCACCTCTTTGTCGAGTACCAGGACGCGCCGGGCATCATCGCCGGGATCTCCGGCATTCTCGGTGAAAACAAGATCAACATCATCGACATCCGTGCGCCGCAGGATCTGGGATCCGGCCGTTCGCTCTCGGTGATGACAACCAATGCCGCAGTGCCCGAAGCGCTGATCGCCCAGATCCGCGATACGGTCAAAGCCTGCCGCGCATTCCAATTCAGCTACAACGCCTGATGAAATTCGGTCTGCTGATCGGCAATTCCCGTCGCCGCCGGTTCGATGCGCTCGAACCGGAAGGCGACGTCGCATTCCGTCCCCGGGGGCGCACCGATCATCTGATCAAAATGAATCTCATCCCGCTGATGGGGCGGCGCAACGCCGCCTTTGACCGGATCACGGAACTGCTTCGCGCGGAACTCTTTTCGCTTTCGCGGCAAGGGCGCCGGGCGATTTATTTTTACACCAAGCAACTGCTCCGGCGCATCGCAAGGGATACGGAAAAGATCATTTCGATCCTTTCCAGTCCCGATACCAAGCGCCGCGAAGAAAGTTTCCTGAAATTCATCCACTTGCTCGATGCGGGCGCCGACGCGCTGGAAAGTTTCGTCGGTTTCGAGGCGGAACTTTCCCGCAACAGCGAAGACATCCACGATTTTTCCCCGTTGCGCGACGACAGCGAATACGCTTCGAGCGAAGAGGAGATGACCGCGTCCGAAATCATGATGGTCAATCAGATGCGCGCCTTTTTTGACCGGGTCTCTCCGCGCGTGGCGCGTTACCGCGAGTATGTCAGCAAAAGTTTGAGCAAGTCCAATGCGGAACGTTACCGGCGAAGTCACGAGTTTTATCTCGAGTCTTTCCGCTCGGAAAATAATTTTACCGGATCATCAACCCCATAAAACGGATTTGAAGATGGCTATTTATCGAATTGAGATCAGTCCGCTCCCGCAATGGCGTGACGCCCGCGGCGAGAAGTTGTCCCGTCAGATTTCGGAACTTTATCACGTCGATTGCGGAAACGTGCGCACGCGCAATGTCTATACGATCGACGCCGACATCACTCCCGACGAGGCGGAAAAACTCGCGAAACTGCTCTGCAACGACGTGGTGCAGTTTTATCAGGTCGGCGACCGCAAGTCGGCGAACTACCCCGGTGAACTTACCGGCAAATTCCTGATCGCCGTCGGATTTCTTCCAGGCGTGACCGATAACGTTGCGCGCACGCTCCGCGACGCCGCGTCCGACGTGCTCGGGAGAAAATTCACGGAAAATGAATTCGTCGCTTCGAGCATCGAATATCTGCTCAACGGCGACGCGACGCGCGAACTCGCCGAAAAAGTCGGCACCAAACAGCTTGCCAACTTGCTCATCCAGAGCGTCCGCGTGCTTTCCGCCGACGAGATCGCCGCGCACGGCGTCCCGCTCAATCTGCCGCGCGCCGGTTCGACCGAAAAGGTGGACGTCCGCACGATCGACCTTGAAGTTTCCGACGAAAAACTGATGGAGATCAGCCGCGAACGCACGCTTGCGCTTTCGATCGACGAGATGAAATCCATTCAGAATTATTTCCGCACGGAAACGGAACGCTCCGCGTACCAGTTGACCAAACAGCCGACCGATCTGGAACTGGAAGTCCTCGCCCAGACCTGGAGCGAGCATTGCAAGCACAAGATCTTCAGCGCCGAGATCGATTACCACGACCTTGAAAACGGCACTTCGAGCCATATTTCCAGCTGTTACAAGACTTTCGTCCAGAAAGGCACCAAGGAACTCGCCAAGGAACTTGATTATCTGGTTTCCGTCTTTAAGGACAACGCCGGAGTCATCGACTTCAACGCCGATTGCGACGTCGCCTACAAGGTCGAAACGCACAACAGCCCCTCCGCGCTCGATCCCTACGGCGGCGCGATGACCGGCATCGTCGGCGTCAACCGCGACCCGATGGGCACCGGACAGGGCGCCGAATTGCTCATCAACGTCTGGGGATATTGCTTCGGCTCGCCTTTCTGCGACCCCGAACTCGTACCCGAAAGCCTTCTGCATCCGCGCCGTTTGCGCGACGGCGTCCATCAGGGCGTCATCGACGGCGGCAACCAGAGCGGCATCCCCTACGGCAACGGCTGGGAATACTTCGATGACCGCTACATCGGCAAACCGCTCGTCTACTGCGGCACGGTCGGCGTGCTGCCCAAAAAGATCAACGGCATTTCCGGCGCCGACAAGACGATCAAGCCCGGCGATCTGATCGTGATGGGCGGCGGACGCATCGGCAAGGACGGCATCCACGGCGCGACTTTTTCCAGTGAGGAACTGCACAAGGGCAGTCCCGTCCAGGCGGTTCAGATCGGCGACCCGATCACCCAGAAAAAACTCGGCGACTTCATGATCGAAGCGCGCAACCGCGGACTTTACCGTTTCATCACCGACAACGGCGCGGGCGGTCTTTCCTCCAGCGTCGGCGAAATGGCGGAAGTCACCAACGGCTGCCGCATCGACCTCGCCAAGGCGCCGCTCAAATATGCCGGACTTCAGCCGTGGGAGATCCTCGTTTCCGAAGCGCAGGAGCGGATGAGTTTCGCCGTGCCGCCGGAAAAACTCGCGGAATTTCAGGCGCTCGCCAAGGCGCGCGACGTCGAAGTTTCCGTGCTCGGGGAATTTACCGACGACGGGATTTTCCACGTCTTGTACGACGGCAGGACGGTCGGCGCGTTGAGCATGAAATTCATGCACGAGGGACTGCCCAAGATGCATCTGACGGCGACGTGGAAAGCACCGCATTTCGACGACCCGGTTTACAGCGGACGCGACCTCGCGGACGACCTCGTCAAAATGGTCGGACGCATCAACATCGCCAGCGACGAATACAAGGCGCGCCAGTATGACCACGAAGTCAAAGGGCTGAGCGTCATCAAGCCGTACATCGGCGTCTGCCGCGACGTCGCTTCCGACGCGACGGTCACGATGATCGCGCCGCTTTCGACCGAGGGCATCGTGCTTTCTTCGGCGATTTTGCCGCGTTACAGCGACATCGACACCTACTGGATGACCGCTTCGAGCATCGACCTTGCGGTGCGCCGCATCCTCTCGGTCGGCGGTTCGATGAGCAAGATCGCCGGATTGGACAACTTCTGCTGGCCCGACCCCGTAAAGAGCGAAAAGACTCCCGACGGCGAATACAAACTTGCTCAACTGGTGCGCGCCAATCAGGCGCTCTACGATTTCACCAAAAAATACCGCGTACCCTGCATTTCCGGCAAGGATTCGATGAAAAACGACAGCACCAAGGGCGGCCGCAAGATCTCGATCCCGCCGTCGCTGCTTTTCAGCGTGATCGCCAAAATGGACGACATCCGCTGCTCGCAGACGCTGGATTTCAAACAGGAAGGCGACCTCGTCTACGTGCTCGGCACGACCAAAAAGGAACTCGGCGGTTCGGAATACTTCAATATGCTTGACGCCGTCGGCAACGACGTGCCCAAAGTCGATGCCGACGCCGCCCTCGCGCTTTACGGCAAAGTGATCGAAGCGACCAAAAACCATCTCGTCAATGCGCTGGCGACTCCCGGGCTCGGCGGTCTCGGCGTCACTTTTGCCAAAATGGCGATGGCGGGACGGCTCGGCGCGGCGATCGACCTTGCGGCGATCCCGCAGGAAAACTGCGCCGCCGCCGATGTGCTCTTTTCGGAATCCAACGCCCGTTTCGTGGCGACGGTGCCCGAAAATCAGCGGGGAGCCTTTGAAAAACTCTTCGAGAATCAGCCTTGCCGTTGCGTCGGCAAAGTAACCGGGACGGAAAAACTGAACTTTACCGGCATGGGAAGCGGTTTTGAAGTCCAATTGGATGATCTCCTTGAGAGTTACAAAGGAGCGCTTGACCAGATTTGAGTCCCGTCGGCAGGCAACTTCAAAAAAAGGAAACCTTGACGCCGGAAGCGGAGCATCGCCTGAAATCCGAATTGCTGATTCAGGAAAATCTGCGCCTGGTGCTGAAAATCGCCAACGATTTCCTCGGACGCGGTCTGCCGTGGGAGGATCTCGTTTCCGAGGGCAACCGCGGACTGGTGACAGCGGCGAAGCGTTACGACCCCGCCAAGGGGGCGAAATTCAGCACTTACAGCGCCTGGTGGATCAAACAGGCGATCCGGCAGGCGATCGCCGAACAGGTGCAGACCGTCCGGATCCCCATCGGGACGCTGCAGTACCGGCAACGCATCCGGCGCGTCGAGCGTGAATTGATTTGCGAGTTGCATCGCGCCCCCACCGATGAGGAACTGGCGGCAAAATGCCGTCTGGCTTTGGCGACGATCCGGCATTTGCGGCACGCGCCCCGGTGGGATATGCAATCACTCAACGCCGCGGTCGGCAAAGAGGACGAAGATGGAGCGGAATTTCTCGATTTCATCGCCGACGAGCGTACCCCCGCCCCGGACGAACTGCAGATCCGACTTGAGGATATTGATGAATTGCTGAAATTGCTGTCGGAGTTGCCGGAAAGGGAACGGCGTATCTTACAGCTCCGTTTCGGACTTGACGGCGAAGCGGTCCGCACATTGGAGGAGGTCGGACTCGCCATCGGATGCACCAACGAGCGCGTCCGGCAGTTGCAGAATATCGCTTTGAAAAAATTGCAGACACGGATGCGCAAGGCAAAATGATTTCCGACGCTTTGAAAAAAATCTACCGTCTCGCCGGAGAAGCGGTCGTCCGCTTCCGGATGATCGCGCAGGGCGAACGCATCCTCGTCGCGCTTTCCGGCGGCAAGGACAGCTGTGTGATGCTCGACGTCCTCGTGCATTTGCGCGAGGTCGCGCCGATCGACTTTGAAATCGTCGCGGCGACGTTTGACCCCGGATATCCGGAATTCGACGCGGCGTGTGCCGGAAAATTCTGCCGCCGTTACGGCATTGAGCATCACATCGTCAGGTGCGACGTCGATGCCGCCATCCGGGAAAAGGCGTGGCAGGATGCGCCGTGCGTCCTTTGTTCGCGGCTCCGGCGCGGACATCTATATAAGACTGCGCGCGAATTGTCGTGCGGCGCATTGAGTTTGGGACAGCATCTCGACGATGCCGTCACCTCGTTTTGGATGAGCCTTTGCCGCGGACAGGGGTTGACGTCGATGGCGCCCGTGGTGCCGCCGCAGAGCGCGGCGGCGGTGCGCGTCATCCGTCCGCTGATCCTCGTTCCCGAAGCGGCGATCGCCGACGCGGCGGCGCAACTGGATCTGCCCGACGGCGGCCACTGCCCCTTTGAGGAGCAGTTGCGCGGCGGCGACCGGCACTATTTCCGTTCGCTGATCGATACGCTCGCGGAGCGCATTCCCGACGTGCGCGCCAACATATTGCGTTCTTTTGCACATATCGAACCCGATCACCTCGCCGGAGGCAATGTCGTACATAAGGAGGATGAAAATGCTTTGTGACCGATGCAAAAAAAATGAAGCGACGATCCATATCGAAACGATTCACAACGGCAAGCGCGTCAAGACCAATTTGTGTGCCGAATGCGCCAAGCACGAGGAAGCGCACGGCGCGCTCGCCGCGCTCGGTTTCAATCTCGCCGAGGTGCTTTTTCAAAAAATGACAGGCTCCGCCGCCGCTCCGGCGGAAACGGCAAAGGAGACGCCGGAAAGCCACATCGTCTGCCCCGTCTGCCAATGGACGCTCGAAAAAATCAAATCCCACAACGGACAGCTCGGCTGTCCCCATTGTTACGAAGCGTTTGCTCCGATGATCGAGGAGGTGATCTCCAAGGTGCAAAAGGGCAAACTTCACGCCGGCAAACGTCCGGGCGTCATCCGCGCCGATCAGGGCGATGACGAACTCAAGTTGCGGAAACTCAAAACGCTTCTGGCGGAACTTGTCCGCCGCGAGGAGTACGAAGATGCCGCCCGTTGCCGCGACGACATCCGCCGTCTGGAGGAAAAACTGGCGGCCCCGGTGAAAAAGTCCGCCGCGAAACCCAAACGGACAAGCCGGACGAAAAAGGAGGAAAAGTGATGATTCCCGAAAAAAACGTCGATTTCCTGCTTGAAAACGGCGCAAGTTTTCTCGCTTTGGCTGATGCCGGATGCGACATCGCCATTTCCAGCCGGATCCGGCTTGCCCGCAACCTTGCCGGGACTCCATTCCCGTCCTCCGCCGACGCCGATTGCCGCCGCGTGGTCGCCGAACGCGTCGTTTCCGCCGTCAACAGCCGGAGTTTCGGCGGGAAACTTCATCTTTTTGAAATGGAAAATCTGCCTCCGCTCGACCGCGAGATCCTCTTTGAGCGTCACCTCGCCAGCCGCGAATTCGTCGACCGCCCGCAGGGAGCCGCCCTCATCGTCCGCGAAGACGAAAAACTTTCGCTGATGATCAACGAAGAGGATCACTTGCGTTTGCAGGCGATCTCCCCCGGATTCTGTCTGCGCGAATTATTCGCTTCGGCAAGCGCCATCGACGACCGGCTGGCGAAAAAGCTTCATTTCGCCTTTGATAAAAAACTCGGCTATCTGACGAGTTGTCCCACCAACGTCGGTACCGGAATGCGCGCTTCGGTGATGCTCCATCTGCCGGCATTGACCCTTTCCGGACGCATCGGCGCGACGATCCAGGGGATCAACAAACTCAATCTCGCCGTCCGCGGCATGAATGGCGAGGGAAGCGAGAACCGCGGCAATTTCTATCAGGTCTCCAATCAGTCCACGCTCGGCGAAAGCGAGGAGGAGATCATCGAGCGTTTTTCCGCCGTGATCGACCAGTTGATCAATTTCGAGCGCAACGCGCGGATCCAGTTGCTCGAAAAAGACCGCTACGGCTGGCTTGATTTCGTCGGCAGAAGTTTCGGGATCCTGCGTTACGCCTACAAACTGACCGGAAACGACGCGCTCAATTATCTTTCCGGATTGCGCGCGGGCGTCGATATGAAACTTTTCGACCGCCTCGACTGCGCGACGGTCAACACGCTGTGGCTCTCCATCCAGAACGCCCATTTGCAGAAATTGACCGGGCATATCCTGACGGGAAACGACCGCGACATCCAGCGCGCCGCGCTCTGCCGCGAAAAATTGCGCGCCGGCATGTAGTGACTATCCGATGATCTCCAGCGGATAGGGGATCGATTCCAGAAACGCCCGCCCGTAACTTTTGGTCAGCAGCCGCGGGTCGAGGCAGGTGATGATCCCGTGGTCGGTGCGGCGGCGGATCAGTCTGCCGATCCCCTGCCGGAATTTCAGAACGGCTTCCGGCAGATTGTATTCGCCGAAAGGACTTTTTCCCTGCTGACGGATGCGGTCGATGCGCGCCGCGATCAGCGGATGGCTCGGGACGGCAAACGGCAGTTTGGTGACGATCACCTGACTTAACGCTTCGCCCGGCACGTCGACTCCCGTCCAGAAACTGTCGGTGCCGAAAAGGACGGAGTTGACGTCGCGTTTGAATTCCCTCAACATCTGATAACGGGAGAGTTCCCCGCCTTGCACGAGCAACTGCCAGTTGCGGCCGGCAAATTCGTCGCGGAGCGCGTCGGCGCATCGGCGCATCTGCTGATAACTGGTGAAAAGGACGAAACTTTTGCCGTCGGTTTCGGCGATGAGTTCCGGCAGTATCCCGATCAGCGCGTCGGTGAATTCCGGCGTCGAGGGATCGGGAAAGCGTCGCACTGCGCGGAAACGCGCCTGATCCGCCGCAAAGGGGGAATCCAGCCGGAGCGACTCTCCGTTGGTGAAGCCGGAGCGCGAAAAGTAGTAGTCGAAGTGTTTGCGGACGGTCAGCGTCGCACTGCACAAAATGACGGGAAAGTCCTGATTGAAAAGGATCTCGCCCAGCGCTTCGGCGATGTTGAGCGGCGTCCCGTGGAGCGAGATCTGCGCGCGCTCGTTTTCCGCATAGTAAACCGTATCGGGCAGTTTCCGGGTGCGGAAAGCATCGACGGCGTCGATGATTTCGCGGCAGCGGTTGACTGCGCTTTCCAATTCCGTGCGGTATCCCGGTTCTTCCTCGCGTTCCACGGCGACCGAGAGATCTTCGATCAGCGCGCTCAACTGCGTCTGGAAATTCGGACTGTCCTGGATCGGGCGGTTGACGGCAAGCGCGCTTTCGTGGCATTGCTGAAGCAGATTTTCATAGGGGGCGAACCAGCCGTAGGCTTCGTCGCGGCAACTGGCGACGGCGGCGCGGAGCGCGGGATTGATGCCGTTGCGGACGAGGAGCCCGCGGACGTTTTCGGGATTGTAAAGTTTGTTGAGAGCGTGCAACACGCCCGCTTTGGAAATATGAAGCCCCAGATGGTCGGCGGCGTTGTCCTCCAGCGTGTGCGCTTCGTCGATCAATACGGCGCCGTAGTTGGGCAGAAGCGTCCCCGCCGTCCCTTCGCCGCAACGCATCGCGAGATCGGTGAAAAAGAGCGCGTGATTGGCGACGACGATGTCCGCTTCCTCCCATTTCCTGCGGGCGCGCATATAAGCGCATTCGCGGAAAAATTCGCACTTTCCGCCGAGGCAGTTGCCGACTTCACAGCAAACGAGATCCCACGTCGCGGGATCGACGCGGAAATCGGGATCGTCGCGTTCGCCGCCGGCGCCGTTTTCGAGCGCGGAAGTGATCCTGGCGACGTCGCCGACAAGGGAAGGCAGCGGCAGAAGCGCATCGCGCTGCTCTCCGGTAAGAAGGGCAAAGCGCCTGCGGCACAAGTAGTTGCGACGGCCTTTCGCGAGCGCGGCTTTGATCGGGATGCCCATCACTTCGCTTAAAAACGGGATGTCCTTTTCGATCAACTGCTCCTGCAAATGGATGGTTTCCGTCGTGATCAGCGCACAGCGGCCCGCCAGACGCGCACGTTCAAAAAGCGGGACCAAATAGGCGAAACTCTTGCCGACTCCGGTCGGCGCCTCGATACAGCAGTTGGCGCCTTTGGCAAGCGCGCGCGAAATGGCGAGCGCCATTTCCAGTTGTTGCGGACGCTCTTCGCCGTCCGGCATTGCGCTTTGCAACGGGCCGCCCGGAGAAAAAAAGGTACGGCATCCCTCCTCCAGCGTCGAAATGTCGGGGCGCTTGTCGACCTCGTACTCGACCTCGCAATCCGCAATGTCAAAATCGGCGGCAAAGTCGTCGACGGGAAAATCAGTTTCGTCCATCATCGGAAAAACGGCAGAGAGATCAAAGTTCGACGCGCTCCGGATCGTAGAGCATCCCCTGACAGTTGTCGCACTCGGCGACTTCGCCTTTTTGAAGCTGATTGAGAGTCTGGGCGGTGACGCGCATGTGACAGCGCGTACAGATGCCGTTTTCGACCACGCAGACGGGCGCACCCGTTTCCGGTTTTTTCATCAGCGCCGCATAGCGGCGCAAAACGTCCGGAATGATGCCGTTGACCTTGGCGGGACGCTCTTTTTCCAAAGTTGCCAACTCCTTTTTGAGCGTATCGCCAAAGGCGACGACGTCATCGAAATCGGCTTTGACCATTTTGAGCGCGGCGGCATTTTCCTGCTTGACGCGGTTGAATTCACGCTTGGCGTTTTCCAAATCGTCGAATTTGGCGAGGATCTCTTCCTCGATCTCGCCCGTCTTGCGTTTGTTGTCCTCGATCGTCGCGAGCATCGCCTGATATTCGGTATTCTTTTTGACCATCGCGGACTGCTGCTGCAATTTGCGGTTGTCCTCGTCGAGTTTTTTGATGTCGGATTCGCCCGTTTTGATCTCAAGTTCGATCTTTTTCACACACTTGGCGGCATCGTCGACCGCCTTGAGCAGCGCATCGCGTTTGCCGAGAAGTTCCTTGAGGTCGCCGGGGAGCGAATCAAGTTTCCGCTTGTTGGTGAAAATACGCAGATCGCACGTTTGCAATTCGAGAAGTTTGCCGAGCCAGGGGTGTGCCATTGTGAAATCTCCTGAAAATTAAAATAATTCGTCGCTTCCGGTCGCGCGGTCGATGCCGAGTTTTTGCCACGCCTTGGGGGTGGCGACACGCCCCTTGGGGGTGCGCACAAGATAACCGCGCTGGATGAGAAAGGGTTCGTAGACTTCCTCGATGGAATCTTCCTCCTCGCCGACGGATACCGCGATGTTTTTCAGCCCGACCGGACCGCCGCGGAAATTGGCGATGATGACTTCGAGGATGCGCAAGTCCATATCGTCCAGACCGTCGCTGTCGATCTGGAGCATCTGCAGCGCGTCGGAAGCGACCTTGCCCGTGATCTTTTTGTCGGCGCGCACCTGTGCGTAGTCGCGGGCGCGGCGCAAAAGATTGTTGGCGATGCGCGGGGTGCCGCGACAGCGTCCGGCGATTTCCAGCGCGCCCTCGTCGTCGAGCTCGACGTCAAGCAGATTCGCCGAGCGGCGCAGAATTTTGCAGAGGCTTTCCGTTTCGTAATAGTCGAGGCGGATATTCAAGCCGAAGCGCGCGCGCAGCGGCGACGAGAGCATTCCCTGCCGCGTCGTCGCGCCGATCAGCGTGAAGCGGGGGATGTTGAGGCGCACCGAGCGCGCACCCGCGCCCTGCTCCAGCATGATGTCGATGAAAAAATCCTCCATCGCGCTGTAAAGATATTCTTCGACGGCGGTGCTGAGGCGGTGGATCTCGTCGATGAAAAGCACGTCGCCCGGTTCCAGCGAGGTGAGCAAGCCGGCGAGATCGCCCGGTTTTTCGATCGCGGGACCGCTCGAACTTTTGAGATGGGTGCCGCGCTCGTTGGCGATGATGTAGGCGAGCGTCGTCTTGCCCAGTCCCGGAGGCCCGCTCAGGAGGATGTGGTCGAGCGCTTCGTCGCGTTCGCGGGCGGCGCGCACAAAAAGCTCCAGTTGCTCCTTGACGCGCTGCTGACCGGGAAATTCGGCAAAAGTGGGCGGACGCAACGAGTTTTCGCGCGCCGGGTCGCGCTTGTTCAGGGAAGAAGTGATAAATCTTTCGGTCATCTTCGTTTCGTTCTTGCTTTTAAGAGGTCTGTGTGTTACTTTATATCATTGAGAATATCGTCAAACAAATTTGTTCTATATAAAAGATAGCGCAAAACTTGTAATTTACCAGTTGTAAAACTGAAAAATTTGAAAGGATATGAGATGAATTACGATCCGCAGCTGATGAAGTTGTCCGCCGACGCCATCCGCGTGCTTTCGGCGGAAGCGATCCAAAAGGCGAAATCAGGCCATCCGGGGATGCCGCTCGGGTGTGCGGATTTCGCCTTTGCGCTTTGGAGCAAATATCTGCGCTTCAACCCCGAAAATCCCAAGTGGATCGGCCGCGACCGCTTCGTCCTTTCGGGCGGACACGCGTCGATGCTGCTGTACTCGATGCTCCATCTTTTCGGTTTCGGTCTGACGATGGACGACATCAAAGAATTCCGCCAGTGGGGAAGTCTCACGCCCGGTCATCCCGAATACGGTCATACCGACGGCGTCGACATCACGACAGGGCCCCTCGGCAGCGGATTTTCCTCGGCGGTCGGCATGGCGATCGCCAAGCGCAATTTCGTATCTTCGACCGGATTGGACAAGAGCGGTCTCTTTGACGCGCAGAAAATCTATGTGATCTGCGGCGACGGCTGTATGATGGAAGGCTGTACGCAGGAATCCGCTTCGCTTGCGGGACACTTGAAACTCGACGAATTGATCGTCTACTACGACAGCAACCGCGTTTCCATCGAGGGCAGTTGCGATCTCGCCTTTACCGAAAACGTCGGCGCGCGTTTTGCCGCGCAGAACTGGCGCGTCATCGAGATCGGCAACGCCAACGATTTCGGTCAGTGCGACGACGCGCTCCGTCAGGCGCAGAAGTCCGACGGCCGCCCGACGCTCATCATCGGGCATTCGACGATCGGTTACGGCGCGCCGACCAAGGCGGGGCTCGCCAAATGTCACGGCGAACCGCTCGGCGAGGAGGAACTTGCCGGACTGCGCAAAAATCTCAACTGGGAGTTGCCCGCTTTCACGATCCCCGAAAAGGTGAGCGCATTCTGTGCGGAGCGCGCGAAAGAAAACGTCGCCGCCGCCGCGCAGTGGGAAAAAGATTTCCAGAATTTCCTCGACGCCGATCCCCTGCGCGCCCACAAGATCTACCAGTTCCTCGGACGCGAAGTCCCGGCGGACATTCAGGAAAAAATCGCCTCCGGCGTACCGTACGACAAAGCGGTCGCTACGCGCGCAGCAAGCGGCGCGGCATTGCAGGTCGCGGCGGCGCAGGTGCCCTCGCTTCTCGGCGGCTCCGCCGACCTCGGTCCTTCCAACAAGACCGTGATCAAGGATTCCGGCGACTTCACGGCGGAAAATCCCGCCGGACGCAATCTCCACTTCGGCGTGCGCGAACTCGGTATGGCGCTCGCCGCCAACGGCATGGCGCTTTACGGGACGGCGATCCCCTATTGCGCGACCTTTTTCGTCTTTGCGGATTATATGAAACCCGCGATCCGGCTGGCGGCGCTTCAGCAGTTGCACGTGATCTACGTCTTTACGCACGACAGTTTCTACGTCGGCGAGGACGGCCCCACCCACGAACCGGTCGAGCAGATCACGATGCTCCGCTCGATCCCCGGTTTGACGGTGATCCGTCCCGGCGATGCGCACGAAACGGCGCAGGCGTGGGCGTACGCGCTCCAGGCGGACGGTCCCGTCGCCTTGTTGCTCACGCGTCAGGATGTCGCCGTCTACGATGAAAAGACGGCGGCAAACGTCGACGTGGCGCGCGGCGCATTCGTCGTTTCCGATGAGGAGGATTTTGAACTGGTGCTCCTCGCGACGGGCAGTGAAGTCAACCTCGCGCTCGGCGCGGCGGAGATCCTGCGTCGGGATGGCAACAAGATCCGCGTCGTTTCGATGCCGAGCCAGGAACTCTTTCTCGCGCAGGATTTCGAGTATCAGGATAAAGTCCTGCCGTTCGACTGCGAAGCGATCGTGTCGATCGAAGCCGGTTCCACCTACGGCTGGCACCGCTTCGTCGGGGCGGGCGGGCTCGCGATCGGGCTCGATCACTTCGGCGCGTCGGCACCCTACAAGGTGCTCGCCGGAAAATTCGGCTTCACCCCCGAAAGCATCGCGGCGGAGATCATTGAATTTTATTCCGCCGACGGCTGCGGTTGCGGCTGTGAAGACGAAAATTGCACTTGCGAAGAAGACCACTGTGATTGTGAAGACGGTGCCTGTCACTGTCAGGATCATAAATAAAGGAGATTGGATTATGGCGGAAATTTTCAAGGCTTATGACATTCGCGGCGTCTACGGTGTTGACCTCGATCCCGAGATCGCCGAAAAGATCGGACGCGCCTATATCACCTTTACCGGGGCGAAAAAAGTCGTCGTCGGCCGCGATATGCGCCCGACCTCCCTTCCGCTGTTTCAGGCGCTCGCCAAGGGGATGATGGCGCAGGGCGCCGACGTGATCGACCTCGGGCTCTGCTCGACGCCGATGAGTTATCACGCCAACGGTTTTCTGCACGCCGACGGCAGTGTGATGATTACGGCAAGCCACAATCCCGGCGAGTGGAACGGTTTCAAACTCTGCCGCGCCGACGCCGTGCCGATTTCCGGAGCGACCGGCATTATGGAGATCAAAAAGATCGTCGAAACGCAGGCGTTTGCGCCGTGCGACGTCCAGGGAAAACTGTCGACGTTTGACATCGCGCCCGAATATGCGCGTTTCCTGCGCAGTTTCGCCAGGATCGACCGGAAACTCAAGATCGTCGTCGATTTCGCCAACGCGATGGGCTCCGCCGAAATGGCGGGTGTCCGCGATCTCTTTGACGTCGTGCCGCTCTACGAAGAACTCGACGGCACGTTTCCGAATCACGAGGCGAACCCCCTCAAAACGCACACGCTTGACGCAATCCGCGCCAAGGTCAAGGAAGTCGGAGCCGACTTCGGCGCCGCTTTTGACGGCGATGCCGACCGTTGCGGTTTCATCGACGACCGCGGCGAGATCATCCCGATGGACCTCTTTACCGCGCTGATCGCGCAGGACATCCTTTCCAACGGTCCGGCGACGATCCTCTACGATCTGCGCAGCAGCCGCGCGGTCAAGGAGTGCATCGAAACCAACGGCGGCAAGGCGATCCAGTGCCGCGTCGGACACGCTTTCATCAAGGCGCAGATGCGCGAAAACGACGCCGTTTTCGCCGGGGAACTTTCCGGACACTACTACTTCAAGCAGAACTGCACCGCGGAATCGCAGGGGCTTTCGCTCGTGATGCTCACCAACTTGCTCTGCAAGAAAAACTGCGCGCTTCACGAACTGGTCGATCCGCTCCGCAAATACGCCTCCAGCGGCGAGATCAATTCCAAAGTTGCCGACGTCAAACCGATCCTTGATGAATTGCGCCGCCGCTATGCCGACGGGCATCTCTTTGAACTGGACGGCGTCAGCTGTGAATATCCCGACTGGTGGTTCAACGTCCGCGCTTCCAACACCGAGCCGCTTCTGCGGCTGATCGTCGAAGCCGATACGCCCAGTCTGATGGAAGCCAAGCGCGACGAATTGCTCAAGATCATTCGCGGATAACGCGATGCCCAAGTTGCGGCAAGTTGCGCTGAAACGTATTGTTTTACTCTTCTTTCTGATCGGTACGGCGACGCTGGATGCGGCAGTCGGGATCGTTTCCCGGCGGCCGGAAAATCACCGCGTCGTCCGTACGCTCGATCAGGAACTTGCCGCGCTTTTCCCCTTTCCCGGCAAAGGCAGACCGCCCCGGGACCTGCGGATCGTTTTCGACTGCGACGCGCCGAAAAAAATCACGAGAGTGGAAACGCACCGCGCGATCGAACTTGTCATCCGCGACGATGACAACTGGATGCGCGACAGCGATGTGATGGAGCAATTGTCGGGCGCTCTTTTTGCCCATCGCGCCGGAAGTGAAAAAAACTTGCGCTTGCCCCGTTTTCTCCTTGCCGCGATGCGCGGGGAATTGCGCGGCATCGCCAATTCCCGGAAAATCAACCGATCCAATCACCAGATGATTTTTTTGCGCGCGCTCCTCGGAGCCGGGCGGCATATCGATTACAGTTGCGGCGCGGGAAGCGGCAATTTTCAACCGGTCGAAATCTATCAGGAGGAAGCGGCGGAAGTTTTGCTCTACGCCATTCGCCGCCGCAATCTTTTGAACGGCGTCGGCGACGATATTCTCAACCAGGAAAGCGTGACGGAAAAACTGTTGCTGAAACTCGACGAAGTCGCCCGCACCGAGGGGTTTTCCAACGCCGATGAATTGTTGCACGATACGGCGAATCAGCGCGCATGGCATTTGTTTTCGCCGCGTCCGGCGGCACTTTCGCGGCGCACGTTTGCCCGGCTCTGCCAGCGCGGGATCGAGGAACTCGACTCTTTCGGCAAACCGACCGGACGGCGCGTCCCCGCCGATCTGGAAGTCTGGTGCAATTTGTCGCCGATGCGTCCCGACGTTGAGGAAATGCGCCAAAGTTTCCGGCGCGATCTGCGCGATTTCCGGCGCGGCGAAACGCCCGAAGCGCGCGCGGTGATCGATCAGCTCGCCGCGTTGAAATTACATCCCGGCGATCTGGAAAAAATCGCGGCGGCGAAAACGGCGCTTGCCGAAATCTGGACAAAGCGGGAAAAAGCGGAGGCTTTTCTTGCGGAAACCGAGGTGCGTTCGGGCGGGCTCGGCGCCTGTGCCCCCGCCCGGATCGATACCGTCCGTCACCGCCCGGAACTGCTTTCGCCGCGCGGCAAAGATTTTCTCGACCGCGTTGAAAAACTCTATTCCGGAGAATAACGCGTTTCGCTTGCAGACTTCCGGCTTTGACGCTATATTATAGCGTTGTCCATCCTGCGAAACAAAATGAGGTGAAATATGGCGGAAAAACTCGACGCTCTGCAGTATCATAAAACGCTCCCTGCCGGAAAAATTTCGGTCGTCCCGACAAAACCCTGCGAAAGCGCCAAAGACCTTTCGCTCGCCTACACCCCCGGCGTCGCCCAGCCCTGCCTTGCCATCAAAGACGATCCCGAAGCGATCTGGGAATACACCAGCAAGGGCAATTTCGTCGCCGTCGTCAGCGACGGCACCGCCGTCCTCGGACTCGGCAACATCGGCCCCGGCGCCGGACTGCCCGTGATGGAGGGCAAAGCGGTGCTTTTCAAGCGTTTTGCCGATATTGACGCCATCGGCATCTGTCTCGACAAGGTTTTCAATGAAAAAGGCCGCACCGACGCGCAGAAAATCATCACCGCGATCGAGACGCTCGAACCGAGTTTCGGCGGCATCAATCTCGAAGACATCGGCTCTCCCGCCTGTTTCGAGGTCGAGCAGGAACTCAAAAAGCGGATGAATATTCCCGTTTTTCACGACGACCAGCACGGCACCGCGATCATTTCCTACGCCGCGATCAAGAATGCGCTCAAACTGCTCGGCAAAAAGATCGGGGAGTGCCGCTTCGCCGTTTCCGGCGCCGGCGCCGCCGGGATCTCCTGCTGTGAATTCTACATCAAGGCGGGCGCGAAACGCGAAAACTTCCTGATGTGCGACAGCAAGGGCGTCCTCCACAAGGGCCGTACCGATCTCAACGAGCAGAAACTGCGCTTTGCCGCCGACACCGATGCGCGCACGCTTGCCGACGCCGTCCGCGGCGCCGATATTTTCCTCGGCTTTTCCGCGCCCGGCTGTCTGACGCCGGAAATGGTCAAAACGATGGCGAAAGATCCGGTCATTTTCCCGATGGCGAATCCGACTCCGGAAATTTTCCCCGACGTCGCGCTGGCGGCAGGCGCCGCCATCGTCGGCACGGGACGCAGCGACTTCCCCAATCAGATCAACAATGTTTTGGGCTTCCCCGGCATTTTCCGCGGCGCGCTCGACGTCCGCAGTACCGACATCAACGACGAGATGAAACTTGCCGCCAGCAACGCGCTCGCGGAACTCGCCGAAGCGCCGATCCCGCCCGACGTCCGCGAAAAACTTGCCGCCGCTTACCCGGAAGATGCCGCCAAAGGGATGTTCGACAAGGTCGGCATCCGGCGCGACTACGTCATTCCCAAACCCTTTGACAGCCGCGTCGTGCCGCACGTCGCCCGCCGCGTCGCCGAAGCCGCCATCGCCACCGGCGTCGCACGCATCAGGATCGACGACTTCGACGCTTACGAAGCCGCCGTCGCCCGCCGCATCGCCAAGCGGTAAAAAGTTTTTCATTCTTTGTGACATTTCTCTCCCCGTTCTGCCTTGCAAAACGGGGTTTTTTGCATTATGTTACAGCCGGAAAGCAAATCCGGGAGGATTTTTATGGAAAGTCTCATCGTTCAGGGCAAGTGCATTCAGGGAGGAAAAGTTTCCGTCAGCGGCAACAAGAACGCCGTTCTGCCGATGATCGCGGCGACACTGCTCACCGGCGAAACCGTAACGTTGCGCAACGTGCCCGATATTCTCGACGTGCGAACAATGCTCGACATCGCCAGAAGTCTCGGCGCGGAATACACCTTTGCCGATCACGTGCTGACCATCCGGACGGCGACCGTGCGGACCAGTACCGTCGGCCGCGCCGAATGCGCCAAAAACCGCACCAGCATCCTTTTCGCCTCGGCGTTGGTCGCCCGCACCGGAGAAGCGATCCTCTATCCTCCCGGCGGCGACGTCATCGGACGCAGACGGCTCGACGGACACTTTTACGGCTTGACCAAACTCGGCGCCGAAATGATCGAGGATCCCGACGTCTACCATTTCAAAGTCAAACAATCGTTGCGCGGCCGCGAACTTTTCCTCGATGAATGCAGTGTCACGGCGACCGAGCAGATATTGATCGCCGCTTCGGCGGCGGAAGGCACGACGACGCTTTACAACGCCGCCGGAGAACCCCACGTCTGCGATCTCGCCAATATGCTCAATCAAATGGGCGCGGATATTTCCGGCATCGGCAGCAATACGCTGGTCATCCACGGCAAATCGTCGTTTCACGGCGTCGATTACACGGTCGTCAGCGACCACATCGAGGCGGGGAGTTTCCTCGCCCTCGGCGCGGCGGCGGGCGTCGGCGTCACCGTTACCGGGACGACACCGCGCCACTACTGGATGCTCCGCCGCGTCTTTGAGCGTATGGGCATCGAGGTCATCCTGAAATCGAACGAGATCGTATTGCCGGGAGGGCAAACGCCGGAGATCGTCTGCGATTACGGCGGGCATATCCCGCAGATCTCCGACGGTCCTTGGCCGCAATTTCCGTCGGATATGATGAGTTGTACGATCGTCGCCGCGACGCAATGCCGCGGGACGATGATGTTTTTTGAAAAGATGTTCGAGAGCCGCATTTACTTCGCCGACCGTTTGATCAGTATGGGCGCCAACGCGATCGTCTGCGATCCCCACCGCGTCGTCATCCGCGGGCCCGTCGCGTTGCACGGCATCGAAATGACCAGCCCCGACATCCGCGCGGGGATGGCGATGGTCATCGCCGCCATCTGTGCGCGCGGAGAGAGCAAGATCAACCACGCCGAAATCATTTACCGCGGCTATGAAAACCTCGTCGAAAAACTGACGGGGCTCGGCGTCGATATCCGCGCCTGCCGCGATTGAAGGGATTTTATTTGAAAAACAACTTGATTTCTCGGCGGGAAAGAATTATTTTATAGAAATCAGAAAAACGCCGGATCTACCGGCACTATGAAGGAGATCGATCTATGAAAAAGCAATTCGGCACGGCGGCGCTCTGTTTCTGCGGGGCGGCGATGCTTTCTTTTGCGGCATTGAATGCCGCCGACACCCCCAAGGCGGAAGTTCCTCCTGCCCAACCGGCGCCCGCCAAGGCGGAAGCCGCTCCCGCGGATCCGTTTCTCGCGTTGCCGGAAGTGATCGCCGAAGGCAAAGGCATCAAAGTAACGCGCGAAAATGTCCGTGAAGCGCTGATGAAAATGGTGCCCAACGGGCAATTCCCGCAACTTCCTCCGGAGCAGATGCAGCGTCTTGCCGCCGGACAGGCGAAAATGCTCGCCTTTATGCAGTTGCTTGAAACGGAGATCCAAAAGGCGAAATTCGCTCCGGCCGACGCCGAGTTGAAAGACGCCGTCATCCAGATGGTCAAACAACAGCCCGGACTGGAGCAGTCGCTTATCGCGCAGGGAAAAACACTGGACAATATCGTTCAGGAAGTCCTTGCCAACGCGGAAGCCAAAAAAGACCTTGTGGCACAGATGTTCCTTACGAAAAATATCGAGAGCAAGGACGCTTCGGAAGCGGATGCAAAAAAATTCTACGATGAAAATCTCGATAAGATGACCATTCCCGCCGACGGCGAAAAAACTTTGCGCGCATCGCATATTCTGATCATGGTCGATGCCAAGGCGACCGATGCCGACAAGGAAGCGGCGGCGAAAAAAGCCGAAGAAGTGCTCGCCAAAGTCAAAGCGGATCCCGCCTCCTTTGAGAAACTTGCTTCCGAAGTGAGCAATTGCCCGAGCGGCAAGCAGTCCGGCGGCGATCTCGGCGCATTTGAGCCGGAGCAGATGGTCCCTGAATTTTCGCAGGCGGCGGCGGCATTGAAGCCCGGCGAGATCTCCAACGTCGTCAAGACGCAATTCGGCTATCACATCATCCGCCGCAATGCACCGCAAGGTGCCAAAGTGCTCGCCTTCGCCGAAGTCAAGGAACGCCTCGTCGCGATGCTCAATCAGAAAGCGAAACAGGATGCCCTGATGGCGTATATCGAAAAACTCACCCGCGAGTACGAGATCAAGATCCTGATCCCCGAGCCGGAAGCGGCAAAAAAATAAACTTGTCCTTGTTGGATGCAACTGCCGCCAAACATAAGGTTTGCGGCAGTTTTTTTGTTTTTGAAAGTGCTATTTTCGCTACGGCGTAGACGCAAGGCGAAAACGGGAGCTTTTTCTTGTTCCGGGACGTTATTGTTTTTTCAAAACCTCATTGACGGCTTTCCAGGAAAGTTTGGGCAGACGGTATTCGTTGACCAATCCTTTGTTGTTGAAGCCGCGGGGGGTACCCAGCATACTGCGGGTGGTGTGGCAGGTGCGCGTGTCGCAATACTGCCACAAGGAGATGCCGGAGTAGTCGTCGCGCTGTAAAATTTCCCGGATGGCGGTCGCATCGTATTCCGCCTGATACTCCTCCGACCAGCGGTATCCGCTGTGATCGCCGTAGAGCGCGGCACATCCGATCTCGCTGATGATCAAAGGCTTATCAGGAAAAATCTCCGACAATGCCTGCAAGCGTCTGCCGATGGCGGAAAAATCAGCGGTCGTGCGGTTGTCGTCATACCAGTCGGGATAGGTATTGATGGAAACGACGTCCATATCGGCAATGCACTTGTCGTCCTGATTTTTGTAGGTGGCAAACGTCACCGGGCGGCTGTCGTCAAGCTGATGCAGTAAATCGCGCAGTTTCCAGACAAGCGGACGCGCGGTCTCAAAATCGCTCTGACACTCGTTGAGGAAACCCCATAAAATGACCGACGGGTGGTTGAAACTTTTGCGCACCATTTTGCGGCACTGCTCCTCCTGCCGGGCGCAGAAAACGGGATCGGTGAGACTTTCCAGACGGTTGCCCCACCCGAGCGCCTCCTCCCAGACGAGAAGTCCGAGGCGGTCGGCGATGTCGAGCAACACTTCCTTTTGCGGATAATGGCTGCCGCGGATGAAGTTGAAACCCTGCCGCTTGATCGCAAGCAAATCGTTCCAGATCAACGATTCCGGTGTCGCCGCGCCGAATTCCGGATGCGCCTCGTGACGGTTGACGCCGACAAGTTTCAGCGGCTTGCCGTTGAGCAGCAGACGCCGTCCCCGCCAATCGAGGAAACGGATGCCGAAAGTCGCTTTTCTGCCGTTGATCTCCACGGTGTGCAAACAGGGGGAATCGGGCGACCAGTATTTCCAGTTGGGGACGGGAAGCGTCAGGACTTCGCTCCAAAAATAACGTTTTGCAGATTTCCCGTCAAAGGAAACTTCCACTTCGGCGGGAGCGGGGGAAACCGCGTGAAGCGCGATGCGCACGCTCCCCGGTTTTTCCGCGATCGGCGTTACCTGGATACGGTCGATCATTCCAGGCGTAAGTCTTTCGATCGTAACAACATCGTAAATGCCGTTGTAGCCGTAGAAATCATAATAGGGGCGAAAGACCGACGACGGAGAATCGTCCTTAAAATTATCGGTGACGATCAAAAGCGTATGCTCTTTTTCCTCCCCCGCATCGAAATCGTATTCTTCGCGGGTGTAGGCAAGACAACTTTCTCCTACTTCCCGGTCGTCCCAGAAAACGCGCACACAAAGTCCGCCCGTCACGCGCAGACGCACGAAGCCGCCGATTTTCACTTTTTTGCGGAATGCGGCGTACCCCTCGCGACCGAAATGTTGCGCCAGCGCATCCGCACAGGCGGGCATTGTCACGACTGCATCACAAACGGGGATTTTTTCCGTTTCGGAGTAGCCGAAATCCCACAATCCGTTGAGCGCGATTTCGTGAATCTCTTTCATTTTCATAATCTTACACCTCTTTCTGTCTCCAGATACCGATGAATCCCAAGGCGACGAAAGGCAGTCCGAGCAGGACAAAAAGCCGATAGCGCGCCATCGAAATTCCGGGGCCGAGGATCCAGTCGCAACCTTTCCACAAAAGCGCGGTAAGCCCCATCACGATGACACCGGTCAGAATGCCGTTGATGAGCGATTGCAACGTCGCGGCGGAAGGCTGATGCTCGACGGGAATGCACTTGAGGAAGTACTGCCCCTGGCAGATGCCGCAACACATCGAGCAACTGCTCGTCAGAAAAAAGAGGATCACGACGGTAAGCCAGTGAAATTCTCCCGGCACGAGCTGCCAGAAAAGGATGAGCAGAAAATTGAAACTGTAACCGACGATCAATCCTTTGCGGGGACCGATCTTATCGCCGAGCCACGCGGCGGGGCGCGCCAAAGCGACGCACAGCAGACTTCCGAGGAAGTTGATCGCCAGCGTCATACTGTCGGAGATCTGGAATCCGCGTTTCAAAACGAGCATATTGATGGAGAAAGTCAGCGCCATCGCGATCGAAAAACAGATCTGCGCCGTCACCATCCGGCGGAAAGCGGAACTTTTCAGGCACACCCAACCGTCGGTGATCAGCGGTTTTTTCGCCGCTTCCCGGATGGATTCGCTCTCATCGACACAGCGCATGCAGATCGCGGAAAGGATACCGCATCCCGCGCCGAAAAGGATGATGGCAAACAGCGCCCAGATCGCCGTCGTGTTGCCGAAACGCTCCACGCGGTGCAACAGCAACGTCAGCGAAATGATGACAAATGCCGTGACGATATTGTGGGACATCGAGGCAAACGCGAGCAGTTTGCCGCGTTCGTTTTCGTGCGTGATGTTGCCGACCAGCGTATTGGTCATCACGCCGCCGGCGGAACGGCACGCGCAGAAAAGGAACCCGCCCGCGAGGAAAAAGGCGATGGCAATATAAAGATGTCCGAAAAATCCCCAGATCGCGCAACTGCCCATCATAATGGAAGCGAGATTGCGCCACAGCCAGAAATTGGACTGCGTCCGGGCGGCGCCCCAATGTTGCGCGGCGATCTTGCCGAGCGGGATCCAGATGCAACCGAGGTTGAAAAACGCGCCGAATGTAGTAAAAACGACATCGGGGAAACCAAGCCGGTTGCCGAGCAGCGTCATCACCATATCGCCGACGCACATATAACCCAGGCCGTTGAGGAGATTGAAGCCGATGAAAAAGCGTTGACTTCTTTTCATCTGCGCATCAGTCAAAACAGGATAAATCATAACGGATCCCTTATTTTGTACTATGTTTCCTGCAATTTCCGCCCGGACGCCGATTTATCGGCGACCTGAAACATCATTTTCCCCGCTTCAGAAATTGCCGTCGATATCTATAGTATATCCTCTTGAAAGAGCAAACGCAATTGTACTTTTGTAACAATTCCTGGGAAAAATGTTGCTTGCTTCTGCCGCCGGCAATGTTTTTTGGAGTATGCGCCGCCTTGGCGGATCACGGGATCAGGTTGTATGCCGCCGCTTTTTCGGGCGGCTCATTCAACGCGGCGCGAAACGGAGACGCCTTGATGCCGTCGACGCTTTGCAGACCAATTTCGCGCGGATTACCCGCCCACGCATACCAAAGGTACACGGGATCATGGACTTCGGGAGCAAAAACGCGGATGATGTTTTCCCCCGTCACTTCCGCTTGCGCGATAAAAGCCCTGCCGTCCTTTCCCGAAACGGCGAATCCGGAGATCCGCGTCCCCGCCGCCGGCAGTCTGCCGCCCGTAAAGGAAACTTCCAATGCCGCATCGCGGAGGATCATTTTTTCAAAGACAGGTCCGGAAGGCGGCGTTTCACCGCGCAGACGCAAAAGCGCACAGCGCGCGGCGGCTTCGGCGACCGCTTTTTTGTTGCAGGGATGCAATTCCACGACATCTCCCCAGGTCAAGGTGACGATACAGTCGGCAAACGCATCTTTTTGCGCCACAAGCTGTTGCGCTTCACGGATCAGCGCCCATTGATTGAAAGGGGCGAAATAGTGGGGATTGTGGTAATCCGGCAACTGGATGATGAAAAATTCAAGTTCCGGATTGCCCAGCGTACGGCGCCAGTCATTCAACATCGCGCGAAGCAAACTTTCATAATGTTTTGCCATGCAAATGGCATTGGCTTCCCCCTGATACCAGAGGACGCCCCGCATCGGGATCCCGGCAAGCGGAAAGATCATATTGTCGTAAAGCATATGCAGCGACTGGGGCGCGCCCGCGCCCAAGGTGCGCATAAAAGTCATCCCGGTGGTCCCGGCATCCAGCGATTCGCGGTAACGCCATTCGCCTGCGAGCGGAATTTTTTCCGCCTGCGGCGCGGCTTTGCGGACAAGATATATTTCGGAAGCCGGCCCCACGACGCCGCCGTCGGTACAGATGCTCGCCATCGACCCCGCCTGAATCGTGATCTGATCGCGTCCGGCTTTGACCAGCGAGGCGGGGATGGAGTAAATTCTCCGGGTCGCCCAGTAATCCCAAAGGCAGGGATTGCCCATCCCGCCGATGAAAACACCGTTGAAATAGACTTTGTCGGACTTGTCGATCGCGCCGAGATGAAGTTCAAGTTCCTGATTTTCCCACGCTTGAGGTATTTCGACGGTGCGGCGGAACCAGAAGATCCCGGCGTGATTGTGTCCGGCTTCCGTCCAGCTGTCGGGCAAAAGCATGGTTTCCCAGTCGGAATCGTCAAAAATTACGGTCGCCCATCCGGCTTCCAATTTGCCGTCGTCGG
Source organism: Victivallaceae bacterium (assembly GCA_024405735.1). Lineage (GTDB taxonomy): Bacteria > Verrucomicrobiota > Lentisphaeria > Victivallales > Victivallaceae > UBA1784. Next base: position 101,284 of record JAKSOF010000003.1, on the reverse strand, counting down.
GAATTACGGGAAAAAGTTTTTGCAACCCCTGATTGATTTTGTCGTTGAGATCGGGAAGTTTCCCCTGCGTATCCGTCCAGCCGAGAGAAACGTTTTTTTCATACTCGAGCAACTCGTCGCGGTATGCCGGATGCGCAAGCAGCGTTTCGCGGCTGACCCAGCTTTCCAGATTGATGCCGCCCAAACTCGCGTCGACGATCCCGACGGGAAGCCCGCTCTCCCGGGCAACGGCGTTGCCGAAAAAGAAACCGCATCCGGAAAGCATCGCGGCATCCCGGCGCGAAATTTTCTGCCATTTGCCGCGAAGCGTACGCTGTTTGCCGTAATAACTTCTGGGCGGAATCTTGAAATACCGCAAAGCGGCAAAATCGTCGTCGCTTGCCGCTTCCGCGCCGGGACGGGAATCCGCGAGCGAAAACTGGATGTTGGATTGCCCCGCAACGAGATAAACTTCCCCGACGGAAACGTCGTCAAGACAAAGTTCGTTTTGACCGTTGGTCACACGAAGCCGCCGGCCCCGCGCCGCCGGCATCGGCGGCAGATTAACGGTGAAACGACCGTCGGGCGCGGCGACGGAACGCGCGGTGACGCCGCCGAAATCGACTTCGACGACCGTATCCGGTGCGGCATATCCGGAAACGGGGATGACCGTATTGCGTTCCAACACCGCGTGAGAGCAGAAATATCCGTCCAGACGAAGCGGCGCATTTGCGGCAATCGCAGTCTTTTCCGGAAACTCTCCGGCATTATGGTCTAAAGCAAGCATAGGAAATCTCCCAAACAAGTTGTACTACTTGTTTGAAATATAGCATTTCTCCGGCGGCAAATCAAACGGCGCTTTCACGGGATCGCGTAAAAACCATATCTTTCCTGAATGGTGACGGCACAACGCGCGGCGCGGCAACCGCGCGCCGGAGAAGCCGCTGAACTGCCGATAGAAAATCATAACGGGCAAACTGCCCGTTTTTAAGCATAATAAAAAAATCGGTGCAAACCAGTGTTTGCGACCGATTTTTGTTTATGCGGATGATTTTCGCCGTTATGATTTTTACAAAAAAATTGGCAGTCCCATAAGGATTCGAACCTCAACTAAATGAACCAGAATCACTTGTGCTACCGTTACACCATGGGACTGCGTGTTTTATAATATAGCCCGAAAAAACCGCTTTTGCAAATTATTTTTCGCTCTTTTTCATAATGAAATGTTCGACCGTCAAGTAGGCTCCGACGAAAACCACAAGCACTGCGATGATCCAGATGTAATGATCGGAAATCATCTTTTTCCCCGCGGAAATCAATTCCGCGTAACTCATATTTCCGGCAAGATGACCGAACCACGCTCCGACTGCCGTCAAAATGATGATCCAGAACCCCGCCCCGAGCGCGGTGAAAAAGGAAAATCTGCCGATCTTCATTTTGGCAAGCCCCGCCGGGATGGAGATCAACTGCCGGATCGCCGGAAGCAAGCGGCAGACAAAGGTCGCAAGATCACCGTATTGACGGAAAATTTCTTCCGATCTTTCCAGTGTCGCCGGTTTCAAAAAGAAATATTTTCCGTAGCGGTAGAGGAAGCCGCGCCCGACATAGTACGCCAAAAAGTAATTGATATATGCGCCCAGCATCGATCCGGCAAGTCCCGCCAACACGGCGAGCAGCGCATCGACCCAGAAAACCCCCGTTGTCATCTCCCCGCGAAAAGCGAGAAATCCCGCCGGGATCATCACGACTTCGCTCGGAAACGGGATGAAACTGCTCTCGATCGTCATAAAAATAAAAATCGTCAGAAGTCCCCACGTGCTCGCGCTCGCGGCAAAGTATTCGATGTGGCTGATGATGGTTTCGGTCATAATTCTTTTCCTTATCTTATCAGAATTTGATTTTCGGCATTGTAAAGGAGTAGGTCAGGCGCGGTTTCGCCGTCGCCGGCGGCGCATACTTTTTGACGCTTTCCGGAATGGCGTACCACTTGCTGTAACATTGATTATATAATCCGGTCAACTCCCCGGGAAGCGCGATATTTCTTTTTCTCAGACTATGCAGATTATTCAAAATCGGCAACTGGCGGCTGACATCGCCGTCAAAGCGGCGGCAAGCCTGCATCAATCGCTCAAGTGCTTCCTCCGGTTTCCACAAATGGCAACCGAAGTAGAGAAAGTTTTCCCACGCGCCGTAGTCCTCGGGAAACACTTCGGTCGCCGTTTTCAAAATCCAGTACGCAAATTTCTGATCTTTCTGGTAAAGAAACATCGCCGCGCCGCAAACCGAAGCGGAAATATGCCGCCTTTCCGGCGGCACGACCGGGATTTTGCGCGCCAGCCATTGCCGGAGGAGGTCGATATCCGGCTGTACCAATGCGCGCGACATAAATACGTAATCTTTCTGCGGCGTCCCGTAACTGTTGCAGATGCTTGACGGATGGATCCGATAAAACGCACGCGCTTCAGCTGAAAAATAAAGTTTGGAATAACGCGCAAGACGGAAAATCAAGTAAACGTCATCGTCGACGCGGCTTTCAGGAAGCGGGATAAATCCGCGGCAGAGATCGACGATCTCGCGCCGGATCAGCATCGCGTTGATGTTGACTTTGGGCGAAAAGTACGACTGAAAATCGGAAAGCGGCGCACCGTGAAGCATCCCCGTCAGACCGTTTTTATTAAAAAGATATTTGACGGCGTAGCTTGCGCCGTACTCCGGATTTTCATCAAGAAAGGCGATCTCCTTGTCGAGGTCGAAAACCAGCAGAATATCGTCGCCGTCAAAGGGCATAATGTAACGGCCGCGACTGCGTTTTATCAATGCATTGCGGGTGCGCCCGATGCCGCGGTTGTGCGGGAAGTGAAAAAGTTTGACCATTTCCGGCGCGAGAGCGGCGCATTCGTCGAAAATATGCCACTCATCGGCGGGACTGCCGTCGTTTCCGAGAAGAAGTTCGACTCGCTGATGATTTTTTTCCGCCAGACGCTTTGCCGAAAGGATGACTTCTTTCAGATATTCCCTGTCGGGATGCAAAACGGAAACGATGATGCTGACGTCATAGGAGAAATCCATCAATTTTCCTCACTTCCCGGCAATTCCAGATTTTTCGGCAAAGCTTTTTCCTTGCTCATTTTAACGCCGAGTTTTTTCAACTTTTCTCCGGCGGAAACGACGCTCCGGGTGCGTTCGCCCTCCTTGAGGCGGTGAGCGGCGTTGTCAAACGCGTTGCGCGCCTGATCGAGCTGTCTGCCGATGGCGTCGAATTCTTCGTAAAAAGCGTAGAGACGCTCCAGGAGCTGTGCTCCGGTTTTCAGGATTTCCTGCTGATTGCGCGACTGGTCTTCGCGCGTCCACGCGATCTCGATCAGTTGCAGAAGCGCCATCAGATTGACCGGGCTGACGATGAGAATTTTCTGTTTGAATGCGGAAACCCAAAGTCCGGGGTCGTGGATCATCGCCAGTTGGAAACTGCCTTCGTTGGGGATAAACATCACGGTGAATCCGCAACTTTCGCGTCCTGTTTCCGGAACGAATGCCGCATAATTTTTTTTGGCGAGTTCATCGACGTGAGCGCGGACGCTTTTGAGGTGATTTTTCAGCGCTTCGGCGCGTTTTTCCTCATTTTCCTCATTCATGTAGACGACGTAGTTCGTCAGGCTCACTTTGCTGTCGATGACGACGTCCCTGCCGTCGGGATAGTGGACGATCACATCGGGGCGAAGCAGATTATCCGTTTCATTTTTGAGCAGCACACCGTCGGCGCCGCGCATCGTTTTCTGGCATTCGTAGTGGACGCCGTTTTTCAATCCGGAGCGGCTCAACAAGTCGTCGAGGATCATTTCTCCCCAGTCGCCCTGCGTTTTCTGCTCACCGCGCAAAGCGGTGGTCAACATTTTCGCCTCGTTGCCGAGTTTCCCGGTTTCAGTCATCATCCGCGCCAACTCGGTACGCAAGGCGGTATGAAGTTCAATATTTTTGCCGCGCGACTCATCGACGCTTTTTTTGAATTCCTGCAATTTTTCCTTGAATGGATCGATCAAGGCGGCAAGCTGTTCCTTGTTGGCGGCGTTGAGTTTGACGCTTTTTTCCTCAAAGATCTTTTCGGAAAGCGCTTTGATCTCAAGTTTCAACTGTTCGCCCTGGGCAATGCGCAGTTTTTCCAATTCCGCGGCATGGCGGTCGGCATCCTGCTGACGCGTGTCAAAAAGTTGTTGCTGGGCGCGAAGTTTCGCGCGGTAAAAAGCGCGGCACAGCAACAAAACCGACACGCCGCCCGTCACGATACCCGCGAAAAAAAAGATTTGCTGTATCAATTTATCTGCTCCAGTTTCTCCACCGGAATGATCTGACAGCGGCGGAAAAATTCCCTGTCCGGAATCCCGGTAAACGTAAAGATCCTCTGATCCGCCACTGCGATGTTTTCCAAAAAGCGGTCGAGATTTTCGTCATCCAGTTCCCCCGTCACGTCGTCGATCAGAGCGACGACGGGAGCCGAAGCGTTTTTACGCACAAGATTGAAATGCGCCAAACGCAACATCAGCGATGTCAGCCGTTGCTGTCCGGTCGAAGAAAAACCGCGCAGAAGTTTGCCGTCAAGCCGCATTTCAAATTCGTCGAGCTGCGGACCGGTCAGCGTGCATTTTTTCAGCAACTCGCGCTGACGCTGACTTTTAAGTTTGTCGCGGTATTCCTCCTCGCTTCCGGGAAACGCCCTGAGATAGCGTAAATCAAAGCGGTATTTTTTTCCCAGTAAGCGATTCATCTCATCGGCGATTTTTTGCGCGCAGTTTTCGCGGAAAACGCCGATTTTGACACCGCAACGCGATAATTCTTCTTCAAACGCCGCCGCTATATTCAAATGATTTTCCCGCAAAGCGCGGTTGCGCTGATCGAGAGCACGCATATAGTTGACCAGCGCGACAAAGTAATTTTCATCGAGCGCAGAAAGAAGAATATCGAAAAATTTTCTCCGGAATCCGGAATTTCCGGAAACGATCATCCGGTCTTCCGGTACAAAGGGCACGGCTTGAAATTCACCGATGAATTCACTGGAGCGGCGCAGTCTCGTTTCGCCGAGAAAAAGTTCCCGGCGACCATCGGATCTTTCGCGTACCGAAAGAAACTCCGTCAGATTTCCGACTTTCAGATTTCCGCCGAGAAAAAATTCCGTTTCGCCGATCTTCACCATTTCGCGGCTTCGCGCGCCGCGGAAACTGCGCAGAATCGACAAATGATGCACCGCTTCCAGTAAATTGCTTTTACCCGATCCGTTGCGACCGGAAAGAATAGCGTCGCGTCCCGAAAAATCCAGTTTTACCGCGCCGAAGTTGCGAAAATTAACGATTTTAATTTCCTGCAACATCAAAAATTTTTATTTTTTGCGGATCGGCATAATGACGTAGAGGAAGCCTTCTCCGGCTTCCATCGCCACCGGATTGATCGGATCGTTGACTTTGATGCGGACGCTTTCAACATCCGTCGTCAGCAATGGTTCGATCAGAAACTGCGGGTTGAAGGAAATTTCAAACGGCGTATCGGTGTAATTGATGTCGATGCTGTCGCTGCCTTCACCGACTTCGGCGCTCGAAGCGGAGATCTGCAGTTTGTTTTCGTTGAATCCGAGGATGATGAAACTGTTGGTATCAGGCAAAAGGAGCGACATCGTCTGAATGCGGCTCTTGAGCAAACCGGTCGGAACTTCGATCTCCTTGGCAAACGAAGCGGGCACCACCTGACGGTAGTTGGGATAGTTGCCTTCAATCAATTTGGTCGACAATTCAAAGTCGTTCCCCTGAAAGACGCATTGTTTGTCGCCGATGAAAATTTTCATATCCTGATCGCTTTCGGCGACGCGGCGCAATTCGTTGATCGCGCGCAACGGGATGATCGCATCCAAGTCGCCGCCCTCGATGCTGGTCGGCGCACCTTCCTGCAATGCCATCCGCTTGCCGTCCGTCGCAACAAGCGTCATATTGGTCTCTTTGAGACTCATCAGCACGCCCGTCAGAACTTTACGGGAATCATCGGCGCTCACGGCATAATTGATCGCCGAAATCATTTTTTTCATCGCGTTTTCCTTGACCGTCACGATATGATCCGTCTCACTGCCGGCGCCTTCCGGAAAATCTTTTGCCGGCAATCCGAGCAGCGTAAACTTACCGGTACCGCAATGGATTTTGACGTGATCGGATTCGTCGACGGAAAATTCCACTTCGGCGCCCGACATACAGGAGATCAGCGAATTGAGTTTCTTGGCGGGCGCCGTCGTCTTGCCCGCTTCCTCTACATTCGCCTCGATCGCTGTGCTCATACGCAACTCAAGATCGGTGGTCGTCAGTTTCAGTTTCCCGTCCTCGCATTCCAGCAGAACATTGTTGAGCAACGGCAAGATCGCGCGGTTGTTGGTCATGTTTCCGACGCGGCTGAGCGCGCGGTGCAGTTTTTCACGATCGACTTTGAATTTCATCTTATTTTCTCCTATCTTAAAAGATTTTGATCCTGATTTTTTCCCGGCAGAGGAAAAATTCCGACTGAAAATCCGGGAAGCGTTCTACTCTTATACTACTTCTTATCTAAATCCTTTAATATATAATAATAATTGGAAAAAGCAAGTTCTGTTAATCAAAATTTTTTATCTGCTCAAAATAAAGGGTTTATACGATATTTCGGTTGTTGATAACTTGTTGAAGTCATGTTTTCGGCGTGTTTATCAAAAAATTTTTCACAATCTCTTTACAACTTATCAACAGCCTTTCAACATCGTTGTCATCAAACATTTTTAAGGAAAAGCGCCGACTTTTTGCGTTTGCTCCTTGAAAAAGGACTTCTTTCCGGTTATCTTAAGATAAAATATCTTAAAAAGGTGCAAAATGCAAACAAAAAATTCTCAAATAGAAAAGCTTTTTGAGCGTTATCCCGATTTGGATTGCCTGCGTGAAACGTTATATCAGGTGCTGGATGAATTACTTCGTCTTTACGAGCGCGACGGTATTCTCTACCTTGCCGGCAACGGCGGCAGCGCCGCCGACTGCGATCATATCTGCGGCGAATTGATGAAAGGTTTCAAATCCAAACGGCCGTTGCCGGAGTGCGTTCAGGAGAATTTTGTTTCGCTTTTCGGTGAAGAAGGCGCCGATACGGCGAAAAAACTGCAATCAGGGTTGCGCGCGGTCTCCCTTTTGTCGCATCCGGGACTTTTAAGCGCATTTGCCAACGACGTCGACCCCGAACTTTGCTTTGCCCAGCAGCTTTGGGCTCTTTCAAGACCGGGTGATCTCTTCTTTGCGATTTCGACGGGCGGCGGCGCCAAAAATATTTTGAGAGCCTTGATGGCGGCGCGCGTAAAAGGGGTAAAATCCATTCTTCTTACCGGAAACCGTCACGGCATCTGCGAAAAATTCGCCGATCTTGTCATCGCGGTACCGGAAAGTGAAACCTATAAGATCCAGGAATATCATCTGCCGGTCTATCACGCGCTTTGCCTTGCCGTAGAGGAAGTTTTGTTTTCATAAGGAAAAAATTATGTTCAAGTACCGGATCATCTCGTTTCCTTTGTTGCTCTTTCTCCTTTATCTGATTTTTTTCCAGCCGTGGGGAAGTTGGATTTTCATCGTCGGCGCTCCGGTGGTCATAGCTCTTGCGCTCTATGAAGCGGGAAAACTTTTTTCGCTTTGCAAAATAGAAAACGATCCGGTTTTTACGGCGGAACTGGGCGGAATCGGCGCATTTCTTTTCTTTTTGAATTGTTTTTTCGGATTTCAGACGGGAATTTTCTCTTTGTTGCTGATGATCGTCATTCTGGCAGAAATTCTGCTTCTTCTCTGCACGTTGCTTTTTTCCAAGGATGAAGTGAAGTTCCGCAAACTTTTCAACAGCGTCGCAATTGCGGGGATTTTCGGTTATTGCTACATTCTTTTTGCTTCCTTTTATTTTGACAGGATGTGTCCTTTCTTTCTGCTTTACCTGATGCTGACCGCCAAGGCGATGGATACGGGCGGGTACGTTTTCGGAATGATCTCCAATAAACTGATGCCGGGCGGAAATCACAAGATCGCGCCGTCGATCAGTCCGAAAAAATCGTGGGAGGGGTTTTTCGGCGGAATGGCGTTTTCCATCGCCGTAAGTATGATTTTCTGGCGTTGCCTCGGCAACTTCGCGTGGTATTTCTATCTTGCGGGCGGCGTTTTGCTCGCCTTGTTGAGTTTTGCGGGCGATCTCACTGAATCGGCGTTGAAGCGCCGTGCCGGCGTCAAGGATTCCGCTCAGTGGATCCCGGGAATGGGCGGCGTGCTCGATGTGTTGGACAGTTTCCTCTACATCGGTCCCGCAGTGGCTTTGATCGCCGCAGTTTCCGCTATATTTTCTATTTAGGAGTTGATGATGGATAAACTTTTGAAAATTCTTTCGGAAAATGCGCCGATCGACTTGGAAAAAGTCGCCAAAGCGACGAAATCGACCGTGAAAGAGGTCACAAAAAAGTTGAAGGATTTCGAGAAATCGGGGCTTTATCACGGTTGTACCGCGATCCTCGATGATTCCGCTTACGACAAGGAACAGGTGCGCGCGCTGATCGAAGTGCGCATCACGCCGCGCCGCGAAGGCGGTTTCGATCAGGTGGCGCGCCGCATCGCGAAATTTCCCGAGGTGAGCGATCTCGCGCTGGTTTCCGGCTCTTACGATCTTTTGCTGACGGTGCGCGGCTCCAGCCTCAGGGAAGTCGCCAATTTCGTCGCGGCGAAATTAGCGACGATCGACGGCGTGCTCTCGACCTCGACGAGCTTCCAGTTGAAAAAGTACAAGGAATCGGGGCACATGATGGAGGACGACGAGGAATATGAGCGGCTCAAAGTCTGTCCGTAAAGCGCGCGTCGCGCGGCATATTTCCGCTTTGCCGCCGAGCGGCATCCGCAAATTTTTCGATCTGGTCAGTACGATGGACGAGGTGATCTCCCTCGGCATCGGCGAACCGGATTTCACGACGCCGTGGACGATCCGCGAAAGCGGCATTTATTCGATCGAGCGCGGTCACACAAGTTACACCAGCAACCTCGGTATGTTGCCGCTGCGCCGCGAGATCTGCCGTTATCTTGCGCGCGATTACCATCTGGATTATCATCCGGAAAACGAGTGCATCGTCACCGTCGGCGTCAGCGAAGCGCTCGACATCGCCATCCGCGCGATCACCGAGCCGGGCGACGAGATCATCTACACTTCGCCGTCGTTTGTCAGTTATCCCGCCGAAATCACGATGGCGCACGGAGTTCCCGTCCCGGTCGCGACCAACTGCAAGAACGGTTTCGCACCCGACGCCGCGGCGATCGAAAAGGCGATCACGCCGAAAACCAAGGCGGTTTTGGTCAATTTCCCGTCCAATCCTACGGGAGCGACCTTAAGCGGCAAGGCGTTGAAAGAGCTTGCCGATGTTGTCATCAGGCACGATTTACTGCTCATCAGCGATGAAATCTATTCGGAGTTGACCTACGACGAAACGCACGTTTCGATCGCGACGCTTCCGGGGATGCGGGAAAGAACGATCTTTCTGCACGGTTTTTCCAAGGCGTTCGCGATGACCGGCTGGCGCATCGGTTACGCCTGCGCCCCATCCGATCTCGTTGACGCGATGAAAAAAATCCATCAGTACGCCATTATGAGTGCGCCGACCGTCGCCCAGGAAGCGGCGCTGGAAGCGCTCCGGCACGGTGACGAAGCCAGGGAAACGATGCGCGCAAGTTATCAGGAGCGGCGCGATATTTTCGTCGGCGGATTGAATCAAATCGGGCTTGACTGCGTGATGCCGCACGGCGCGTTTTATGCGTTTCCATCCATCAAGAGAAGCGGTCTTTCCAGTGAAAAATTCGCGGAAAAACTGTTGGAAAAGGAACACGTCGCCGTCATCCCCGGCTCGGCTTTCGGCCCCGGCGGCGAAGGATTCGTGCGCTGCAGTTACGCGACCGGACTTGATGAACTTGAAGAAGCGCTCCGGCGCATCGGCCGTTTCGTCGGCAGTCTTGCCAGAAAATGACTCCGCAGGAAGCGCTGAAGCGTTATTTCGGATACGAGCGTTTTCTCGATCATCAGCAGGAGATCGTCGAACGTATCCTTTCCGGCGAGGATCTCGGCATCATCATGCCGACCGGCGCCGGGAAATCGCTCTGCTATCAGCTTCCGATTCTGATGACCGACGACTACGCGATCGTCGCTTCGCCGCTCATCGCCCTGATGCAGGATCAGGTCGATCAGTTGTTGAAGCGGGGGATCCCGGCGGCGTTTGTCAACAGCACCTTGTCGCTCGCATTGCAGGAGGATGCGATTTCGCGCGCCGACCGCGGGGAAGTGAAACTGCTTTACGTCGCCCCCGAAAGGTTTCAGGCGGCGCATTTTCGCCGTTTCCTCGACCGCCATCCGCCCAAAATGCTCGTCGTCGACGAAGCGCATTGCATCAGCCAGTGGGGACACGATTTCCGTCCCGCCTACCGCAAAATGGGACAGGTCGCCGACGATTTCCGCATTCCGCAGGTATGCGCCTTTACCGCGACCGCGACGCCGATCGTCCGCGAAGACATCAGAAAACAGCTTCACCGCGAAAAAATGAAACTTGTCGTCGCGGGATTCCGCCGCGAAAATCTTTCGTTTCAGGTCAAAAAGTGCCGTACCGAAGCCGACAAATTCGACGCGTTGCGCAAATTGCTCGAAACGCCGCAGACGACGATCATCTACGCGGCGACGCGTCAGGCGGTCGACAAGATCACCGAAACGCTCGGCATCCTCGGTTATCACGCCGGGATGAGCGACGAAGCGCGCGCCGAAGTTCAGAGTCGTTTTATGAATGATCCCCATCCGGTGCTGGCGGCGACCAATGCTTTTGGAATGGGCATCGACCGTCCCGACGTGCGCCAGGTGATCCACTTCCAGTTGCCGGGGAGCCTCGAAGCGCTTTATCAGGAAGCGGGGCGCGCCGGACGCGACGGCAAAAAAGCCCGTTGCGTACTGCTTTTTTCCTTCGCCGACCGCTATACCCAGCAGTTTCTGATCGAAATGAATAATCCGCCGCCTGACACGATCCGCAAAATCTACGCGCTGATCCGCCGTCTCGCCGCCAAGCGGCAGACAAAGGTGCTGGAAATCACCGCTTCCGAGCTGCAGATGCACTTGCCGGAAGTCAAACAGGAGGGGCAAATCTACGCTTCGCTCGGCATTCTCGACCGGCTCGATCTGATCCGCCGTCTGCCCCGGAGCAACCGCATCGAATTGCGTTTCCTCAACGACCCCGGTCGCCTCGCCGTGATCCATCAGGCGGAAAGCACGCAGCGGTCACGTTTTTTAAGCCGCCTCGCGCGCCGCTACAACCGCACACTTTGTCAGTTTCAGGAGTACGATATCGAGGAGCTTGCCGTCGCGGCGAATCTGAATGTCGAACAACTCCGCCGCGTCTTGAATGCGCTCAACGGCAACGAGATCGAATTCCGCAACAGTTTCAAAGGACGCGCGATCGAACTTGTTTCCGACGCGGAAACGGTTCCGCTTGACGACGCCGCGCTCGGCGCGAAACTCGACCGCGAAATGGAAAAGCTCGACGATGTCATTTCCTACGCCGAATGTCCGCCGGAGCTTTGCCGCCAGGGCGAATTGATCTCTTATTTTGGAGAAAACGTAAAAGACTGGCATTGCGGCAGTTGCGACCATTGCGCACGCGATCTCGACAAGGATCTGCGCGTGCCGACGTCAAGCGAAAGCGTCGTGTTGCGCAAGATCCTCTGCGCCGCCGGGGATTTCGGCGGCCGCATCGGCGCGGGCAAACTTGCCAAGACGCTTTCCGGCGCCAAAAGCGCGGATATGACGTCTTATTTCCGGCGCTCGGAGCATTACGGGAGCCTCGGTTATTTTCAGCAGACGAAGATCCTCGATTACATCCGGATATTGGAGGAGAGCGGATTGCTTGAGCGCATCGACCGCGAGGGATTTCCCTGCGTCGCGCTTTCCGGTTACGGCGCGACGGCGCTCGGGATGGAAACTTTGCCGAAACTGCCGCTCGGACAAATCCACGTTTCCGATTTGAAAAAAAGAGCGTCGCGCACCCGCGCGGCAAAGCCGTCGCTCGGGGAAAACGCTTCGCTGCTCGACGTTTTGAAAGAATTGCGCCGCCGCATCGGCGCGGAACGCAAAGTGCCGCTTTACGAAATTTTGAGCAATCACGTTTTGGAAGAACTTGCCGCGCATCAAATCGATGATTTGGAGCGGGCGAAATGGATCAAAGGAGTCGGCCCGGTCAAGGCGGCGCACGTTCTGCCCGCGTTTCTGAAAGCGGTCGAATTATGGAAGGAAAGGGAAAAATGAAAAAGTTTTTAAAAGTCGTTTCCTGGTTTTGCGGGATCTTGCTTTTTGTCCTGATCGTGCTGGCGGCGCTTCTTTTGCGCCCGGTGCCGGAGGAGAAGCCCGTCGTCATTTCCGACACGGAAATGCGCAACGCGATGAGCGCGACGGGGAAACTTTCCGCGGCGATGTTCCGCGGGACGCGCGAACCGGAAAAGACTTTTACCGTTTCCCTCAATCCGGGGGAGACGAAAGCGTTGCTCGCTTCGCTGCGTCACCTCGGCGATCCCTATCTGGAAAATTACGCGACGCTCCGGAGCATCGTTCCGGAAAAAGACCGGATTGTCTGCCGCGTCGAGGTGCCGGTCTGCGATTTTCTGATGATCCCCGTCTCCGTCAAAGCCAAAACCGGCATCGCGCAGCGGCGCGTTAATGTCAAGTTTGATGCGATCCGTGTCGGTTGTCTGCCGTTGCCGCTTGGTTTGATCCAGCCGAGAGTCGATGAAGAACTGGAAAAATTCCTCGCGACTCCCGAGGGGAAGATCCTGCCGGATTTCGTTTCCCGCGTCGAATTTTTTCCTGACGGGTCGCTGAAAATCGACGCGACGGCGCAAGGCTTCAAACTTCTGCGCGAAAGACTGCTCGAAGCCGATCGCTGAAGCCGCCGCAAGGCGGAGCGTCAGCCCGCGATGGTCAAAAGTTGCCTGATGGCATCAACGACGCTGGAGAATTCAATATCGGCGGCATAAGCAAACGTGCGTTGATAATTTTTCCAATGCGTTTGTATTGCCGGGCTTGAGGCGGTCTCTTGCAGAATGGCTTCCCACGATTTCAGCAACGGTAACTGTTGTCGGTGCCGCAAGGTCAAATGAAACGCCTGCCGTAAATTTTCCGGTCGGATTTTATCCATAAATAATTTGCAGAGAATAAATAAATCATAAAAATCTTTGGCGCGGGTATTGAATTCGCCCAGGCGCAGTACCGTTTCCAACTTTTCCGCCAGAAGAGTTTCCAGTGGATACACTTGAACCGTGAATTCATCATCGTCAAGCATCGGAACGATGCGCAGTCCGGTTTCCTCCGGGAAAATCGGATCCCCGACGGTCAAGTCGACTTTCAACGGAATGCGAAGCGGAGAAAAAATCGCCAGCAGTTTGACGCGGAAACATTCATAAGTGTCGTTTTCCCGTATTCTGGAAATATCTTCCACGACAAAGTTCATTCCGTCGTCATCCGGCATTCGGACGACATCGGCAAAAATTTTTTCCGCATTCGCTTGCGTCAACTCCATGGATCTTACGGTCGCGTCAATATCCATCGTGGTGCGACTGGCAAGTCCGGTCAGGTGCGATACCAGAAAACCGCCTTTGATGATGAGGTTTTCTTTCCAAGGAGAGCATGTGAGCCGTTTCATCAGCCGCTCAAGACAATAATTCTGCAAAAGTTGTTGCGGTGATACTTTACTTTTGAGCGCGATATTTTTTATTCTGCCTTTGAGTTGTTCCGGAGTCATCACAGCAACACTTCCATATAGTTTCTGAGCTTGGCTTCCACCGACAAAAGTTTGCCGAATTTTGCCAGCGCGGATAAATCTTTGCCCGGACGCACCGCATACATTTTGAATGCGGAAGAAACGATCTCCTGGTCATAATGCATTTGGATCCGCAACAGATCACACAATGTCCGCTCCGGGGAATAAACCCTTACCGGCAAGCCGCCCGGAGTCGTGCATTGACTTATTCCCGCCTGATACAAGGGCGGTATCGCCGAATGCGTTTTAATTCCGCTTTGTATCGCCGCCCCGACATTATAGCCTGCAGGAAAAGTCATTTCCATTGTCAAGGGTGTGCGATCAGTCAATTGCCATAAATACAAAGCACAGATACCGCAGAAAATTCCGCGTTTAAATTGATTTTGCGCGGCAAAAAAGTCATCGCCACAGGTGTCCGGAAGCGCATAGAGACCGCGGGCAATGCGTTTGATTTTTCCTGTTTTGAGCGCATAATGAATTATGCCGGAAGCAATTCCGGCATCTTTTGCCTGTGTGGCGGACACGCAACCGGCGTTGGCGGTTGCGAGATCAATGAGTTTTTGCGTTTGCATTTTTGTTTTGTCGTTGTTGGGGTTTATGCTATACAATATAACTTAATATAGCATAAAAAGCAACACGGATTATGAAAAAAATTGATTTTTTGTATGGAAATCGAGATAATTCTGATGTTTCCTGTACAGACGGTTTGCCGGCGATGCCATCGGGCAGAAGATAACACCTTCTGCTCCCGTTGTGCGGAATTTCAGTCGAGCCGGATCTTTTTGACCAGGTAGTCGCCGTTGGGATAAACGGTAACTTCAAGGGTGATCGACTTGGCTTTGACGATCTGCATGCGCAAGTTGGCGGCTTCCGCCGGATTTTCGGCGAAATAGTGCAATTGGATCGGGATGAAATAATTTTTGCCGTCCGCCGTCAGTTTGAGGTCACGCTGAACCAGAAATGGCGTGTTTTCCGGGATTTCCCTGCGTTTTGCGGCGACTCCGGCGCACCGCGCCGTTTCCTCCGAGCGGTCAAAGTAAACGTAACCGAGACCGAGATCGGTCGCATCCTTTCCGGCGGCGGTGATCCCTTCGTGGACAAAAGAGAGGCGATCGGGATCGTTGTCGCTCGCAAAAGCGACCTTTAAAAGGATGTCGTATCCCTTGTCGTATTTCCGCACCCAGTACTGATACAGCGGGAGCGTCAGAAAAAAGGCGAAACTGATCAGAAAGACCGCGAGCCGGATCCATTGATGGCGTTTCATTTGTCACTTGCCTCCTTGTTTTCCGTTTCGACGGCGCGGGATTTTTTTTCCGCCCGGTGGATGCGCCACGCGAAAACGGCGTTGGCGACGATGACCGCCGCGCCAAAGAGGACAAGGCCTCCGGCGCGGAAGTAAATATGGATGGAATCGTTGAAAAAGTGGCATCCGACCATCACGGCAAAGGTGACGATGCCGCTGTTGAAAAGCATGCTGTTGCGGCGGCGCACACCGTCAAGGGAGAGCGCGATGGCAAACAAAATACCGAAAACGGTGACGAAGATCCGCATCCAGATCGCGTTGAAATCGTGATAAAGCGGATAGATCATTCCGAGGACGAGGATGACCGGGATCACCCGCTTTGCGTCCCAGCGGCGGCGCGGGAAAACCACCGCGAGGAGCGCGAGAAGTCCGCCCGTCGCTACCCAGTAGGTGAAGCGCATCTCGGCGAATTCGGCGGCGTTGCGTGCTTGGTCGGCGCCCAGAAGTTGATAAAACTTATCGCACGTCGCGGCGACGGCGAGGAGCGCGACGAAAAGTCCGAAAGGCACGAGAAGCCACGGATTGGCGAGGTGCCGCGTACGCTTTTCATAGATTTCCCAGCCGCCGAAAACAAAGAGCACAAGAAGTGTGAAAAAGTAGAGCGGGAAATAGTATCCGGCAAAACTTACCGCGCCGAAGATCCCGACCGCCAGCGCCGCGTAACGCGTTACGACACACGCGGGATCGTTGTACTTGATGTGATAGAGGATAAAGGGCACGACGGCGAGCAAAAGAAACATCCGGTAGGTCAGATTGCTGGGGATTAGGGCGAAAAGCCCGAGCGAATAAAGCATCGCCAGCGCGGAACTGTTGAAAACGTAGATCAGCGGGATGCTCGCCACGAGGATCGGCAACGCGAGATCGCAGATCGCTCCGTCGATGTGGTAGACGCTCTGAAAGATCGCGTAAAAAACTCCGGCGGCGACCGCATTGCCGAGAGCGGCGCATTCCGAAAGCGCGCGGCTGTTGGCGATCAATGCGACGATGCCGAGACAAAGCGCCAGCGCCAGCGGCACACCGCCGATGCCCAGGCGCAGAAACGGATTCAGCATCCCCCAGTTGTAATGCGCGAAAAGCGCCGCTCCGGAAGCGATCAGCAATGTCCCGATGATCGAAGTCATCCACAAAAAGTAGGTCGCTTCCCGGTATTTCGGCGTATTTTCATAGCGGGATTGCAACCGGCTCGCCGCCGTTTCGTCGAGGATCCCCTCCGCCCGCAGTTTGGGAAGTTCGTTTAAAAGCCATTTTGCTTCGTTTGCCATAGTCCAGCCTCCATTCTATTTAAATATACATACTTTTTGTGAAAAAGTCAAAAAAAATATCCTTCCCGCTACTTGAAAAAGGACCTCCGGCGGCGTTATTGTATATAAAGCCGACAAAAGGAGAAAAAAGATGAAAAAACGGGGATTTTTGTTGCTGTTTTGCAGCGCGTGCCTGCTTTTTGCCGCTGAAGTGCCGCAACTGCAAGTGCATTTCGATCAGTCTGCCGGAGAGATCAGAAAGCAATTGCACGGCAGCGGATATATGCCCAATATCAGCGAAATGGGCAATTATCACAAGGGGAACGATTTTTTCCGCAAGTTGCATTTTTCGATGTCGCGCACACACGATCAGGTGCTTTTCAATCCCGGCGAACGCGTGGTGGATACGGTTTGCGTTTTCCCGCTGGAAAAACTGGATCCGGAGGATGCTTCCAACTACTGTTTCAAGCCGACGGATTTCCTTTTGAGTAACCTTGTTTCGTGCGGCACGCTTCCCTATTACCGGCTCGGCGTCAGCACCGAAAACACGCCGGACGATCACCATTTCAACTCGGAAATGCCCAAAGACGCCGTCCATTACGCCAAAATCCTTGCCGGCATCATCCGTCATTACAACTACGGCTGGGCGGACGGATTCAAAATGAACATCCCCTACTGGGAGATCTGGAATGAGCCGGACATCGGCTGCAAGATGTGGAAAGGCGATATGGCGCAGTTCAACCGCTTTTTCGTCACCGTATTGAAACACCTAAAGCAGGAATTCCCCGACGAAAAGATCGGCGGCCCCGGGTACCAGAAACTTTGCGGAGTGCCGCTGGGCGAAAAAAATCTGCGCGATCTCCTTGCGCTGTGCAAAGAGGAAAACGTCAAGCCGGATTTCATTTCGTTCCACTTTTACGGGTACGACGTCTACGGGTATCTCGCCTACCTCGACCGGATCCGCGCGATTCTGGACGAATGCGGCTTCAAGGATACGGAAATGCATCTCAACGAATGGCATTACAACTTCGACTGGGCGTGGCGGACTTGGGATGAAGTGCGCGGCGGCGGCGGGATCGACTCGGCGGCATTCAATGTCGCGATGTTTGCCGGATTTCACGACAAGCCGCTGGACGTCGCCTGCTACTACGGGGCGGGGCAGTGCAACATCTGGAACTACTGGGGGCTTTTTGACCGCTTCCACAATGTGAACCGCAATTACCGCTCGATGGAAATGATCGGGAAATTGGTCGCAGAGTATCCGCGCCGCATAAAGACTTGCGTCATCGGAATGCCGGTGCCCGCCGCTCCCGAATTCAAATCGGTGTCGATGATCGCCGGATTGAATGATGCCGGAAACGGCGGCTGTCTGCTCGTTTCGGATTTCCGGGGCGATGCGATGCAAAGGGAAGTCGAATTGAAACATTTTCCGGCAAACGCCAGAACGACGGTCGTGCGCTTCGATCACCATACCAGAGAACCGGTTCCCGTTACGCCGGAAATCGTTGACGGAAAACTTGTTTTGCGCAAGGAGATCCCGGGATCGTGCATCTGGATGGCGACGTTTGACTGGAAATAAAAGGGATGTTTTTTCCGATGAAAAAAATCAATGTCTTTCATTCCTTTTATCTGGATACGCCGTTGATCCCGGGACGCTGTTTCGACGTGTTTTTACCGGAGGAGATCACCTGCGACACCGCGCTTTTTTTCGTTCACGGCGGCGGTTGGAAAGCTGGTGGCAGGGGGGAATATCACAAAATTATGGAAGTCCTCAACGGCCGCGGCATCCTTTGTGCCTCGACCGATTACCGGATGGCTGGCGTTACGGCATTGGATCAACTTGCCGACATCTGCGAAAGTTTCGACCGCTTCGTCTCGTTTTTGAAAGAAAACCGCCGACCGCTCAAAATCGCCGTTTTCGGGACTTCCGCCGGAGCGCATCTGGCGTCGCTGCTGCTCTGCGCGGGGGCTTCCATTTGCGGTGACGCCGTCGAATTGCAGAACGAATGGGTCGCGCCCGTATGCGGTATCTTGCAGGCGACGCCCGTCGAATTCACGCCGTGGGAAGACATTTTCCCGTGGATCTGGCAGGATATGCAAGGCATCGCGGGCGTACCTTATGCGGAAGATCCCGGCGTCTATGAGAAACTTTCGCTTCGCAATTATCTTGACAAAACCAACCCCGTCCTCTTTTTCGCCGAAGCGCAAAATGAGCATATTTTTCCGTCGGAAAAGACGTGGGAGATCGTCGAAAAACACCGCGCTTGGGGGATCCCGTCGCAATGGAAACGCTATTGCAACGTCGAACACGGATTTTTCTACGCGCTCGACCGTTGGCAGCAGCGGGAAATGCTTGAGGACATCGTTTCTTTCATCCAAACGGGAAAAGTGACGCTTTCCGGCAAAAACGAAACCAGGTGAACCGCCGCCGCTTTTTCAGATCGCAGAAAGGGAAAAATATGAATTTTGCGTTGGGGACGCTGTTTCACGGCATCAAATTGTTGCGCTATTGCGGCGGCGGCGCGTACGGCGAAGTCTACTTCGGCGAAGACATTTCCGGCAGGCAACTTGCCGTCAAAATCGTTTTCAAGGAAAAACTCGGCGACGTCTGGCAGAGAGAATTGAAAGGCGTCGTCAATTACCGCCACATCACCGAAAACGCGCCGGAATTGTTGCAGATTTTTCACGTCGAGGAGGACGCCGACACCTTTTTTTATACGATGGAAGCCGCCGATTCGGCGACGGAGGACGTTTACACCCCCGACACGCTCGCCGGAAGATTGGCAAAAGGCGCGTTGCCGCAGGAAGAGATTTTCCGCATCCTTTCCGCGATCTTCGCGGGGATCAAGTGCATCCACGACGCCGGCTTCGCGCACCGCGACATCAAGCCCGACAACATTCTGTTTGTCAACGGCGTGCCGAAACTCGGCGACATCGGCTTGCTTTCGTCGCTCGACGCGACGCTGACGCAGATCGCCGGGACGATGGATTTCCTGCCGCCGGAAATGCGGGCGGCGGACGGGGATGAACTTGTCCGCAACATTTCGCATCCGCGCAACGACCTTTACGCTTTCGGCAAGGTGGTCTACTGCGCCGCGACCGGAAACGGTCCTCACGAATGGCCGACGGTCCCCGCCGGACAGAAACTTTCATTGCCGCTGAAATTTTTTCTGCGCTTCTCGTTTCAGCTCTGCGCCAAAGATCCCCTGAAACGCCTTGACGACATCGGTGATGCGGCAGCGGAATTAAAGGAGATCGGGCGCAAACTTCTTTACGGCGAAACCTTGCGCGACAAGATCCGTTTTGTCATCCGGCAGACGGGGATCGCGGTATGGTGCGATTTCCGCCATACGCTGAAGTGGTTTGTCCGCCATTGGCTTCTTGTGCTGTTTTTTCTGCTGGCGGCGGGGGCGGCGACGTGGTATTTTTGGCCGGAACCGCCCTTTGACATCGCCAAACAGCCCTTCAAAACCTACCGTGACGACGAGATCGGCTTTACGATGAATCTGCCGCAGGGTTGGGAAACGCTTTCCCATTCCACGGCGACGAAATTATTGCAGGAAGTTCTTGCCGAAGGCGACAAACTGCCGGAAATCGAAAAAAAACGGCTGGAAGTTATCGTTGAATTACTCAAGCACGGCGGCACCTATATTTTCTGCGATTACGACAAAAATTTTGCCGACAACATCTTCATCCAGACTTCTCCGGTCGGGGCGGAGGAATTCCGCAAAGCCTCCGATGATGAATTGCGTATGTCGATCCAGCATCAGTTTCACAACGAGTTCGGATACCGGACTCAGATCTACGAGGTCAGGCATTGCGAGGTTGCGGGTATCCCCTGCGTCTATATCGACCTTTCCCATAACCCGGGGGAGATCCGGACGAATAATTACATTTTCCTTTTCCGGGAGAAAAGTATGAGTATTGCTTTGACTTGCAAAGATGCGACTTATCAGCAACGCAAAGCGGAGTTTGCCTCCATTCTTTCCTCGCTGAAATTCGATAAAAAAGCGTTGGACGTGTCAGAAAGCCCGAAAGCAAAGAAGTAAGTTTGTGTTGCGGAAAAATTTTCCGTAAAAAAAGAGGCGTTTATGGCATTTACGACAAACAAATCCCTTTTGGCGCGGGTGCGCGGCGGCGATGAAATTTCCTGGAGGGAATTTTATGCCGCCTACAAACCGCTGATTTTGCTGTGCGGCGGAGACTGCGGACTTAACGCCGACGAAAAAGAGGAACTCGTCCAGCAGGTGATGGCGGAAATCTTTCAGAAAGACATCGTCGGCAAATACGATCCCGATCACGTGCCGGAAAACATTTCCTTCCAATACGATCCGGCGCGGGGACGCTTCCGTCACTTTTTGCGCAAGATCATCCGCAATCACGCGATCAAGATTTACCGCAAACGCAAAGCGTGTGTTTCGCTCAATGACGAAAATCATCCGGTCGATCTGCCGTCGGAGGATAAATGGGACGGCATCTGGGAAACGCAATGGCAAAAGCACGTGATGAATATGGCGCTTGTCGAGTTGAAAAATCACGTTCAGCCGGAAACCTACCTCGCCTTTGAGATGTACGCGATCCAGGATCGCGACGTCAGGGAAGTCGCGTCGTTTCTCAATATGTCGGTCGCATCGGTTTATACGGCGAAAAGCCGTTGCATTTCAACATTGAAAGAGATCATCGCCAATCTGGAGGAAAAATAAAATGGCTCACTATACGGCGGAAGAATTGGAAATTTACCGTCACGGCGAAATGTCGGTGCTGGGCCGCATCGCCTGTGCGGAACATCTGAAAAAATGTCCGCAATGCGCGAAACTCCTGAAAAAACTGGAGTCGGACGATCATTTCCTCGACGCGTTGCGAATCAGCGTCAAAACCTACGCGCAGTTTGCTCCCGAGCAGCGGCATCCCACGAGCGTATAGCTCCCTCAACCAGCCACAGGCGGGACTTTGTATTTGTTACCGCAAATAGACCTGCGTTCCATGCGCGCTAATGCTTGTCCCGCAGACATCGCCGCGATCGTCTTGGTTTGCTACTTTGGGAAGGTGGTTTTACACATCCTGGTATTTGTGCTCTTCGTTTTTAGGACTTGTAAACACCTGTCCGACGCGCCCGGACTCTGACTTTCGGACGGCTCGGACGCATCTTTTCAACTTAGCATAGTTGGATAATGAGCCTTGCTGAAAAAGCAGATGACGGCACGAGATAATGAATGTCTTCACCACTCGTCTCCCTTGTCGTCGGATTTTTCTTTCTCCATCTTCTCTTTTTCCTCCGCTTCCCGTTTCTCTCTTTCTCTTTCTCGTTTTTTTAAGGCCTCCCACCGCGGCCGCATTTTTTCTTCAAACTCTTTTACTCTCGCTTGCGTTTTTCGTTTGTCCTCGGCCTCTTCCTCGGGAGTCCGGTGCGGGTCGAGGAAGTACCATTTGAAAGTATGCGGGAGCAGCGCAATCAACTGGATGGTGACGAACAAGAGAAGAGGGGCAGTAAGGATGAAACAAACAATCATAATGATTTTGAGCATTTTTCAACTCCTTTTTGGTTTTGCTTTCTACTTAAAACGCCTTGCGTCGTACGGCACGCCCGTACACTACCAATATAGGAAGAAAAATGCAATTTGTCAACCAACTGGGGAAAATTTTTTTGCTTTTTTTCTTCGATACGCAAAAAAGATTTACAGACGCAAATCATAAAGCTCAATGTTTCTTCTTTTTTTGCCTCTTCGACGGTTTATGACACAACTTCACGCTTCTTTCTTACAGAAAATCTCCGGCTGAAGAGGATTTTTTACCGCTAAAACACTCAACGATTTACCGCTAAAACACTCAACGCGACTTGAAAAAGCATCGCCCTCTCCTTTTTTTATAGCGCGTTTGCCATTTTTTATCTTTTCATGTAAGAATTTTTCCGATTCGCGCAGTTAGTCGGCAAAGGACTGTGTCGGCGGCTTCCGGAATGTGTCCGGCGCGTACGACCGGGCGGGTAATCGGAAAAGGAGAAAAATGAAACGAAAGACGTGGTGGTTTGGGATTGTGGTTTTCTGTGCGGGATTTGTCGCCGTTTCCGCGGCTAATGTCCCGACAGCCTATCGCGTGGATGTGCAAAAATTTAAAATGAGTACCCCCGGGGGAGGGCATTCCGTGCAATACGATGGAAATGTCGACGTTTCCATCCCGGCAACGGAAAAATGTCATTTATGGCTGTACGGTTTCTCGCGGAAGGGCGCGAGAGTATATGTTCGTGGGATAGCGAGAGAGACCATTTCCGTATCCAGACGGAAATGGTATTATGTCGGGGAATGCGATTCGGGCAACGTTTTGCCGATTTCTCTGGGCGTTTATGGCGGGTACATTGAGCGTCTTGGCTTGGCGATCACGACGACGAAAGAAGCGCCGAAGAACATCGGGAAGGCCCCCGAATTGAAAGTGACAAGATGATTTTCTCCGGAAGATGGTAAAAATCTTAAAATCAGCGCCGCGTCAAAAATTTCTTGACAAGACAGAAACGAGGTGCTATATTATAGAAACATATTGCGGGGTGGAGCAGTGGTAGCTCGTCAGGCTCATAACCTGAAGGCCGGTGGTCCGATTCCACCCCCCGCTACCAATGAGAGTTCAGCCAGTCAGCCGACTGGCTTTTTTGTTGCTTCAAATCCCGTTGCCCACCAGCGTTTTGCAGGATCGCGGTTTTCTCTGTGCCCCTTGCGCCAGGAGCGAAAGGCCCGGAAAACCTCTCTTTCTCTCTGTTTCCCTCTGGGACAGAATGACATGTCCTTCGGAGAAACTTTTTGCATAAAGCATTGATGGAGTGCGGGATTTGATTTTATGTCGGAGAAACGGTTTTTCGCTGTTCCCGGAGATGGAGAGAGTAAACAAACACAACCCAAATCCACTGTTTTACTCCAGTTGGAAAAATTTCCGCTGCTCCTGCCAGTTGTCGGGGAAACCGCTGGTGGCTTTGGCCAGTGTCAGCGATTCCGGAGCCTTACCTTCCAAGACCATCGTCACGATGTCCGGTGCCAGATTCACGAGGTTCAGCGTCCGGGCCACGTAGGAGCGATCCAGCCGCAGTTTCCGGGCCAGTTCCAGCACCGTGGCATATTTCCCCGACTCCAGCATATCCGCGTACTGGTGGGCCAGAATGATCGACTTCGCCAGCGGCTCGTTGGCAATCTCCGGCAGATCGCCGCCGCGATCCAGCACGATGGTCTGTCGATAGCCCAGATGCCGAAGTAGGAAGGGCACGACCAGCAGCGTTTTTCCGTCCTCAGTGTGTTCAATTCTGCTCATTTTCTTTCTCCATTCCGGCTTCCGCCAGCAGCGTGTTAAGGCCCTCGATATTGGGCTCAATGGTAATGCGATCCTCGTAGACCGTGATCCGGCTGATGATCGCCTGCATCAATTTGCAACGTTCGGCCGGGCACATGACCTCCCAGACGCCGTGAATATTTTTCAGGACCTCCTGAAGAATACCCGCAGGGATCTGAAAGTCGTCCCGGCTCATCAGCTCCGCCAGCATGGTCGGCGTCTGAAACAGAGTACCGATCTCGCTCAGAACCAGTTTTTCAAAGGCCTCGGCCGGGATTCTCCGGATCGGACAGATGCTGAAGTTGCGCTTCTGGTCCTCGAGGCAGATGTAATAGCTGTACCGGCGCTTCTTGCTCTTGACGGTATGGGAAAGCGTCATGGCCCCACCACACGATCCGCAGAACACTTTCCCGGCGAAGGGATTGATCTTCGGGGTACGCCGGGTGCTGTCGTGATTCAGGTTGCTCTTGAGCATCGTATGTACCGCGTCCCAGGTCTCCTGCGTGATGATCGCGTCATGCTCACCGGGATAAGTCGTGGCGCGGTGGGGAACCCGACCGATATAAAGGGGATTGTTGAGAATCCGGTAGATCATCTGACTGTTGATCTTCTGTCCGTCGTGCCGGACCCCCTTTCTCGTGGTCCATACTTTGCCACGACAGCCTTTGGCTTCCAGTTCGCGGGCGACTTCTTTGGCCGATCCCAGCACCAGATAGCGTTCGAAGACGAACTTCACCGTTTCGGCCTCCTCGGGATTGACGATCAGCTTCTTGGTCACGGGATCGGAGTCATAGCCCAGCACCGGGTAGCCGCCGCAGTGCTTGCCGCGTTTTTTCGCCGCCGCGATCTTGTCGCGCACCCGTTCCGCGATGACCTCCCGTTCGTATTGCGCGAAAGTCATCAGAATGTTCATCATCATGCGCCCGGCCGAGGTGCTGGTGTTGATCTCCTGCGTGACCGACACAAACGAAACGCCGTGGCTGTCAAAAAACTCCTGCAGGTCGCTGAAATCCATCAGCGATCGGGTGAGTCGGTCGAGTTTGTAGACCACCACGATGTCGATCCGACCGGCGCGGATGTCGTCCTGCAGCCGCTGCAGCGCAGGACGGTTCAGATTGCCTCCGGAGAAGCCGCCATCATCGTAACGCTCCGGCATGCAGAACCAGCCGTTTGCCTTCTGGCTGGCGATATAGTTCTCACTCGCATCGCGTTGGGCGTCGAGGGTGTTGAAATCCTGCTCCAAGTCGAGTTCGTGACTTTTGCGCGTGTAGATCGCGCAGCGCAGGGTTTTAGGTGTGTTTTCTTTCATATCAGTCTCCTTTTACTCCGAAAAAGCTCTTGCCGTTCCAATGGACTCCGGTGATGACCTTTGCGACGGCCGTGAGCGACCGGAAGATGTTTCCGCGATATTCGATGCCGTTGCTGCGAATCACCACCTCGTGCTTCTCGCCATGCCACTCCCGAACCAGATGGTTGCCGGGCTTCATGATTCCGGCGTTGCGCTTCTTCAGCTTCTTCTGCGCCAACATCTGCGTTCTGAGTTCCGGAGAGAGGCCGCCGTAGAACAGTTCCTGAATCCGGTACGCGAGCCGTTTCCGCATGAATACCCGGCCGTATGCGGGCGGCTGGCTGCCGAACAGGTCCTTCCATTTTTCTTCGAGTTCCTTCGGCGTCATCTGCTCCAATGCAAGAAGCTGACGCCGAACCGATTCTGTGATATTCTGCTTGTCCATTTGTGACTCCTTTCGTTGAGGTTGGACATTGCCATACATAAGCCTGTCAGTAACGACATGGCAAGCTCTCCATTACGATTAGTTTTCAGTTTGCCCGGATTGGAGCTGGAAGCGTCAGATAACGCTTGATCGCAGCCCGGAGAATCCCGGCGATTTCGGAGATCGCGGCGGATGGAGGTACCGCCTTCTTCTTTTTGGGTTGAGGCATAAAAAATCCTTTCTGTGGAAATAATGTAATGTATTAGCCGCGTCCGACTTGCTATGCTTCGGCACCCATGCCAATGTATGCGCAGAGCACAAACCACAGGAGGTGCACAATGGCAGACAAAGAGCTGAAAGTCGGGACCGAAATCATAGCGAAAGTCGGACGCAACGAGGTGGAAGCCGTGATTGTGGAGATCAACGGCGACAACATTATGGCCAAGAGCCATAAAAGCGGAAAAACCTTCCGCGTGGCGACCATCCTGAAGATCAGTGCGATCCCGCAGGATGATCCCGCCTCCGGCAAGGCGCCGGAGGCGGCTGGCACAGAAGCACCGAAGGAAAAGAAGCTGAGTCTTTTCTCGGCCGCTGTGCGGGTTCTGGAAAACGCCCCCAGGGACAAGTCCTGCTCGGCAGGCGAACTCGTCCGAGAGGTGGTGGCGCAGGGGCTTTGGACGCCAGGCAAAGGCAAGACGCCCGATCTTACGCTCTACGCGGCGATCCTTCGGGACATCGCCACAAAGGAATTTCCCCGGATCGTGCGTGCAGAGCAGCGCGGCAAGTTCAAACTGGCCCGGGAAGCCTGAGTCGGCTTCCGACCGCCCCCGCCTCGACGACCAATCTGTCTCGTATTAGGAGACAGTTTTTTGCTATTCTGTCTTATTTCAGGAGACGGTTTATCTTCCCCGGGGTTCTTTCCATTTTTGCCGGGTGCAAGCAACTTTTGAGGGTATTCTGACTCCTTCCGCCGCCCTCGGCTTTTGGAGGCTCAGGTAGGACCCGTTGCCCCCCCTCCGGCGCCATGCGGGGGTGCATGGTCCGGAATCGAGTGGGGGGCTATTGGCCAACGGATATTCTCACGCCTCCCGGTGATATATGACCCGATCTTCCGCTTTTCGTGTTGCGGTATACCATGATTCCCTGGGTCCCCGGAACTCCAAGATCCTATCGGCTGCGTAACGCCAACAAGGAAGGAACACGCATTCAATTAATTGGATGATGGATTCCCGATCGGGGAAATGGCTTCCCGAGCAGTAGACCGGTTTCAGCATCATTGCTTTGGGAACGACTTTACCCCGACTGGGGATCGCCAGAAAATGTTCCTGAAATTTTTCAAGAAAACCGCATTCCAGACCGAAATAATTCATTACCTGATCTGCAATATCGATATGCTGATCACAGGAAAGCAAAAAACTCCAGTACCTTGACGGGGTTTTGTGTAGGCGCACTTCCATAGTGACCGTTTCATCGCCAACATCGGCAAGTTTATAAATCAAAGTTTCATTTTTCTTCATGCTGGACTCCTTTTTTGTGTTTGTTTGTCTCTGGGAAACGCGGCCGTTACACCGCGACTTGTTTTTGCAACAATTCATTTTATTTTCTCTCCTTTGGGAAAATGTCGAAACGACGATTATAATTTTTTTGCGACTTGTGCAAATTGCTGCCACAAAGCGTTTTCACGATTTTTCAATTCCCCGTCAGCCCTATAGGGTGACTGGATAATCGCAAAACGCCAATGGCGGCTGACGCGATCTATTTTTATAACTGCTCCGCTGAAGCGGGAGCAGTGTAAAAAAAAGATCTGCGCGTCTTGGGTTTTTTCATGGAAAATCAGGGGATCATTGGGCCGCCTCCTTTCGATAAAAACACTTCATGGCCTGCTGCTTCTTTTCGGGATCACCATTGCGCACCTCCAAAAGCTCCTGTTCACAAAGCAGCTCCAGCGCCACCTCAATTTTAGCTTTGGACGCTTTGAACTTATCCCGAATCGTCTCCACCAGCCGGGTTTTCCCCATCGGGAATTTAATGTCGTCGAGGTTCGCCGCGATGGTTTCAGCGACATCCTCTGTCGTCATCCGGCGTTTGCGAGCCTGCGCAGAGGGACCAGTCTCTTTCCCTTCCAGGGCCTCCGGATCTTCTTCCGGCGCGAGTGTCCACAGATTGTTCTCATCCCGACGCAGACAAAACGGGGCAACCGGGGGAAAGCTGCGGACGCAGCAGTATACCGAAACGACGCCTTCAGTGCTGTGTTGACGCAACGTCAGGTGGGTGTCCGGCGACCGCGACTGCGCGCCAGCGCCCGATCCGACATCAGTGACGCTCTTGTTCGCCTGATTGCCCTTGCTGGTGTGGTGCACCAGAATGATGGCCGCGTTCATCTCCTGAGCGTAGCGATCCAACATATTATATACAGAGGTGATCTGCCCGTTGCTGTTCTCGTCGACATCCTTCGGGAGCGCTTTGTACAACGCGTCGATGATGACGACGTCGAAACCGGGACCATCATATCCCTGCAGCCACATCTGCAACCGGGACAGCTCTTTTTCTCCGCCCCGCTGCGGGAGGATGATCAGGTCGTCCAGAATTTCGTCGTATTCCATGATCCCCATTGACTCGGCAACATGATACAGGCGATGGGAGAGAGTCTCCTTGTGCAGCTCGTTATCGACGAGAAGCACACGCGATTTCGTGCACTCCCGTCCGGCCCAAAAACCTCCCGACACCAGCGCCAACGCAAGCTGCATGACCAGCCACGACTTGCCGGTCTTTGGCGCAGCGACGATGTTCATCACCTCTTCACGGCGAAGCAGACCGTCGATCAGCGGTTCTTTCATGGTCCGGTACCCCTGGATCAGCTCCCGGGCCGTCAAAAGCTGCTGATTCGGTTTTTCCGGCTGTATTGCCGGAGAAGAAAGCAGACCGGAAATATCCACGCCCGGCTGCTCGGCAGGTTTCCCGAAGCCCTGTTCCAGCAGCTCGTTTGCGGCCGCAGAGAAATCGCCGTTGTGCGCCAGGATCGCATAGGCGTTGAACGGAGAGTATGCCCCGGGCTCAAACGGAGCCGCGTTGCTGGAAAAGACGTAGAACACTTCGCCGTTGAAACTCGCGGATTGGCCGCCAGAGGTCTTTCCCGGGCGACGGAAATACTCGTTCTTTCCCGCCTTGTGCAACGGAGTCCAGCCGTATGCGATGAGCAGCGACCGGAAATCGCCGCGAGCGTTATAGTCGTCCCCGGGCCGGATCGCAAAGTCGCCGGAAAGCCCGACCGGGACCGGAGCGCTCTGGGCCTCGGGCGTGTGCTCGTTCAGCGCATAGGCAGCGCTGAGCAGGTCCTCTCGCTCCTCGTCGGTGATCGTCGGGATCTCCGAGAAATCGTTCTGGAGCAGCGTGTATCCCTCCGAGGGAGCGCACAGGAACAGGCCGCCTTCACCGCGAGTTTCGATGAGGGTCTGGAGCTTGTCCTCCCGCTTCCCCTGCGCCAGTTTGATGTTGCCACAGACCGGCGACGCGGCCCGATATGCGACGTGGAAGCCGCCAGATGGCGTCTGTTCGATCACGAGCTTGGCCAGCAGATCGGCAGAAATGAACTCTTTCCATTTCGGAAACAGTTCACCGTGGTTGTCGAAGTCGATGACCTCCAGATTCCCGGAGACCTTTCCGCAGACCAGACACAGCGCATCGTGCGCATTGGCGAACCACGTCTCCACTTCCATTTGGCTGGGCAGCCGGTCCTGATAGGTCTTCCAGCCGCCGATCGCGGGGCGTTTGCTCTCCCGCTTCGCCGGAAGCACCGACAGGCCGGTTTTCAGATAAAATAATGCCTTGTCTTTCATTGAATCTCTTTCTGAGCTCACAGAGCTCTGGTTATTGTTTCGATTTCACTTTCCCTTGACCATGTCAGGTTTTCTCCATAGCACACTCCTTTCGCCTGTTGTTGTCTGTGAAGCCCACCTTCCACATAGTATCTTTGCAAAAAATGCCCGAGTGGTGGAGCGATCTGTGAAAAAAAACTCGATTTTTTCATCCACATCGCAACGGCCAGCTCCAATCGAGTATCTTTGCAAAAAAGAGCCGAATGGTGTAGTGCTCTGCGAAAAAAACCGGAATCTTTTTCGGCGCCACGATCCCATGCAAGCGAAGAAAATCTACAAATAGTTGAAAATAAAGCAATTATGCCAAAAAATTCGACTGGCTAATGCTAAAATCCATGATAATGTATGCACAGAACAACAGGCAACGCCTTAATAATAAAGGAGATAAGAAATGGCGAAGTTCATCAACAAGCGGATTTACACGGACATCGAGAGCTGGCTGGTCACCGAAATCGACGAGGCCCGGGGAACGGCGATGGCGACCCCGGTGAAGAAGATCATCCGGCCGAAGATGGTCCCGGGCGGTTTCGCCGGGAACTGCCCGGACCTGGACCGCGAGTTCGACGCAGCCGAGCCGGTGATCGCAGGAAAGCCTTTCCCGATCCGGCGCAACAAAGATGGCATCTGGGGATTCCGGCACGAGGTGATCTCCCTGGCGCTCCCGGTCGAGGGCTGCAAGGCCGAGTGGATCGAGAGCAAGCGCAACGCCCCGGACGCGGAGATCGCGGACGGTTACATCTGGCTTTACGAGATGACCAAAGGCGGGAAGCGCAAAACCACCTTCGAGAAGCTCGGGGTCCTGAGCGACACCTGCGCATACTTTTACGACCACAACTTCTGATCAAACACGAGGGGCCGGGGAGCGATCCCCGGCCAGAAAGGAGACAAAATGGCAACGAGAGCAGGAATTGGAATGAAGCAGGCGGATGGAGCGGTGAAAGCGATCTACCTCCATTGGGACGGGTATCCGGGGTATGCCGGAGCGATTCTCGGGGGCTGGTACAAGACCTCCGAGCAGGTCGAGGCACTGCTGGCGCTCGGCAACCTCTGCGAGATCGGGGAGACGCTGGAGACCTGCGTGGCGTACCACCGGGATCGCGGCGAAAAGCTGGTCCCGGCGAGCTGCTTCGCCACGGAGGAGGAATATCAGAGCAAAGGCAAGGCCGACTTCGGGGCCGATTACCTTTATATATACGACGCGGGGCACTGGCTGGTCTACGGCCTGTACAACGATCCCGGCTGGCATGAGCTCGACGTGGTGATTGGCGAGGAGGAAAAATAAGATGCGGGATCACTTTTTCGACGCGAAGCGCTGCGACCGGTGCGGGGCCGATCTATCGGGCGGCCGGATTATGAGCATGTTCAACACGCAGGTCATCTGCATGGTCTGCGCCGAGAAGGAGCGCCAGCGGGAGGACTACCGGCAGGCGGTCGAGGCCGATCACGAGGCGATCCGGAGGGGCGATTACAACTTCCCCGGGATCGGAATGCTGGGGTATTAGCTCCCAGAAGATCTCAGTGAAGCGTATGATGCCTTTATGGGGATTCTGTGACAGCGGGGCAAGACGGAGCCGATAATTTCCGGTGGTCCGCTGCTAACCGCCCCTTCCGGCGAGCAGGGAAACGCCTTCTTTGTGTTAGGCGGGGGGGGCGCTGGTGCGCTCTCGGGGCCTTTCCCGGCAGGAGATCGACAAGTTCACCGCCGAGGCCATACGGGGTGACTATTATCGCCTGCTGGAGAAGTGGGCAATGTACATGGAAGTTGAGTAACAGATTGCAAAAAAATCATACGTCTGGAAGTAAAGTCGATTTCATGTTAATTTCTTCTTCTTCCAGACGTTTTTGGGCTATGTCAAAATAGGATTTTTCTTTTTCGAACCCAATATATTGTCGTTTCAGCTTAAGCGCTGCAACGAGTGTTGTTCCGCTCCCTGCAAAAGGATCTAAAACCGTCTGTCCCTTTATCGTTGTTAATTCGATCAAAAATTCCATTAACTTTTCGGGTTTTTGTGTCGGGTGCAAACCAAAGTCTTTCTTTGTTCCATGCATTGAAATAATATTGCTATTTTCTCCACAATACCGTTCTATTGCGAATTGATTATAAGCGCCCAGCTCATATTGAATGATATTATCAGCCAGAGTTCCACCTATTTTATAAGGTTTCGTGAACCATAAGATAGGTTCAAAAACTGGTGCCAAATTCCCGACTCTCCATCCTTGCCATTTTTCTTCGTTTATGGCGTCATTCCGACGCATATAAACTTGGCTAATTCTTTGTGCTCGTAATGGCGCATGAGATTTATTCCATGCCAACATGTCTTTGAAAATAAAACCGGAATCTTCAAGGGCAACGATACAGCGATGTGCAAATCTTCTTCCAGCGAAAACAAAAACACTTCCTCCCGGGCATAGACAATTTAACCATGCCGGGGCCCAGGAGCAAACCCACTCATAATATTGATGAGGGATTTGTTTGTCCGCTTCAGACCAACCATTTAAAGGCTTTCCCCTTTTCTTAAAAATAGCTCCTGCTTTTTCTTGGGCGGGACTCGTCCCCAAATAAGCGGTGTTGGTGTTATTATGCAAGACATCCCAATCATCCATCCCGATCCCATAGGGAATGTCGCTTAATATCAAATGCACAGAATTCGCAGGTATTTTTTGCACCCCCACGATCGAGTCTTCATTAAATATTCTGTTATTTTCCATTATAAGGTGCTCCTCGACCAAAAGATATGGTTCACAGTATATATCAGTTCCTTTTTTTTTGCAAGCAGAAAATTACAAGAACTGATCACTGTCTAAAGTCCCTTATTCGGCTGAGCATCTGGTCGATTTCAGTCGTTTCCGTCTTAACCATATATTCGATCAACTTGTTTTTTATAATGGCAATATTATTTTCTTGGCCGACCTCATCCATGATCCTTGTTATAATCTGCTGTTTTGTAGATTGGAGTGCCCGTTCATTTTCCGCGACGCATTGAGCAATAAGGGTATTTGCTCTACTCATGAACGCAACCAAATCCCCAGCGGACGTTTTTGTGATTCGAACAATCTCTTTGTCGATCTGTTTCCAGTACGCGACCCTGTTCCCTCCTGGCATATCTTTTGTCAGTTTATTGGGGAAAATGCGCGCATAATCCCAAAGTTGGATTAAATCCGAAGTGTCATACGAAGACTTATTATGAAGCAAAAATGCCAAATACTTATACGGGAGCATGACGGTAGGGGCGTCTTTCGTACTACAATACTGGTATATATCACTTTTCCCTGTCCACTCATGCTTGCAAGGATACGTAACCAGTCCCCCAATGGAGGCCGGATACCGATCCATCCATTTACGAATATCTTCAAGTTTCAAGAAGTCTTTCGCATTGGGAGCTTGCTGGCTCCTCCCCAGACGAAAACTTTTAGCATCACAAACCACGACATTCTTGCCGATTGTGATTCTAATATCTTCATAGCTCGCTTTTTGCTTTATTATTTCTCCTAAAAAACCCATTCTTCTTGCCCACTCAGCAACCAAGCACTCGACAAGTTTTGAAAAAAGCGTTTCTTCGCTGGAATCGCTGGGATAAAGATCGGGAATAAAACCGGAAATGATCAGGAGATCTTCAAACCGCTGTTGATGCATCTCCTTGTCTATCTTTTGAAGAAATTCTCGGGCAATCAGTTCGTGATCAATCTGCCGCCCTGAAGAAAATTGCAAATCTACGAATTTTTGGATAAAAAATGTATCGCTCATAACAATCTCCCAGATTAATTACAAAACCACCCTTTAATATAGTAGTGTCGGCGGCAATTACAATCTCGAATCGTGCCCGGATGCTTTTTTTTTCAAAAAAAACGCCATCACGCGTTGCTTTCCTTGTCTCGCGGCAGTATATCCATATGGAATTTTTGCGATAAGGTAAGGCTATGGAAACCGAGCTCTGCAATATGTGTATGGTCAGCGACTCTCTCGGGCGGGTGCTCGTACAGGATCGCCTGCCGAAGCCCACAAACCCGTGGAGTGGGCTAACGTTCCCAGGTGGGCACGTGGAGCCGGGCGAGACCGTTGTCGCATCCGTGATCCGCGAGGTGCGCGAGGAAACCGGGCTCACAGTCTCCGATCTTCGGAGCTGTGGGCGGCCAAGTCACAATTTGAAGCGGCGCTTTGCCACACGGTATAAACGGTGATCTGGCAATTACACAAACGGATGGCAATGGGACTTTTAATCTGAACGGAGATTCGTTTATGGGGCAGAAACAGTATAAACCGATGACAAGTAGCTTGGCCGGTAGGCTCCGCAACACAAACTTGCCGTTTCAGCAGGGCTTAATGCCTGTTTTTGAATCTGTCGTAAACTCCATACAGGCAATCGAAGATCGCGGAGAGACTCCACCGGGGAAAATTCGAGTTGAAATCCAACGGTCTGCTCAGAAAACTTTTTCAGAGGCTGAAGCAAAAAAGAGGGGGCCTGATCCGCACAGAGAAATCACCGGCTTTATTATCTACGACAACGGGATTGGCTTTAATGATGAAAACCTGCAGTCGTTTCAAGAATTTGATTCTCTACTAAAAGCAAATCGTGGATGCCGGGGAATTGGGCGGATTATTTGGCTAAAGGCATTCATCGGCGCAAAAATATCCAGTGTTTTCATGGGGGCGGATGGACAACGGCACAAACGCACATTTGAATTTACCGAAATGGGCATGACTGATCCTACAGATGATATCGTTTCTGAAGACCCAGGATGCTGCGTTGAATTGTATGGATTCAAAAAGCAATATCAAAAAGCCGTGGCAAAAACAGTCGAGGCCATTGCAAAAGCAATGTTGTCACACTGTTCGTGGTATTTTTTGCGCCCAGGGGGGGCTCCCGATATTGAGATTGTCGACGATGATGAACGCATCGTTTTACAAGATCTTTTTGATACAATGATGGGGAGCAAGGATGACTGCTCTGCAGAAAACCTATATATTGACGGGCGGGAGTTTAATATAACTCATATAAAAATGCGAACGAGACAAATGGATATATCCCATTCCCTGTACCTTTGCGCAGGGGAAAGGCTTGTGCAGGTCGTTCCGGTCAAGGGGAAATTGCCCGGACTGTTTGATAAGATTTCCGACGAGAATGGATCATTTACCTATGCATGTTATGTGTCTGGCAAATATTTGGATGAAAATGTTCGCCCAGAGCGTACCAGCTTTGATATTCCGTTAACTACAGATGATAGCGGCCTTTTTGCTCAAAATGCAGAAATATCATTAGATAAAATCATCGGCTCTGTTTTGGCGCAGACGAAATGTTATCTTGGGGAGGCGCTAACACAGAATGAATCTGCAAGCAAAGAGAGGTTAACAAAGTTTGTCAATTATCAGGCCCCTCGTTATCGTTCAATCGTCAAACATCTTTCTGAAAACGAACGGTATATTGATCCGACGATATCCGATCGTGAATTAGAGCTTAGTCTACATAAACGCCTGATGGAGTTGGAAGCAGATCTAATAAGAGAAGGACATGACATACTAAAACCTCAAATCAATGATTCATTTTCGACATACTCTCTGCGATTGAAATCTTACATGGAGAAATCGAAAGACATAAAGGAGTCTGATTTGGCAAATTATGTTTTTCATAGAAGAATAATTTTGGATATTTTGAAAAAAGCGATTTCGTGCGATCCGCAAACAGGGAAGTATCCGAGAGAAGATATTATTCATCAAATAATAATGCCCATGCAAAATGATTCCGGAGAAATTCATAGCGACAATGCCAATTTGTGGGTTATCGATGAACGTCTTGCTTTTCACGAATATTTGGCATCCGATCTCCCGATAAAGTCAATGCCTATAACCGACTCTTGCTCAAAAAAAGAACCGGATATTTGCGTGCTCGACTTGTATGATAATCCGCTGCTCGTAAACCCTCCTGCCCAAAACTACTGTCCTGCCTCATTAACTATCATTGAATTTAAGAGGCCTATGCGTAATGATGCAAAATCGGGAGCAGAAGAAGATCCGATAGAACAAGCGTTGACCTATTTGCAGGAAATTCGGGACGGCCAAGCAAAAACAGCAGCAGGGCGTCCCATAAATAACGCACAAAACATACCAGGATTTTGTTATATCCTTTCGGATTTAACCCCATCAGTCGTAAAAAGAGCGAAATTAATAGGACTATCCGAAACGCCAGACAAAATGGGTTTTTTCGGATATAATTCAAATTATTCAGCTTACATCGAAGTTATTTCCTTTGACAAACTATTGTTGGACGCGAATAAACGGAATAGCGCTTTCTTCGAGAAACTTGGTCTACCAACAGTATGACGGTTTATTACCGCGACTGGAACTGGAGTTGGTAACGGCATGGAATAGATAAAATACTGAAAATATCACATAGGCAGGGCGGTGACAATGATACATGGCAAGAAAATCACTCTATTCTTGATGGATGGAACTCCCAGCGGGCGCTGGACGTGTGAGCTTTCAAATTGGACTGGTAAAGCATACAAAATCCCTCGCACGAAGCTAAAAGAATGTGCCAACAGAGCAGAATTAAATCAAGCCGGAGTTTACTTTTTGCTTGGAAGAGACGACGAAACTGGAACTCCTCGCGTTTATATCGGAGAGGCTGAAAATGTATTTTCGCGCCTATGCCAGCATTTGGAGGGTAAGGATTTTTGGAACGAAGTAATAACGTTCATCAGCAAAGATAAAAATCTAAATAAGGCGCATGTAAAATACCTTGAAAGTCGTTGTCATGAACTGGCAATCGCCGCCAGGCGTTACAAGGTAGAAAACGGGAATATTCCACCACAACCTGCGCTTTCCGAACCAGAACAGGCGGAATTGGAAGAATTTATTGAACATGTTCTGGTGTTAGTTGGAGCGTTGGGGCATCGCATTTTTGAGCCCATTATCACAACGTCGAACAACTCCGATCAGGAAGAACACTTCTTTTTTAAGAAAGGCAACGTAAGCGCGGAAGGGGTCCGGACGCCAGATGGATTTGTTGTGCTGGCAGGAGCAATTCTGAACGAAAAGGTATCCGAGAAATCTTTGAATAAAGGTATCGTTGTTCTCCGGAAAAAATATTCCGAGGATGGAAAAATCTTGAACTTCAAAACTACCGAAAATATTCTTTTTTCCAGCCCATCGTCTGCGGCCGATTTCTTGACAGGCTACAGCATCTCTGGTCCTGCGCACTGGAAAAATGCCGAAGGCAAGTCTCTTAAGGAAATCGAGGCAAAGAAAGAGCAATCCGGAGATTGATTTATGGCGGAATTCAGGCTGATACATGGCATA
Organism: Victivallaceae bacterium; assembly: GCA_024405735.1. Lineage (GTDB taxonomy): Bacteria > Verrucomicrobiota > Lentisphaeria > Victivallales > Victivallaceae > UBA1784. Next base: position 64,735 of record JAKSOF010000003.1, on the reverse strand, counting down.
TATGAAAGCGTTATCACGCGCGCGTTGGAGGAACGGCTTAGCCGGATCTCCGACAGCTTCGACGTGGAGAAAAATCAGCTTGATTCCGAGGAAAGCTCGTTCGCGCTGGCGCTGCACCTGACTAAGCTGATCGCCAATTCGCTCGCCAGCATCAAAGGCGAGGATAAGAAACAACGTCAGGCGCAATTCTGCAATCAGCTTTTGGAGGTGATCGGGCAAAATGATTCCTCTTTCCCTGTGGAAGCGGAAAAGATTGTCGAGGACCTGATGTATCTGTTGAAGATTCAGGACCGGACAAAGAAACCGCTGTCGCGCCCCGACACCCCACTTACCAATGCTGCGCTGTTTACCGGGACCGCTTCCGATCTCACGCTGGAAAGCGAGCTCAAAAAAGAGATCCAAACCGCCGACCGCATCGACATTTTGTGTTCGTTTATCCGTTGGAGTGGACTGCGTCTCCTGCTGCCGTATTTGAAAGAAGCCACGTCGGATGGGAAGAAGCTCCGGATCATCACCACCAGTTACCTCGGAGCAACCGATCTCAAGGCCGTGGACGAGCTGCAGACGCTCCCCAATACCGAACTGCTGGTTTCCTACGACACGGAGCGCACACGGCTGCACGCCAAGAGCTATATTTTCCACCGGGAAAACGGCTTCGGAACCGCTTATATCGGCTCCTCCAATATATCGGCTCCGGCGCTCACCAGCGGCCTCGAATGGAATCTCAAGATCAGCCAGTTTGAATCCCCGTACCTTTGGGACAAGGTCTGTGCCACCTTTGAGACCTATCAAAACACGCCGGAGTTTTCCCGCTACGACGATTCTTCCCGCGATAAACTGGCGAAAGCTCTGACGCACGAGGCCGGAGGTGACCGGGAGGATAACAGCACGATGGTGTTCATGGACGTGACGCCATACCCGTATCAGGAGGAAATCCTCGACAAGATTCGCGCCGAACGTGAAATACACGGACGCAACAAGAATCTCGTCGTCGCCGCCACCGGAACAGGGAAAACGGTCATCGCGGCTTTCGACTTCAAGCGGGTGTTAAAAAAACATCCGCACGCCAAGTTCCTATTCGTCGTCCACCGGGAGGAAATTCTGACCAAAAGCCGAATCACCTTCCGGCAAATTCTGCGGGATCAGAACTTCGGGGAATTGCTGGTCGGCACGTACCGCCCGGAAAGTTTGGATCAACTCTTCTGTTCGATCCAAAGCCTCAACTCCAACGACCTCTGTCGAAAGCTGCCCGCCGATTACTATGACTACATTATCATCGACGAGTTCCACCACGCAGCGGCGAACGGTTATCAGGAACTGCTGGAGCACTTCACTCCGAAATACCTGTTAGCGTTGACCGCCACCCCGGAGCGCCACGATGGGCTGGACGTGTTGAAGTATTTTGACTATCACATCGCGGCGGAAATTCGCCTTCCGGATGCGATCAACAAAAAACTGCTGTCGCCGTTCCAGTATTTCGGGATCAGCGATTGTGTGGATTTGAGCACGCTCCGTTGGACCAATGGCGGTTACGATAAGACGCAGCTGAACAATGTTTTCAGCGGCAACCTTATGCGCGCCAACCTCGTCCTGCAGAAGATGCAGGAGATTTTGCTCGACATCTCGAAGTGCCGGGCGCTGTGCTTTTGCGTAAGCCAGGACCACGCGGAGTTCATGAACAAATTTTTCAACGATCGTGGGGTTCATTCGGCGGTGCTTACGGCCCATTCCCCCGCGTCAGAGCGTAACACGGTTCAGCAGCGGCTGCGCCAGCGGGAGATCAACGTGATCTGCGTTGTGGATCTCTATAACGAAGGCGTGGACATTCCGGAGATCGACACGGTGCTGTTCCTGCGGCCGACCGAAAGCCTGACCGTGTTTCTGCAACAGCTCGGACGTGGTCTGCGCTTGAGTGACGATAAAGAGTGCCTGACGGTGCTGGACTTTGTCGGCAATGCGCACAGAAACTTCAATTTCGAATACCGGTTCCGGGCAATGTTGGGGGCGTCTGGGCAAAATGTGGCGGATGAATTGGAGCATGGGTTCCCGCATCTCCCGGCTGGCTGCCATATCGAACTGGAAAAAGAAGCGCAACGGCGGATTCTGGCCAATATTCAGGGCAGCATCAGCAACGGCCGTCAGAGCATGATCGTCAGCCGTATCGCCACCTTCCCAAGCGAGTCCGGCAGAGATTTGACGCTGTCAAATTTCCTCGATTATCATCATCTGCGGCCGAGCGTAATCTATCAAAAGGCTCTGTTTACCCGACTCTGCCAGAAGGCAAATCTGCGTGAGGATTTCACGATCCCTGATGAAGATCGACTGAGAAAGGGGCTGTTGCGCATCTGTCACATGAACTCCGCATACCAGCTCAAAACGCTGCAGGAACTGCTGAGAGCTCCGGCCGAGAGATTACATCACCTCTCTGAAGATGAGGCAAGATTGCTGACCATGCTCCACTTCAGTCTCTGGACGCGAAATTCGGAGATCCAATCTCTGCCGGAGAGCATCGCGCGCCTGAAAGCGAATGGGCCTTTTTATGATGAACTGTTAGAACTGGTGGATTATCTGTACGAAAACACCGACCTCGTCACCGTAAAGCCGAATCTGCCATTTGATTGCCCGCTGGAACTTCATGCCAATTATACGCGAGACGAGATTCTGACGGCGCTCGGGAACTGGACGCTTGGTAATACTCCAGAAATGCGTGAAGGCGTGAAATATCTGCCGGAGATCGAGACCGATGTTTTCATGGTGACGCTGAACAAGTCCGAAAAGCAGTATTCCCCGACGACCATGTATTTGGATTACGCCATCAGCGACGAGTTGTTTCACTGGCAGTCCCAGAGCACGACGAGTGCAGAATCCCCGACTGGACAGCGCTATATTAGCGGAACGGGAACGATCCTGCTTTTTGTCCGCGAAAACAAAAATGGCGACGGCGTCAGTTCCAGCTATTGCTTCCTCGGCCCGGCGGATTATGTTTCACATAGCGGCTCCCGCCCGATCAACGTGGAATGGCGACTGCGCTACAAGATGCCCGCGCGACTCTGCCGGATGACAGAACGCATGGCAATTGCGTGATGAATAAATCGTTTTTTGAGTTTATTGAAGAATGATACGGAGTTGTGGATATATTCATGTTGAATATGGACAATATTTATGAGTGATCAGATTTTATCCCCCGAGGCTATTAAAGCTCTTCTTATGTCGTTGGCGGCCGGACATGCTGTCAGAAAACTGGTGGAACATTTGGTCATTGGGGACTTGCCGTTTGAAGACAAAGACATTCACGGCGATTGGCCGTACAGCCGTATGGATGGCACCGAAGCAAACTATTATAGTTTTTTTAAAGACAAATTGTTGCCGTCTGACATGGACGCGGAAGACGACATAAGCTATAAAGCAGCCCTTCGGGTTGTCAAGAGTTTTTTCACGGCATGTGAAAATGAAAACCAGGAAGAAATTTTACGTCAGGGCACGTTGCTTTTCAATGGATTCATAAAAGAACATAAACCTGAATATCTTGCGCAGCAAACCATCATTGATTCCATTTATTCATCCGAACCGTTTTCCGCGATGTCTGATAATGAAAAGGAGCAAAACAAAGACGGGTTGAAGGCGGCTTTTGTTTTGAAGCAGATTCTGGCGACGTATCGCCGCATGAAAGCCGAAGTAGAATTGGAGCATGACTTCAAATATCCTACGCTTGAAGAAAATGTTGAAGCAATAATTTATGCCACTATTTTAATTACAGAAAGATTGCTTCAGGAGCACGAGATAGCCTGTGACGTTTTGGCAGAAATGTGGCAATGCGGCGGGTTCTTTTGTGACATGTGGTTTGCGTCAACCATCGTTGACGATCCCGAGACAGAAAAAAGTCAAACCATAAGAGAGCAAATTATTGAAGTCTCAGAAACCTGGCCAGATTATGCTCAAAATATGACCTTCATTTTAGATTATGCAGCAATTATACAAGATAGATTGTTCTCTAACAGGCACCACAACCCCGAAAAAAACTGGCTTCAAGAGTCATTTAAGGTCTGGAACGCGTATGCCGCTGCTGCACTTCGCTTGGGAGAAATATATTCAAAATATAGAAATCATTTGCCCTTGAATAATGCAGAAATAGCCTCGCTGAAGGCGCGATTCGAAAAACGCAAACCTCTAATAGTAACAGAAGGCAAGACTGACTGGATGCATATAAAAAACGCCTACCGTCATTTCAAAAGGATGGGACGCTATCCGAATATGCTTCTTTCTTTTTGGGAAAACACAGAAAATCTTGGCGATGAAGCCATGCTGCGAATGTGCAAAGAATACGCAAAGGTTCCCCAGGAACGGCCTGTTATTTTTATTGCAGATGCAGATAATGCCAGAATAATACGAGAAATGAGCGAACATGGAAAGAACTTTAAGTGTTGGGGAAACAACGTTTTCTCATTTTGCTTACCATCGCCTCCTCACCGAAAAAAGTACAAAAGGTTATCCATAGAATTCTATTATACGGATGAGGAAATCGGGACACCTGATCCAATCAGCAAGCGCCGCCTTTTATTTTCCAATCAAGTTAAAGAAACTATTGAAAAAAACAAAACAACGAATAGGCATCAATCTTTTGTCCGTCTTTGCAATCCTAATATTGCCGATGAATATATGAAATATATTTATGATGATTGCTGTGATCTTATTGAAGATGATCACGGCAACAAAGTAGCACATTCAAAATATACTTTTGCCAAAAAAATTTATGACGGAGAACCCGGGTTTGACAAATTTGATATTTCAAATTTTTCTCTAATATTTGATGTTATCGAATCAATCTTATCCCCCGCCTGATCCCCCCATCATGGGGAGCAACATTAACATTCGATTCATACTGGCGATGACCACACGCGGAGAGGCGGAGGCAAAAGTTATTTCGGGATGATCCCTGCGGTATCTCGGAAGTTTATGGCTGCAGGATCGCCGGATCGCTTCAGGTCGCCAGCGTAGATTGCATTTTTCGATTGAAATATCCTTCGTTGTTCCGAGAGTTAGCCCCCAGCCATGTGTGTAATTTCCGAACCACAACTTCCGAATTTACACAAAACAACCTCACGATGGCTTGATTCTTCGGGAGATGAATGTATAGTAAGTATCGAAAAACGATACATACTGGTGATCTATGGCAAACAATCTGCGCCTAAAAATTCAGAACGACATCTTCGATTACGTTCAGCTTTCCGATGTGTTGTCCAATTTCAGCAATATCCGGACAAAGATCGGACGTCTGCTGGCATCCGGGGAGATCATTCGGATCAAGAAGGGACTTTACACCTTCCCCGAATACCTGCGTCGTTCGCCCTTGAATCCGTGTATCGTCGCCAATATGATTTATGGTCCGAGTTATGTCAGCTGCGATTATGCGCTCTCTTATTACGGTATGATCCCGGAACGAGTCGAGCTGATAACTTCCATGACGATCGGCCGCACGAGGGAGTTTTCCACACCGATCGGCTGCTTCTCCTACCGCCAGCGGAAGGCAGAGGATTACTCCATCGGGATCGACTCCGTGGAAACTCCATCCGGCAATTTTCTGATCGCATCACGGGAGAAGGCGATTTACGACAAGGCGCTGACCGATCCCCGTTTCGACGGGATCAATATAAAGGAATATCTGCTGGCAGATCTGCGCTTGGACGAAGAGTCTCTTTCGCAGCTCAATGTCGAAGTGCTCCACAAACTTCGGGATTCATCAATCGGCCGGATGCGGAAACTCGTCAACACCTTACTGGATGGTCGTGACATCGTTCGTCGCTGACATGCCGAAAAGTGAAGGACGACGGAGATAAAAACATGGAGAAATCGGCAAAAAATTACCGTTCTCTCACCCCCTGTTTTAGATTTTTCGATCTTGCGCTACCAAAAATTCCGCGCCGGATCCGTTAAGGATTCGGCGTTTTTCTTTTCCTGAATAGGAGCTCCAATAGAAGCATTCGGCTTTCTTCTCTTCATAATCGGCACTGCCGGGAATGAGCAACCATTATCGTGCGACGTCCCATCGTGCTTGCCACGAACCATCTCGGGCTCCGTCAGTCTAATCAGCGAAACAGATTTTCAGCACAAGAGTAAAACTGACTGCAAATGGATGATTGGTTCAGAAAAACAAAGTGCGACCGCTGCCGCACCTGCAACCACCATTGGTTTTTAACGATCTAACCCCCGCTCCGGTCTCCACTCTCGGAGGTCGGAGCGATTTAATTATATTTATAAAATAATTAATTTTTGCAAATTCATCCAAAGTTATTTGCATCATCTGAAAAACTCAATTATATTACTGCAAATGGACAAAGTAGCCAAAAAAGGAGAATGCTATGTCTGATCAATATAATTATTTGGATGAAGAGCGAAAAAAATTATGGGAAACGGTTAGGGTACTAGGATATATCTTAACATCATTCTGCGCAAGCATTATCGTGTATAAACAATCAAAAGATTAAAAAACAACTATCAACGTTTGCAGTCTATAAGAGAGGGAGTCAGCCATGGAACAAATCAATCCTAAATATTTTGAACATGTTGTCAGTATTATTAATGATGGAAAAATATTCGAATCTTTTGCGCAAGAATTTCTTTGCGCCGTTTTAGGATCAGATTTGATCCCTGTCGGTGGTATTCATGACCTTGGTATAGATGCAATGCTATGGGAAGCTAATAAAAATGAAGATTATAGAATTATATATCAAATCTCAATAGATGAAAGTGCATCTAAAATTTACAATACGCTTGATAAATTACAAAAAAACAATATAATTTTTGACGAATTGCGCTTTGTAACAAATGGTATTATAACGCAACATGATAAACTCCGAACAGAAGCGTTTAAAAAATATCATGTCATGTTACAAACTTATGACTTAAAATGGTTATGTGGACAGATTAGCGATGAAAGATGCGCCCGTGTATTTAATTCATTCTTAGATCGTTACTATTATGAATTTGAACAGATAGGGAAAACTCGTATTATCCAAGATTTTGACGGCGATCCCCGCATTTTTATATTTTTACGTCAACAACTGGATAATGCAGATTCAATTGACAAATTACAAGATTTCGTGTTAGACAGTATAATTATTTTTGCTCTAGAGGGAACCGACCCTGATAAAAACATTTTTCTGACAAAACAAAAAATTTTTGACAAAATAAAAGGAATCGTTCCTGTTCGCATTGATGAAGAGTTATTTACAAAACGGCTTGATTTTTTATCAACAAAGCCAAGAAAAATAAATCATCACGCCAAAGAAGATGCATATTGCTTGCCGTATCAAACAAGAAAAACAATTCAAGAATGCAATTTGCATGACGAAGCAATGCTGATGTGTTTTCGCAAATGTATAAAAGAACGTTTACCTGAATATCAAATGGGGGACTGTTTCACAGCAGATGAAATCACAGAAAATATTATCTTTGTTTTCAACAATATATTTAAAAACAGCGGCTACGAATTTTCTAGTTTCGTATTAAACAATCGTCCATCTCAAAGAATTACACAGGATTTGCCATCAATTATTACTAGTGTAGTAGCAGAGAAACTCAAAACACAAACAAAACAAAAGCAAGAATTATTATGCGAGTTATTATTTCGCATAATACGAACAATTATTTATTCGCCGAAAGATGAAGAAAAAAATTATTTGTCTGCATTGTCCAAAACATATATGACGTTGTTTATGTTGCAAGCAGAACCAAAGGTTGCGCAATATTTACAAACTGTTGCCAATAAATTAGAAGTATATGTTTGTAGCTCTATCCTTATTCCTGCGTTGGCAGAAATACGAGCGCCAGAAAAGAATCGTCGCTTGTGGAATTTGTTAAGAATGGCTCGTACTGCTGGTGTGAAGTTTTACATAAACACTTCGATTTTAGAGGAAATTGTTCAGCATATTGAGAATAAAATAAGAGAATATGAAACTTATTACGCCGGAAACGAGTCGTTGTACACTGACAGAGAGATAATATCCCATATAGATAGTATTATTATCCGTGGATTTTTTTACCACAGATTATCCAATCCGCAGTTATCGTTTTACAGATACGTCGACGAATTTGTAGATCCGAATGCTAAATGGTCGATGAAGAAACAAGAACTAAAGGAATTTTTAAAAAATGAATTTGGTATTGATTTTTCTAGCAGAGAACAAGATTTGCTGACCAAGATTGACGAAGGCGAATTAAAATTGCTAACAGACAATCTTGAGAAACTTAAACCGACTAGACAACAAGCTTTAAATGATGCAAAAACAATTTTGATGATTTATACTAAACGAAATGTTGATGGAGAAGACAGCGATTGTGGCGTGTTGGGATATCGTTCTTGGTGGTTGTCTACAGACACCACAACATTTGCAGCTGTAGAAAAATGCTTGGGGCATAACTATGGGACCAGTTGTTATATAAGACCGGATTTCTTGTTGAATTTCATCACGCTATCACCACAGAAAAGAGAGATTGAAAATGCATATGATAATATTTTTCCCAATACCTTGGGGATTAGTTTGTCTCGCCATATTGACAATGGTTTTACCAAGGCAATCGGTCAGTGCATCAAACAGTATGATGAATATAAACTGTCTCGAATTAGAACGATAATTCATCGCAAAATCGACCAATTAAAAGCAGAATTTCAACAACGAGGTTCTAGAGGGCTAAAGCATTATATGGATAATTTATTTAGTGCAAATGAAGATGTTATTCCATGATATAATACCCTATTTGGCTAATTATGACTCGGTTCTTTTATCGGAATAGTGTTGCTGCGTTTGTGGAGAAAGATGCGAACAGCATCTTGGGAAAACTTGCGTCTGAAAATTCGTTTGATCTTGTCGATCAACAGCGGAACTCCTGGGTTTATGAGATCGAACTGCTGAAACGTTTGCTTGCGCACGAAAGCGACGGCGAAATCGTTTTTGAGTATTCCATCCCACGTTTGGGCAAGCGCATCGACGTCGTTTTATTGCTCCACGGCATCGTTTTTGTATTGGAATTTAAGGTGGGCGCCGATGATTATTATCGCGCCGATGTGGAGCAGGTTTGGGATTATGCCCTTGATCTGAAAAACTTTCACGAAGCAAGCAAAAATGCTGTCATCGTTCCGATCCTCGTTGCGACCGATGCCCCGGAATCGTCGACGACGCAGGATTTCAGCGTATATGACGATCTCGTCTTTGAACCCATGATGAGCAATGCCAGTCAGCTCGGACAAATCATCGAAAATATCAGCAAAAAATACGCGAGTACTCAGGATCTTCGATCTTGGACGCTCAGCCGCTATATGCCGACGCCGACAATCATTCAGGCGGCAAGTTCTCTTTATTTGAATCATTCCGTGGAAGACATCACACGCACCGAGGCTTCCGGAGAAAGCTTAAAGGCGACTAGCGATTTCGTGATTGACGTTATCGAACGTTCGCGCACGCGTCACGAAAAATCGATTTGCTTTGTTACCGGTGTCCCCGGAGCGGGGAAGACGTTGGTCGGCCTCAATATCGCGGTTCGCCAGTTCGAGAAAAAAGATCTCGCGGTTTATCTTTCCGGAAATCAGCCGTTGGTCTCGGTACTGAGCGAAGCGCTCGCTCGCGACAAAAAGCGCCAAGAGGAAAAGCTTCATCCTGAAACACGTTACAATCTCACCACCGCGCGGCGTGATGTGAAGTCATTTATTCAGATTGTCCACCATTATCGTAGTGCTTCGTTGGCAAAACTCAAACGTCCTATTCAAAACGGAACGCTTGAAATTGATCCGACCAAGGTCGCACGCCACGATGATGACGGCTATTCCGAAGTCGAACATGTCGCAATTTTTGATGAAGCTCAGCGCGCTTGGACGAAAAATCAGTTGGCGAACTGGTTACATCGGAAACAAAATCTTCCCGATTTCCCGATGTCGGAACCGGAATTTTTGATTTGGTCGTTGAACTTGCGCGAGGACTGGGCGGTAATCGTCTGTTTGGTTGGCGGCGGTCAAGAAATCAACACTGGCGAGGCCGGCATCGGAGAGTGGTTGCGTGCGATCCAAGCCAACTTTCCGTCGTGGAACGTCTATATTTCCGACCAATTGACCGGCAAGGAGTATGCGGAAGGCGAATTAGAGCCATTGCTACAACAGATTCCGAACGTTACACGCAGTAAAAATTTGCATCTTGCCGTTTCGATGCGTTCCTTCCGTGCGGAACAGCTTTCGACTTTTGTGCATCACCTGCTGGAAGGAAATATCTCGCAGGCCAAACCGATTTATGAAACTTTGCGCGACAAGTACCCGATCGTCCTGACGCGTGATCTCGACAAAGCCAAAGCGTGGTTACGCAAGCAAGCGCGTGGCAGTGAACGTTACGGTATGGTCGTATCCTCGCAAGCGCAGCGGTTGCGACCGTTGGCAATTGATGTTCGGTGCAAGCCGGACACGGTGCATTGGTTCCTCGACGATATTTCCGATATCCGGTCATCGGTTTTTTTGGAAGATGCCGCATCTGAATTTGATGTTCAAGGGCTGGAGCTCGATTGGACGTGCATTGTTTGGGACGGAGACCTGCGTCGCGTTGCAAATAGTTGGAAAAACTATTCCTTCAAGGGCAACGCATGGGAAAACATCAATTCTCCGGAGCGCAAGGCCTATCAGATCAACGCCTATCGAGTTCTCCTGACGCGGGCGCGTCAGGGAATGGTTCTCTGCGTTCCCGAAGGCAACCCCGCCGACGCCACCCGTCTGCCTGAATTTTACGACGGAACCTATCAGTATTTAAAACAAATCGGCGTCCCGGAAATATGACTGAACGCATGACGATTGCGTAAACCGGAAAGAGTTTTGTTCTCCGGATACCGGTTCCGGCATTGGATCGGCGGGAAAGTTTTTCTCCGCAGGAACCCAGGGTAAATGAGGCATTTGCGGGAATTCGTATCTTTCAGGATTGCTTGGCAAAATACGGATTAAATCGGTAAATTATCATAAAAGCCGGAAGCATATGATTTGCTTGTGGACGGATGATGCCTCGGAGATTACACTGAAAACGCAAACCGAAAAATTCTCCCGTTGAAAAAATAATGTCGTTATCCTCTTTGTGTTTGTTATGCCATAAGGAAAGTTTTGACGGCGTTGTTTGTGATTTGAATTTTGTGGATAGTGTGCTATCTTATGTGTGTTGAAATTGCATTTACGAGGTAATATAATGGCTGATAATGAAACTTATTCTTTTTTTGCTCCGCAGGACGTGATGAGGGAATGCGCCCAGCGGGTCCGCGCGTTGCGGATACGGCATCGGATCCCGCAGACGGAACTGGCGGAGCGAGTCGGCGTAGCGGTCGGCACGATCAAGCGATTTGAGCATACCGGTGAGATCCAGTTCCGGGTGTTGCTTGAGATCGCTCTCGTTTTGAATCGCTTGGAAGATTTCATCGATCTTTTCAAGATGCCGGACGCCCCGTTTTCACTGTACCACACGCAGGAACCAATTCCCCGGCAGAGAGCGAGGAAAAAATTTTTCTGAAATCCTACGGGAATCGTTTGGAAATCGGTCGTGGAGCCTAAATGATATAGCTTGTGATTTTGTTGCGCAGGAATATAATGTTTAGGGACATAGATTGATCGTGCCTGGATCGGAATTTTCGAAGGGCGGGACCTTGCTTTTTGGTGATCCAATGCTATGTTATGGCATAGAGGAAACTTGAATTTTATGACGTTCTATCGTATGCGGAATTTTTTTGAAACGGCAAGCGCGGCGAAAAAGCTCTTTTGTTTTGTGTCGCTGTTGCTTTTGGTGCGGCTTTTTTCCAACTGCTTTTTGCCCGTTTTCGACCCGTCGGAAGCACGCTATGCCAATATCTGCGCCAACATGGCGGCAAGCGGCAACTTTTTGGAGCCGAAATTTATCCACGACGGCGAAATGCAGATTTTTGAGGGCAAGCCGCCGCTTTATTTCCAAATGGGGGCGCTCTCCTGTAAATTGTTCGGCAGAAATGAATTTGCCGTGCGTTTCCCCGCGATGTTGAGCGCGATCATTATTCTTTTACTCGTTTTTTTCACGGTGAAAAAGTTCAAGGGGGAAATCTCCGCCGTCCAAACGACGCTCATCGTTGCGCTTTCGCCCGTCTTTCTTGCTTTCAGCGGATTCTGTATGACGGATCTGCTCCTGGCGGCGGCGATTTGCGGCGCCGTTTGTTTTTATCTCCTTTTTTTATCGGAAGCGGATAGAAAGCGCAAAAAACTTTTCAGTTGCGGCTTCTTTGCCGCGATGGGCGTCGGGATGATCGTCAAGGGGCCCGTTGCCCTGGTATTGGCGGGGATGCCGATCTTTTTTTTCACCGCGATCAACTGCCGCTGGCGCGATTTGAAAGATCATGCGTGGTTTGCCGGAATATTGCTCTTTTTATTGATTTCCGCGCCGTGGTTCTGGCTGATGCAGGCGAAAAATCCCGACTTCCTCGAATATTTTTTCATCAACGAGAATTTCAAGCGTTTCCTTTTTAAGGATTACGGCGACCGTTATGGCGCGGGGCGCGAGAGTTTCCGCGGAATGGCGTTGCTCTTTATGTTGCTGTGCAATCTGCCGGGACTTCTGCTCCTTGCTTTCCCGTTCAAAAACCGCAAAAATTTCAAATTTGCGGCATTGCGGAATTATCTGCGGGAGCCGCTTGCGGGGATGGCGTTGCTCTGGGTGATCTGCGGGACGCTTTTCTGGTGTCTTACGAGCCGCGTTCTGATCACTTATTTATTGCCGACGATCCCTGCGGCGGCGATCGTCATCGCCGATCTTCTGGAGAAAAGCGGACGATTGCAAGATCCCGTTTTTTGCCGAAAAATGAAAAAAACGGTGGTGATATGGGGAGCATTGCTGATGCTTGTTACTGTCGCAAGCATCGGGTGTTTGCCGACTTTGCGCGACAATGGCGGGCACTTTTTCCGGGATTTGGCGCGATCGGAAAAATATGCCGGCTCCTCCTTTTACTTTTTACGCAAAACGCCTTATTCTGCGGAATTTTATATGGGTTCGCGTGTCCGCCATCACGCCAATGAATCGCAAAAGATTTCCGCGGCAAACAGCCGGGAATGTATTTTGCTTGTCAATCAAAAAGAACTTAAAAAATACGGCATCCCTGCCGGGCGTAAACTCCTCGATCGCCGCGGTTTCTGGAGCGCATGGAGCCCGGAAATTTCCACCCCCCGGAACTGACGGGAAATATGTCTGACGGATATGGTTGCTTTTTCACCGGAGCGGTGTATATTATATTGATATAAAAATCTTAATTCCGGCGGGAGGCGGTTTATGGAAGCGGTGGAAAAAGTCAAAATCGGTGTGATCGGCGTCGGCGCGTTGGGGCATCATCACGCCCGGCTTTACGCGCAGGACCCGCAGGCGGAAGTCGTCGGTATTTTCGACGTTTCGGCGGCGACGGCGGAAGCGGTGGGCAAAGAATATAATCTACCCGTATTCACCGATTGGCGCGCGCTCGCCGAAAAGTGCGATGCTTTGAGCGTTGCGGTACCGGCGAATTTTCACGCGCAAACGGTGTTGCCGCTGCTTGAAATGGGCAAGCACGTCCTCGTTGAAAAGCCGATCGCTTCCGCTATCGAAGATGCCGAAAAGATGGTCGAAGCCGCCCGGAAAAATCACGTGATCCTCGGCGTCGGTCACGTCGAGCGATTCAATCCGGCGATGGATTTCATCCAAAAGTACAAGGGCATCCCGCGTTTCATCGAGGCGCACCGGCTGGCGACTTATCCCCCCGCGCGTCCCGGGTTGCCGCGCCGCGGCACCGAAGTGAGCGTCATCGTCGATCTGATGATCCACGACATCGACTTGATGTTGACGATGGTCGATTCCGAAGTCGAACATCTCGACGTCGTCGGGATCCCCGTTTTGAGTTCGACCGAGGACATCGTCAACGCCCGCATCAAATTCAAAAACGGCACGGTCGCCCAGTTGACGGCAAGCCGCGTGAGTCAGGAGCCCTTGCGCCGTTTCCGCGTTTTCCTCGAAGACAGTTACATCTCCATGGATTACAGCAAGCGTTTTGCGATGGTGATCAAGCGCAACAAAATCGGCTGTGCCCGCAAGGACGTCGTGCTCGACGAAAAAAATGCGCTCGCCGAGGAGCTGGACGATTTCCTGACGGCGGTGCGCCGGACGAAAGAAAGCGGCGAAATATGTTTGCCGCGCGTCCCCGGCGAGCAGGGGCTCAAGGCTTTGGAACTTGCGATCGCGATCGAGAAAGAAGCGCGCCGCTACAATGAATCCTACGGTTTCCACAGTGTCCGCTGAAAACACGTTTTTCTGCGGCGGCAAGGTCAATCTGTTTCTCAAGACCGAGCGTCTGAATCCCGACGGGTTCCACTCGATCGCCACATTGTTTCTGCCCTTTGATGCGCCTGCCGACCGACTGGAGGTCGAATTTGACGCGGATGAGGGGATTTCCTTGTATTGCGATCATCCCGAAGTGCCCTGCGGTGAAAAAAATCTTGTCTGGAAAGCGGCGAAATCTTATGCCGATGCCGCCAAAATAACGCCGCACTGGTCGGTTTTTCTGCATAAAGATCTGCCGATGGCGGCGGGGGTCGGCGGCGGCAGTTCCGACGCGGGCGCGATGCTCACCGCGCTGGAGGAAAAATACGGCGCGCTCGGGCGGGAAAAACTTGCCGAAGTCGCTTTGGCTCTCGGAGCCGACGTGCCGTTTTTTCTCATCAGGAAACCCTGCATCGGGAGGGGCCGGGGCGAAAGGCTCTCGGTCGTCGGTGATCTGCCGATGCCGCCCGTTGTTTTGGTCAATCCCGCATTTCCCGTCAGCGCGAAGTGGGCGTACACGCATTTGAGCGACGAGCGGCGCGCTCCGGCGGAAAACGGCGTGATCGCCCGCCTTGTTGCGGCGCTGAAAGAAAAAAATTATCCGGAAGCGGCTCCCTTGCTTCACAACGATTTGGAATATGCTCTTTTTGACAAGTTCCCGTTGCTCGGCGTCCTGCGGGAGGAACTTCTGCAACAGGGGGCGTTGCGCGTCATCGTTTCGGGGAGCGGAAGCAGTCTTCTTGCATTGATGCGCGATCACGATCAGGCGGAAACGTGTGCGGCGTTTTTCGACCGCAAGGAGGGGCTCCGCGCCTGGCATTTGAAGGAGATGAAGCGATGAAAAAAGCCGTTTTCCTCGACCGCGACGGTGTCGTCATTGAGCAAGTTCCCTACTTGCACGATGTCGCCGACGTGCGGCTCGAAAAAGGAGTCGCCGAGGGCGTGAAAAAACTTCACGCGGCGGGATTTGCCGTCGTCGTCGTCACCAATCAGTCGGGCGTCGCGCGCAAACTTTTCACGATGGCGGATGTGGAAAAAGTCCACGCGAAAATTCAGGAACTGCTCGCTGAAACCGGCGAAAAGATCGACGGTTTTTACGTTTGCCCCCATCATCCGGAGTACGACGGAGAATGCCTTTGCCGCAAGCCGAAACCGGGATTATTGCTGCAGGCGGCGCGCGAACTTGACCTCGATCTGGAGCGTTCCGTAATGTGCGGGGACAAACTTTCCGATGTCCAGTCGGGGATCAACGCCCGTTGCGCGTTGAATATACTGATCCGCACCGGATACGGGCGAAGCGAGGAAAGCGCGGCGCGCGCCGCATCCGTCACGGATTTCTGCGACGATTTTGCCGCCCTCGCCGAAGCGGCGGTCAACCGTTTTCCCCGCTGAAAAACGGTAAGGATGCGCCTTGTAAATCCGCGCTTTTCCCATTATATTATAGAAATGTCGAAAAAAACGTGATTTTTCTATAACAATATGAGGAAAAGCAAATGGCTGAACTTGACGATTTCGTAATGGCGGCGGCGTCTGCGCCGGAAAAAGCGCAGCTTGCCGCGTTGACCAATCAACTCAAAGACACCGCTTTCACGGCGGAAACGGCGGAGACGCTTTCCGTCCTCTGGGAGGCGTGGGAAAAAGCGGAACTCAATCCGGATATGGTGAATTTCATCCGTTTCGCGGCGGAGCGTTTCACCACCGATCCGGGCGCCTTTTTCCGCAAGGAATTTTCCGATGCGGCGCGGATGATCCTGCCGCGCGAACTTGCGCACAATCCCATTATGAGATCGCTCGGCATCCGCAACGAGCATATGCCGGTCGCCGAAATCGCGACGCGGCTGAATCGTCTCCTCGTTTTGCAGGTCGGCAGTGTGGTCTTTTTGCCGGCGACGGGACGTTGGGGCGCGGTGACGGCGATCGACGCCGTCAACGGCAGCGTCGGCCTCGGTCCTTTCCGCGGCAACGGGAGTTCGCTCTCGACACCGTTGGACATCGTGCTCGGTGAAGCGATCGTTTTCAGCGCCGACGAAGATTTGAAAAATCTGATGGAAGCTTCGGCTTCCCCCGTCAGTTCGGTGCGTTTCCGCGAAATCGTCAAACGGCGCGCCAAGATGGCGGTTTCCGACAAGGAAATGCGTTCGATGGCGCTTGCCGGATGCGCCAAAAAGATGACCGAGAGCGTTTTCAACAACTGGTGGGCGTCGACCGCCGCGACTGCCGCGACCGCCCGCCGGCGCGGTTGCGACGGCCGCAATCTGCAGGAAATGGCGCTTTTGCTCGAAGCCGAGGGCGACGCCAAATTCACGGCGGACGAATATGCCGCCTTTGCCGCTTTTTTCACCCGGCTCAAGCCCGATACCGCCCGCCGCGAAGTCAAGATGCTCGCTTCGATCGTCGCGATGATGGTCGAGCGCGCGGATGCGGCGGATTTCCCCGGCGCGATGGCGCCTCTTGCCGGGAAGACGATTTTCTGGCCCGCCGATCCGGTCAATGTACACCTTGAAGATCTCGCGATCTGGGGTGAATTGCCCGCCAAGACGCTCGGCGCGCTCGGCAAGGCGACGGTTGCGGCTTTCGGCAATGAATATCTCACCGCGCTGTTGACCCATTTGCCGCTCAAGGCGCTCAACGGTTTCGGCGCTCTGATCGACGCCGCCAAACTCGCGGAAGTGATTGAAAAACAACACTGTTGCAGCGCCGACATCCTCTGCTGGATCTGGAAAAACCGCAAAAAAGTCCCCGCTGATCTCGTGCGTATGGTCAATATCGAAAATGTCGTGCGTTTCCTCGGCATCGGCGACGTGCCCAAGGCGTGGGGACCCGCGATGCGCGAATTGCGCGCGCTTTTGATGGACAACGCCGATTTTCAGAAGGGACTCATCGCGCAGGCAGACGGCAATGCCAAAATGTTTACGGCGACACTTTGCGGTGCGCTTTTCCTTTCCGCCGCCGAAAGGCAGAGTCTCCTGGTCAAACTGTCGCGCGTTTCCACCTTGCTTCAGGACGCTCTTGAGGGCGGCGCCGCCAAGCAGATCCTCACCGCCGGAGTCGGCCGCGACCGCCAAAATGAAGTCAAGGCGCCGCCGAGCAACGAACCGGCTTTCACCAGCACGAAATCGCATCACCGCCTCATCGCCGAACTGGAAGATCTCATCAACGTCCAGATCCCCGAAAACCGCGAAGCGCTCAAAACCGCCCGGGCGCACGGCGACTTCCGCGAAAATTCGGAATTCGACGCCGCCAAGGAGCGCCGCAACCAGTTGTCGCGCCGCCGCACTGAATTGGAGCGCGATCTCGCGCAGATCCAGCCGATGGTGATGAGCGGCATCGCGGTTTCCGACCAGGCGGTGATCGGGTGCGAACTCGATCTTGTCTACTCCGACGGCGAAAAGGAAAATTGTTATCTCGTCGGCGCGTGGGACGGCGATCCCGACCGCCGGATGCTCAGTTACCGCACCCGTCTCGGCAAGGCGTTGCTCAACCGTCAAGTCGGCGAAAGCATCGACCTCGGCGGCCGCAAGGTCGTGATCGCCGCCGTGCGCGCATTGCCGGAAAAACTGGCGGCGGAGCTGGACGATTGAGACTTCACCGGCCATTGGACAACGTCTTTCCGGAAGATGTCTATCATCCGGAAAGAGCGTTGCGCTATGACCGTCTGCCGGAGTTGCCGTTTGACCGTAAAAAGAGCGGCGATTGCCGCGTTTTGCGCTTGCAACTGGCGCTTCAGCCGGAACTTGCGGGCAAGAAACTTCTCGCGCTCTCGGATCTTCATTTCAACGGACGCGAAGCCGATTACCGGAAAATTGCGGCGTTGCGCGACCTCGTCATCGCCGAAAAATGCGACGGTATCCTTCTCGCCGGAGACGGCATCGGCGAAGCGGCGTCGCTCGACGCTTTTCCCGCGGCTTTCGCCGAATTGACGCGCGAAGTTTCCTTTGCCGCCGCCTCTCCCGGCAACTGGGAGCAGTGCAAATCGTGGATCTCCCAAAAAACGTGGCGCGATCTTTACCGCCGGGCGGGTTTTGATTATCTTGTCAACGAAGGAAAAAATTACGGCGGACTTTTCATCGCGGGATGCGCCGATCTGCATTTGGGAGTTCCCCGCGCCGTGCCCGTGCCGGAAAATTGCGGCGGGGCGATTCTGCTCGCCCACAGCGCCGATGCCGTCGTCTATACCGACGATGCCGATTCCCTGCGGAAATACCGCCTCGCCGTGACCGGACATTTTCACGGCGGCCAAGTCAAGATGCCCTTTCTGCCGCCCTTTTTTCTGCCGAGCTGGTACGGAAATCGTTTCGCTTCGGGATTTTTCCGCCGGAGGGGATTGCCGTTGGAGATGATGGTCTTGCGCGGGGCGGGGGAACTCTCGTTTCCGCACCGTTTCAACTGTCCCCGCGAAATCGCGCTTATCGAACTGATTTGAGGTGCAATATGGAGATCGGCCGCCGTTGCCGCACGGAAAAAATTTTAGGTGTTCGCGCCTGTGAAATACTGGCAAAAAAGCGCGTTTTGCTGATCGGCGTCGGCGGTGTCGGCGGTTATGCCGCCGAATTTCTCGTGCGTTGCGGCGTCGGGGATGTCACGTTTGTCGACGGCGACAAAGTAAGTTTGAGCAATTGCAACCGGCAAATCGCCGCTTTGACTTCCACGCTTGACAAGTTCAAGGCGGAAGTGATGGCACAGCGCAGTCGTGAGATCAATCCCGACGGCGTTTTTAGTGCCTGCGGGAAATTTCTGACGCCCGATGATGTCCCCGCTCTTTTGGAGGGCAAAGTCGATCTCGTCGTCGATTGCATCGACGATACTCCGGTCAAAGTCGCTCTGATTGCCGAAGCGCGCAAGCGCGGTATCGCCGTCGTTTCCTCGATGGGCGCGGCGGGGAAATTTGATCCGACGCGGGTCGAAAAGGCGGACATCGGCAATACGCACAACTGCCCGCTTGCCCGGGCGGTGCGCCATCAACTGAAAAAACTCGGCATCACTTCCGGCGTAGCGACCGTTTTTTCGCCGGAAACGCCCGCGCCCCGCGAAAAGGGCGACAGCGAAGTGCCGGGAAGTCTCAGTTTCGTCGTCGCCGCTTTCGGCGCCGCCGTCGCCGCGTGCGCGGTGGAGAAATTGTTGGAAAGGGAAAAAGAAAAGTGAAGATCAGAATCACGACTGCGGCATTGGCATTGCTTTTTTTGACCGCGGCTTGCACCGGAGGAAAAAACGTGAAATCTCTTGCCGGCATCGACCCCGATATGGCGACCCGTGAAGCGGGAAAAAACATACGTTGGGTTTCCGCCGATATGGAACCGTTGCGTTTGAGCGGACTTGCTTTCCGGGAAAAAGGGGGAAGTTTCGCCCGCGTACCGCAGAAAAATCTGCCGCCTGATGTGATGAAACTTGGCGTTTGCACTTCCGGAGTCCAGCTCGCATTCAAAACCGATTCGACTAAAATTTCCGTGCGCGTCACGCTCGATCCTCCGATACAGATGGATCATATGGCATCGACGGGAAGTTGCGGTTTCGACCTTTATTGCGGCGCACCGGGGGCGCGGCGTTACTTCGGTTGCGCCCGCTTTGCCGTGTCGCGCGAAAAACCCTCCTACACGGCGGAGATCGTCGGCGGGATGAAAAAGGAAATGCGCGAATACCTCATTAATTTCCCGCTTTACAGCGGCGTCAAAAGTTTTGAACTCGGGCTCGATCCCGACGCAAAAGTGGAAGCGCCGTCGGCGTGGAGTTGCGAAAACCCGGTCGTCTGGTACGGCACTTCGATCACGCAGGGCGGATGCGCGAGCCGCCCGGGGATGTGCACGACCAACATTTTGAGCCGCAAATGGAACCGTCCGATCCTCAATTTCGGATTTTCCGGCAGCGGCAAAGGGGAGCATTCTGTCGCCGTAATGCTTGCCGGAATCCAAACGCCTGCAATGTATATCCTTGATTATGAAGCCAATGCGAAACTTCCGCTCCTGCAGAAAACGCTCGACGACGTGATCGGCACGCTCCGCGCGAAACATCCGGAAGTCCCCATCGTCGTCTTGAGCCGTTCGATCCACTGCAAGGATTTTTATCTTGCCCTCGACACCGATGCCGCCCGTGATTTTCAGCGGCGGACCGTGGAACGCCGCCGCGCTTCCGGCGACCGCGCGCTTTATTTCATCAACGGGATCTCCGGCGAAACCGACCTCTCCGAAGGGACGGTCGACGGGATCCATCTGACCGACTACGGCTTTGCCCGGCAAAGCGCCTATCTTGCGCCGTTGCTGGAAAAAATTCTGGAGGAGCGACCCTAATGGAAATGCAGGAAAATCTCTACTGTTTCGGCGTCGAGGTGATCTATTCGCCGCTCCCCGCCGATGAACTTTTTGCCGCGCTTGATTTCGATTACAGCGGCTACGAAGATCTGGAAAATCACACGTTCTGGCATACCGTTTACGCTTCCGGCGAAGCGGAACGCGCCGAAAAATTCGCCGCCTTTCGCGCCGCAAGCGAAATCTGGTGCCGCGACCTCGGCGTCGAACTCGGACGCACCAAGGAATTCACGCTTGCGCGCGAAGATTGGGCGGAAGCGTGGAAAAAGTATTTCCACTCCATCGAAATTTCGCCGCGGCTTCTCATTCGTCCGTCGTGGCTCGACGATGCGCCGAAACCGGGACAAAAAGTGCTGACGATCGACCCCGGGATGAGTTTCGGCACCGGACAGCACGCAACGACGCTTTACTGTCTGGAGTGCATCGACCGTCTGGCGGCGACGGAAAAAATCGATTCGATGCTCGACGCCGGATGCGGTTCGGGGATATTGTCGATCGCGGGCGGCATCGCCGGGATCGGGACGATCGACGCTTTTGATCTCGACCCCGACGCGGTGCATATCGCCAGAGAAAACATCGCGCTGAACCATCTCGGCAACATCGTGCCGACCGAAGGCGACGCCGCCGTTTACGCGGGCCGTCCGGAAAAATACGATCTTGTCTGCGCCAATATCCTCGGACATCTGCTGATCAAATTCCGGCACAATATCGTCCGCTGGGTGCGCGACGGCAAATTTCTCGTCCTCGCCGGGATCCTCAACCGCGAATTCGACGAAGTGTCGGCAAAATTCACCGAACTCGGTTTCGTTGAAATGGAGCGCAAAACATTGCGCGAATGGACGAGCGGCTGTTTCCGGAAAATGGAGAAAGCGTGATGCTCGAAGTCGGCAAAATCAGCAAAAAATTCGGCGGCGTCGCGGCGTTGCAAGAGGTTTCCTTTGCCGTGCCGCAGGGGGCGATCTGGGGACTTGCCGGAGCGAACGGGGCGGGCAAGACGACGTTGCTCCGCGTCCTTTCCGGCGCGGAGGAGTGCGATTCCGGCTTTGTCAGATGGAATGGCCGCGATCTCCTCGACGATACGCGGCAACTCCGGCGACGTGTCGCGTTGATGCCCGATAGTTTGCCCGATGCCGGAGACATTACGGTTGCGGAATATCTTGATTTCTACCGCCGCGCCTTTTGCCGCGATGCCGATGCGGTACGCCGCGCGGCGGAAGTATGCGGCATTTTGCCGGAATGGGAGAAAAAATTTTTCCCGGAATTGTCGCGCGGGATGAAACAGCGCGTGTCGCTGGCGCGGATGCTGATCGCGGAACCGGAAGTTTTCCTCCTCGACGAACCGGGCGAGGGGTTGGACCCGCGCGGCCGCAGCGAGTTGCGCGACATCTTGCACCGCCTTGCCGGAGAGGGGCATACCGTCCTTGTTTCCTCGCATATCCTGGCGGAATTGCAGGAATTTGTTTCCGGCGTCGTCATTCTCGATGCCGGGCGCGTCGTCGAAGGGGGGCGTCTTGATGAACTTCTGCCGCGTTATGAGGTGCGGACGCTGGAGGGACTTTATCTTCATTTGACGGCGGAGGAGGGAGCGCGATGATTTCCGTATGGCTCAGGGAATGGCGTCAGACGATGCACCGTAAGACGCTGACGGGATTTGCCGCGTTGCTGATTTTTTTCTGCGCCGTGGTGATCGCCGCGCGGTTTTGCGGCAAGGTGCTGGAAGAATGGATCTTGCTCTGTCACGCCGGAATTTTTCTTCTTTGCGTTTCAAGTGTCGTCCTTGCGGCGCGCCGCTGGAAGCGGGAAAGCGGCGACCCCGCGCTCGATATGAATCTGACGACCGCATTGCCGGAGTTGCAAATCGTTTGCGGAAAATTTTGCGCCCTTTATCTGCCGATCGTCGTTTTGCTCATCCTCGATCAGGCGGTGGATCATCCCAAACTTCCTCTTCGGCTTTTTGCGCTCGACATCGCTTTTTTTGCCGCGCTCGCGTCGGTGACGCCTGCGCTCGCATCGCTTCGCAAAGCGCGCAGCAGGGGATTTAACTGGAGCGGATTTTTTGTTTTTTTCATTGCGTTTCCCTTTATGCTCGAACATCTTGTTTTCCGGGGGCGTTGCGGCGGTTTTCTCCTGAATATGCCGGATGCGCTGTTTTACCGCTGTATCATCCAGTTGCTCTTTCTGACATTTGCGGGATTTCTGATCGCCCTTGCCGGAATGAAACATCCCGGCGAAGAACGGATGCGCGACCTTCATGTTTTCTGTCTTTTTTCGACGCTGGCGCTCCCGTTGCTTTACGTTTCCTTTGGCGCGGAAAACTGGCGGTGTGTCCAGAGCGAAACATGGATGACGGCGGCGAAATTTTTCCTGCTGGCGTCGCTGTTTGAACGCGGCAAGGTGACGGCGCGGCAAAAAAGGTCGTGGCGTTTTCCGCTTTTTGCGACGGGGAGCATTTTCGTCTGGGCGTGGAGTATTCTTCTGACGTTTGCCGCCTACTTCATTTCCCCCTGTCCCGAAAATGCGTTGCCGGAGTTGGGAAACTGGTTTTTCTTCGGGCTTTACATCGCTTTGGTGCGGTGTTGCACCCCCGATGGGAAAACCTTGCGCCGCACGATTTTATTGCTGATCGTCTGGATCGCGGCGGCATTCCTCGGAAGTTTTGCGCCGCAATGTCCCGACTGCAGCCGGCTGTCGATGGCGTATTTTGATTATTTCCCCTTTGACCGGCGGTTTTTCGGGATCGTTTTTGCGGTCTCGATCGCGTTGCGCGCCAAAGAGATATGGCAATTTTGCCGGAGCGTCATCGAGTAAAACCGACGGGGTTTTGAACCGCGAATAAACACGAATCAACACGAATGGGGAAGAAAAAATTATTAGTGTGTATTCGCGTGCATCAGCGGTTTCAAAAAACAAAACGAAAATAAAGACCGCAAAGCGGAAAACGACTTGTCACGGCGTAGCCCGCAGGGCGAAGACGGAATGCGCGATAGCGCCGGGGCTCCCCCAAAAATCGATCCTCCTTTGCCAAGGCTACGGAGGACGAGCCAATCACCTCGTTGTCCTCCAAAGCTCGCAGAGCGACGGAGGATCACGCCATCGCAGGAGATTTTAAGGGGGCAAGGGGGATTTTAGAGGAAAGATAAAAACAACCACAGCGAGCCGACGAGTACCGGAGGCTTTTTGCCGGAGGAGCATAGCAGAGCTATGCCCCGTAGCGAAGCGGAGATGCCGAAGCGGATGCGAGGCATCGCAGGGAATACAAAAAGCTGAGGAACGGATCGAGGGGAGCCGGGGGCTCCCCCGAAAATCGACCGAAGCCGCGAAGCGGGGCGATGGCTCTCACGCCATCGCAGGAGATTTTAAGGGGGAAATTCTTTTTTTTAGTTGACTTTTGCGTGATGACGGGGTATAATAGGAAAGATATACACTTCGGGAGTCTTTGTATGACGCTGAAAAAACGGCATTTTACCTTGATCGAATTATTGGTGGTGATGGGATTGATCGGCTTGCTGGTCACGCTTGCCGTACCGAGTTTCACGCGATTGGCGAAAGGCAAAGCGACCCCCGTCGCCGCCGACCAGATCAAACGCCAGCTGGAGGAAGCCCAGGCGCTCGCCATCGCCCACCGCAGTTACGTCGGACTGATCATTCCCAACGATACCGATACCGCTTATTATGGCACAATCTTCGCGTCAGACGACTCGCCGGATTTTTCCAGCAATACCAAAAATCAATATTATTTTGCCAGTACCCGTCCCGCATTGCTTTTCAAGGACGGCTCCGACTATTATTTTGAAAAATGGGCGCCCGATTCCAGTTGGAGCAAACCGATTGAAAATGCGAAAATCGTGAAAATTACCGACTTCCAAAGCAACATTCCGGACTACGGGAATCCGCTGTCTGATAAAACCGGTAATATCTCTTCTTTGACGGACAGTTTTTCCCCAACAGGGGCGTTTTATTCAGTAAAACGACCTTCCGGTTCCGATATTGGTCCCTGCGCCGTCGTATTTTCACCGGACGGAGGTCTTGCCGCGACCCAGGATCTTTATTTAGTTATCGCGGGTTGCACGGTCAGCGTGACCGATCTTAAATTTCCCAGCGACACGGATTATTTAGTTTTGCATATCAACCGGATGAATGGCAAAATCACCTACTTTGAAAAAAAGTAATTTTATGAAACACAAGAAAAAACATTTTTTCAATATGGTTGAGGTCGCGCTGGCGCTCCTCGTGATCTCATTGGGCTTGTCGACGGTGTTGACGCTCTTTCCCGCCGGACTCAAAGCAACGCGTGAAGCCGAAGCCGCGAACGATGTCGCCGAAGCGGCGGAATATGTTTTCGGCTATTTGCAGGCAACTATTCTGGATAAAGGGATAGCACCTTCTGATGATAAAGATGGAGTTCATGTCCGTGCTGCCAATAGCGATCCGATTAATGACAAGGTTCAAGCAGCGCCAAGTGATCTTTCTCGTCTTGAATGGGTATCAACCAACGGGGTATACCTTTACCGCAAAACGATCGATGTGAATTCGGGATACGCCGAAGATTTCAGTTGCGTAGTACAGATTTTTTCTGCCAAGGATGGAACGAAAGCGGACGCGCCGTCCAGTACATTTGCCTATTTCCCCTCGTTGGCAGGGACGGATTCGATTCAGGAGTCAACCGACCATTCTCCCCGAAAAACCTATAACTTTAACTCATGGTCGAATCCATCCTCTGTGCCAAGCACCCCCACCAAAATATTCCGTGCTTTTGATGTTGAATTGAGTTACCCTGCCGCCGTGCCCCGCAGTCAGCGGGTCATCCGAACCTATCGTATGGTAGTTCTCAGTGAATTAAGCCGATGAAAATGAAACTTACAAAACATTCTTTTACTTTGGTCGAGCTGATCGTTTCAATGGCGGTTTTCGCGCTGTTGAGTATGATGGTGGTACAACTTTTTTCCGCATCGCAGAAACTTTGGACTTCCAATATCCAAAAAAATGCGGTCTCCGCTGAAGGACGGACCGCGCTGAATTTGATCGCCTCGCTTCTTGCAAATATCTCTGCTCCCCCAAAAGTCCATGAGGCGAGTTCTGGAAGCGATGTTGTACACAGGGGGGGGGATGATTATTTGCGCTTGACGAGCGACGGCCCCAACGGAAGCAGTCAGCTTTATTTTGTCACCAAGACAAATCACCCCGGCATCAAGGACAGCAATTCCAGTGTTTCCACCTGTTTTGTCGGGGTTCAGGTCGTTTCCATCAGCAGTGCCAATGATCCGGACTATATCGAGCCTCGCAATGATGTGCTGGTGATGACAGTCAAAACGGATACGGACGATTCTTTTCCTTTTCCCGATTATTTCCCGCAACCGGATAATAGCATCAAAACTGGGCTGGACAATCAAAAAGCGAATTTCAGCGATGGAAATCCTAAAATATCCCGTATCGCGGCGTGTGTTGTGGATTTTAAAGTACGGCTTTGCAACAGTAGCGGAGACGATATTGAAAATCCGGCATCGGGAAATACAACTAGAGATTTGACCGCCGGCAGTTATCCGTCGGCAGTGGAGTTGGAATTGTCTTTGATGGATAAAGCGCATTATGAGTTGTATCTCAAAGCTTCTTCCAATAGTGAAAGACAATCGTTGCGCGATCAATTCGCGCGGACTTTCCGCAAACTGGTGTGGCTCGGTCACGATCGCAACGAAGATGATTACGCGGATTATAATTTAACAACAACGCCCTAAATGAATTTTTACAGACAAAAAATTATGACTAAACGAGATATGCAAAAATCCGTTGCTTTTTTTTCCAGTTCTCCACGCGACCGCGGAGTCGCGTTGCTCTTTGCGTTGGGCATTCTTTCGGCGCTGATGTTGCTCGGCATTGCCTTTATGGGCAGTTCCCTTTTTTCGCGCCGGATTGCAGAAAACCGCAGTAATGCAACGGAAGCGATGATCCTTGCCCGTTCCACGGCAAATCTGGTTATCGGTGCGGTGGACGCATTTCATCAAGCTTATGGAAGTAGCGGTAAATTTCCATTGGATTACCGCTCGATTTTTTCGGTCGGCGATCCAGGAGGGCATAGTCCCGATCACGATAAATACGGGGAATTTTTGCGTCGATATATTCGGGGAGGTCGTAGCGATTATTCCCGGTTGGACGTTTATTC
The DNA here is from genome assembly GCA_024405735.1 of Victivallaceae bacterium. GTDB lineage: Bacteria > Verrucomicrobiota > Lentisphaeria > Victivallales > Victivallaceae > UBA1784. Next base: position 37,964 of record JAKSOF010000003.1, on the reverse strand, counting down.
GCTTTTGCCTTATCACGGCGGCGACAGCAGCGCACAATGGGTTTATGTCCGCAATCGAGACGGAGAGATCACCGGGCGTTACGCTTATCAGGTCTTGCCGACGCCCGGTTACGGGCGATTGAATTTATTTCACACACTGACAGGTCCTTTTAAACATCAGGAGCAACATCCCGGTGCCATTGTAAATGCGAGCGACAGTGTGCCGGTATATAACGATATTGCCAACGAAGCGCGCCGTGGACAAACGACGGCGGAATTGAATTTTGAAGATGTTGGAGAGCTTGATAAATTGGATGGTGACTCAAGCCCAAATTCAACTAAAAATTTTACAAAAATCGAGGAAGTTCCCGCAAATCTATTGAATTTATATGCGTCAGAAGCCATCTTTTCCGAAAAAAACAATTCCGCCAAAAGCCGTATCGGACGAGCTTGGATGGAATCGACCTTTACCGAAGGAACAAATCCCGGATTTCGCGAAGTTGCCCCAGGTAATTACGGTAGATTCAATTTAGCGGCGGTGGATGGAGCGGATCCATGGTACAGCCGCTTCTTCGTCAGGGGAGTAACGATTAGCGACAGTCAGAAAAATACGTCTGATATACTGGATCAACTGACCCAATTGATGAAATTTAACACAATGGATTTTGAGCGAGATTCAGATCTTTCGCCTACAGATAGCAATGAGACTCTCCGGCGTCCCGGACTTGCCTTTTTGCGGTGTATCGGCGATGACAGCGAAAAAGGCAGTTTCGCCGATATCAAGGATTTGCGCCATCAGATCGCCGCCAATTTCAACGACTACTGCGATAGTGATTCCATTCCGACCTCGGATTTGCCAAGTGCGAGTTGGAGTCCGGACAACGCCCCCAAGTATACCGGAAATGAAAAAACGCTTTATATCAACGAGATTTTTTACGGTGCGGTTGGAACTTTTTCCATTAATTCTTCCGATCGTGCTTCTGTTGACTTTGCCGCCGACTTGATTTGGGGCGGAGAATTAGTCGACATTTATGGGAATGATGATCAAACTGTCGGTCCAAACATCAGCGCGGCAGGTTATACGCTTTCCGGCGGCATTCAAAATGCCAACGCGGAAATCAGACTTGGGGCAACGTTACGTTGTACTTATCACGTTAATGTTACGCGCGATGGTACGCCGACATCAGATCCTTCTCAAACCATAACGGAAACATTTACTGCAGACGAACTTAATTTGCCCAAAACCGTCAGTTGGGGATCCGCATCTGCGTCAATCGGAAATTTTGCCCACAGCGATCCGACCGGGACTCCATATAAAATCGCTACGGTTGATACAGAAAGTGTTTTTCAAGCCACTCCGGTTTCGTGGGATTTTAATGATCAAAGCGTACGCGAAAAGCTAACTACAAGAATATCTGCCAGAGATGGTTTTTCTACTCAATATGAAGGTGTAGACCATACGGTGGTTATCGATGAAATTCAAGTCGAAGAAGTGACGCCGACCATAGACTCTTTTACCATTATTCCTAAAAATATGGTCCTTAATGATGGCTCGAATAATGTCGATTATACCAATATGAATGGCGCATCCATTGCAATTCCTTCCGGAGAAATTCCTTCGACATCCGTTTCAATTCAGCTGGGCGTTTCCGGACAAAACACATTGCGGCTCTTTATCGGCGGGATAGAGGCAAAGGATCCCCGGCAGAATTTGAATGTCAACCCCGGTGCATCGGGAGCGGCGACGGATTGGTCGTGGAGTCCGAGATTGATCATCCTGAATGATTCCGCTTCTGCCAATATTGAAAATTCCGGCGCGACAATTAATAGAAAAGATGTTCCCAATGAGCCCGATGACCCGAAAGAAATTTCTGCCGCGACGACGGCGGCAATGATTGATCAGTTGCAGGCAATGCACGGCCGTGTCAACAGCGGCGCATCGCCAAAAAATGACGATGACGATTCATATGACAAGGAGACCGTAAGCGATCCGGGCTGGACTCCGACCAATATGATCTCAACGGCGGTGATCCGCAATGCGCCGATGAAAAGTCCGTGGGAACTCGGTTTCATTCACCGCGGGATCCAATTTCAGACAATCAATCTGAAAAAGGCAAACGATTCTCCGGATGGGGATGATATTCCTAATGATACTTCTGCCGACGTATGGGGTAGTACTACGACGGGCACGACGTATGCCAATGGCGATGGCGGAATTCTGGACTGGATTCGGATGACAGAAACAAATTTTTCCGATGGGAAAATCAACTTGAATCAATTCGGTAAAGAAAAGACCACCGAAGGACTTTCGGGAAATAAGAATAGAATCCGCTATCAGATATTCGGCGATAACGCTATCATCACTTTACCTGACGATGTTGATTCAAGTGATTGGGCAACACTTGACACCGAGTTGCTGACTGCTTTATTTAACAACGTTCCAATGGGTACGGCACAAGATTTTGTCATTTCAAACACAAGCAATAATCCCATTACTCTTGCTGACGCACGATCTTTGGCGAGTGATTTATATACCGCATTGAATGGCACTATTACCTCCGGCAATTTGTTGACGCAACGTTCGGAAGTACTTTTGTTGACGGGAATTGATTGGACGCAAAACAAGGATAACGACGCGCAGCAGGAGGAATTGATCGGACGCACCATCAATTTGCTGACAGCAACGGCAGAGCCTCCGGCAGTTTTCCGCGCGGTGATCATTGCCCAGAGCATTAAGGACATCGGGGATAACAGCATTGAAGGAATTGATGCGGTTTCCTCGGATCATCCGAATGCGGATCTCCAGAAGACAAAACTTGGTCGTTTCGATATGGGTCCTGCTCAAACAAATCCCCGGGACAACATTCACTACGACGTCATCACCGGTGAGGCGAAGATCTTGGTGACTTACGAACGCAATCCGGTGACGGGACAGGTCATCATCCGCGATATTGAAAATATCGAGTGATTTTCCCGCAACGCACCAAGGTAAATGAAGAATTTTTGGTAACATTACCGGAAATTCTTCATTTTGTCGATCTCCCGTTTGCACTTCTGATTTTTTTGCCGCCGGAAAATTGAAAAACGATCCACTTTATGATATGTTATAGTAAATCACAAAAAGGATCGGCATGAAAAAAAGTTTTCTGCTTATTATCGCTTCGGGCGTGATCTTCGCGGCGGCGGGATGCAAAAAGCATCCGGAATTGCCGCGGAGCCGCAACGATCTTGTCCTGCGCTTTTTTCACAGTTTGAAAAGCAATGACGCCAATTCGGCGATCGCGCAGGGACGCAAACTTCTGGCGATGGAGCCGACCAACACTTTCATCATCCAGATCATCGAAGTTCAGGAATGCAATCAGGCGGTGTTGACGGCACAGCAGAAAATCAATGCCGGCGACATCAACGGCGCGCTGGAAATTCTGCGCGAATGCCGCAAAAAGTATCCCGAAAACAACACGCTTCCGCAACTGTACGCCCAGGTCAATCAATTGCGCCATGCCAAAAGTCTGCTTCTTGCCATGGAGCACGCCGACACTTCGGAAGCGATGAGTTCGGCGTTGACGGCGACGCGGGCGGGGCTTTCCTCCAACTCGACCAAGGCGTTGGAGCAATATTTCGCCAACTACGAAAAAAAGATTTCCCAGCGCCGCGAAGCGGAAAAGCGTCTTATCCAGCAGGAAGAAAAAAATCTTCCCCAAGCCGCTCCGGCGACGGCAAAATGAAAAAATTTCTCCTTTTCGCGCTTCTGGCAAGTTTTCTGCCGCTCCCCGCGGAAACGTTTCCCGACCCGATCGCGGAATTCCGCGGTCAGCCGATTTCCCGTGCTTCCGTCGAGGAGCAACTGAAATCCCTCGGCGATCTTTCTCCCGGCGACCGCACCGGACGGCGCGCCGCGCTCCGTAAAATTCTGGAGGATTTCTGTTGCGGCGTTATTCTCGACGACATTTCCCGGATGGCCGAATACCGCGACGGCACCGCTTCCGCGCGCCGCTACATCGCAGAATTGCATCTCGACGAGGCGACCGATTGCGAACTGCAAAAAAAAGTCGATGATCCCGAATTCATCCGCAAAGCCGTCCTGCATCTTTTCCTTGTTTCCCGTTACGGAAACGCCGCTTTTGAGGTCGGCGACGATGAAATCGAGGACTTTTACCGTCAGAATATCGGTCGTTTCCGCGTCGCCGGGGACATCGTTTTCGGTGTCATCGCCGCGGACGATCCCGACACGGCGGAAACATATCACGCCCGGCTGATGCAAGGGGAAAATTTCGAACGGCTCGCCAAGGAAAGCGACGACGGCAGAAAGCGTCCGGAAGAACTTCCCGCTTCGGATATTCAGATGTTGCGCGAAACTGCCGCCCAAATGCAGGTCAACGACATCAGCCCCGTCATTCCCCGCGATCACCGCTATTTTATTTTGAAACTTCAAAAGCGCACGCCGCCGAGTTTCATTCCTCTTGCCAAAATCAAAGACGCGCTCCGCATGGAGCTGGTCGCTTTCCGCGAAGCCCGGTTGCTTCAGCAGTATCTCGCAGAGCAGATCGACGAAGGCAAATTGATTTTGAAAGAATGATTTTCTTTCATATCTCAAAGACGCGGCAGAGAAAATCGCGGTAATTTCCCCACAGCGCATCGCGCGTGTAATCCTTTGCGGCAAGCCTTGCCGTGGCACTTATTTTTTCATACAACGCCTTGTCGGAGGCGAGCGCGATGATCTTTTCGCACCATTCCTCCGCCGTCGAGGCAAAAAATCCCGTTTCCCCTTCCCGGAGGACGAAACGGTTTTCGCCGACCGGCGATGCGACGGCGGGAATCCCCGCTCCGAGATATTGGATCAGTTTATACGCGGATTTGCCGCGCGCAAACGCATCATCGGTAAGCGGCATGATGCCGACGTGGCAATGATCGAGGAGAGATTCGGTTGCTTCGCTCCACGCTTCAAAGCGGTACGGCACCCCGGGCAACGCGGGCGGCGCGTCGGCGATGACGAGCAATTCATATTGCAGTTTTTCTGCAAGCCGACGCAAGACCGGGGCAAAAGGTTCGAGGTAAAGTTTCCGCGTCGTGCCGGAACCGATCCAGACCAGTGTGAAAACGGGATTTTTTTCCTGCGGCAAGGCGCAACTTCCGATCGGCGTCGGCAACAGCAGGACTTCCTTATTGAGCGGAGCAACTTTTTCCCGCAATGCGTGATTGGCGACCGTCACCCCGGCGGCGTGACGGATCAATGCGTCGAATTTCCCGCAAAGAAACGGTATTTTTTCATATTTCGTCCAGACGTCGTCATCGAAATCAAGGATATAGCGCGTCTTGTGCAAAAAAAGCCTTTCAAGCCACGCGGGGAAAAAGGGTAAAGCCTCGTATTCGATGACGGCATAAGGCGTTTTTTGCCGCAATGCCGCAAGACGGCGGCGATAAGCCGCGGCGACCTCTTTCACCGGATGACGGTGATCTGCATAAAATTTATTTAATGCGGTTTCGCTGAAAAAAGGCGTCACTTCCACGGAATATGCGAGCGTCGCCAGAAATTCGCGCCAGCGATCGTGCCGCAAGCGGCTGGAGGCGCCGTTTGCCGCATAACGCGTAAAGAGTGTGAGCTTTTTCATCATCATACTTTAATATATCACAGAAAACGGCGAAAAAGCAACAAAAGAGCCGGAACATCCGCTTTTTTTGCGAAAAAATTTGACAAATCGTTGATGTGGTGCTATTTTATTTATCCGTCAATGGTAAAAACAATTTGGATTTGTTGATATAAGGAGAAATCATCATGGCTCATAAAAAAGGTCAATCGAGCAGTCACAACGGTCGCGACAGTCAGCCGAAATTCCTCGGCATCAAGGCTTTCGGCGGCGAGACTGTTTCCGCCGGTTCGATCATCGTCCGTCAGCGCGGCACCCGGTTCCGTCCCGGTCTCAACGTCGGCTGCGGTCGCGACTTCACGCTTTTCGCTCTCTGTGACGGTACCGTCGAATTCTGCAAGAGCCAGCGTAAAGTCAACATCGTCCCGATGGCTGAATAAGCCTTTTGGACGATCGTCTTTTTTGGTTTTGATCCCGGCAATCAGCCCTTTTGCGGCGTGAATTACCGGGATTTTTTTGTGGAAAGGATGCTCTTATGTTTGCAGATCGCGTCATCATCAGCGTCAAAGCGGGCGACGGCGGCAACGGCTGTTGCAGTTTTCACCGCGAAAAGTATGTCCCCAAGGGCGGTCCCGACGGCGGCGACGGCGGCAACGGCGGCAGCGTTTACCTCGAAGCCGTCGCCAATGAGCAGAATCTCGCCGCGCTCGTTTATCAGACCCGCTATCAGGCGAAAAACGGCCCCGGCGGCAAAGGTTCCAATCTTCACGGCCGCAATGCCGAAAACATCACCGTCCCCGTACCCGCCGGTACGGTCGTGACGGATGCCGATACGGGGGAAATGCTCGCCGATCTCGACACGCTGGGCAGTCGCGTCCTCGTCGCTCAGGGCGGCAGAGGCGGTCGCGGCAACGCCCGTTTCGTTTCCAATTTCAACCGCGTGCCGCGTCAGTGGGAACCCGGTTTCCCCGGCGAGGAGCGGCGGCTTCAACTGGAATTGAAAACGATCGCCGACGCCGGACTGGTCGGATTTCCCAATGCCGGGAAATCGACGCTGCTTTCGGCGATCAGTTCCGCGCGTCCTAAAATCGCGCCGTATCCCTTTACGACACTGCATCCGATGGTCGGCGTCGTCGAATACGAGGATTACGGGCGCGTCACCGTCGCCGACATCCCCGGGCTGATCGAGGGGGCGCACGACAACGTCGGGCTCGGCCACGCCTTTTTGCGCCATATCGAGCGGACGAAACTTCTGGTCTACGTGCTCGACACCGCCGGAGTCGACGGCCGTAATCCGATCGACGATTTGAAGCAGTTGCGTGCGGAGCTGGAGCTTTATCAGGAGGGGCTTTCCAAGCGGCCGGCGATCATCGTCGCCAACAAGGTCGATCTGCCTGCCGCAGAGGAAAATCTCGAATTGCTGAAAGAGGAACTTTCTTCCGAATACATTCCCGTCATCCCGATTGCCGCCGGATGCGGCGAGCTTGCCGATTTCAAGGCGCAACTGCGCAAAGCGGTGGAAGCCGCCAAAAAAGCGTATTTTTAAAGTGCGTGAAAATCCCGCTTCGCGGGTGCTTGGGGGAGTTTGAGGGGGGGGCGGCATGAGCGCCCCCTCATTCTCCATAAATGTTAGGTATAGTGCCAGTATGAAAAAAGCGATCTTTTTCGGAGAAACTCCTTCGCAGATCTTTTCCGTTTATCCCGCTGACGTGCGGCAACGCCTCCGTCAGAGCGTGGATTTGCCGGAGCGACTTTTTTCGGTCGCCGATCTCGGGGAAACGGATTTTTCGCGTGTCGAATTCATTTTTGCGACGTGGGGAGTGCCGTCCTTGACGAGAGATCAGTGGCGGCGGTTTTTTCCGGCGTTGCGCTGTTTTTTCTACGGTGCGGGGGCGACGGACGCGTTTGCCCGGGAGTTGCTGGCAAGTAATGTGCGTTTGTCGAGCGCGTGGCGCGCGAATGCGGTCCCCGTCGCGGAATATACCGTTTCGGCGATCTTGCTCGGGTTGAAAAATTTTTATCAGCTTGTCCGCACGGGGAGAAGTCCGGAAAATTGGTTTTCGCGTCCCCGGGGGCGCGGCGCCAACGGGGCGACCGTGACTTTGCTCGGCAGTACGGGGGCGATCGCGACATTAGTCGCGGAAAAACTGAAATCGTTTGATCTCAATGTCATCGGTATCCCGTCGGTCGTTTCGGAGCGCAAAATATCCTTTGAGAAAGCCTTTGCGGTTTCGCAGGTCGTCAGCAATCATCTGCCCGACCGCAACGACAACGCGGGGTGCATCGGCGGAGAATTGTTTTCCCTGCTTCCTGTGGGGGCTTTCTTTTTGAATACGGGGCGCGGGCGGCAGATCAACGAAAAGGAGATGATCGAAGTCTTGAAAAAGCGTCCCGATCTCACCGTGTTGCTCGATGTGCAATCCCCCGAACCGCCGGAAAAGGACAGTGAACTTTATACGTTGCCCAATGTCTTTATGACACCGCACATCGCAGGCTCGCTCGGCGACGAACTCCGCCGGATGGGGGAGTGTATGGCGGCGGAAGTGGAACTTTTTGTGCGCGACGGAAAACTTGCCAACGAAGTGTTTGAATCCTCTTTACTTACTTGGAAAGACCGCGCGTAAAAAACGGGACGCGCTGAAGCGTTTTTCACCGCCATTTATTTCGCAAAGGCGTTTTGCACCTTTGGGGCAACGGTGCTATATTATATTTATGCGTTACAATCCCAAAAAACATCATCTGCCGATTTTTGAGGCGTCGGGCATTCTGCCGGTGGACAAACCCGCCGGATGGACGAGTTTCGACGTCGTCAATTTCGTGCGCAGCCGCTTCAATATCCCCAAGGTCGGTCATTGCGGCACGCTCGACCCGGCGGCGACGGGGCTGCTGATCCTCGTCCTGAATAAATTCACTTCTTTCAGCGACAAGCTGAGCGGCGACGACAAGTGTTATCAGGCGACGCTCCGGCTCGGCGTCGAAACGACAAGTTACGACCTCGATGGCGAGATCGTCGCGGAAAAGGAACTTTCCGGCATCACGGAAAGCCTCGTGCGCGAAACGCTGGCGGCTTTCACGGGGGAGCAAATGCAGTTGCCCCCGATGGTTTCCGCCGTCAAAGTCGGCGGAAAAAAACTTTATGAACTTGCGCGCAAAGGCGTGGAAGTCGAGCGCGAAGCGCGCCCGGTCGTCATTTCTCAAATCGACGTTTCGCGCATCGCCTTGCCCGATGTCGATTTCACGATGACGTGCTCCAAAGGCACTTACGTGCGGACGCTCTGTCACGACATCGGCGCGAAATTAGGCTGTGGCGGCGTGCTTACCGCACTGCGGCGCATCCGCAGCGGAAGTTTCACGCTCGACAAGGCGATCACGGTCGATGCGCTGAAGAATATGGAGCAAGACGCCCTGGCGGATCACGTCAACGCCTTGCTCGTCGGATTTTCAAAAGGGTGGAAATAATGGCGAAACGCGAAGAGATTTCGATCAACGACATTGAAAAGGCCGTGGATGTTGCCGGCGGTACTTTTTCCGTCGCGGAGATCGCGAAAAAATGCGGCAACGTCTCGGCGGCGACGCGCAACCGCATCTACCGCATTCTCGACGGCGACGACCGCTTTTTTTCGGAAAAGGAAGTCTGGGTGCGGCGCGATCACTTTTTTAAACGCCGCCGTTTCCTGATCACCCCCGACGAGTGGGAGATTTCCGAAGGGATCCTCGTGCCGGGGCACCGTTTCGTCCCCTTTGCCGCGCCGGAAGTCTTTGCGTCGGAAGTCGTTTTGCGCATCGCGCAATCGGTCGTCCCGCAAAAATGCGTCACCGCGCCGCTCGGCAAAATTTTTCACTATCATCTTCTCCTCGGCTCGGAACAGCTTTTCGATTTCCTGATCGCCGATTCCCGGGCGAATGCCCATCTGAAAAAGTCGCGCTCCGGCAACGAACCGGTGACGCTCACCGTTTTCGATCTCGCGCAGTTTTACCGCGATCACGATTTTGCGCTCGGCGATGCGCTGATTTTAACGACGGAGGATTTCAGCAAGGGGATCTTCGACGTCGAATTTCTTCCGGCGGGAAGCCGTCCGGCGGCGAAACGCGAAAAAGCGGTCGCCGCGCTCGATGCGGCGATCGTCAAGGTTTTTGACCGCTTCGAGGAGTATCTCGATATTCCCGAACAAATCGCATGGGGAATTTTTCTCGCCGGAGAAACGCTCCCCGAAGCCGCCGCCTCGCTCGACGAATATATCCGCGACTCGCAGGGACTGACCATCCACACCGAGGGCGGGCACGCCGTGCTGGTGCCGCTTTCGCGGATCAATGAGGAATCTGAAAACGACGATGCCGTGCCTGATTTCGTGACGCTCTCAAGCGGCGACACGACAAGCGTCGGCGCGATTTTGAAGTCGATCGGCTCGACTTTCACCCCCGTTGAAATGGAGGCTTTCATCCTCGACGCCTGCTACGGCAGAGTGGCTGATTTCGGGGTGTTTTTTCAGCACTTTTTCGGCAACGCGTGTTTCGCCGACGAAGCGCAAAAAGAGATTTTCAAGACGATGCTGGAGGAGCACTTCGAGGAGCATCTCGAAACCTACAACCGCGCCGACGACGAAGCCAAGGCTCCGGTGCGCCGCGACATTCTCGATGCCGTTGAGGAAAGACAGGCGTTTTTCGATTTCCTCGCCGAATCCGGCAAAGCCCCCTCGGCGATCGAAAAGAAACTTCTGACCGGATGCGCGGCGATTTCGCACCGTTTCGCCGAGACGCTCAAGATGCTCGACGACCCCTCCTACACGCCGGATGCCGCGGAATTGGAGGAGCTTGCCAACGCCGTCGCCATCGAACTGGAAAAATTTGACGCAATTATGGATCAACTGAATTGTCAGATCGAAAGGAATAAGGAATGAAAAAACAGCTTTTGAGCGGAAACGAGGCGGTCGCCCTCGCCGCGCTCGACTGCGGCGTCAATCTGGGGTGCGGCTACCCCGGCACGCCGTCGTCGGAGATCCTCGACGACTTTTCCAAACTCGGCGGCACCGCCGAATGGGAACCCAATGAAAAATGCGCGCTTGAGACCGCCATCGGCGTCGCGCTCGCGGGCGGACGCTCGCTCGTCACGATGAAACACGTCGGACTCAACGTCGCCGCCGATCCCTTTTTCACAATCGCCTACAGCGGAACTCCGGGCGGGCTGGTCGTCGTCAGCGCCGACGATCCCGGAATGGCGTCGAGCCAGAATGAACAGGACAACCGCCGCTACGCGGTTTCCGCCGGAGTGCCGATGTTTGAACCCGCCGATTCGCAGGAGTGCTACGATTTCCTCTGCGCGGCATTTGCGCTCGCCGATCAATTCCGCAGTCCCGTCCTTTTTCGCATGACGACGCGCGTCTGTCACAGCAAGTGCATCGTCGAACGGCGCAAGGAGACCCCCGACGCCAAGCGCGAAGGCGCCTTCGCCGTTGATCCTAAAAGCAACGTGATGGTGCCCGCCTTTGCGCGGCTCGCCCACCGCAGACTGCGCGGCGACCTCGCAAAAATGCGCGAGATCAACGAACTCAATCAATATAATAAAATCACTCTGAATTCGCCGGAACTCGGCATCATCACAAGCGGCATTTCCTATCAGCACGCCCGCGAAGCCGCGCCGGAGGCGTCGATCCTCAAACTCGGATTCACTCATCCGCTTCCGGAAAAGACGATCCGCGATTTCGCCGGAAACGTCAAGCGGCTCGTCGTCGTCGAAGAGGGCGATCCTTACCTCGCCGACGCCGTCCGCGCGCTCGGTGTCAAGATCGACGCCGCCGAAGAGGAATTCCGCTTCGGCGAACTCAACGTCGACCGCGTCCGCAAACTTCTGGCGCACGATCCGAGCCCCGCTCCGGTGCCCGCCGTTGCACCGCATCCGCCGCAACTTTGCCCGGGATGCCCCCACCGCAAGACGTTTGAAACGCTCCGCGACCTCGGCTGTCTGGTTTCCGGCGACATCGGGTGCTATACGCTCGGCGTGATGCCGCCCTTCAATGCGATCCACGCCTGCGTCTGCATGGGGGCGAGCGTCACCGTCGGACTGGGCTTGCGCAAAATGCTTCCCGAAAAGGAAGCGCGCCGCGTCGTCAGCGTCATCGGCGACAGCACGTTCTTTCACACCGGCATCAACGGCGTCGTCGAAATGGTCTACAACACGCCGAAAACGGGACATCTTTTGATCATCCTCGACAACCGCACGACCGCGATGACCGGGATGCAGGAAAATCCCGGCACCGGCAAAAAACTCAATCACGTCGATCCCGCGCCGCGGCTGATGCCCGAAGAGATCGTCCGCGGTATCGGCGTCGAATTCGTCGCCGTCGTCGATTCGACCGCCGAACCGGAAAAATTCAAATCGCTCGTGGAGGAATGCCTCGCCGCGACGCGCACCAGCGTGATCGTCGTGCGCCGCCCCTGCGTCATCGCCGCCGTCCGCAGTAAGAAAATGGGAAATTGATGAGGGAGTTATCTATGGCTTCTCAAAAAGTTCAAAATGTCATCGTCGCCGGTCTCGGCGGTCAGGGCGTCCTCAAAGTCACCGATATTCTCGCGGAGGTGCTTTTCCGCAGCGGATACGACGTCAAAAAAAGCGAAGTCCACGGGATGAGCCAGCGCGGCGGCTCGGTGTCGAGCGAAGTCCGCTTCGGAGAAAACGTCGCCAGCCCGATGGTTCCCGACGGGGAATGCGACATCCTCGCGGTACTGGAAACGGATCAGGTGGAACTCGTCCTCGGCAAACTCCGTCAGGGCGGCGTGCTCATCACTCCCGACGACGTGCCCGTCAAGGAATTGAACAACCCCAAGGCGCTCAACGTTCTTATCCTCGGCGCGCTCTCGAAACATCTGGAAAACATCGGCGTCGACTTGTGGCACGAAGTGATTTCCGGAAACTTTCCGGAAAAATTGCGCGACGGAAATCTCGCGATGTTCGATCTCGGCAGAAAATAAAAAATCGACTTTTTTCATATCACTTGCTTGAAAACAAACATTTCGGGGTTATATTATAGAACACGCTGAAAGGCTGTAAAAAAGACTTTTAGCGGGGGAGTAGCTCAATTGGTTAGAGTACCACCCTGTCACGGTGGGTGTTGCGGGTTCGAGTCCCGTCTCTCTCGCCACTCTTTTCCAGAGGCTGTTGCAAATGATGCGACAGTCTCTTTTTTTCTTGCTTTTTTGTTTTTTGCGATTATATTAGGGGTATGGGAGATTTGGAACGTATGGATATTCGCGAAAAAAAGATACGGTTATGGTTGCAGAATCCGCCGCAAATGAATTTTCCGGTGCCGGTCAATCTGCCGCCGTTTTCCAAAAAATCTTTCCGTAATTACGAAGAAATGAACAACTGGAAACGCGAATATCTGAAAAAAATCGCGGCACAAGGCGGAATTCAGTGGAAAAACTGCTGAAAAAACTCAACGATGCCGGTGTCCATTATGTTGTCATCGGCGGGCAGGCGATGCGTCAGGAAGGGATGCCCCGTTTTACATTGGACTGGGACCTTTTTATTCCTCCTTTCGACGAAGACAATTTTTCCAAATTGAATGCGGCGTTAAGCGACGAGCTTGATATGGAGGTCGAACCGCTTGCCGCCACCGGAGAAGGTTTTGTGCAAACTTTTCAAACCTCCGCCGGGATCATCCAGTTTCATCTCGCGCCGCCGGGGTTGCCAAAATTCTCTATTGTTGAAGATCGTGCAACGACACACGATTTCAACGGGGTGCCGGTAAAATACCTTTGCCTTGACGACCTTCTTCTTTCCAAACAAGCCGTCGCCCGCGACAAAGATGCCGACGACATTCTGTTTTTGGTAACCAAAAAACAGAATGTGCAACATTGATGTCTTCGGAAGCATCGCACATCGCCGGAGATCACAGATAGCGTCCGGAAATTTGCGCACACTTCAAAAGACAGAACTAAAAACGATTCTTTTTTACCCGTCAGGATATTGAAAAGCCGCTTGTTGACGAAATAAACATTTCGCCCGTGGAGAATTTTTTCCCAAAGCCCCCGCTCCGGCAAGTTGCTCCAGGTACGATGTGGCGGTATTGCGGCTGAGGTGCATCTTTTCCTGAAAATATGCGATTTTTGAGCAATAAGTCTCTTGTATAAAACAAACCGCATCCGTTTTGATTGCCGACGAGCGCGCAGTCGGATGGGAGCGATTTTACGCATTGCAAGGCAATGCGGAAATGCGCAAACAGTTGTTTGCGCAAGTGACCGTAGACGAGCACGGTAGCCGCGAGAGAGCCGAATGTAATGAGGCGAACGCAGGCGTATGGGAGTAAAAAAGGAACATCCACAACCGTCCCGACTGCGATCACACGGAAAAAGGGGAGATCAAAGAGGGGAAAACCGTACACGGTTGTCCCCTCTTGCTCCGATCCCATCTGCGTACCGCAAACCTCCCCGTCGTTCTCTCCGAAGCAACTTACACATCAGTTTTCTTTCACGTTCGTTTTCTTTGCCGAAAGTTGTAAAAATGCGCTTGTTTTTTTCCGGATTTCGCACTATATTGCACCAAAGACAACAAAAGGAGTTTCGGGGAATGCTCAAACAACTTTCGCTTTTTGTGGAAAATCAGCCGGGTGCGCTCTCGGCGGTTTGCAAGGTGCTCAAGGAAAATTCGATCGATATGCGTGCGCTTTCGCTGGCGGATACGCAGCAATTCGGGATCCTGCGGATGCTGGTGCGGGACGAAATGGCGGCGAAAAGCGCATTGGAAAAGGCGGGATTCGTCGTCAAACTGACGGATGTGCTCGCGTTGAGCGTGCCGGACCGCGCGGGCGGGCTTGCCGACGTATTAAGCATTATCGATAAATATAATTTGTCGGTCGAATACATGTATGCTTTCCCCTATGCGGACACGAAACAGGCGGCATTGATTTTCCGTTTCGCCGACGCGGCGGCGGCGGAAAAAGCCCTTGCGGGAGAAGCCGTGGAGATCATTGCGTCGTCTGAAATTTTCGGCTGACTCCGGCAACTTTTTTGAAATTCCTTTCAAGCGCGCATTTTGTACTGGCAAAATGCGCGCTTATGATATATATTATATCATACTGTCTTACTCACGATCATTTTACCAATTTAGGAGAAGTGGAAAATGTTGAAAGAAATCGCCAATTGCAAACTTGCCATCGCCCTTGCCGCCGATCACGGCGGTTTCGCGATCAAAGAGGAGATCGCCGCCATTTTGCGTGAAAGCGGTCACAACGTGATCGACTGCGGCGCCTACGCGGTCGATCCCGCGGACGACTATCCGGATTTCGGTGCCAAAGCGGCGAAAGCGGTTTCGCTCGGCAATGCGGACGCCGCCGTCCTCATCTGCCGCTCCGGCGTCGGAATGGGGATCGTCGGTAACCGTTTCCACGGGGTGCGCGGCTGTGTCGCTTACAGCAGCGCCGTCGCCGCCAAGAGCCGCGAGCACAACGCTTCCAATCTTCTGGTACTGCCCGCGGACTTCACGACCGCCGACGAGATGAAATCGATCCTCAAAACGTGGCTTGCGACGCCTTTCAGCGGCGATCCCCGTCACGAACGCCGGCTCAACAAGATCGAGATCGCCAGTTACGACGACATCGCCGCCGTGCGCGTTTCCGATCCCGAAGTCGCGGCGATCATCGACCGGGAAGCGGCGCGTCAGAATGACGGCATCGAATTGATCGCGAGCGAAAACTTCGCCAGTTGCGCGGTGCGCGCGGCGCAGGGTTCGGTGATGACCAACAAATACGCCGAAGGCTACTCCGGCAAGCGTTACTACAACGGCTGTGCCCATATCGACGAAGTCGAAACGCTCGCGATCGAGCGCGTCAAAAAACTTTTCGGCGCGGAAGCGGCAAATGTTCAGCCCCACAGCGGCAGCGGCGCCAATCAGGCGGTCTACACGGCGATGTGTCAGCCGGGCGACACGGTGCTGGCGATGAGCCTCGACCACGGCGGTCATTTGACCCACGGTCATCCGCTGAATTTTTCGGGCAAACTCTACAATATGGTCGCCTACGGCGTCAGCCGCGAGACCGAGATGATCGATTACGACGAAGTCGAAAAACTCGCCGTCGAAAACAAGCCCAAAATGATCCTCGCCGGAGCGAGCGCGTATCCGCGCATCATCGACTTCGCGCGTCTGCGTGAGATCGCCGACAAGGTCGGCGCGATCCTCTGGGTCGATATGGCGCACATCGCCGGTCTGGTCGCGGCGGGCGAGCATCCCAGTCCGGTGCCCTACTGCGACATCGTGACGACGACGACGCACAAGACGCTCCGCGGACCCCGCGGCGGTCTGATCCTCTGCCGCGAGCAATATCTCAAGGCGATCAATTCCGCCGTTTTCCCCGGCTTGCAGGGCGGACCGCTGGAGCACGTCATCGCCGCCAAGGCGGTCTGCTTCAAGGAAGCGTTGAGCGATGATTTCAAACGCTATCAGCATCAGGTGAAACTCAACGCCGCGAAACTCGCCTCCGAGCTTGCCGCGCGCGGTTTCCGCATCGTTTCCGGCGGAACGGACAACCACTTGATGCTGATCGACTTGCGTCCGAAGCAGGCGACCGGCAAAGCGGTCGCCAACGCGCTCGATCTGGCGCACATCACCGTCAACAAGAATATGATCCCCTTCGATCCCGAAAAGCCCTTTGTCACCAGCGGCATCCGCATCGGCACTCCGGCGGTTACCACCCGCGGTCTCAAGGAAGCGGAAATGGTGCGCATCGCGGACTTCATCGAGCGGGGCGTCGCGCTCCGCGAAGACGAGGCGGCGTTGCGCAAACTCGGAGAAGAAGTCCAGGCCTTTATGGCGGATTATCCGATGCCGCAATTCTGATCTGCAAAGATTAAGGAGAAAAAGAAAATGCTCGATATGAAACTCATCCGGAGCAATCCGGAAATGATTCAAAACAACTGCACCAAACGCGGTTTCGACGTCGATGTCAAGGCGTTGCTCGAACTCGACGCCGAGTGCCGCAAGGTGACGGGCGAGATCGAAACGCTCCGCGCCGAGCGCAACAAGCTCAGCAAAACGTGTGCCGCCGACCCCGCCGCCCGCGAACGCGTCAAGGCGATGCGCGGCGAGATCTCCGACAAGGAAGCCGCCCAGGCGGAATTGCAGAAAAAGATCGACGGCATCGTCGCCTTGATGCCCAACTTGCTCAGCGCCGATGTGCCGGAAGGCAAAACCGACGCCGACAACCTCGAAGTGCGCAAGGTCGGCACCATCCCGACTTTTGATTTCAAGATCCGCGACCATCAGGATCTGGGCGAAACGCTCGACATCCTCGACATCGGACGCGGCGCCAAGGTCGCGCAGGCGGGTTTCTATTATTGGAAAGGCAAGGGCGCCATCCTCGCCCAGAGTTTCTTTTTCTGGGTGCAGAAATTTCTCGTTTCGCGCGGATTCACCCCGTTTATGACGCCGTGCGCCGCCAAAGCGCGCACTCTTTTCGGCACCGGGTATCTGCCCTTTTTCGCCGATCAGACTTACAATCTCGCCAAGGAAGACCTCGCGCTGATCGGCACCAGCGAGCAGACGCTCGTCGGTTATCACGCGGACGACGTGCTCGACGGGGCGAAACTGCCGTTGTGCTACACCGCTTTCACCCCCTGTTTCCGCACGGAATCGGGCAGTTACGGGCGGGCATCGCGCGGCATTTTCCGCGTGCACCAGTTCCATAAGGTCGAGCAGATCATTTTCTGCCGCCCCGAGGAGTCGGTCAAATATCACGAGTTCTGCCTTGAAAACGAGGAAATGATCCTTAAGCAGCTCGGCCTTGCCTACCACGTCGTCAACGTCTGCGTCGGTGATCTCGGCGCGCCCGGCTACAAGAAATACGACATCGAAGCGTGGTTCCCCTGCTTCAACGGCTACCGCGAAGTCACCAGCAACACCAACTTGCTCGACTTCCAGGCGCGCCGGTTGAATATCCGTTACAAGGACGGCGACAAGCGCGAACTCGTCCACACGATCAGCGCGACCGCCGCCACCGACCGGATGCTCATCGCGATCATGGAAAACTATCAGCAGCCGGACGGCTCGATCGTCGTGCCCGAAGTGTTGCGTCCTTTCACCGGTTTCGACAAAATCGAAGCTCCGACAAAGTAAGGAGAAAGAGTCGTGGCTGACGATTTGCTTAATCCGACGATCGCAAATTACATTGGCGGCGGTTCGATGATCCGCCGGATGTTCGAGGCGGGGATCGAGTTGAAAAAGCGTTACGGCGCCGACAACGTCTACGATTTCAGTCTGGGCAATCCGGATCTGCCGCCGCCGCCGGAAGTGAAAAAGGCGTTGGAAAAATGCGCCGCGCGCGCCGGGGAGGAATTTGCGATCGGCTATATGCCCAACGCCGGGTATCCCGCGTTGCGCAGTGCGCTTGCCGGAAAAGTCGCCGCCGAGCAGAAATGCGCGGCGTTGACTCAGGAGCATTTGCTTTTGACCTGCGGCGCCGCGGGCGGCATCAACGTTTTCTTTCACGCGGTGCTTTCCGCCGGGGACGAAGTCGTCGTGCCCGCGCCCTACTTTGTCGAATACAACTTTTACGCGGCAAATTTCGGCGGCAAACTCGTGCCCGTCCCGACGAAAGATTTCACGTTTGAGCTTGATTTCGATGCGCTGGAAAAGGCTTTCACGGCAAAGACCCGCGCCGTCATCATCAACTCTCCCAACAACCCGACGGGGCGCATCTACACCCGGGAGGAATTGACGCAACTCGCTTCTTTGATCGACAAAATGCAACGGCGTTTCGGCAGGACGATCTACCTTGTTTCGGACGAACCCTACCGCTTTTTGAATTTCGACGGCGCGGAGATCGCGCCGGTCTTTGAACTCTTTCAAAACGCCGTCGTGATCGGCAGTTTCAGCAAAAATCTTTCGCTTGCCGGAGAGCGGCTCGGCTACGTTGCGCTTTCGCCCAAAATCGGCGACGCCGCCAAGGTGATGAGCGCGCTGATCCTCTGCAACCGCATTCAGGGATTCGTCAACGCGCCCGCGCTCGGTCAGCAAATTCTGCTCGAATGCCTTGACGCGCAGGTGGATCTTGACGTTTACCGCCGCCGCCGCGCGGCGATGGCAAAAGTCCTGACGGACGCGGGGATCGGATTCACGATGCCGCGCGGCGCGTTTTACTTTTTCGCCAAGAGTCCCGTCCCGGACGAACGTGAATTCGTCGACGCGCTTTTTGCCGAACGCGTCCTCGTCGTTCCGGGGAGAGGATTCGGCGTGCCGGGATATATCCGGATCGCCTTTTGCGTGGATGAAAAAGTGATCGTCAACTCGGCTGCGGGTTTCGCCGCCGCCGCGCGAAAATTCAAATAAAACCAAAAATGCAATCGGAAACGGCGATTTTACAATAGAAAGGTCGAGCGATGAAGTACAAATTTTCCCGGATCTTGCTGAAACTCAGCGGTGAAGCCCTCAAAGGAAATCAGGAGCACGGCTATCAGGCGGAAGCGATCCGCAACGTCGTTGCCAAGGTCAAGCAGGTGCTGGACGAGGGCATCGAAGTCGCCATCGTCGTCGGCGCCGGAAATCTCTGGCGCGGCGTCGCCGGCGCCAATGAAGGGATGGAGCGCGTCAACGCCGACCAGATGGGAATGCTCGCCACCGTGATGAATGCGCTCGCGCTCAAGGAATACTTCAACGCGGCGGGACAGGAAGTCCTTCTGCAGTCCTCCTTTGAGATCGCCGGTGTCGTCAGCCGCTTCAACCGCGACAACGCCATCCGGGCGCTCGAAGCGGGAAAAATCGTCATTTTCGCCGGAGGCACCGGCAAGCCGTACTTCACCACCGACACCGCCGCCGTCATCAGCGCACTCGAAACCGACTGCGACGCCGTTCTCAAGGCGACCAAAGTCGACGGAGTCTACTCCGCCGATCCGATGCGCGACCCCAATGCCGTGCGTTATGCGCAACTTTCCTTTGACGAAGCACTCGACAAAAAACTGCGCGTGATGGATGCCGCCGCGTTTTCGCTTTGCCGCGACAACGATCTGCCGATCGTCGTTTTCGATTTCGCGGGAAAAGATGCGATCCTGCGCGTCATTGCGGGCGATCCCGAAGCCGGTACGATCGTCAGCTGATGAAAAACGGAGGCTCCCGATGAAACATTGGCTTTTTTCGCTGATTGCACTGACGGCGCTGACTTTTTCCGGTTGCCATACCGGTTTGCCGTTGCGGATCAATCCGGAAGAAAAAACCCGCAGAGCGGTCCCTCTCGCCATTATCACGCCGCTTGACGGCGTCAACGCCGTTTACGGTCAGCAGATGGTGCGCGGCGCGGAAATGGCGGCCGATGAATTCAATCACGGGCGCGGCATCAACGGCCGCCCGGTGGAATTGCTCGTCATCGACAGCACCAAAGTCAGCGATCCCGTACAGGATGCCGTCAACCGGGGCGCCGTCGGTCTGATCGCCGGATACAATACCAGTGAAGTCGGTTCGCTCCTCGATGCCGCAGGAGCCGCCAGACTGCCGACGGTCATTCCGCTCTCGACCGCCGACGACCAGCTGGGGGCGAATCCCTTTATTTTCCGCAACGTCTACACCGACACCCAGCAGGCGGAAGCGATCGCCGGATACCTCTGGTACTGGCGTCAGCTTTTGCGCATCAGCGTGATGGTCGACCTGGCTCCGGATGCCGAGTATGAACGCAACACCGCGCGCGCCGTCACCGAGGCTTTCCGCGATCTCGGCGGCGGCGTGATTGATTCCGTCGAATATCACGGCGACGACTATGCCGATGCGATCAAGAAACTGCTTGCCGGTAATCCGCAGGCGATCATGGTCCCCGCCCCCGGACGGCGCAGCGCCAAAATCATCAAGACTTTGCGGAATCTCGGTTTCGGGGGGATCATCTGCGGTCCCGACAGTTGGGACGATGCCGATCTCCTCGACGAACTTGATCATTTTGAAAAACTGGGGGATTGCGTTTTTATTTCGTTTTTCTCCGGCAACAATCCGATTTTCGAGGCGAAAAAGTTCCGTGACGATTTTCTTGCGAAGTACAATTACGAGCCGGGCGCGTGCGAAACCCAGACCTTTGACGCCACTAAAATGCTCGCGATCGCACTCAACGGCGCCTATACCATCGGCGATTTCGAGGAAAACTGGCAACGATTCATCAACTATTTCGGCGTGGCGGCGATCTACACGATGCTGCCGCACGGCGACATCGACCGCACGATGTACGTCAAAACCGCCGTCGTCAACAAGGGACCTTATCCGACCTTTAAACTCATCCGGCGTTTTCAGCATTCAAAACTTAAGACCTACCAAAACGACGAAGAGTGAAAATGCGCTATTTCGACCGGAAAAAACAAAAGAAAGTCTACCGCGAACTTGCCGCTTTGCGCAAGGACGAGGACGACTTGCTTGCCATAGAGGAAAAGCAAGAGTTCGACGCGATCCTTGCGGAATTGAAAAATTCCCCCGATCCGCGCGATGCCGTCGCCGTCGCCAGACGCAAAATGGCGGATTTCCCGTTGCACGGCAATTACGGGACGTTGCGCAATCTGCTTGATCTTCTTCTGGTCGTCGGCGCGGTCGCTTTCGGCTTGCGCGCACTCTTTTTTCAGCCTTTCAGAATTCCGACAAGTTCCATGCAGCCGACGCTTTACGGCATTCACTTCCGCAACGATCTGCCCAAATGCAATAAATTTCTCAAAGCACTGCTCTTTGGCGCGCGCGAAGCCAAAGCGACGACCCGCTCCCCCGGGATGCTGACGGAAATCCAATATCATCCCGGCTTTTTCGACCGCGTTTCCTTTACCATCGGCGGGGAAAAATATGAACTTCCCGGCGACGTCGCCAAAGTCGCGGACTACGCCGATTTGGACGGGATGCGCTTCTATCCCGCCGGAACGACGCTTGCCGACGGCGACGTCGTCATCGGCGACCACCTTTTCGTCGAACGTTTCAGTCTTTACTGGAGAGAACCGCAACGCGGCGACGTGATGGTTTTCACGACGGACGGTCTCTACTCCAACGGAAGACCCCTTTCCGAAAACGGCGGCGCTTATTACATCAAACGGCTCGCCGCGCTGCCCGGAGATACCGTCAAACTGGCGGACGATCAGCTTTTCGTGCGTCCGAAAGGGGCGAAAGAATTCGTACCGGTCCAGAAACTGGATCCGCGTTTTGCCAAGGTTTATTCCGGCAAAGGCGGTTATCAGGGACATAATTCCGATATGGGCGGACAGATCGTTTACGGAAAAAATGAATACACCATTCCCGAAAAACACTACTTCATGCTGGGCGACAACTCACGCTTCAGCGGCGATTCCCGCTTTTTCGGCGCCGTGCCGCGCCGGAATTTAGTGGGACGCGCATTCCTCTGCTTCTGGCCGTTTTCGCGGCGCACCGGACTGGTGGACCATAACGAAGCGCTTGACGTGCCGACCGGAACTCCTTTGCACAGCACGTTTCCCGTGATGTGGAAGCAATAGGTTTCTGAATACACTTCCTCTTGCTTTCATCGGGCAAGGGGGGGCGTCCGTTACTTCACGAAATCGCTCGGAATATGCCAGCCGCCGCGCGGCGACAGACTCACCGACGTCAACTGCGGACCGTCCGGCGCGGGATTGCGTTTGAATTGCTGACTGAAAAGCCGCCGCAAGAAATTTTCAAGCGTATGCCGGACGGTGCTTTCATCAAAAATTCCCTTGAAGGCATTTTGCGCGAGAAAAAGAAGTTTTTTCTCATCGGCGCCGCTTGAAATATAGTGATAGAGGAAAAAGTCGTGCAATTCGTACGGACCCAAAATGCTTTCCGTCTGTTGAGAGGAATTGCCGTCGTCATTTTTTTGCGGCAGCAATTCGGGGCTGACGGGCGTATCGAGCACGTCCCGGATGGCTTCGGCGAGAGCGGGGGAGGCTTTTTCCGCTTCGGCGGCGAGGATGTGGCGCATCAGCGTTTTGGGGAGCGTCGCGTTGACGCTGTACATCGACATCTGGTCGCCGTTGTAAGTGCACCAGCCGAGCGCGAGTTCCGAGAGATCTCCGGTGCCGATGACGATGCCTCCGGTCAAATTGGCGTAATCCATCAGGATCTGCGTTCTCTCCCTCGCCTGACTGTTTTCATAGGCGGCATCAGTCGTTTTGCCGTCGTGACCGATCGCGGCAAGGTGGAGCCGGCAAGCTTCGGAAATATCGATCTCATCAAGGCTTACGCCGAGTTCGCGGCAAAGTTTCTTGGCGTTGGCATTGGTGCGTCCCGTCGTGCCGAATCCCGGCAACGTCAAGGCGCGCACGTTTTCGCGCGGGATCTGCAAAATGTCGCAGGCATACGCGCAGACGATCAGCGCCAGCGTCGAATCAAGCCCGCCGGAAACGCCGAGCACGAGGCTCCGGGCGCGGATCTGACGGATGCGGCGCGCCAGTGCGCAAGCCGCGCCGGGGACGATAAGCGGGAGATCTTTGCCCGCTTCATCGAGAAATGGATCGCGGGAAAGCGCCGCGTATTCAAGCGTCGGGGATTCCGGAACTCCATCGAGTTTAACGAGTTCCATGTTTTTCGCCGCTTTTTCGCGGCGGAAACCGATCCTGCCGAAATCGACGTCGGCAAAAATCATTTCGTTTTCGGCAAAGGGGGTCGCGCGTTTCAGTATTTTGCCGTCAACGGCGATCACCGCGTCGGCATCGCCGACGTGATCGGTCGTCGAAATGCCGCTTCCGGCATTGGCAAAGGCGATCGCCTGATGCGCCGAAGCGGAAAATCCCGCCAACTGCGTTTCGCGCGCGGCGCGCGCTCCGGCGGCAAACGCCTCGGCGCCGCAAAGAAGCAAAAGATCGGCATCGCTGCCGCAGGGAATTTTTTCTCCCGAAGCGACGGCAAAGGTAAAATCGTCATGGACCGCAAATTCCGCGACCGTATCCGCCGGGATTTGCGCCAGAAGCGCACCGCGCCGCGCGACGGCGGTAACGGGAACGGCTTTGCCATTCACTTCGTCGACCGTGCCGAAAACGGCGATTGTTTCCTGCGTTGAAGATGCGAATTCCCCGGTCGTTTCCCGGCAGCGCGCGAGGAAATCCCGGCGGCGCATCATACTGCCGCAATCATCGCCCGTCGTGGCAAATCCGGGAAAAACGACGATCGCCGCGCCTTTGCGGGCGGCTTCGAGATAGCACGCTTTGAGCGATTTCA
Source organism: Victivallaceae bacterium (assembly GCA_024405735.1). GTDB lineage: Bacteria > Verrucomicrobiota > Lentisphaeria > Victivallales > Victivallaceae > UBA1784. The sequence goes on along the minus strand of JAKSOF010000003.1, from coordinate 14,261 downwards.
GATTTCCGGCGAGATCCCCCGGCGCGGCGGCGGGAGAAACTGCCGCAATACGGTAAAATTGATGCATACGACGCCTCTTTCCGGAATTATTTTTTGCGTTCAAAACGGTTTTCCGTGCCGTGGATGAGCCGGACGATATTCTCCTTGTGGCGCGCGATGGCAAGGAGTCCGAGCACCGTGCAGAAAATCACCGTCGGCAAACTTTTCGCCGTCGCGCTGAAATAACTGAGATCCCCGAGCCGCCCCGCCCAGACCACCGCAATGATCGCCAGTGCGGCGATGATGCTGGCGACGGAAACGTAACGCGTCCAGAGGAAAAAGATCACCCACAAGATCCCCGCCGTCAGAACCGCGACCGGAGCGACGGCAAGCATCGCGCCCCCGGCGGTCGAAACGCCTTTGCCGCCCTTGAACTTCAGATAGCAGGGGAACATATGTCCCAGTACCGTACAGGCGGCGGCGCCGAGGACGACGAGCGGACAGTCGGGAAAAAAGAGCAACGTGATCCAGGTCGGCAGAAATCCTTTGAGGAAATCGCAACCGAAGCAGACTTTTCCGAGCAACGGTCCGCAACAGCGCGTCACGTTGGTCGCGCCGATGTTGCCGGAGCCGAAATTGCGAATGTCAACGCCGTTGTAGAAACCGATCAGAAGACCGAAAGGGATCGCTCCCGCCAGATAGGCGATGACCAGCGGACAAAGATATTTCAGGACCGTCATAAAAATCTCCTTAACCAAAAATTAAATTGCGCACTCCGGCAAAGATGATCTGTGCGGCGAGTGCAACGATGTACATCCCCGTCAATTTGCTCAAAATACTGCTCCCGCGCGCTTTCAGCACACGCTCCAGGGCGTCGGCGAAGTGGAGGACGACGCCGAGGAAAAATGTCGCGCAGACGATCGCGACGACGGCGGCGATACGGTTCCCCGCTCCCTGATCGGCGGCGCCCATCACGATCAGCGTGCCGATGGTGCCGGGCCCTACGGTATAGGGGATCGCCAGCGGCACGACCGAGGGGTCGCCGGAGCCGGAAATGTCGCGCCCCGGAGGAATGCCTTTGGCACGCACGAGGTCGATCCCGTTGAGCAACAGCACCAGTCCCGCCCCGATGCGGAAAGCGTCGATCGTGATGCCGAGATATTGAAAAATCCAGTTGCCGAAAAGATAGAGCACGATGCAACTTATCATCACCGCAAACGCGGTGCGGTGCGCAAGTTTGCGCTGAAGTTTCGCATCGAGATGCTCCTCGGCGGCAAGCGAGAGAAAAACGGAAAAAACAAAAAAGGGCGTCAACAGCAACGTAATCCGGACGATCAGTCCGATCCATTCCACGGGAGTTGGAAACGACATTTCAGGTTTCTCCGGCTGACGGAATTATTTTTCCAGTTCGGCGGCAAGTTCCGCATCGGCTTGCAACACCTTGTCGCGCTGCTCCCTGCGGAATTTTTCCAGTTTGGAAGCGAGCGCCGCGTCTTTGATCGCGAGCATTTCGATCGCGTAAAGCGCGGCGTTTTTGCCGCCCGCCTTGCCGCAAGTGACCGCGCCGACCGGCACCCCGGGAGGCATCTGGACGGTCGCGAGCAACGAATCCAATGCGTTGAAGGGCGCGCTCGGCACGGGGATCCCGATGACGGGAAGCGTCGTATGCGCGGCGACCACGCCGCCGAGATGCGCCGCCATTCCGGCGGCGCAGATGATGACGTCGATCCCCTCCTGACGCGCCGAAGCGGCGAATTTCGCGGCTTCTTCCGGGGTGCGGTGCGCCGAAAGTACACGCGCCACGTAGGGGACGCCGAATTCCTTTAACGTGTCAAAAGCGCCGCGAACGACGTCGAGGTCGCTTTTACTGCCGAGAATGACGGCTACGCTCATAGTAGAATCTCCTTTGCTCTAAAATCGTATCGGGGTGAATTTTACCAGATAAAGCAACAAAAACGCCAACGCCGCTCCGGCAAGCGTCGCCAGCGCGCCGGGGATGATGTCCCGCAATACGTTTTCGGCGGCGATGACCAATGCGACAAGCAACAGCGACCAGACCCACGGTTTGCGTTTGAGCGCCATCGCCAGTTTGACGATGAGCGTTAAACTCAAAGCGAGGATGAGGTACTGCAAAAGCAACATATCAGGCGTTTTCCTGTGCGGACAACTCCGCCATTTCCTTGACGTGGCGGCGGCGACGCTCCAATTCCGTGAGATAAAGTTTGCGCAGACGGATGCTTTTGGGCGTCACTTCGACCAACTCGTCGTCGTTGATGTATTCGAGCGCCTGTTCAAGCGAAAGTTTCCGCGCCGGAGCGATTTTCATATTGCGGTCGCTGCCCGCGGCGCGCAAATTGGTCAACTGCTTGGCGCGCTGGACGTTGACGACGAGGTCGCCCTCTTTGCAATGCTCGCCGACGATCATCCCTTCATAACATTCGACCCCAGGCTCGATGAAAAATTCGCCGCGCTGCTGCAAGCCGTCGACGGCGAAGGGGATCGCCTTGCCGCCCGCCATACTGACCATCACGCCGTTCTGACGCGCGGGGATCGTGCCTTTGATCGGTTCGTAGTGATCGTAGATGCTCGAAACGATCGCCTCGCCGCAACTGGCGGTCAAGGCGCGGCTCCGCAAACCGATAAGTCCGCGGGTCGGAATGAAAAATTCGACCAGCTGACGCGAACCGCGCGATTCCATCTGGATCAATTCGCCGCGGCGCAAACCGACAAGTTCAATGATTTTTCCCGCGTAATCGTTGGGGACGTCGATGGAGAGCCGCTCGATCGGCTCCTGCTTGACGCCGTCGATCTCCTTGCAGATGACCTGCGGCTTGGCGACGGCAAGTTCGTACCCTTCGCGGCGCATCGTTTCGATCAGGATCGCAAGATGCAGTACGCCGCGCCCGGAAACCTTGAAAGCGTCGCCGCTTGGCAGATCTTCGACCCGCAACGCGACGTCGCGCTCGATCTCCTTGTAAAGACGCTCGCGCAACTGACGGCTTCCGACGTATTTGCCCTCTTTGCCGAAAAAGGGCGAATCGTTGATGCGGAATGTCATCGAGATCGTCGGCTCGTCGATCGCGATCGCCGGCATCGGCTCGGGATGCTCGAAATCGCAGATCGTATCGGAAATGTCGATGTCGGTCACTCCGACGATCGCGCAGAGGTCGCCGCACTGAACGGTTTGAACCTCCTTGCGGCCCAATCCCTCAAAGGTGAAAAGCTGTTTGATGGCGACGTTTTCCGTCTTGCCGTCGCGTTTGATGATGACCATCGGGCGTTTGAGGTCGAGCGTGCCGCGGTAGACGCGGCCGATGCCGATGCGTCCGACGAAATTGGAATAATCCAGCGTCGCGACCTGTGCGATGACGGGGCCGTCGACCACTTTGGGCGCGGGAACGTATTCGAGGATCGCGTCGAGCAACGGCGTGATCGATTCGCGCGGATCGTTGAGATTGCGGATCGCCCAGCCGTCACGGCCGGAAGCGTAAAGCGTCGGGAAATCAAGTTGCTCGTCGCTCGCATTGAGTTCACAGAAAAGGTCGAAAACCTTGTTTTGCACCGCATCGGGACGGGCGTCGGGCTTGTCGATCTTGTTGATGACGACGACGGGGCGAAGTCCGAGGCGGAGCGCCTTGTCCAGCACGAAGCGCGTCTGCGGCATCGGTCCCTCGGCGGAATCGACGAGCAAAAGCACTCCGTCGGCAAGTTTCAGGACCCGCTCGACCTGTCCGCCGAAATCGCTGTGTCCCGGGGTGTCGATGACGTTGATCTTGACGTTTTTGTACTGGACGCTGATGTTTTTGGAGAGGATCGTGATGCCGCGCTCGCGCTCCAAATCGTTGCTGTCGAGGAAGCAGTCGACCATTTCCTCGTTGTCGCGGAAAAGTTTGCTTTGACGCATGATCTGATCGACCATCGTCGTCTTGCCGTGGTCGACGTGGGCGATGATCGCAATGTTTCTGATTTCCATAAAATTCTGCCGTTCAATAGATCCGAAGTTTGTGTGTTTTATATAATATAGCATAAAAGAAGCGCGTTATCAACTGAAATGCGAAATTGCAAGCGCGCGTTTCCGGTGATATATTATGACGAACTCATACCACGGCAAAAAAGGAAAAATTATGGCTTACGACAAAATCAAGGTCCCGGCGGGCGACAAAGTCCGCATCGACGCATCCGGCAAAATCATTTCCGGAGACCACCCGGTCATCGGCTTTATCGAGGGCGACGGCGTCGGTCCCGACATCATGCGCGCTTCGATGAAAATCTGGAATACCGCCATTGAAAAAGCCTATGGCGGCAAACGCGCGATCGCGTGGATGGAGATGTTTGCCGGAGAAAAAGCCAATGCGGTTTACGGTGCTCCCGTCTGGCTTCCCGACGAGACCGTTTCCGCGATCGACGAATTTCTCGTCGCGATCAAGGGACCGCTGACCACCCCCGTCGGCGGCGGCATCCGTTCGATCAACGTCGCGTTGCGTCAGAAACTTGATCTTTTCGCCTGCGTCCGGCCCGTGCGCTACTTCACCGGAGTCCCCAGCCCCGTCAAGCGTCCGGAATTGACCGATATGATCGTTTTCCGTGAAAACACCGAGGACATCTACGCCGGGATCGAATGGGTCTCCGCTTCCGACGAGGCGAAAAAAGTCATCGGCTTTTTGCAGAACGAGATGAATGTCACCAAGATCCGTTTCCCCGAGACTTCCGCGATCGGCATCAAACCGGTTTCGCGCGAGGGCAGTGAAAGGCTCATCCGCGCCGCGCTCGACTACGCGATCGCCAATCACCGCAGGAGCGTCACGCTTGTTCACAAGGGCAACATCATGAAGTTCACCGAGGGCGGCTTCAAAAACTGGGGCTATGAATTGGTCAAGCGCGAATATGCCGGCCGTGCGGTCGCTTCCGCCGACTGCGACGGCGTCGCCCCCACCGGACAAGTCCTCGTCAAGGATTGCATCTGCGACGCGTTTTTGCAGCAGATTTTGACGCGCCCCGCCGAATATGACGTCATCGCGACGATGAATCTCAACGGCGATTACGTTTCCGATGCGCTTGCCGCCTGTGTCGGCGGCATCGGCATCGCTCCCGGCGCCAACATCAATTACACGACGGGACACGCGCTCTTTGAAGCGACGCACGGTACTGCGCCCAAATATGCCGGGATGGACAAGGTCAATCCCTGCAGTCTCGCGCTTTCCGGCGAAATGATGCTGCGCCACCTCAACTGGAATGAAGCCGCCGATCTCGTCATCAAAGGCATCGAAAACGCCATCGCCGACAAGCAGATGACCTATGATCTTGCGCGGTTGACCGAGGGCGCGACCGAGTTGAGTTGCTCGGCATTCGCCGACGCCGTCGTCGCGCGGATGTAAAATTTTGCCGTAATATCACAAAGAGAGCACGGGAGGCCGGTTCCGCCTCCCGCGGTTCTCCCGACCCGTCACGGGCAGGATTTGTACTTACCGCGTTTCGACGACGGCGGGCAACGCGACTTTCGTTTCATCGGGAGTTTTTTCGCTCTGTCCGCCGAACCCGATCCCCGGCAGGCTCATCCCTTTGAGGACATCAATGGTACTGCCGTATCCGGCATACTTCGCCGGACTGGTATCGACGCGGTTATTATCGCCGTTGACATTGATTTCCGTCGTGCATCCGGCAAGCGCGGCGATCAGCCCCAAAAATCCCAGGATTTTCACGATCCCCATTTCCCCTTTTTCTCCTTTTTTTTGTGTTTTTTTGAAACCGCTAATAAACACTAATTCACACTAATAATTTTTCTTTTTCATTCGTGTTTATTCGCGTTTATTCGCGGTTCCCTAATCCTCATTTGCGCAAATCCATCGTCCTTTTCGCGGCATCGTCCGCGAGCCAAACATCCGCGTTTTTCCCTTATTCGTGTTTATTCGCGTTTATTCGCGGTTCCAAATTCCCTGTTGTGACATTGCAATTCGTGTTCCCTGATCGCGGCGGCGATCTCCGTCTGGATGCGGTCGGTCGACCACAGTTTGCCTTCGATCTGGGCGATCTTGACGTTGAGCTTCGCCAGTTTGTCGGCGAGGACGCCGAAACCGCCGAGTAACACTCCGATGAGTGACAGCCATTCGTAAGTCGTCATTTCCCGCGGACCTCAACACGACCATACTCGCAAAGCGAGCGTTTCGCTTTTTCTCTTTTTAACTTTTTCACTTTGACCGCCGCCCGCCTTTCCACCAGGACCACCACCCGAAATACTTGACGCCGCAATATGCGCGGTACGCCCGTTTGGGAGATACGCCGTCCACGAGCATCGTGCCGAGAAACATCTTGTCGGCGTCGGATTTTTTCCATCCGTCCGGGTGCGTCCGGTAAATGTAGTCGTGCCCGATCGACGCGCGGAGCGCGGCGGGATCGCTCGAAGGGAAAACGTACCGCCAGAAAAAGCGCGGGACACTCGCCCCGTCGCTCTCAAATCCACGGGGGACACAGATCCTTTTATTGGCATACCAAAGGACGAGTTGCGCGCAAAGCGTGTAGACATTGCCGCGCTTGTCCTCGTTATGCACCATCACCTTAACGCCGTTATGCTCCATATCTTCCCCCTTTTTTCTTAGTTATGAGAGATGAGAGATGAGATACTCCCATCACCAAGTCTCCCACATTTCCCACAATTCCCAAAATTCCCACTTCGTTCCGTTCGCCCGGCAGGGCGAGACAAACATCCGCGCGGGGCTCTCTCATCTCTCATCTCTCATCTCTATTCTCTAATCCGTTACGATCGTCCCGCCGGACGTTTTGACTTCGCCGTTGATGGTGCATCCTGCGGTGTAGACAATGGTAATGTCAGGTACGTCCGTCGGGAAAACGAGGCTTGCTTGGTCCGACAAACGGAAGGTCGAGTCGTTGTAAACATTCGCAGCGATTGCGGTGCCGCCCGTAATATCAAACGTGCCCCGCTCAAAACTTCCCTCCAAAAAGCAGTGATCGTAAACGCCGCCGAAAATACAATTTCCGTCTGAAAAAGCAACTGCGTTGTGAAAAACATTCGTTCCGGAAGCAACATTCCCCGCAAAACCAAAAGTTCCACCGTAAATCGATATGTTGTCAACTCCTTCCTGCCGTGACCCGATGAAAGAAACGGCGCAATTCACGGCGGTAAGATTTTTTACGGAAAAAGAGGCATCGTCTAATTCTCCGAGCGGTATTTCTGCGGTATCGCCGGAGGCGTTGAACGGCAAAGGAAGCGATGTCCCTCCGGCAGAGATATACCGCGTGCACTTGCAACTGCTTTTGGCGGCGCATCCCGTCGCCGTGTCAATGTAGATGCCCGCCATCGTACCGCCCCAAGCGTAGGGAATACGGGAGCGCACGGACGCCGGAAGCCGTAAAAAGAGATTGCTGAAACCGACAAATTTTTTGCCGCTCAGCCACAATTTTTTCGCAAGTTTTTCGGCGTTCGCCGCCGTGAGGGTGATATTGCCGTAACATTCGCGCGTTCCCGCGTGATAGAAAAAGTTGGAAAGATCGACGACCTCCTGCGCAAAACCGCCGCTCGGAAAAAGAGTGTTGAGGTCGCACGTCAACGCCCACTGTGCATCCTGCGTTGCCGATTGAAAGACGTTGCGGTATCCGTCGCCGCCGTCGTCGGCGAGCGCAGCGACGGGAGGACAGGCGAATTCGCACGCCGTCATGTTGACGCAATCCTGAAACAAGCCGTTGCAGGACGCAACAACGGCGAGCCGGTTCATCTTTTCGACCTTGCGCAAATTTTTGCATCCGGAAAAAGTCCGGATCAGATTGCCGATGTGGCTTGCCATCATCTGATCGTTGAAATTGACCGCAACGAGTCGGAGCGCATCTTTCGCAAATTCCTGCAAATTGGTGTGCGTTTTGGCGATCGGCAAGTCGAAATCCAAAACGCGGTGCACGAGGTTTTTCCCGCTCACCGTCTGGATGCGCGAAAAGCCGCCGTAGATTTTGACAAGATATTTCCCCGGCGCGCCGTAAGTATGCTCCGCCGTCCAGCTGCCGTCGGGCGTCAATTCCGCCGACGGTTTGACGACGGTGTTTCCGTCGCCCCAGTCGATGGTAATATCCGTGCCGAGCGTTTTGAACTTCATCGCGTGTGTCATTCCGGCGGGAATGTCCACGGCGGGACCGACGCCATCCACGACGAGATCGGGGACATCGGTGCTTCCGGCGGGGATCGTCGTCTCATTGGCGATGACTTCCAAAGCGGTAAAATCGATGCGACCGCCGGAGGAGACGCCCCCTTCGCCAATCATCGCGCGGACTTCGGCGGCGGTAAGATAAGCGGGATCCCCGGAAATGCTTTCGGGCAGATCCCCGCCGAGATAGATCCGGTTGCATACCGTCACCTGAAATTGCCAGACAAAAACGGCAAGCGCATTTGCATCAAGACCGCCGATCTCGCAGGTGAATGCCGCACTTGCCTTGCCCGCCAGCGCAGAGATCAGCGAGGTGACACCGGTATCGGGCAGTTCAACCGAAAGAATGGTCTTGCCGTTGCGTGTTTCGACGGTGATGCCGCTTGTCCGCAAAAAAAGCGGAGCGCTGGCGGCATTCCAGACATTGCTGAGCGCAAAATAGAATCCGGTGCAGTCGGCAAGTTTTGCCGCATCGAGCGGCACGAGGATGCCGTCGTCGGTTTCGTCGCCGCGCAGATCGAATTCGAGCGTCAGGTGTTGTCCGAGCGAAAACGCCAGCGCGATGCCGGCGCTGTCGCCGTGCTCGTCGCAAAGTTTGGCTCCGGATGAGGAAATCTGCAGAACATTCATAAAAACCTCCTTGCATTACTGGGTGAAATATTGCAGATTGTCATAAAGATCGACATAGCCGGCAAAAGCCGCCAATGGAAATTCTCTTGATGTTGTCTCATCAAAAAAATCAAGCCGATAGCGCCCGGGAGCGAGATAGCCGTTCCACAATTGCTGAAATTGAAATTCGTTCGAGTTTTCCAGATAGGAGCCATCGGCACGGATCAGATAAATGTGACTGCAACTTGCCCCTGCGGCGCACGCGGGAATATCGATGAAACTGCCGAGCGCATTCGGTGCGTAATAGCGCAAATGTTTCATCATTTCCGCCGCTTGCAAAAAGTATTCGCTGAACCGGCGATGCTGCATATGCGGTCGTGGATACAATGTCGTCGAAACCGCCGTCGAACGCCACGGCCAGTGGTATTCCGGAATGGACAAGTCATAAGAATTGCGCCAATTCGCCGTGATCGGGACGAGAAACGGACGATCGCTCTTTTGCGCCAGAAGCGGCAAATTATAACAAACCATACTGTTGGAAAGAATGTTTGACAGATTGATTTCTTCGGGATCGACCAAAAAATATCTGGAAAGTTTCATCAGTTTGTCATACAGCCGCTCAAGGAGGGCACGGTCGTCCGAAGATTTCGCCAGATGAAAATAATCACTGCTGTCCGCCGTTGCGCCGCGCTCCGCCAGCGCACGGTTTAACATTCCGTAAAGTTCAGCCGGATAATTGAAATAGATCTGCTCGCGGAATTGACTTACGCTCATCATAAGAGATACCACTGCGCCCAATGAATAAACCCCTGCGTCCAGGTTTGCCGCGGCGCATTGTTGATCAGTTCCGCCAGCGTTACTTCCCCGTAAAAACTCCGGTCGGGACGGGAGAAAGACTGGTGATAGTTTTCCCCGTCGTACCAGAGGAAAAGCGAAAAACGCCCGTTTTGCGGAACGATGTTTCCGGCGGGGACATCCCCGACGTCGGTAACGCCCGCAACCGGCGAATCAGGATGCCCGGAATCATAACAGTAATATCCGTCCCCCTGCGCGACGACGGCAAAAGTTCCGATATAATTCTGACAACATCCGCCGAGAAGAATGAATGTCACTTTTTTCGGAGCGGAAATGGAAAAAACCGGCCACCCGTAACTGGCGGGGATCAATTCTCCGTCGCCGGCGAGGACAAATTTGACGTACAAGTTGGTTTCGGCGATCTTGCACTGCGCGACTCCGGAAACCTGGATCTCGCCCCAGCCGTCATCGGGAATATCCGTCAGCGTAACGCCGAGGACGGCAGATTCCCGTTTGACCGGACGGATCAGATAGGGAACGTGCCGGGGCACTTCGGCAAGCCTCAACGGCCGGTCGGCGTAGAGGATGTCGACCGGAGTGTGCGCCGGGATCAGCTCCCCGCTGCGGTTGCAGCCGAAAATCCGGTCGTTGTGATTGGCAGGAAAGGCAAATCCAGCGTCTCCCATCGCTATTCCTCCTTGAGTTCCCGGATCCGGCAGCGTAATGCCGCTCCGGAGTCATTGTGTCCCACTTTGAGCCGCGAAAAATCCGAAGAGTTGTAAACGGTGGAAACATAAAAAGCCGGTGTGTCCAACGCCCAGCAGTCGTTGAGCCCGGTCAATCCCCAGGGGACCTGCCATCCGCCGACGGAAATAAGATGCTGAGCGACGTCGCGGTATCTGTTAGGGGAAATGCCGAAAAGGAATGTGATGTCGGCAAGCCAGTTGCCCTTTTCATTGCGGTACTCCTTGGATTGCTGTGCTTCCAGGAGCAGGACTTCCCCTTTTTCCCAGCCGTGAAAAGCGGCATTGTTCACTGTGCCGATGGATTCCATGATGATGCGGCGGTAATTCCGGGTGATCTGGTCGGGATCAAAAGTCCGGATGCACTTTTCCTGCATTTTCGGCGCGTAGATCCATGTGCCTTCGGCACGGAAATCACTGCCGAATCCGCCGTTCCAGCGGATCCAGTTTTCCGGATTCGGAGCGACCGTCGCTTCGATGGGGTATTTCTGCGTGGAAACCCCCTGATAAATTTTTTCCCGTCCGGTCTTGCCGACGATCAGCCAGATCTCGTCGCCCGGCCGCTTTACGACGCGCGGCACAGTGTCGCTTTCGTTTTCGGAGGCATAAGTGACCGCAACTTCACAGCTTTTTTGCCCGGGGCGGTCGGTAATGCGCGTTTCGACGCGGGACGCGTAACCGATCTCTTTCGGACTTGTGGAGGAAACCTGTTTCAATATCTCCTCGTCCGTCGTCCCCTCGGGGATGTCGGTCACGAGATAGACCAGTTCCGCTTGCGAAAGATGATTGCGCGCGTTGACGGCACGCCGTTCTTTTGTCGTGAGAAAAATATTCACGCGCTTCTCCTTTTTTTGAAAATTTCCGGTTCATGTCGGTTCCAACAGAGAAGCGTTTTGTCAACCTTTTTCCGGAATAACGAAAAAAAGAGCTTTTTTTCTTTTACCGGATGCGAAAAGGCTTGATTTCGGGGACATTCTGTACTATATTAAATAAACGCACGCAAGCAATTGCGGTCGTGAAAAAGCTCAACCCATAAACATCCAAAAAATTGGAAAGGTGGAAAAAATGATTAAACTCGGTATCAATGGTTTCGGACGTATCGGCCGGATGGTTTTCCGCGCCGCCGTCGAGAACTTCGGCAAGGACATCCAGGTCGTCGGCATCAACGACCTCCTCGATCCGGATTACCTCGCCTACATGCTCAAGTATGATTCGGTTCACGGCCGTTTCGAGCACGACGTCAAAGTCGAGGGCAACTATATGATCGTTGACGGCAACAAGATCCAGATCTTCGCCGAAAAAGATCCCGCCGCCATCACCTGGGGCGCGCTGGATGTCGACGTCGTCGTCGAATCCACCGGTTTCTTCCTCACCGAGGAACTCGCTTCCGCGCACCTCAAAGCGGGCGCCAAAAAGGTCATTATGTCCGCGCCTAGCAAAGATGCGACCCCGATGTTCGTCTACGGCGTCAACGACAAGACCTATGCCGGTCAGAAGATCATTTCCAACGCCAGTTGCACGACCAACTGCCTCGCGCCGATCTGCAAAGTGCTCGATCAGGAATTCGGCATCGTCCGCGGTCTGATGACCACGGTCCACGCCGCCACCGCCACCCAGAAGACCGTCGACGGCCCCTCCAAGAAAGATTGGCGCGGCGGCCGCGGCATCCTCGAGAACATCATCCCCTCCTCGACCGGCGCCGCCAAGGCCGTGGGCAAAGTTCTGCCCCAGCTCAACGGTAAACTGACCGGTATGTCGATGCGCGTGCCGACTTCCGACGTTTCCGTCGTCGACCTCACCGTCGAACTTGCCAAGGCTCCCGCCGCCGACAAGGACGCCGCCTATCAGGCGATCTGCGCCGCGATGAAAAAGTATTCCGAAGGCGAACTCAAAGGCGTCCTCGGCTACACCGAAGATGCGGTCGTCTCCACCGACTTCCGCAACTGCCCCAACACCTCCATTTTTGATGCCAAAGCGGGCATCCAGCTCGACCCGACTTTCGTCAAGGTCATCAGCTGGTACGACAATGAATGGGGCTATTCCAACAAAGTCCTCGAAATGGCTCGCGTCATCGCGAAGTAATTTTTCGGGACGACCCTAAATTCCGATACGGGGCGGGCTTCAACGCCCGTCCCGTTTTTTTTAAGCAAAAAGGAACTTTATCATGAATAAGAAAACTTTGCGCGACGTCGAACTCAAAGGCAAGCGCGTCATTATGCGCGTCGATTTCAACGTGCCCGTCAAAGAAGGCGTCATCAAGGATGACACCCGTATCCGGGGCGCGCTCCCCTCGATCAAATACGTTCTCGAAAAAGGCGGCAAACTGATCCTGATGAGCCATATGGGCCGTCCGGATGAAAAGGGCATCACGTCCGATACCAGTATGAAGATCGTCGCCGATTACCTCTCGAAACTCCTCGGCAAGGAAATCGTTTTCGTCGCCGACTGCGCCAATGCGGACGCGGAAGTCGCCGCGATGAAAGACGGCGACATCGTGATGCTCGAAAATACCCGCTATCACAAGGAAGAACAAGCCAAGCGCAAGCAGAAAGACGGCGAATCCGAAGCCGATTTCAAGGCCGCCAAAGCCGCGCTCAAGGACGAACAGAAAAAACTCGCCGAAAAACTCGCTTCCTACGGCGACATTTACTGCAATGACGCATTCGGTACCGCGCACCGCGCTCACGCTTCGACTGCCGTCATCACCAAATACATTCCCGTTTCGGTCGCCGGATTTTTGATGGAAAAGGAAATCGAATACCTCGGCAACGCCGTCGAAAATCCGATCCGCCCCTTTGTCGCCATCCTCGGCGGCGCCAAAGTTTCCGATAAACTCGCCGTCGTCAAGAATCTGCTCAACAAAGTCGATACGCTCATCATCGGCGGCGGTATGGCGTACACTTTCCTCAAGGCGATGGGCCATAACGTCGGCAAAAGCCTCTGCGAAGACGATCAGCTCGCCTACGCCAAGGAAATGATCGATCAGGCCGCCGCCAAGGGCGTCAAATTCCTCCTCCCTGTTGACAATATGGCGGCGGATAAATTCGACCCCGAAGCCAACACGCAGGTCGTCGGTCAGGATATTCCCGAAAACTGGATGGGACTTGACATCGGTCCCGAAACCATTCAACTTTACAGCAATGCCATCAAATCCGCCAAGACCGTCGTCTGGAACGGACCGATGGGGTGCTTCGAAATGGAAAAATTCAACAAAGGCACTTTCGGCGTCGCCGCGGCGGTCGCCGAAGTCAAAGCCAACGGCGGCATTTCCATCATCGGCGGCGGCGATTCGGTCGCGGCGGTCAATCAGAGCGGTCTCGCTCCCAAAATGAGCCATATCTCCACCGGCGGCGGCGCTTCCCTCGAATATCTCGAAGGCAAAGAACTCCCCGGCGTCGCTTCCTTGAGCGACAAATAAAACTTCCCGTTTTAAAAGGGCTGTTGCAACCATGCGACAGCCCTTTTTTTTTGTATCATCCCGCTTTGACGCGATGGGTGCAAGAGGGCGCTCTCGCCGCGCCCTCTTAACTCCCCAAGCGCCCGCCACAGGCGGGATTTGTATCTGCCGCAGATATTTGCGGATGGACGTTTTTATCGCGCTCTAAATGGATGTCACCGCAAATCTCCGCGGGCGTCTATATTTGTTACTGCAAAATGACTTGCGTCCCACGCGGGCTAATAGCTCCGCTTTACCGCTTCCGTCTTCGCCAAGGCTACGCCGTGACAAGCCGCCCGCCCGTCTGCCTGATGTGCGATGCCTCACGCCAATGTTTGGCTCGCGGATGCTACCGCGAAAAAAAACGGAAAAATACCACATACGCTTTGATTGCCGTCGGATGCGAGTCGGTTGCCGACGAGCGCGCAGTCGGATGGGAGTGATTTTACGCGTTGCCCACGGCAATGCGGAAATGCGCAAACAGTTGTTTGCGCAAACGACCGTAGACGAGCACGGTAGCCGCGAGAGAGGCGGCGCGAGCACGAGCGGAGC
>JAKSOF010000026.1 GCA_024405735.1 Victivallaceae bacterium | reverse complement strand
GTCGGTTGCCGACGCCTGTCCTCCGTAGCCTTGGCGAAGGAGGAAGCGCGCAGTCGTATGGGAGTAAAAAGGGAATTACTCTATCCGTTCCGACTGCAGTCGCACGGTAAAAGGGGTGGTTAAGGAGGGGAAAGCCGTAAGCAAACGGCTGTCCCCTCCTTGCACCGTGCGCGTTGGGTATTTCCGCTCATCTCCCTGTCTTTCTCACCAAAGTACCCTTGCAATCATTATGAGCAAAGAGGAACTTCCGCGGATGCCACTCTCGCGGCGCCGCCGCGAAAATTGCGGGGCGAGGGGAATTGTGGGATTTTTGAGATCGGGCAAACCTGCGATGACAAGAGCAAAATGCAAGTTGTAACGCACGCGTCACAGATCGCGGGCGGGAGCGTACAGTCCCACACCTCCCACTCCTCTCACAACTCCCGCATCTCCCAATTTATCCCGTCAAATTCGCGCCCCGGCGCGATCATCGCTTTTGCGTGGAGAGTTCCTGCAATACAAGGAAATACTCTTTCCTTGCCGTTTGCACGCTTTGGAGTAATTGCTCTCTTTGGGGTCTTACTTTGAGATATTTTTCCAGATCCGATGTCAAATGCCAGCGTTGCGCGAAATCGGACAGTACGGGATCGGCTTTGGCGGTGTCGGCGGGATCGATCCCCTTTTGCCGCAGAATGCCGTCGTAGTAAGACAACTGCTTTAATTTCCCCTCCTGTGCAAGCAAAATTTCCAGTTTTTGCCGCAATTTTGCCGTTTCTCCGTTGATTTCGCCGTCCTTTATCAGCGTGTCAAGCGGCGTGAAGAAAGTATCGCAGGGATATTTTTTTCCGTTGCCGATTTTCGCCAATTCCGCCATTTCCTGCGTCATCGGGAAGGGGAGCGGATGATCTGCCGGAATGTCGGCAAAAACCGTTTTGGCGATCTCGTTGGCGATCACCCAGTGCCCGCGCCGGTCGGGATGGACGCGGTCTTTTGCCACTTGCAGTTCCGGAAACCACGCATAAAGCCGGCAAAGTACCGTGCGGCTCATCGGGAAAAGAAATTTCGGAGCATAGGTGTTGTAGCAATGCGCGGCAAGCCGTTCCAGCCCGACGGAATTGCAATACGCCATTTTTTCATCTGGGGCAGGGCGCGTGCCGTATTCATCATAGGGGAACGGCGCCATCACGATGACTTCGATCCCCCGCTCGACGAGCGCATCGGTGATTTTTTTCATATTTTCGCAATAACTTTTGAAACCTTTTTCGCGCGCCTGCGCCTCGGTTTCATCGGCGGGAAGCCGCGTCCGGTAAAGATTTCTGCCGACATCGTTCATCCCGAAACAGACAATCACCATATCGGGATCGCGGGAAAAGACATCTTTTTCAAGCCTCCGGAAACCGCCGACGGCGCTGTCGCCGCCGACTCCGGCATTGAAAACTTCGATTTTTTCCCGTGGATAGCGGCAGGAAAGATAAAGTTGCAGTTCTCCGGCAAAAGTTCCCGCCGCCGTGATGCTGTCACCGAGGCAGACGATGCGGTGCGGCAGTTTGCGCTCTTTCTTTTCCGCAGGGATTTTGGTACAGCGCAAAACGCCGAATTCATCGACGGCAAAGGTGAAGTTATGCTTTTTGATTTTTTCGGAAACCTTGCCGTCGACTTGGCAGTTTTCTCTTGTCAAGCCGCCTTCCGGCGCGCTGAAAAGGATCTCGGGCGCCGAGATCGTGCAGTTTTGCAAGTGGATGTGATCGGCATCGACGAGATCGAATTTCATCGGTCCTGCGAAATCAAAACGGCAATCCTGAAACGTGATGTTTTGCGTTTTGTGGATCATTACGGGAAAAAAGGTCGAAACGTGATTGCCGACGGCGACGCAATGATTGGAAGTCTCGTCAAAGTAGATCCCGTGGCGCAATTCGAATGTCGGCGTTTCACGGATCTCGTTGCGGTTGATACGGAAGTTCTCCGCGCCGAAAACATAAATGCCCGCACCGTCGTGCATCGCTTCATCCATCATAACTTTGGAAATAGAGTTGTCCTCAATCGCAACGTCAAAGGGCTTTTTTGAGATTTCGGATTTCGCGTGGAACGACAATCCGCAATAACCGGTCCCGCAGATCTTGTTTTTTTCAATATGAAAACTCGAACCGCGATTGGTCATCGCGGCGATCCCGCGGTTGCCGCAGTCGCGGATGTCACAACCGCGGATGACGGAATTCCCGTCGGCGTCGATCATAAGACCATCCACCCCGACGGAATGGATTTGGGAATCAAAAATTTGGATCGATCGGCTTTTGGGTGTATGCTCCACCTTGACCGCATTGCCGAAGGAGTTGCGCACTTTAATGCGGCAAAATTTTAAATCGGTGCATCCCGCAACATTGATGGCGCTGGAAATTTTTTCCGGATCGTTCAAAGAGGTATCGCTGCTTTTTGCCGGAGCTCCGTTGCAGTTGGCAAAATCGATCTGCTCAATGCGGATGCCGTCGCCACCCGTGATCGTCAGCAACCGGTCGGCGATCGCCGCCGTCAACTTGACGGAATCGATTTTTTCTTCCGGTTGCGGGTAATAATAGACTTCCCGCGTGGCGCGGTGATACATCCATTTTCCGGGAGCAAGCCCGGCTTCGATATTGCGGATCTGATATTTATTTACGCCGAATCCGCCTGCCGGATGACGCAGTAAATTATCGAAAACGACGACTCCGGTTTTGCGGTCGACGGATTTGACGCGCACAAAAGAGGTGTTCCAGGAATGAGGCAGATAAAATTCGGCGTCGGCGGGGTCGAAATCGGGCAATTCCGCCACCGGAATGGTGATCCTATCCAATTCATAATCCCGCGGCGGACGATTCCAGCCGCCATATTGCGAACCGAGCCAGATGAGATCGGAAGTTTCCGGATACTTCGCCATTTTGTTATGCGGATAGACGGCGACCGGGATATTGGCGGTTTCACTGGAAAGCAGCTGCGGTTCAGGAAGCCCTTCCGGAATTTTCGCCGACCAGTAAGGTTTGCCGGGGAGAGCGGAAAAATTCAGCAAGATCCCGCCGGAAATGACCGTTTTTTCTGAGCCGCGCAACGTCAGATGAGAGTCGCGAGCGTCCAATACAACGGGAGAAGTCAAACGGAGCGTGCCGTCGGCAATGACGATTTCTTTTTCCCCTTTGATCCGGCGGGATTTTTCCAAAGCCTGACGCAATGCGGATTCCTCGGCATCGCAGAGGAAGATCTCTTTCCCCGGACAAGGTGTAATGGTAAAAAGTATCAGAAGAATCCAGAAAAAACTTTTTTTCAGAAAAACCATGGTAAGTCCTTTTTTTTAACTGCTGTCATTTGATCGACAGTAATATAGCATCATCCATTTGAAAAAGAAATGAAATTTTGATGTGAAAGAATGGATAAAAGAGTAAAACGTTTTTGCCGGGACTGCTCTCGCGGCTCCGCCGCGAAAATTGCGGGGCGATGGGAATTGTGGGAACTGTGGGAACTGTGGGAATTTTGAGATCGGGCAAACCTGCGGGGACAAGAGCAATGCGCAAGTTGTAACGCACGCGTCACAGATCGCGGGCGGGGAGCGTACAGAGTCCCAAATCTCCCACTCCTCCCACAACTCTCACATTTCCCAATTTATCCCGTCAAATTCGCGCCTGCGGCGCGATACTCCGCCCGACGTCGGAGGGCATCCTTCGCCTCGCTGCGCTCGCTTTTTTTGCCGATCGCAAAAAAAATGCTACGTATAGCAAACCTGACGGCTTGCCATCCGTAGCTTTAACGAAGGATGGTGGTGGGAGATGGATTCGAACCATCGAAGGTAAGACCAGCAGATTTACAGTCTGCCCCCTTTAGCCACTCGGGAATCCCACCAGATTGGAGCGGGTAACGGGGGTCGAACCCGTATTACCAGCTTGGAAGGCTGGTGCACAGCCGTTATGCCATACCCGCGATACCCAGTTTGTTTTGAGCGATACCAATCATTACGGATTGGTGCCGACGGAGGGAGTTGAACCCTCACTCCGGTGAAGGAACTAGGACCTGAACCTAGCGCGTCTGCCATTCCGCCACGTCGGCTGCTCAATGCTTTAATCAACCCTGTCCCGTGTTACGGAACAGTTTTATAATATATGTTGCAAAAATGTTTTTTTCAAGCGGAAAATCAAAAAAAATCACACTTCCGGAATTTTTTCCGGAAGTGTGAGAGGATTTGCCGAAAACCGTCTATTTTTTCAGAATGATGATCGAATCTTTCGCCACATTGTCGAAAACCTGCGTTTTTCCGTTGTATTCGACGGTCAGTTTTTTGACCGGATGGTAGCAGAAAACCGCCGCGCCGTTTTCACCGACCCACGTCGTGCCGAAACACGTTTCGCGGATGAAAGGCATCTTGGTCACGGCAAGCGCTTCATTGATTTTCGGATTGAGTTTGCCGATGCGTTCGAGTTTGGCGATCTCGTGCGGCGAACGCTCAAAGTTCAACGCGTAGCCCTCCGTATGCGTCAGCATAAAGGCGTCGTACATCGCCATCCGGAAATAGTCGAGGTCGATGTCGTGGACTTCGTTGGAGTAGTTCAATCCGCCGAGGAGCGCGAACTCGTTTCCGGCGTAGGGCAAATAGACCTGACGGCGGTACCAGTAGGAATTCAAACCGAGCGGCGTGCATCCCTCGATGCCGAACTGCAAGTCGTGATCGTGGTAGAATTTGTAGATTTTGAGCGCGGCATCCAGCCCGGTGCCGGATTCCTCGCCCGCGAAGTTGACGTTTCCAGTCTGCGTGCCGCCCATATCGGTGTAGATCGCGCCCAATCCCGCCTTGACCGCGTTTTCAATGATCGCGAAGTACCATTTCTGCACTTCGGGGTT
>JAKSOF010000025.1 GCA_024405735.1 Victivallaceae bacterium | reverse complement strand
GGCGTTTCGTATCTCGCGGCGGTCAAAAAGTTTTTGCTCCTTGCGGCGTATTTTGTGATGAAGCGCAAGGCGACGCTTCCCGCTTCACAAGTCGTCGCGGCGTTGCGTCAGATTTTGCCGGAAAGTGTCGTTTTGATGCTTGACGATCACGATTCGGCGATGATCTCTCCGACGCGCGACAAGGTCATTATCCACCATCACGGCCGAAGTTTTGAGAAATTTGCCGTCGGTGCAAGTTGCGACGGCGTCGCCCGGGAATTGGATCTCTATCAGCTTTTGGAAAGTAAAAAGCCGCAATATTTCTGTTTTTCCCCGTTGCTCGGCGGCGAAAAAGGCAAAGATTTCGTCCGGCTCGAAATGGCGTATCCTCCTTTGCAAAAAGGGCAGGGGGGAGCTTTGCCGCTTGAGGCATTTGCCGAATTTTTCGATTTGAAACGGGAAAACGACGCGACGTGGGCTTCCTGTTGGGAGCGTTTGCGTTTGCCGTTTGAGGTACCGGCAACTGACCGCGAAGGAACGACGCCCGTCGGTGTGGTGCATTACGACTTCAAGCCGTGGAATGTGAATTTTGGGAAACTTCCTCAAGTTTTTGATTTTGAAAGCGTTTCCTTTGGCTTGCCGCTGACGGATTTTTTTAATTACGTTGTCGATCCCGCGCTTCACTTCGGGAGTGTCAAGGAGTGCTTGCGTATTTTGCGCGAGCAGAAAATTTGGCAGTCGGCGCAAGAACTTCTTGTGATGCAGAAAATCGCGCCGGAGGAAGTCGATCGCTATTGGCGCTGGTATCTCTTGGAGCGGTACGATCACTTCACCCGTGCCGGTGATCCGGAACTTGCCGACAAGTTTCTCGCGCTTTACCGGAAAGAGCCCCCTGTGGAAATTTCGGCGAAACGCGCGGCCGCCGAAGTAGCCGGAATGGTGATTTTCGCTTTTTTGATCCGGCTCTGGTACGCCTGGAATCATCCGCTGGAAAGCAATGACGGCATCACCTATATGCAGATGCTCCGTCAGTGGGCGGAAACGGGAAGCGAAGAGATGTGGATCAGCCGCCCGCCGCTTTTTTTCTACTTGACGAAATGTCTTGTTTCCTGCGGCCTTTCCGTAGAAAACGCGGCGCTTGCCGTGAATTTGACGGCGGGGAGTTTATTGGTCATTCCGGTCTACTTTGCCGCGCGCGCTTTGTGGCGCAAACATTTTTCCGGCATCGCCGCCGCGCTTTTTTGCGCCGTGATGCCGAAACTGGTGAAGTTTTCCTGCGTGCGGTTGCGGGATGGTCTTTACCTCTTTTTTGCCGGATGGACGATCGCGTTGTGGGCGTGGAGTTTCCGTTCGGCAAAATGCAGAAATAACGCCATATTTGCTTTCTTTTGCGGATTTGCCATTGCTTCGGGCGCGATGTGCCGCTTTGAAATCATGGAATTTTTGCCGTGGGTGGTGCTGACGTTGCCGCTTCTTGCGCTTTATTCCCGTAAAAATTGGCGGTGCGCGTTGCTTTTACCAGCAATGGTTTTGTTTGGATTCGGCATCGGTCTTGCCGGACTTTCGCTGTTGCCGGGAATGCCGTGCGTGTGGCAAAGTTACGTTGACCGGCTCCGGATGCACTTCTGGATGTGGAAAATCTGGGGATTGCGTTGATGCTGAAGTCTATTTTATTGATTTCCCGGGGGATGTGGGAGCCGATCGGCGTTGTCTTTGCCGTGAGCCTCGTCTGGAGTTTGATCCGGATGATTTTTTATGGCGAATGGCGCAACGCGATCCGCTGGTGCTATCTCGCAGGAGGCATCGCCGCATTGCTGTGGCGATTGAATCTTCGCATCGGAGGGGCGCGTTATCACAATGTTTTTCTTTTCATCGCGCTTTTTTGCATCATTGACCTCTTTGAGACTTTTCCGTTGCCCCGAATGTGGAAGCGTTTGCTCTTTTTTGCCGGGATCGTCTGCTGTTTCGTACACGCCGTGATGATCCATCCGCAGGAACGAAAAGTTTTTCAACTCTATCAGACCATCCAAGCGGATGCCGCGCATTATCCCCGTACTTTGGGGCTGACTTACGATTTGAAAGCTCCTACGCACGGTTATTATTCCCGGTTGGAACTTTACGGGATGGACAGATTGCAGCCGTTGTCGGAGATCGTGCGCAATCTGAAAGGGAATTTGAGCGTTTACGATGGTGATTATGATGCCGTTTACCTCTTTTTTGCGGTGAAAAAAACGGAAATGACACTTCTGCCGGAACTGGATGATTTGATGCCGGAAAAAAGAATGCGGCAAATGGGATTTGTCTGGAATAACCGTCACCATAAAAAAGCATTGGTCGTCTACCGTTATCTGCCGAAAGCGGCAAAAGCGGAGATCACCGGAGGAACGCTGATACCCAACGGCGATTTTTCGTCTGCGCTTTCCCCCGCCGATCGGCAAAAGAAGATCGCGTATTTCGGAAAAAGTATGCCGCGCGTCAACGATGCCGGTTTTGATCCGCCTGAAAAATGGAATTTTTATCAGAGTCTGGCGGGGAAAACGGCGTCCTTTTTTACGCGGATCAAAGATCAAAATGGTTTTGCCTTGCACTTGGAGGCGGACGGTTACTTATGCGCCATCTCTCCGACGGTCGATATTCCGGAGGGAAAAAAGTTGAGTTTTACGGTCAAGGCGGAAAAAGCTGCGCTGTTGCAGATTACCCGCGGTACGCAAAGCGGCGGACTTTATCCCGTGGTCCAGCTTCCGTTGAAAGCGGGGCAGAAAGAGCGTTATGAAATCTCGTTGCCCGCTTATCCCGGCGAAGTGAAAAGCGATATCTGGTTCTGGCTGGATCACGGTGTGATCGACTTGAGCGATGTGAGGATGCGTTAAAAAATGAAAATTTTTATTTCCGCTTACGCCTGCGAGCCGCAAAAGGGTTCGGAGCCCGGCATCGGCTGGAATGTCGTCAACGAACTTGCCAAATATCACGAAGTCCACGTTTTGACCCGCGCCAACAATTTGCCGAGTATCGATCAGGCATTGGAGAAAAGTGACCGCAAAATTGTTTTTCACGGTTACGATCTTCCGAAGGGACTTTCTTTCTGGAAAAAAAAGCGGCGCGGCTATCACCTTTATTATTATTTGTGGCAGTACGGCGCGTTTTTCAAATACCGGAAATTCGTCAATACTTCAAACTTTGATCTCGTACTGCATTTGACTTTTGCCAATATTTCGATGCCGTCGCTCTTTATGCTCTCTCGTCCGGTGACGGTGTGGGGGCCGGTCGGCAAAGCGGCGATCCCCTCCGCCGTATGGCGGGCATTGCCGTGCGAGGTCAAGATCAAGGAATTTCTGCGTGCGATGAGTATGAAAATGCTCTGCATTTTGGATATCGGACGCATTTTGACGCCGCGATGCGCCGACTGGATCATCGAAAGCGGCGCCGTTCCGGGAAAAAGCTGTTTCCCCGAACGCTGGCGGAAAAAAGTCGTTTTTCATCCCCAGACCGGCATCAATACAGCGGAACCGGAATACCGTGTTTCGCGTCAACGCCGCGATGACGGCAAGGTGCGGCTTCTTGTCTGCAGTGAATTTCTTCACTGGAAAGGAGTGACCTTTGCCGCCGAAATTTTCGGCAGGATCGCCGCGAAACGCGATGATGTCGAACTTTACATATACGGTTCCGGTCCGGAAAAAGGGGCGATGAGGAAAATTTTCCGGCAATACGGCGTCGAAAACCGGGTCGAATGGAAAGGCTTTGTCGGAAAACAGGAGATGCTTCAAGCGCTCTTTGACGCGGATATTCTGCTTTATCCCTCATATCATCACGGTCTGGCGACGGTCATTTTGCAATCGATGTATGCACAACTTCCGATCGTGACGATCGCGGGCGACCCGGTGGCGCTGTGCGTCGCCGAAGGGGGCGGTATCGTTGCCGACGGCGCGACGATGCCGGAAATTCTGGACGATCTGACGGAAAAAACGATCACATTGATCGAATCGCCTGAAATGCGGCGGGATTTGGGAGAAAAAGGGCGGAAGTTGATCGAAGAAAAATATGAATGGTCGATTTTGTGCCGCCAACTTTCCGGTTTGCTGGAAAAAATGAAAGCGCGCTGAATATGCGGATATTGCATTACTTTTTAGGATTTCACCGTCAGGGCGGATTGAACCGCTACGCGGCGGATCTCGCTTCGGCACAAGCCGCCGCGGGCGATGACGTTTTTGCGCTTTATCCCGCAGGCGGATGGCGAGTGCCCAAAAAGACGGTGATCCGCAAGCGGGGAAAATGCCGCGATGTCAGGTGCTTTGCAATCATCGGCGGTCCCGCCGTGCCGTTGCTGGAGGGGATCCAGACCCCGGAGATGCTGTTGGATTGTCCGCGCCGCCTTTCCACAGAAGAAATGACAAAATTCTGGCGGCTCGCGGCACCCGATGTCGTCCATATCCATACGTGGATGGGATTTCCGGAGGAGCTTTTTGAATGGATCCGCTCTTCCGGCGCGAAAATCGTTTATACAACGCACGATTATTTCGGACTTTGCCCCAAAGTGAACCGCCTGCGTCCCGACGGGACGGTCTGCTGTGATTGCAACGATGAAAATTGCTCGCAATGCAATCGATTTGCGCCGTCGGAGCGTCAGCTTTTCCTGAGAAACTGGGAACTTCTGATCCGTTTGCGCAAAGTTTTACTGCCGCTGAAACGGTTGATCCCTTCAAAAAGTCCGTCGTCCGAAACAGCGGCGCGGACGATTGACATCAAGCCTTTCGGCTTGTTGCGTGAACGCTATGTCAATTGGATGCGGCAATGCGACGTAGTTCACTTCAACAGCCCTGTAACGGAAAAGATTTTTACCGCTGCGATCTCCGGTCTGCGCGGCGTGATGCTTCCCATTACGCACGGCGGGATCCGGGATCGCCGGAAAAAGTCGGTCGGCGTTTCCGCTCCCTTGCAGTTGCTCTTTTCGGGATCGGTATTGCCCTATAAAGGCTTGCCGGAGCTATTGAAGGTGCTCGGCGAGCTTGAAGCGCAGGGGTTTGACAATTGGCAATTAAATATTTACGGCGGCATTGGCAAAAATCAAAAACGTGTGATATATTACGGCAACTATGAGGCAAAGGACGGATGGAATATCCTTGAGAAGAGCGACCTTTTGATCGTCCCCAGCATCTGTGATGAAACGTTCGGTTTCGTCGTTGAGGAAGCGCTTTGCTGCGGAGTTCCGGTGCTTTGCTCGGATCGGGCGGGGGCGAAGGTGTTGTTGCCGCCGGAGTGGGTTTTTTCCGGCGCCGGAAATCTGAAAGAGAAATTGAAGGAAATTTTCTCGGATCCGGAAATTCTTTTGCAACGGAAAAAATCATTGCGGAATGAATGCCGTTTCATCTCCATGACAGAGCACGTCGGTGCCGTAAAAAGAATGTATCTGACCAAATGAAGAAAGTAGTTGCGATCATCGGGACGAGAGGCATCCCTGCTTGCTACGGCGGATTTGAAAGTCTGGCGGAGCAACTCGTATCGCGGTTGCACGATGAATTCGATTTCACCGTTTACTGCCAGAAATCGGCATTTTTCGAGTATCCCGGAAAGATCGGCAACATCCGTTTGAAATACATCAATTTGTGCGCCAACGGGATGCAGAGCATCCCCTATGATATGGTATCGATCCTGGATGCCTTGCGTTATGCGGATACATTGCTGATCCTGGGGGTCAGCGGTTGTACGCTGTTGCCGTTTCTCCGGCTTTTCGGCTGCCGTAAAAAGATCATCTGCAATATCGACGGCATGGAGTGGCGCCGGGCGAAGTGGTCGCGTCTGGCGCAAATTTATTTGCGTTTCGCCGAACGTTGCGCCGTCCGCAACGCCGATGTGGTCATCGCCGACAATCAGGTGATCGTCGATTACGTCAAGGAGCAGTATCATCGCGATTGCGAACTCATCGAATATGGAGCGGACACCCTGAGTCTGGAGAAATAATGGAAGAATATCCTTTTTTGAATCAGCCTTACGCTTTTGCCGTCTGCCGTATTGAGCCGGAAAACAATCTGCATCTCATTCTGGCGGCGTTTGAATCCGATGCGCCGATGCCGCTGGTTATCGTCGGCAACTGGAATCACAGCAACTACAGTACGGAATTGTTCCAAAAATACAATGCCGTGCCGGGTATCCATTTGTTGCCGTCGATCTACGATCCGGAGAAACTGAATTTTATTCGCTCAAGATGCCGCTACTATCTGCACGGACACTCCTGCGGCGGCACCAATCCCTCGCTGGTGGAGGCGATGTATCTGGGACTTCCCGTCATCGCTTACGATGTCAACTTCAACCGGGAAACGACCGAAAACGCGGCGCTGTATTTCGATAATGTGACGACGCTGAAACGCTTGTGCCGCGAAACGGATGAATCGCAACGCTTGCAAATCGGCAGAAAAATGAAGGAAATCGCCGACCGCCGGTATGTTTGGCAACGCATCTGCAAGCGTTACGCCGATCTTTTCTGAAAAAAGAGTTTTGTTTTCTTGAACGGGATCTCAGACAAAATCCGGCTGAGATCCCGTTGTTTTTTTGCCGAAAAAACTTGAAAAAAAGGCTTTTTGCGCTATAGTAATTAAGATATTATACCGTAGCGGAAATCAAAGCGACTATAAGGAGAAAACGGAATGCCGGAAACGACCAAACATTTTTACGAGTATTTGTTCCTTAATAACATCCGTTGCAATATCCAATCGGAAAACAGCGTCGCCGTTTTGCAGGAATTGCTCGACACTTTGAAACGCCACACCCCCGCGATCGACATCGAACGGGCGACCCGCGAAGTCCTCGCCCGTGAAGAGATTTTTCCGACGATCATTACCGACGGGCTCGCTTTGCCGCATGCCCGGTTGCCGGAGATCAGCGAACCGCTCGTCGCGGTGGCAACTCTGCCGCAAGGCGTCCCGTTTGATGCCAAAGGCACGCGCGTCAAGGTGGTGATCCTGCTTTTGACGCCGCTGGCGGAGCCCAATTTGCATATTCAGCTCATTTCCGCGCTCGCCAATATCTTTCTGGAAAAAAGCAGCGTCGACTGCCTTGCGTCGCAGACGACGCCGGCGGCGGTGATGCAGTTTTTCCGCGGCAACCGCATCGAATTGGATTCGTGCCTTACCGCCGCCGATATGATGCGTCCGCCTGTGTGCGTGCTTCAGGAAACCGATACGCTTCAGCAGGCGATCTCCAAATTGACCACCAGCCGCAGCGAGGAACTGCCGGTCGTCGACCGCGACGGCGATCTGCGCGGCGTTTTCGGGTTGAGTGAATTGCTGAAATTCACGTTGCCGGAGCATTTGCTGTGGATGGAGGATCTTTCCCCGATCGACCGTTTCCAGCCTTTCGCCGATCTCTTAAAAACTTCGACCGATACCAAGGTCGCCGACGTGATGCGCGAGGAATACCTTTCCGTACCGGAAACGATGCCGGCGATCCAGCTGGCGAAACTTTTTATCGTCAACTCCGTGCGGCAGATGATCATTCTCGACGGCAAAGGCAAACTTGCCGGCATCGTCGAGTTGAAAGATTTCTGCGGTAAACTTTTCTGGGACTGATTTTTGTAAACCATAAGGATTTTTGTTATGTCGGAAGAAAGTACTCAAACGCTGTCGCTTCGCGCGATGATCAGCCGCTTCGCCATTTTGCTCGGCGCCGGATTCCTCGTCGGTTTCGGCGGGAAAGCCGCCGGACTGGAAGTCCACCAGTCGGTCGCCTGCGCCGTTTTCATTTCGATCATTTTCGGGACGCTCTTTTTCTGGACGTTCCGGCTGGCGATCGCCTTTCTCGGACTGGCGGTGCTGATCTTTACCAATTCGCTCAATATTCCGCAATTCGTCACCTCGTCGTCGCTTGAAGTGATCCTTTTCCTCGTCGGGATGATGGTGATCGTCGGCGCGTTGCGCGATCTCGGTTTCTTTACCTGGATCGTCCAGCTGATCGTTTCGATCCCGAATCTTTCGGGGATGAAATTCGTCGCGGTGACGAGTTTTGCCGCCGCGCTCCTCGCCTGTGCCGTCGACGAAGTCACCAGCATCATCTTCATTTCGACGCTGATCTTTCAGGTCTGCGACCGTTTGAAGATCCGCCCGACGCCCTATATCGTCATCGCGGTTCTGGCGACCAATATCGGCAGTTCCGGCACGATGATGGGCAACCCCGTCGGCATTTACATCGGCACCAAAGGCGGATTGACGTTCGGCGATTTTATGATGTGGGCGTTTCCGATCATGCTCGTCACATTGTCGGCGGTGATCGCGATGCTTCTCTGGCACTTCCGCAAGGAACTCAGTCATTTCGACGTACAGCTCAAAGACCGGCTCAGTCAGGGGTTGACCATCGCCCCTGCGGTGAATGTACCGTATAAGCGCGGACTTATCCTGATCATCTGCACCATCTGCGCGATCGCTTCGCACCACGCGCTGGAGGAACTTTTCAATCTTTCCAAAAACAGCGTGCTGTTGATCTCTCCCCTTATTTGCGCCGGGGTCGTGATGATCCTCAAACCCAATCGCGCCCGTCATTACGTCGAGCACGAAGTCGACTGGTGGACACTGCTTTTCTTTATGTTGCTCTTTGCCGTCGCCGGAACTCTGGAATACACCCACGTCGATCAGGTGATGGCAAAAGGCTTTTCCGGTGTCTGCGGCGGTTCAAGTCTGGTGTTGATCCCCTTCATCTTTACCGTATCGGCGTTGGGGTCGGCTCTGGTGGACAACGTGATTTTCGTCGCCGCTTTCAGTCCGATCATCGAGCAATTGTCAGTTTCCTGCAAAGACTTGCCGCTCTGGTGGGCGTTGCTTTTCGGCGCGTGTTTCGGCGGCAACATCACGATGATCGGCAGTACCGCCAATATCGTGGCATTGGGCATGCTGGAAAAACGCGCGGGCGATCACGTCTCCTTTTTCGGCTGGCTCAAGGTGGGATTGCTCTGCACCGTACTTGCCGGCGTCATCAGCGCCGGAGCGCTTCTGCTTTTGAATCCGCTGATGCCGGATCGCGCTTCCGAGCCGGATTTTTCCCAGCTCCACCGGAATTCGGGGAGGAGTTTCGCGCAGAAACAGGTGATCCTTGCGGGACGCCCCGAGATTACTCCGGCGGGCAATTTCCGCATCGTTTCCGGCAAGGCTTCGATCGACGCCAATGTCCCCGACGAATTGAAAAAGCAATTCGTCCTTGCCGGCGTCGCTTCCGATGAATACCGTTTCGAGGGGAAATTGACCACCCTGCCGGAAAGCGACAGCGAATATCCGCATTGTCTGAATGTGACAAAATTTGAAGTCCTGAAACGGTAAAGGTTTCTCCGGCGGTTTTCCGCCGTCAAAAAGAAAAGGGCGGTTGCCAAACCATTTATGACGGCAACCGCCCTTTTTTTTTATGGATATTTCAATCTCCCTGAATGCAGGCGATTGCGTTGCCATTTATTTCGCCCGGAAGGGCGAGACAAACATCGGCGTGGAGAGTATCGCACACGGGGCAGTCGGGCGGCGTGCTTGTCACGGCGTAGCCCGCAGGGCGAAGACGGAAGCGCCCTCTTGCTCCCGATACCTCAATGGTTGCTGCGGGAACCTCTCTTTTTTGACAGGAGCGCGGCAAATCCTTTCTTATTCCAGCGTTACGCTTTTTTCCGCGAAAAAGGTGCGGGAGTCGGTCGCGAACTGGAGTTCTTTTTTGCCGGGAATGAAAACGAAGCGGTTTTCCTTTTCCGAAAAGTAAGCGAAATCGCGTTCCTGCGTTTTCACTTCGACAACGGCGCTTTCGCCGGGAGCGAGATGACATTTGGCGAAATCGGCGAGCTGATGCGCCGGAAGTTCGACCGGGGCATCGCAGACGGCGGTGTAAAGCTGAACGACCGCGCTTCCCGCGACCTTGCCCGTGTTGACGACTTCGATGCGGCTTACCGTATCGCGTCCCGAAATACGGCAGTCGAGCAGT
Organism: Victivallaceae bacterium; assembly: GCA_024405735.1. Taxonomy (GTDB): domain Bacteria; phylum Verrucomicrobiota; class Lentisphaeria; order Victivallales; family Victivallaceae; genus UBA1784. The sequence continues at coordinate 11,477 of JAKSOF010000025.1, read as the reverse complement.
TTGTACTCAAACGTCGTGTAACTCAACCCGTAGCCGAAAGGATAGCGGACATCGGTATTTGCGGTATCGAAATGACGGTAGCCCACTTGCATTTTGTCGAGATACTCCGACGCGGCGGTGTAGGGGTCGGTGATGCCGGGGAAAAGGTCGTAGTGATGGCAGGGGTAGTCATCGAGATTTTTCGCCCACGCGGCGCAGAGTTTGCCGCCGAAGTTGGCTTCGCCGAAAAGGAGTTCCGCGATCGCGCGTCCGCCTTCCTGACCGGGATACCAGACGGAAAGAACGGCGTTCGCGCGGTCGATCCATTTTTCGATGCTGAAAATGGAGCCGTGAATGAGGCAGACGACGGTGTTGGGATTGGCGGAGATCAATTCGTTGATCAATTCATTTTGTCCTGCGGGCATTTCCATATCGGGGATGTCCGCCGGGGTGTCGAGGTGCGGTAATCCCGTCGCTTCGCGGTCGGTCGCGTGGCTCGTGCCGCCGAAGTAGAGGACGGCGTCGGCATTGCGTACGGCTTCGAGGTCGAGGGGGATCTTTTCGTCGTAGAGCAAACGGAAACTCACTTGCCCCTTGGCGGAAAAACGGCAGAATTCGATTTCGACGGGGACGGCTTTCCCTGCGACGCAATCAAGATAAAAGGTGGATTCGTAATCGCGGAATCCCGCTTCCTTGCTGTCGAGGACGGTTTCGCCGTTGATTTTGAGCGCGACCCGGCAGTTGTCCAAATGAAGCAGACTGAAACCGCATTTGCCGGAGCGTTCCGGTACGAAATCGCCTTTCCACACGGCGAAAAACGCCTTGTCGTCAAGCGGCGTCGCCGGAGCGTTGGAGCCGACAAAGGCGTTGTCGTGCCCGAAGTGTTGCTCCAGTTGCGTGTCGACGCGCGACAAAATGATTTTTTCTCCGACGGTCTGCGTTGCGGGATCGTAGTCGTAGAAATCGACGGCAAGCCCTTTTTCGCCGTTTTTCGTGCGGAAAAGCCTGCCGTCCGGGATGTTGACCTGTTTGAAGCACGTGCCGGGCAAAAACGTGATCTCGACGTCGTCGCCTAAAAATTCTTTCAATCCGGCAAGCGGCGTGATCTCGTATTCGGGATGCACCGAGCCGGAGCCGCCGCAGACGTTGTGGTGGCCCATTTCGTGACGCAAGTTCGCGCTCGGCCCGCAGACGACGATTTTTTTGCATTTCGTCCGGTCAAGCGGCAGGAGATCGTTGTTTTTGAGCAACACCGCGCCCTCCTGTGCGAAGCGTTTGCACAAATTGCGGTGCTCCGGCGTGTTGACGGAGCCTTTGAGGCGCGTTTCGGGCGCGAAACACCCGGTGCGGTCCATCACTTTGAGCATCCGGAAAACGTGTTCGTCGAGAATTTCCTGCGGGATCAGTTTCTGCTCGCAGTATTTTTTGAGCGGTTTGTAGAAATGCGCGTTTTCACCGCCCGCCATATCGAGGTCGATCCCGCCGTGGACGCAACTCAAATAAGCGTTGTGGACGGCGCCCCAGTCGGAAACGACCGCGCCGTCGAATTGCCACTCCCCTTTGAGAATATCCAGTTGCAGATGATGATTGTCCGCCGAAAAAACGCCGTTGATGCGGTTGTAACTGCACATCATCATCCAGGGATGCGCTTCTTTTACGACGATCTCGAAATTGCGCAGATAAAATTCGCGCATCGTGCGTTCGTCGACGTCGGCGCTGGTGACGCGGCGGCAGGTCTCCTGATTGTTGAGCGCAAAATGCTTCGGCACGGCGGCGACACCGATCGATTGACATCCTTTTACGTACGCGGCGGCGATCTTGCCGCACAAAACGGGGTCTTCGCCGAGATATTCGTAGTTGCGTCCGCACAAGGGGGAGCGTTGCAGATTCATTCCCGGCCCTTCAAGAACGTGCGCGCCGCTGGCGAGAATTTCTTCGCCGATGAGTTTGCCGTATTGAAATGCGGCATCCCGGTCAAAGGTCGCGGCAAGCGAGATCGTCGCGGGCAGACAGGTCGCCGTGCGCCCGTCCTCCAGCCGCACGCCGCGCGGACCGTTGTTGAGGCAGATCGCCTGCAAGCCGATGCGGGGAATGCCGTGATTGCGGATCTTGCCGTCGCCGTAAAGAAGCCCGATTTTTTCGTCGAGCGTGAGACCGGAAATGATCTCCCGAAGTTGTTGATCTGTCATCGTTGGATTTCCTTATAACAAATTCATGGATTTCAATATGCCGAATTCAAGACCGCGCAGTTCCGCCAGTCCCTTGAGCCGCCCGATCGCGGTGTAGCCGGGATTGGGGCAGGGGGGCTTGGCGAGATCGTCGAGCATCGTGTGCCCGTGGTCGGGGCGGAAAGGGAGTTTCCAGTCGGCGCGCCCCTCCTTTTTGCGCCGCAATTCTTCCTCAAGGATCGCCTTGACAAGGCGGTACATATCGACACTTCCCTCCAAATGGTTGGCTTCAAAGAAGTTGCCATTGCCGTCGTGCTGTGTGCTCCGCAAATGGACGAAACCGACACGCGGTGCGCACGCTTTGAAAATTTCAACGACGTCGTTGTCGCTCCTGCCGCTGAAACTTCCGGCGCAGAAGCAGATGCCGTTGGCGGGCGAATCGACCATTGCAAGCAGATTTTTCACATCGTCGACGGTGCTGAAAATACGCGGCAAGCCGAGGATGGGATACGGCGGGTCGTCGGGGTGGATGACGAGAATGGAACCGCATTTTTCGGCGACGGGACAGACTTCCGTCAAAAAGTGTTTCAGATTGCGCTCCAAATCGGCGCGCGTGAGATTTTCGTACTTTTTGAGCATCGCGCGCACATTGTCGAGCGTCACGCCCTTGAAGCCGGGGAAATTGTCGATGAGATTGGCGGTAAAGCGTTGGACTTCAACTTGATCCATCGAGTCGTAAAACGCCTTGGCTTCGGCGAGTTTGGCAGGGGAGTAATCCTTTTCCGCGCCGGGACGCTTGAGTATGAAAACTTCAAAGGCGGCGAATTGCGCCTGATTGAAATAAAGCGCTTCACTGCCGTCCGGCAGACGGTAATGCAAGTCGGTGCGGATCCAGTCCAGTACCGGCATGAAGTTGTAGGTAATGACGTGAATGCCGCACGCGGCGAGATTTTCGATGCTCTTTTTGTAGTTTCCGATATACTCGTCACAGCGGCCGCGCCCTGTTTTGATCTCCTCGTGGACGGGGAGGCTCTCGACGACGCTCCAAATCATTCCGGCGTCGGCAACCGTCTTTTGCCGCTTTTTGATTTCCTCAATGCTCCAGACTTCCCCGTAGGGGATGTGGTGGAGAGACGTCACCACGCCCGTCGCCCCCGTCTGGCGGACGAAATCAAGCGGCACGGGATCGTTGGGACCGTACCAGCGGAAAGTTTCTTCCATACGCAAGTCCATTTTTCTACACTCCCGAAAAAGCGGAAAACGCCCCGTCGACCGGCAACACGACGCCGTCGATGAAACTTGCGCTCTCGTCGCAGAGGAAAAGAAGCGCGCCAGTGAGGTCTTGGGGCGTGCCGAAGCGGCCTTGCGGCGTGTGGGATAAAATCGTGTTCCCGCGCGGCGTCAGCGAGCCGTCGGCGTTGGTGAGAAGCGTCTGGTTCTGCTCGGTGAGGAAAAATCCCGGCGCGATCGCGTTGACGCGGATCCCGACTTTGGAAAAGTGGACGGCAAGCCATTGCGTGAAATTGCTGATCGCCGCCTTGGCGCCGCTGTACGCCGGGATTTTGGTGAGCGGCGTAAAGGCGTTCATGCTGGAAATGTTGATGACGACACCGCCGTTTTTCTTTGCCATATCGCGGCAGAAAGCCTGACAGGTAAGCAGTGTCCCGAGGAAATTCAAATTGAAAACAAATCCGACTCCGGCGGGATCGAGGTCGAAAAACGTCGTGATGCCGTCGGCTTTTTCCTTGAGGTCGTCGGGGAAAAGATATTCTTTGCTCGTTGTCCCGCGCGGATGATTGCCTCCCGCGCCGTTGACAAGGATGTCGCAGACGCCGAATCGGTTGCGGACGGTTTCAGCGGCTTTTGCCAGACTTGCCGCATCCAGTACATTGGCGGCGATGCCGATCGCTTCGCCGCCGGAATTTCGGATCTCGTCGGCGACGCGCTTTGCCGCTTCCTCCTTGAGGTCGAGGATCGCGACGCGCGCACCGCTTGCCGCGAGCGCTTTTGCCATTTCACTGCACAGAATTCCGCCGCCGCCCGTGACGACGGCGACTTTTTGAGAAAGATCGATCTGCATAAAATCCTCCTTTTCCGTTTTTCGGGTTTCTCTATATTATACTGCATAAAAAAGAAAAAATCCACCGCTTTTTGCCGGTGGATTTATGCTTTTTATGTGATCAAAATGTCCTGTTTTACAGTTTGAATTCCTTGCGGTACCCGAGCATCGTCATCTTGCGGTGCTTTTTGAAAAGGCGGTAAAAGTAACTTTCGTCCGCGTAGCCGCAACGGTGGGCGATCTCGGCAACGGGGAGCGCGGTGCCGACAAGGAGCGTTTCGGCGAGTTTCAAGCGGCATTCGATCAGAAAGTGGGTCGGCGCGTCGCGGAGAATTTCCTGAAAGAGCCGTCGGAAGTGGGGAATGGAGATCCCCGCTTTGCGCGCTTCGGCATCGAAATCCCATGCGTTTTGCGGTGCGGCGATGATGCCGTCGCGCAGTTTTTGCAGTTTTTCGCCGTAAAACAAATTGATTTTGGGTTCCGGCGTCTGGGCGTGCAACTGGAGCAGTAAAGATTCCAGAAGTTGCACGGCGCGCGCTTTTTCGTGCGGCAGAGGGTGGGGGAGCAACGCCTGGATCTCCAGCATCGTGCGGAAAAATTTTTCCGGGTCGGCGACGGGAAAGACGGGGAGTTCCGCCGCGGGGTCGAAAAGTCCGCCCTCAATGAATTTTTCGACGCGGGGACCTTTGAAGCAGAGAAAAACGTGGTGGCGCGTTTCCGGCGCCGTGCATCCGTAGGTGTAAACTCTGCCCGGCATCGTCAGAAAGACGTGCGCGCCCGTATAGATTTTTTCCTCTTTGCCGTCAATGGCGAGATGAAGAGTTCCCGCGTGATTGTACTGGATGCCGTAGTAATCGGCGAAACGCTTGCCGCCGATCATCCAGTTGTGCGCGGGGAAATTGCCCGCCGTCACGAAATCAATGCCGTCAAAATAGGTCAACATCCGTGCAAAAACAGTTGATTTTTGTCTTTTTCATACTATATTACAGTACGTTTTCAATTACAAGAGGATTTTGAGATGTTCAAAAAAATTTGCTTTGCCGCCGCGTTTTTCGCTCTTTTTCCGCTGTGGGCGAAAGAGCCCGTTGAGATCAGGGATATTTTTTACTACGATGACGTTGATCTGATCGAGCATAACGCCAAGTACGCTTATGAAAGATGCCGGCTCGATCTTTTCATCCCCGGCAACGACGAAACGAAACGCCCCGTCGTCCTCTTTTTTCACGGCGGCGGTCTGCGCGGCGGCAAAAAGTATTTCCCCGAGGAGTTGAAAAAATCGGGCGCGATCGTCGTCAGCGCGAATTACCGCTTGAGCGGCGACTCCGCCAAGTGCCCCGATTACCTTTACGACGCGGCGGCGGCGGCGAACTGGGTCTTCAAGCATATTGCCGAATACGGCGGCGATCCCGATTGCGTTGTCATTTCGGGACATTCCGCCGGAGGCTATCTCGCCGCGATGGTGGGAATGGATGCGCGTTATCTCGCGAAATTCGGAGAGAAAAACACGCGTTTCCTTATGATCGCTCCGGTTTCGGGACAGATGACGACCCATTTTCAGATCCAGAATGAAAGGCTCGGCACGCAGCAGGAAATCGCCGAACACGTCGTCGTCGATGAATACGCCCCGATCTGGCACGCCAAAAAGGGACTTCCTCCCGTCATTCTTTTTACGGGCGGCGTCGATCTCGACTGGCCGAGCCGTCCGCAGGAAAATCAGTTGCTTTACAGCGTGCTCCGCAAAATCCATCAGGACTTTCGCGCCGAAATCTACTCGATCGACGGCTTCGGGCACAGCGAGTGCATCGATCCCGCGCTGACGATCCTCGTCAAGCGTAAGTTGTGGAGCGCCTACGCCGAAAAGAAACGAGCCGTCAATATGCCGGAAAATTATCTGCTCAATTCCGGCAAAAAAATCGTTTTTCAGGCACAGCGCACCGGCAAAGCCAAAGTCGGCGCCAGTGCCGTCATCGCGCAAAAAAACGGTAAGATCATCGTCGACGTCACTTGCGCGGAACCCGCGTTTGACCGCCTCGTTTACGGGCCGCGCGCGTGGAGCAGTGACTGCCTCAATTTGTACCTCGCGACGGCGGACGGCAAGGAGGGACAGTATGTGATGGACTCCAACGGGCGCGCCGAATTTTACTCTTTCGGACTGGCGAAGCGTCCTTTTGTTGCGGAAGTCAAAAAAACTTCCGACGGCTGGCAGGCGCATTATGAAGTCGATGCCGACGGTGCGGACGGCAAACTCGTCAAGGCGAATCTCGTTCGCGACCGCCATACCAAAGATGCGCGCGAGATCACTTGCTGGTCGCCCGTCTACGGCAACGGCTTTCAGGAAAAGGAGTCGCTTGTGCCGCTCGTCGAAAAATAAAAACCGTTTCTCCGATATTAACCTTAAAATTACAGAAGAACACAAAAATCATTTCAAAAATCCTGTTGATGATCGGGATTACGACGCAGATTTTCAGAGAACCCTATGAATAAAAAAGTAAAAAAGCAAGTGGATATCCGCAGTTCGGCGGCGGAATATTTGACTTATGTTGCATCGACCGGTGCCGGCAGTGTCGAAATCCGCTATGAGGACGAAAATATCTGGCTCACCCAGAAAATGATGGCGGTGCTTTATGACGTGGATGTCCGCACGATCAACTACCACGTCAAAAAGATTTTTTCTGACAGCGAATTACGCGAAGAGTCAGTTATCCGAAAATATTGGATAACTGCCGTTGACGGGAAACGGTACGAAACAAACCATTATAATCTCCAGATGATTATCGCCGTGGGCTTCAAGGTCAATTCGGAGCGGGCGGTGCAATTCCGCAAGTGGGTCAATGAGATCGCTTCGGAGTACACCATCAAAGGCTGGGTCATGGATGACGAGCGTCTCAAAAACGGGACTTTTCTCTCCGACAAATACTTTGATGAACAGTTGGAGCGGGTACGCGAGATCCGTGCCAGCGAACGCCGTTTTTATCAGAAAATCACCGACATTTATGCAACTGCCGTGGACTATGACCGCAATGCCGAAGCCACGCGCCGCTTTTACGCCACGGTTCAGAATAAAATGCACTTCGCCGTACACGGACACACGGCAGCCGAAGTCATTGTCGCCCGTGCGGACAGTAGCAAAGACCATATGGGGCTCACGACATGGGCGGATGCGCCGGACGGCAAGATCCGTAAATCGGATGTTTCCATCGCCAAGAATTATCTTTCGCAGGAAGAAATGGGGCAGTTGAACCGACTGGTCTCTGCGTATCTTGACTTTGCGGAAAACAGTGCCAGGCGACACATTCCCCTGACGATGCAGGATTGGGAAACGCGGCTCAATTCGTTTATCGGACTTTTTGAGTACGGTCTTTTAAAAGATGCCGGAAAAGTTTCCATGGAAATTGCCAGGCTCCACGCCGAAACCGAGTTTGAAAAATACCGGATCATTCAGGATAAGCTGTTCCTGTCCGACTTCGACAAATATCTGCTGGAACTGGAAGCTGCTGCGAAAAAGGAGCCGTTTTTGAGCTGAAAATACAATTTTCGGCATTCCCTCATCGCGCGCCGCAATTTTGCAAAACGAAATGTCTTAACTCGTTTTCCGTTTTTTTATCGCAAATCCCGTAATTTGCCGTATAAAGTGCGAATCCGCCGAATTCGAGAGCCGTCCGGTGAATGTACATTTTGCCGCATGGAGATATTTTCAGGTAAAACGTACCGTATTCTCTCGCGGAAACCGGGATGGCGCGATCTGTTTCATGATACACTCCGGGATCGTATTTCACCGGAATTTTCATAGGGTATAGAGTCCGGTTCAAAAACGTGATGGAAATGTTTTCCAGCCGGACGTACTTCCGGTAAAACCAGATTTGATGAAACACGGCTAATATCATCAGAGCCGCAATCGAGATCAGAAGACCTTTGAAAACATTCATATCTTATGGATTCCCGCTTCCCGTTTCCTCAATATACCACCCCCTCTGTAAAATGTCAAATCGATCGCCGGGGGTGGAAGACTTCGCACCGCGCGGCGGATGTCTTTTCGGTTTCTGCTTTTCCGCCAAGACCGGACGGCTCGGCGACATCCGTATGACACATTGATGGTTTATCGCATAAAAAAGCGGAAAAAAAGCGCGCTTGGGATTGCAAAGACGACTGAACTGGACTATGTTACAAGCGGGAACCGTAATGAAAAAGGAAAGGATGTCCGGTATGAAACTTTACGATGAAAAAATTTGCGCCCGCGCGGAAAAGATCCTGTCGCAGTTGACGCTTCGCGAAAAAATCGGTCAGATGGTGATGTTCAACTCGCGCAACGTCAAGATGTTGCGCGACAAGTACAGTTACGAGGAGATCGCGGAAAAATTCCCCTTCGGGAGTTTCTTTTCCGGTTGCGACGTGATCGGTCTTGTCGGCAAGCGGATGAAAGGCATCGACGATGTCAAGGCGATCAACGAGCACTCGAAACTGCCGTTGCTCGTCGCGGGCGACCTGGAAAACGGCGCGGGCGGCGAACCGATGCCCTGTCAGATCGTCCTCGGCGCGACGCACGATCTTAAACTCGCTTATGATTTCGGGCGCGTGATCGCCCAGCGCGGACGCAGTGAGGGCTTCCACTGGACTTTTGCCCCCGTCGGCGACATCATTCTCAACTGGCTCGCGCCGGCGATCGGGATGCGCGCGCTCGGCAGTGACCCCGAATTCGTCGCCGATATGTGCTGTGAGATCATCCGGGGAATGCAGAGCAACGGACTTTTTGCCACTTTGAAACACTTCCCCGGCGACGGCGCCGACTTCCGCAATCAGCACATCGGCGTCGCGGTCGACGATATGAGCAAGGAGGAATGGGACAGGACGTTCGGCGTCGTCTACCGCAAGACCATCTCCGCCGGCGTCGCGTCGATCATGGGGGCGCACATCTCTCTGCCCTGCGTCGACGACCGCAATTTCCCGTCGATCCTTTCCGACAAAATCACGACGGGACTGCTCCGCGACGAACTCCAATTCGACGGTGTGCTCGTCACCGATGCGCTGATCATGGGCGGTTTCGTCTCTTTCCGTCCTTACGAAAAGCGGATGATCACGATGGTCAACGCGGGATGCGACGTTTTGCTCTGGCCGGAACCGGATATTTTCGACCTTCTCGAAAAGGCGGTCGCCGCGGGCGACGTCAAGGAGTCGCGCATTGACGAAGCGGCGCTCCGCGCGCTCAAAATGAAAGTCGCTTCCGGTATTCTCGACGAAAATCCCCCGGTCGCCAAGGATGCGGACGATTATCAGCTTGTCGCCGACACGATCGCCGAAAAGGGCATCGTCCTCGCCTGCGACCGCACCAAGGTGTTGCCGCTGGATAAGGACAAGGTCAAGGAAATGCTCGTCGTCGTCGTCGACACGGTGGACAATCTCAAACTGGATCACCTCGAGGACGATCCGCGCATCAAGATCATGCTGGACGGCTTCCGCGAGCGCGGCGCGCATCTGACGATCCGCGCCAACGGCAATTGTCTTGATCTTTTTGACGAGGAATTGCGCGGCGTCCATTACGACGCGATCGTGATGCTTTTCCCGTTTACGCCTTATCTGCAGACCAAGATTTCCGGCACGCCGTTGGAAAACGTCTGGCAGATGAGCAATACGCTTCACACCAATCCCGTCGTCGTCAGCCTCTGCTCGCCCTATATCGCGACCGAGAATCCCAATACTCCGGCGGCGGTGGTCAACGTCTGTTCGCACTGTCCCGCTTCCCAGCGCGCTGCGGTCAAGGCGATCTACGGCGAGATCCCCTTTACAGGCAAAAGCCCCGTCGATCTGAAACTCGACGGCTTCGCGATGGACGCTTGGGATGAAATTCACTACAACTGTCTGGAAAAATAACGGAAGCAAGGAAAAATTACTATGGCGGCTGATTTGAGCTGGTATCAGAACGCCCGTTTCGGGATGTTCATTCACTGGGGGCTTTATTCGATGCCGGCGCGGCACGAGTGGATCCGCAATCAGGAGGAGATCCCCAACGAGGATTACGAGATCTATTTTGAACTTTTCGATCCCGATATGTTCGACCCCAAAGAGTGGGCGCGTCTCGCCCGCGAAGCCGGGATGCGCTACGTCGTCTTTACGGCGAAGCATCACGAGGGTTTCTGCATGTGGGACTCGAAATATACCGACTACAAGATCACCAATACGCCTTTCGGCCGCGATGCGCTGCGCGAAATCCTCGACGCTTTCCGCGCCGAGGGCATTCACGTCGGCTTGTATTATTCTCTGATCGACTGGCATCACCCCGACTTCACGATCGACAAGTTCCACCCGTTGCGCAACCGTCCCTTTGAGGAGCGCGAAGCCTACAACGCCAAGTGCGATATGGCGCGTTACCGTCAGTATATGCGCGACCAGATCACGGAACTTCTGACGGAATACGGTAAAATCGACGTCTTGTGGTTTGATTTCTCCTATAAAAAGGTCGTGCCGCACAAGGAGGGCGACAACTCCTCCGCGTGGTTCGGCAAGGGACGCGAAGACTGGGGAAGCGAGGAACTTCTCGCCATCATCCGCAAACTTCAGCCGCACGTCGTGATGGACAACCGCCTCGATCTTCCCGGTTCGGGCGATTTCGTGACCCCGGAGCAGTACACCCCCGACGACGCGATGCGCAACGAAGACGGCTCCGTCGCCGTCTGGGAAGGATGTCAGACTTTTTCCGGCAGTTGGGGTTACTTCCGCGACGAAAACACCTGGAAAAGCGTCAAGCAGTGCATCGATATGCTCATCAATCACGTTTCGCGCGGCGGCAACCTGTTGATGAATGTCGGTCCGACCAGCCGCGGTTATCTCGACGCACGCGCCGTCAATATCCTCGAGGGCTACGCCAGGTGGATGAAGTACAATGAACGCTCCATCCGCGGTTGCGGCATGGCGCCCGCCGAATTCCCCGAACCGCGCGATTGCCGCTATACTTACAACGCGGCAACGAAACGCCTCTATCTTCATTTGATGAACTGGCCTTTCAAGCACGTTACGTTGAAAGGCCTCGGCGGCAAAGTGCGTTACGCCCAGTTCCTCCACGACGGCAGCGAAGTGAAATTCCGCGAACACGTCGACGAGGAATTGCCGATGGATGCCAATATCGCCGTCGGCGAAGTCGCCCTCGCGCTTCCCGCCATCAAACCCGATGTCGAAGTTCCCGTCATCGAGATCTTTTTGAAGTAGCGTTTTTTACGCAATGGGAGCAAGAGGGCGCTCACGCCGCGCCCTCTTGACTCCCCAAGCGCCCGCCACAGGCG
>JAKSOF010000024.1 GCA_024405735.1 Victivallaceae bacterium | reverse complement strand
CGGAGCCCAAGCCGGAGCCCAAGCCGGAGCCCAAGCCGGAGCCCAAGCCGGAGCCCAAGCCGGAGCCGGTTGCTCCTGCGAAGTCGAAAAAGAAAGATGACGACGATGACGATGAATTCGGCATCGTTCAGCCGGAATTCGGTTTTTAAAACAAAGGATGCATTGCCGCGATGATTTCCCGACGCCAGATTTTAAGTATCACGGCGCTGACAAGTTTGGCGGTGCGGCTGATTTTCGGCGTTTTCGTCTGGGGAAGTCCCTATCGTTTTTATCACGTTATCACGTCGCTTGATATGGCGACGCATCTGCGTTTCAGCGACGGAGTGAGTTTCCCTCCGCTTTTTGTCGCCCACCGCTTTTTGTTGCAGATTTTGCGCATCGTTTGCGGCGGACATACTCCCTTTGCGATTTTCGCCGTGCAAACGCTTTGCGGCATTGCCGGGGCGGTTTTGACGGCGGAGCTTGCGCTTCGCTTGTGGCGCGACCGCGCGGCGGCGCTCTTTGCCGGATTGCTCGCGGCGCTTTACGGCGTTTATCTTGTCTATGAATTTGCCGTTTTGCAGGAGGCGCTTTTAGTGAATTTGACGCTCGGCGCACTTGTTTTTCTTTTGATCGCACGCGCGAAGCGTTACCAGTGGGAATGGTCTTTCCTTGCCGCTTTGACGGCGGTGCTGGCGTTGGCGGGACGCCCCGCCGCCGTTTTTTTAGGGATCGCCGCGGTCATCTGGACGATCGGCGATTGCCGTACGTCCAAAAAATGGCGGTTTATTGCGTTGCTCTTTTTGGGGGTCGCCTTTGCCGCGTGTTTCAATCACCGTTTTTCCGGCAGTTGGAATCCTTTTTTCCGCATTGATTATGTCGTTTCCGTCAACCGGACAGAGGGGGCAGGGGGGAGTTCGTGGAGTACCGTATTGCTCAACGTCGCCGGCAAGATCCCGCTGCTTTTTTCCGCGCACGAGATACCGGAAAATCTCAATTATTACTATCTTTGCGGGAAATTGCCTTTTCTCGCTCTTTTGCCGCGACCGGAAGGGGTCATCCCTCTCGGGATCGCCGGATTTCTGACACTGATCGCGTTTTCCCGTTTCCGCGGACGCGCCTTGTTGCCCGGGATCGTCATTTTTCTCCTTCTGGCGCCGCTTGCCGCCCGTTATCCCGTCGGGCGTTACCGGCTGATGCTGATCCCTTATTTCATCGTCTACGCATCCTGTCTTGTCGCCGCCTTCCGGCAACTTTTCCGCATCTGGTGGCAAGCGGTATTGCTCGGGATGCTGATTTTGGGCGTTTTTACCGCTTCCTTTTTTCTCTCTCCGCCGCGAGTCGTGCTTCGCAGCAGCGATGATTATGCCTGGGCGATCGCCTGTGAAGCCGCCGGGAAGCGTCTGGAGGCAAAGGAACATTATCTTTTTGCCTGGCGCAACGGTGCAAAACGCGGCGCGGCGCAGCGGCTCTTTCAATTGTTTATGGAGGAGGGGAAATACGCGGAATCGCTCGCTCTGACACAGGAAATGCTTCAGCGTTATCCCGACGACGACCTTTTCGCATTCGATCAGGCGGCGGTGCTCGCCGCGTTGCATCGCGATGCGGCGGCGCAACGGCTTCTGGAAGCGATCGTAAAACAGGGGACCGATCCCGAAGTCCGGCAAAATGCCGTCCGTTTTTTACAGGAGTTGAAAAAATAAAATGGAAAATCTCTCGCTCTCGCAATGGATTTCCCGCAGTGGAGTTGCTTCCCGCCGCAAGGCGGCGGAATTGGTGCGCGCGGGGCGTGTCGCGGTCGATCGCGAAATCGTGCGCGAACCGGGATTGAAAGTCTCTCCGGACGCTTGCGTGACTCTTGACGGTGTCGAATTGAAACCGAAAACGACACATCACTATATTATGCTCAATAAGCCGCGCGGCTATGTCTCTACCAACGAAGATCCGCACGCGAAACTCAAAGCGGTCGATCTGATCGACCTCGCCGATGCACCGCGGCTTTTTTCCGCCGGAAGACTGGATAAGGAAAGCGAAGGCTTGCTGATTTTTTCCGACGACGGCGAATATGTTGCGAAATTGACTCATCCCCGTTATCGGATATTCAAGCGTTATGTGGTGGATTTGACGCGTCCTTTGCGTAAAGAGGAAATGGCGCAAATGATGGCGGGCGTCGAGGATGACGGGGAAATGCTGAAAGCCGTCGCCGTGACCCCTGTCGGCAAAAAGCAATATGAATTTCTGCTCAACGAGGGCAAAAAGCGCGAGATCCGCCGATTGACCGCGTATTTCGGCGCGCCGACGGTGCGCTTGCGCCGCGTCGCGCAGGGAAAACTCGCGCTCGGTGATCTCGCCGAGGGGAAATTCCGTGAACTTTCCCCCGACGAGGTGGCATTGTCGCTGGTTTCAGAGGAAATCTGAAATCATTACGGCATCACAAAAATGCTGTTGGGCGGCACTGCCATTTGCGGCTGATGCGGCGGCGTCGCTCCCTGCATCAACGGTTCGGTTTTTGGCGCAATTTCAGGATCGGATGATTTTTGCGGCTCTTTTGTCTCCGGTTGCGGGGGGGGCAGATCCGGTTCGACGGTGGTTACCGGGATCGTCGCCGCGTTGCTGTCATACGTTGTTTCAGGAAGATTTTCTTTTTCCGGTCGGACTTTGGGGAGATCGGGGACGTTTTCGCCATTCCAGTTGCCCGCCGCCTTGCGTTCCAGCAATTCCTCCTGCTGACGGAGCAACGGCTCCGCCTCTTTGCGGTTTTTCCAGAAAACGGCGCGGACTTTGATCAGTTTTCTGCCGTGATATTCCCCCTGGAGTTTGGCGTGGGTTCCCCACTTTTTATCTTCTTCCGGCGGCATGTCCACCGGTTTCATCAAGGCGCTGTCGGATTTCACCCCTTGCGCGAAAAAGAGTTCATCCTCGTCGAGATCGTAAAGTCCCGCTTCTACGCGGCGGGTGTTGACGACGCAGACGGCATCGGCGCCGTGTTTGCGTGCGGCTTCGGTCAATTCATCTTCGATCCCGTAACGGTCATTCCTGCCGGAAACCGTCAGGATCGCGTGCCCGACGATCATATATTGAGCAGGGTCGATCTCGCTGCGTTCCCAAGTGAAAAGGATCGGAGCTTCTTCGGGAAGTTCGTCGAAGTTCCTGCCGACGTACTCCAGTTGACTGCATCCCGTCGCGATCGTCAGCAACCATGTTGCCATACCGAAAAGAATAGTTTTTTTCTTCATTTTTTCTTGTTTCCTTTTATTATGTCATTTCCTTTTTGGAGATTTTCGATTTCCACTGCCTGACGGAGCAAAGCCGCTTGCGCTGGAGGCAGGTGATTGAGATAAAAACGGGTGATGTCGGCTTTCATTTCGGAGTAGGGCGGCAGTTTGACGCGCTGATTATCGCCGGATTGCTGCATATAATACTGGTGGAGATAGCGCGCCATTCTTTCGTAGGAAACGGCTTCCGTCTGCCGGGCGCGGACAAGATACTGGATCGCAGTCGAAATCAATCCGGAAATGATGGTCCCGGCGCGTTTGACATCGTTCCCGCGGACTTCTTCTTTCCAGACGGAAAAAACATATTGCTCAAAATTCTGATTTTTGAAGGAATCGTCCAAGTCGGCAAGTTTCCGGTAGTAATTTTCCGCATCGCGGTAAAGCCCGTAAGCGTAAAAAAGCGGAACGGCGTTTTTGAGGAAATTGATCCGCTTGGTACGAGCCGCTTCGGCGAATCCGGGCGAGGTCGGCATACAATCTTTTTCGTACTGCTCCATCGCTTTGAGCGTGGGTTCTCCCAGACGGAAATTCGGTACGAAACTGACTTCGTTTCCTTCGGAAAGCTGAATGATGCCCGCCTGAAATGCCGCCGCGAGCGCATCGACGAGCTGACGTTTGCAGAGCAATCCTTTTGCCGGATCGGCGTCAACGCCGAGCGATGCCCAGTAAAGCGCTTGCGATTCCGCCGTCCGCCAGTCAAGTTCGCCGTATTTCCGGTTGAGTTCATCCATTTTGACGGGTTCCAGTTTTTCGGTGCGCCGGAGTTGTTCCGCGCGGAGCGCGGCGTCGATCTGACGGCGCAACTGCGGCTCGTCTGCAAGGAGATCACCGGGCAACTCAGAGGGGATCTGCGCGGTGAATTTCCGGTAGAGATCTTCGTAAAAGGCATCGAATTTCCGATCGTCTTGCCAGAGTTTTTCCTTATATGCGGCAAAGGCGCGCTGAAATTCCGTTTTCCCTTTGGGGGCTTGCGCCATCGCGGCAAAATCGGGAGCGTTGCCGAGGATCGCCGCGATCTTGCGCGCCTGTTGGATTTTGTAATAGGCTTGCGCATCGTCCATCGTGTCGCCCATTTTGTGAAAATAGATCCAGGCAAGTTCGCGGTAGATTTCGGGATCGTCCGGATTGTAGACCAGCGCCCGCTCCTTGAAAAGCGAAATCCCCTCCTGTACCCATCGCCATCTTTCGGCAAAGTCGCTGGTCGTGACGGAGATATTGTACGCGAGATTCCAGCCGAGATAAGCGACGGCGCTCGCGTAATTGGGCTGCAGATCGATGATCCAGCTCGACAACTGCGTCAATTCAAAATTGCGCCCCTCCTGTTTCATGCGTTCGGCGCGAAGCCAGAGGAAATCCGCCGCCAGACCGCGGAAACTGCCCAGCGCCTTCTGGACGAAGCGGATCGCGGCGCGGTTGTTTTCGCCCGAACTCCCCGGGATCGCCTGCGCGGAAACATCGGAAAAACGCAATTTTTCCTCTTGCGCCGTTTTTAAGAGTTGCTTTTGGATGAAGATCATCCCCGAAATCAGCAATGCCGTCAACACGAGCGGCAAAAACCATCTTTTGATGACAAAAAAGAGTTTCATCGCTTCACCGCCGTTGCCAGTTCCCGGTTGCGGTAGATGATCGCTCCTATGGCGAAAAGCGGCATCGCCCGCAACAACACGTTAAAGAGAAAAATCGTGCCGATCCACGCGAATTCGACGAGTTCCCCGTCGGAAACAAGATCGGTCGCATCAAAATTCTGCAACGGCACGACGAAAAAGAGGACGCCTTTGGCGAGGTAGTAGCCGAAACGGGAAATGAGGTCGGGATAAGTGCGCTGCATCGCCCAGTGTTGCGAAAGGATCCCCAGAAGCAGATAGCCGAAAGAGCAGAAAACGGCAGTCGCCAGCGAGAGAAACGAGGCAAAGGCGCAACCGATGGCGTCGAGCGTCAGGATCAACAGAAAACTTACGAGCGTCATCCGCAGAAAATTCCGGGCAAAACCGCAGACCGGGATCAGCACTTTGGGGCCGTCGGTCGGTTGCAGAAAAAGCGGAGCCTTGTCGGGATCGAGATTGACCGCGCGTAAAATCAGCGTGCCGTCGGGAGCGATGGCATCGGCGGGAATGAGTCTTTCGGTAAAAGTGCCCCCCATCAACTGCTCCGGCGCGGAGGATAGCGGCAGAAAATCGAACGCCGTTTTGCCGCCGGCAACTTCGTTGCGGGGAATTCCCGCCAGCCACACCAGTTTTGTCGTGCGCTGACGCGCATCCGTGACTCCCTTGACAAAAACGCGGTAGCGCAGGACAAGCGGAGTCAACTGTCCTGCGGGAAGATTTTTAAACCGCCACTCTTTGGGGATGTTGAAGCGCATTTCGGCGTCTTTCGCCATCGCTTTCTTTTTCGCTTCGCGGGCAAAGTAGACTTCGTCGTTGAGGTTGACGTTTTCGCCGCTTGCCTTGGCGTCGGCGAGCATCGCATCGGCAATGCGGCGGCTTGCATTTTCGTAATCGCCCTGATCCGGCAGATAGACGCGCCGCCCGACGAGGACTTCGTTTTGGATGCGTTCGCGCGTCTCCGCCGGGATCTCTCCGTGACGGAAACGGAAGTTGATCATTCCGAAAATCGCCAGAAAGGCGATGACGAGCAACAGCAGATTGATCCATGCGACGGCGCAGAATTTGGCGAAGTAGACCGTCAGCCGGGAAATCGGTTTGACGACGACCAGATGCAGTTGCGCCGACTCCATATCGGCGTCAATGGCGAAACAGCCGAGCCAGATGGCGTTGCATCCGAGAAAGAGATTCACCCCCGCCGTCGAATAAAGCAATGCGATGCGGAGGAAATCCCCCATTTCACGGTCGGCGATCAGCGCGGGAATCGCACAACTCCAGAGGACGAGCAAAACGACGAGCACGCGGAAAAAACGCGAGCGTATCATTTGCCGCGAAGCGATCCGGAAGATGGCGAAAAACGATTGCATACTCTTATTTTCCGCCGAGGAGTTGATCGAGTCTGGCTTCGGCATCCGCCAGTTTCTGTTTGTTGATTTCTTCGTCCTCCGCAGTTGCTTTTGGCGGAATTCCGACGGATTTTTCCTCCGTCAGACTGCGAAGTTTTTCTTCATTTGCGACTTCTTTTTGCTCCGGTGCGGTATCCGGGGCGGAGGGGACGGAAATATTTTCCTGCGGCAGGAGCGATTGTAAAATCTCATCCTTGCTTTTGGGCGTATTCAGATAATCGGCGATTTTGCCGCCCGCCGCCGCGCCGCTTGTGGAAACGTTTTCCGCTTTGGCTTGCTTGACAACGTCGAGGAAGTATTCTTCCAAGGTGCGGCGCGGATGGTCGATGATGATTTTTTCCTGCGGAAAGCCGTTGTGAAGCGCGTTTTCCAATTTCCGCTGTGCCGATTGATCCGGCGTCGTAAAGGTGACGCGGGTCTGATCTCCCACGGTGAGCAGATCCTCCAGTTTCCCCTGCGAACGGATCTTGCCGCCGTAGAGGATGACGACGCGGTCGGAAATATCTTCGACATCGCTCAGCAAATGACTGGTGACGAGGATCGTTTTGCCCCGTTTTTTGAGCGTCAATATCAAATCTTTGACTTCACGGCAGCCGATCGGGTCAAGACCGCTGGTCGGTTCATCGAGGATCAGAAAATCGGGGTCGTTGATCATCGCCTGCGCGATGCCGATACGCCGCGCCATACCTTTGGAAAATTCACCGACTTTGCGGTCGCGCGCGTGCGAAAGCCCGACCATTTCGAGCAACTGGTCGATCCGGCTTTTGCGCTCCGGCGCGGAAAGATGAAAGAGTGAACCGTAGAAATCAAGCGTTTCCCGTGCGGTCAAATAAGGATAAAGATAACTTTCCTCGGGCAGATAGCCGATCTCCTGCTTGGTTTCGACGGCACGGGGACTTTTGCCGAAAACGGTAATGTCGCCGCGCGTCGGATAAAGCAAGCCCAGGATCAGTTTGACCGTCGTCGATTTGCCCGACCCGTTGGGGCCGAGCAACGCGAAAACTTCGCCGTGACGGATCTCGAAATCAATGCCGTCGACCGCCTTGACGCGGGCGCGTCCCCAGAAATCGGCAAACGTTTTGCCGAGCCCCCGGACAACGGCGACGGGCGCGGCGTTTTGAGCGGATGTCATTTTATTGCTCCTTTGCCGTTTCGCGCAAGGTCAATTCCTCGCCGGTGCGGACCAGCCGCGCGCTGTTGAAAATGATGATAAGTGTGCTTGCCGCGTGAAGCACCGCCGCCCATACGGGCGTCATAACGCCGATGATCGACAGCACCATCCCCCCGAAAACGAAAAGCATTCCGAAAACAAGATTCTGATTGACGATAACTTGCGATTTCCGGGAAAGTTTCAAAAATGCCGGGATCCTCCGTAAGTCATTTGTCATCAATGCGATGGATGCGCTGTTTACGGCGATGTCGCTGCCGATCGCCCCCATCGCGATGCCCATATCTCCGGCGGCGAGGGCGGGCGCATCGTTGACGCCGTCGCCGACGACGGCGACGCGGGAGGAAGTTTTCAGTTTTTCGACAAAGGCGACTTTGCTCTGGGGCAGACAGCCGCTTTCATAGGAATCGATCTGCAATTTGGCGGCGACTTCCGCCGCGACGGCTTCGCGGTCGCCGGTCACCATCGCGCAATGGCGGATGCCGAGCGCGCGCAGTTCGCCGAGCATTTCCGCCGCCTCGTTGCGGAGTTTGTCGCGGAAACCGATCCAGCCGATCGGATCACCGTCAAGGACGACGTAGACGATGCTCATCGTGTCGGAATCGGCGGCTTCCTCTTTCAAGTTGATGGCGCGTTCTTTCAGAAAATTGGCGCGTCCGACGATGACCTGTTTGCTGTCGAGCGTCGCTTCGACGCCGCGACCGTGAGTTTCCTTGAAATCGGCGGCGTCGAGGAGCGGGATCTCCGCTTCGGCGGCAAGTTTCACCAGCGCGAGCGCGGTCGGGTGATTGCTGAAACGCTCGACCGATGCCGAGACTTGGAGCAGTTTCGCATTGGTCGTTTCGCCGAAAGGATGGATCGCGACGACGGAAAGGAGCCCGTCGGTCAAAGTCCCCGTTTTGTCGAAGACGAAACTTTTGATGTGGGAAGCCAGTTCCAGATGCGCGATGTTTTTGATGAAAATGCCGAGCCGCGCCGCCGCCGCGACCGCCGCGACAACGGCGGTCGGCGTCGCCAGCACCACCGCGCAGGGACAGGAAATGACGAGAAAGGCGATGACGGAGTCGATGCTGCCCGTGAACCACCAGGTGATACAGCCGATCATCAGGATCGTCGGAGTGTAATACCCCGCATAACGGTCGATGATCCGCACCGCCGGAGTCCGGCTGGATTCCGCCTGCAGGATCATTTCCTGCACTTTGCCGAGCGTGGTGTCGGCGCCGATTCTGGTCACTTCGACGATGACGGCGCCGGTGAGGTTCTGGGTGCCGGCGAAAACATCGCTCTTTTCGCTTTTTTCCACCGGAAGCGATTCTCCGGTGATGGATGCCTGATTGACGGTGCTTTCTCCGGAAATGATTTTGCCGTCGACCGGGAAATTTTCACCGGGGCGGACGACGATTTTGTCGTGAAGTTGCAGTTCCGCCGCGCGGACGTTTTCCTCATTGCCGTCGGGACCGAGCCGCCTTGCGGTATCGGGGGCGAGTTTGACCAGTTCCTCGATCGAACGCTGTGCGCCGCTTGCCGTGCGCGTCTCGATGATGATGGTGACAAGGAGGAAAAAGGCGATCACTCCGGCGATCTGGAAATCGCCGCTCGCGAGCGCGGCGAGGATCGCCAGCGCGACCAACTCATTCATATAGACTTTGCCGCCGACGAGATCTTTGACCGCCGTCCAGATGATGGGAAAGGCGAGGATGAATGCGCCGAGGAGAGCGCACAACTGCCCCGCGAATTTCTGCTCGGGGAAAATTCCGTTCAAAAGGAAACTGTTGAGCGTCAGAATGCCGCCGACGAGAACGAAAACGATCTTTCCCATCGAGCGGTCGTGCCCGACGCCCTCGCTGTGGTGATCGTGACCGCAGATGCAAGTGCCGTCCATTTTATGATGCCCGTGGTCGTGACCGCAAGCGCAATGTCCGTTGTTGCAGGAATGATGGTCCATTTACTTTTTCTCCTCTGTAAGCGGCGCGGGCTTTTTCGTTTCCGGATTGAGCCGGATACGAAGTTGTTTGCGCACTTCCCCTTTGGTGCCGAGGATGAATTTGTTGCCGTCGAGTTCGCTCAAAGCATCACTCAATGTACTGGTGTAAAGCGCCATTAAAATCGTTTCCGGCGACTGCTGATATTCTTTGTTGATGCCGTCGAAATAAGTGCTTTCGGCACGGACGACCGCGACGACTTTTTTGCGGTAGGTTTCCGCGTCGGCGAGAATTTCCGCCTGTTTCGCCATCGTGTCGTTGCGCACGGAAATTTCGTAAGCGCGCGCCTCGTTGCGGAGCGTGTCGCGGGTGTTGCCGGAAGCGGTCACATCCTCAAACGCCTTTTTGGTCGCGGCGGGCGGCGAAATGCGGTTGAGCGTCACGCTGACGATCTCGATGCCGCAATCCATATCCCGTACCGCGGCGGCAAAGCGCGTCAGGACTTTTTCGTTATAAACGCTCTGACCGACGGAAAGGATCTCGTCGACTTTACTGGCGGATGTCACTTCCAGCAGAGTTTGGGTAAAGAGCGATTTGAGAAGCGTCTGCAGACCGCGCGTACCGGTAAAGCCGTCTCCGTCGGTTTCCACGGTATCGGCGACTGCGCGTCCGTTGATGACCGGAGCGGATGGAGTCGCAAGCGTCGTGTAGTATTTGACGGGATCGGCGACGCGGTAGCCGATATTCCACGAAGTGTGGACGATGTTGGCGTCGCCGGTCAGAAGATAGCGGTCGCGTCCCGGCGTCAATGCCGAAGCCGCGCGGCCATCGTCGGCGGCAGTGAGATCGACCGTCAGAAATTGCTGATTGGTCTGAATTCTGACGAATTGATGGACGGGGTAGGGGACGAACCAGTATCCGCCGGAAGAAAGGCTGTCGACGATCTTGCCGAAACGCAGCACGAGGACGGTCTGTTGCGGCTCGACGGAAAAATATCCGCCGAAAGAAACAAAGTAGATCAGCATCAGAATGATGATGCCGAGCATGATGCCGAATGCCCAGCGCAGGCTTTTGACCAGTGCCGCAAGGCCCTTGCCGAAACGCCCCTCGTCGTGATCGATGTTTTCGCGGGAATCCATATTGTCACCGTTACTTTTTCACCGGAGTGGTAATCTTGCGCTCAGTCTCCTGCTTGAGCAAAGTAAAGGGCGCGGTGTCGGTATCGAGGATCAGCGTCGTGCGTCCTTTGAGAATGGTGCGCAGCGAATCCAACTGCCGCAAAAAGAGGGCGAGTTCCGGATTTTCCTTGAACTTCGCGTAATAGACGGCGGCTTCGGCGTCGCCTTTGGCGCGGATCTCCTTGGCTTGCGCGTCGGCGTTGGCGAGGACGATGGTGCGCAAGCTGTCCGCCTTAATACGGATCTGCCGCGCTTCGCTTTCCCCCTCGGCGATGTTTTTGTCGGCGATGCGTTTGCGCTCCGCGATCATTCGCGCGAAAACTTTTTCGCTGATGGTGCGCGGCACCTGGACGGCGTTGATGCCGACCGCGTCGATGACGATGCCGTAATTGGCAGTGCGTTGCCGCAGGTCATTCAGGATCGCCTGCCGGATCGTCTGAAATTTCAGAGCCTTGGCGTCGGGATTGATGATCTCGTTGAAGCAAAAACTTCCGAAAGCGGCGTTTTTCGCGCTGCGCATCCACGAATTAAGCTGACTTTCCGCATTGGGGACCGTGTTGAATGTGGTGAAAAATTTTTCCGCATCGGCGATCCGGTAGGTGACGTAAATGCCGACGAGGATGTTGTGCTGATCCGCCGTGGAGGTTTCCTCCAGTTTTCCGGCGCCGCCGTCGAAACAGCGGATGCGCTTGTCGAAGCGGTAGATTTTCTGGAAAGGATAGGGCCAGCAAAAGTGCAGTCCCGGCTCCGTCACGACGGCGGGTCTCCCGAACGTGGTGACGACGGCGACTTCGCTCTGGTCAAGTTGATAGGAGAATACGGCGACGAGCAGGATCGCCGCGACGACGAGACCGAGCAACATCGTCGGCCAGTGTTTGAAAAATTCTTTTTTAGCCATAAAAATCACTCCGTTGTGAATTATTTGCCGAGGTTGCCGATCTGGGCGTCGAGGAGGTCGAGCCGATCGTTTTTCTCAAAGTTGAGTTCATAGATCTCGTCGTGCAGTTTCGAGGAGATGATGAATTTGCGCATATCGGTGCTTTCGTCCTCCAAAAGTTCGAGATACGCTTTGAGTTTGAACATCTGCGGCATCACGAGATAGGTTTTGAGCTGGGTGGTGAAGCGGTCGCTTTCCGCCGCCGCGATTTTTTTGACCTGATGTTCGTAGGCTTTGGCGCCGGAAATGCGCTCGCCGGCTTCGGCTTCGGCGGCGGGCAAAGTCCGCGCCGCGTATGCCTGGGCTTCGAGAATGGAAGTTTCCTTTTGCTCCAGCGCGCCGATGACCTGCTGATAAGAGGCGGCGACGTCCTGCTCGCCCCCTGTCGGCGGATGCGCGTCGAGAATGGAAAGCGAAACGATTTCCACGCCGAGCTTTGCTTCGTCGGCGCGCTTTTGCAGTTGGCGCATCAAATCGTTTTCCGCGGCTTTTCTTCCCGTGGACATAATGGAATCCATCGAGGAACTCGCCAGAAATTCGGTGATGATCTCATTGCCGAGCAAGGAGAGCTCCTTGTCGGCGTCGCTGTGATCGACGAGGTAATGACGCAAATGGTTGACCCGGTAGAGGATGGGGATCGTCATCCGGATAAAGGCGATGGAGTTTCCGGCGGCGGTTTCCCGGGCGTTCTTTTCCTGCGGCACGGCGACGATGAACTGGTCGTCGGTGCCGCCGTGTTGCTCCGTCCAGAGGACGATTTCCTTTAACGCGCCGGGGTCGTCTTTGTCGGGTGTTTCGCCGACGATCGCCTTTTGCAGTTGCGCCGTGGAAAATTTTTCCAGCGAGCCGAAGGGGTAGGGCAGGCAGAGATAAATGCCGGGCTCAAGATCGCTTTTATCCATGATTTTTCCGAAAGCGGTGCGGAAACCGCATTCCCCCGCCTTGATTTCGTGGATGGCGGTGCTTCCCCAGAAAATGACCGCCCACAACAGCAGGAGCGGAAAAAAGGAACGCTCTATCAGCGCGTAAAGTCTGGTGCCGGAAATCTTGAAGCCGAATTGATAATCAAGCGTGGAGGCGATGTTGCGCATCACGCCGCCCGGCTCGGTGAAAAGCGCGAGCAAGCGGCTCTCATAAAAGGGACGCTCCTCCTCCTGGGTGCGGGGACGGTAAAATTCGACGATCCCGTTGAAAACCATTTCCGCAGCGAGGAGGATGAAAATGAAAAAGACGATTTTGCCGAGCCATGCGTCCGGCGCGGAGATCCCGTTGTGGCGGCAGATCGCGGCAAAGACGCTCAACGCGAGGACGGAAAAAGCCGCGATCAATTCCGCTCCGCACGGACGGAGCCAGCGGCACATCGGGGCGCGGGATTGACCGTTGAAAAACGCGCCGGAAAAGACGCAAAAAAGCATCATCAGCGCTGAAATCAACGCCGAATGGATCGCATTGCCGCGCATCGCGATTTCAGGAAAAGTCCGGACGAAATCCAAGCCGTAAGCCGTGATCGCGATGCCGATGACGGCGACAACGTAGGGCGCGAAACGGACATAACGCTCCAGAGAGCGTTTTGCGGTGAAACGCACATCTTCGCTGGTTTGCAGCAGACGGCTTTCCGGACGGTCGGCAAGCAGTCGTTTTTCCTCCTCCTCGCGCACGACGTTGCCGGAAAGAACGGCGTGAAGCAACGCCGCGACGGCAAAGAGCAACGAGAGAAAAAGCGGGATTTGCGCGAGCGCGAAAAGGACGCCGGCCGTCGCGCGAAAGGTGAATCCGCCGACGATCAGCAGGATTGCGTCGGCGATGATCCCGAAAACCGCCATCGAAACGGCGGTTTTCGCACCGTCGGAAGCATTGCGCATCTGATCATATTTTTCCACCGGAAAACCTCCTTTGGCATATTTCTGATATTCGTAGAATATATAATACACCTTTTTTGAAAAAATAGCAAGTTGAAAACATCACTTTTTCGCAACGCGCGCGGGAGCGCGTACTGGAGTGAGGATCTTCCGGAAAATGTTAAAGTTCAAACGAAGGCGTGTCGCCTTCCTGCGAAATGATTTCCCAGCGCAAATGTTTGGCGGCGAGTTTTTGTCCCGCCTGCTGTGCGACGAGATCCGGCAGATTGCATTCACTGCTGATGTGCGCAAGGAGGACAAGTTTTGTCCTTTCCGTCGTCAGTTTTTCCAAAGCGGCGGCGGCGGCGGAATTTTCCAGATGTCCGGCGGGACCGGCGATCCGGCGTTTGAGGGAAAGTTTCCGGTCGGAATGCGCCAGCATGTCGGGATCGTAGTTGCTTTCAAGCACCAAAGCATCGCAACCGCGCAAGTGCGAAAAAACGTCGGCGTTGACTTCCCCGAGATCGGTGGCGACGCCGATTTTCAAATTGCCGTATTCAACAACGAAACCGACCGGCTCCGTCGCATCGTGAGGTACCGCAAAGGCGTTGACGACGAAACTGCCGATATTAAAGCGCATTCCCGGTGAAAACTGCCGGACCCGTTGCGGCAAGGCACGGCGTTTTTCAAGGATCCTGCTCGTTCCCGGCGTCATACAGGCGGGGATCTGCAATTCGTCGCACAGCAGACGGCATCCCGAAGTGTGATCGGTATGCTCGTGAGTAATCAAAACGGCGCGCAAAGTTTCCGCCGCGACGCCGTGAGCAACGATGCGCGCAAGCATCTCCCGACGGGAAAATCCGGCGTCGATCGCCAACGATTCCCCGCCCGCTGAAACGATCAGGGCGTTCCCTTTGCTGCCGCTGCCGAGCGGCGCGATAGTGACCACGGCAAAACTCCGCGCCTAAAGCGCGACGTTGAAATAGCTGAGTGCGAGCAAAGTTCCCGAAATCAGCAGCGCGATCGCCGCCACGACGGAAAGCGTGAGTTGGAGCTTGTCCGGCGTTTCGTCATCGTCGTAGTCGATGATTTCATCATCCTCTTCGAGTTGCGGAGAAACGGGAATCGCCGCCGGACGCGGCGGGACAACGGCGGGCGCCGGTTTGGGCGCGGCAACGCTCACCGGAGCGACGGGACGATTGAATTTCAACGCCGGACGCGCGGCGCCGTCTTCCGGCTTGACAAGTGTCGGACGCTTGACTTTTACGGTACGGTCATCGTCGGTCGTGCCGCTTGCCGGAGCCTTGGCATTGCTGATGTCGATCGTCGCCGGTTTGACGGTCGCCTGTGCTTGACTCAACTGTATCGCGCGACGGGTTTTGGTGTCGCTTCCGTCCAGGATCGATTTGCCGGAGGCGTGGATCTCAAGCGGATCGACCGTTTTATTGGTCGACGCGATTTTGGGCATCAAAGGCTTCAGTTTGACCGTCTTGCGGGTACGGGTGTCATCCGTCGCGGCGGGCGTAACGGGAATGGCACTTTGCGGGGCGGCGGGGGCTTCCGCCGCCGGCTTCACAAGCGGAACCGGAGCCGCCTTGGAAAGAACGGGACGCAACCGGATGGTTTTTTTGGTTTGGGTATTGTCGATGTCGTTTACTTTGGAAGTGCGGTTTTCCTCTTCGCTCATAATCAATCCTCCGTATCAATATGGATGTTTATTTTTCCTGTTGTGCGGCATCGGGAGAAGCGGGTGTCAGTTTTTCCAGACGCTCCACGATGTCGCGGTAATTTGCCATACTGCCCTGAATCAATTTGTAACATTCTGCGGCGCGGTCGGTGTTGCCGGTCATTTCACAGGCATTGCCGAGGTAGTAGAGCGCTTCGCGCTTGTATTTGTCGAGACGGTACATGTTGGCGACCGCTTCTTCCAGGTTTTTGACCGCTTCGTTGGGGGCATTGCGCAAAATGGCGCAACGGCCGAGGTAGACGAGCGCATTGCGGCGCGTCTGGGGGATCTCGGCGCAATGTTTCATTATTTCTTCCGCCTTGTCGTATTCTTCACGCTCGAAATAGAGCGCGCCGAGGTCGAATTGCAGTTGCGCGTCGTTCGGGAAATCCTTGGCGCGTTTGACGGCGTGGCGCAAGCGGTACGAAGCGATCTCCTGCGTGAACTGCCCGATTTGCGTTTCGGGTTGATCGAATTGCTCGGGATGGGCGCGCAACTCCTCGATGCCCTGTTCCAGCTGAGCGATGTACGCCTGCTCGATCTGTTTGTCGAGCACGGGGTCGATAACGCCGAGCTTTTCGCCGACGAGTTTGTACTGGTTGTAGGCTTCGTTGAAATTTTTCATCACCATGTAGGCGTCGGCGAGTTTCCGGCGCATGTCGATCGAATCGTTGGTTTCGAGATCGCGGGAGAAACGGTCGATCAGAAGTTGCGCCTGCTCGGAATTGTGGATCGTCCCTTCGAGCAACTGCTGCAAGACGGCTTCCTCGTTGTTGGCGAGATTGCGCTTGGCGGGAGCGGCGTCGCTGTCGCTGTCGTCGTAGTTGCCGCGCTGGATGCTCGCGAGCGCCATCGCCGAACGCAATTCATTCTGCGTGGCGAGATCGGCGGGGGAACCGCTGGCAAGTTTGCGGTGGATGGAAAGCGCCTCGTTGGCTTGATTGTTCAACTGCATCGCCGTTGCGAGCCGGCGCAAAGTGACTTCGTCCTTGGGGTGAAATTCGCGCAACGCCTCCAATGCGCTGACGGCGATCCACGGTGCTTCGGCGACTTCCGCGCAGGAAGCGAGGATTTTCAGTACGCCGATCTGATCGACGCATCCGGCGAGTTGCCGTTCGCAACTTGCCATCGCCCCGACCGGGTCGGTGTGGGCTTTTATCATCAGCGGCAACAGCACAAAGATCTGGCGTATCTGATAAAGCGCCTTGACCGCCGGATTCATCGCCTTGCATTTGGCGATCTCATACTCGCGGAGCCGTTCAAAAAGCACCGGCACTTCCGGCGCGTTGCAGGCGGCGGGCACGAGGATCTTGATCGCTTCGTTGTAATTTCCGGCTTTGCCGTGACTGAGCGCCCGGTTATAGGAATCCCGGATGTAGATCGGGACTTTGCTGAATGTTTTCCGTTCCATAAATAATATCCTTGAACTAAACCATAATACAGCGTAAGATAACCGCATTCCGCTTTTTTTTCAAGTCGCTTTCCATAAAAAATTGCCGCTTTGCCGCTTTTTTGTCGAAATCGATTGATTTTTTGACCGTTCCGGTGTATTTTTTGAATAACATTTTGCGTTTGAGGTTTTTATGATGGATCGCTTTTTTTTGATCGCCGCTTATTCCGATACGGAGCAAGGCGGAATTTACACGTATCGCTTTGCGGCGGACGGGCGTCCCCGGCAAATCGCCTTTGCTCCGCTGAAAGGCGCGGGGTATCTGGCGAAAAGCCGCGACGGGAAACACCTTGCGGCGACTTGCACGCTCGACGGTTCGACCGACGCGCTGGCTTTCTTTCAAATCAATGAAAACGGGAATTTGAATTTGCTTGATTTACAGCCGACGGGCGGACTTTCCAGTTGCCACGTCGGGTTTTCCCCGGATGAAAATTTTGTCTACACCGCCAATTACCGTTCCGGAAGCCTGACGGAATTCCGTTTGGCAAACGACCGTTTGACGCGCACGCAAATCATTATCCACGAGGGACGCGGCACCCACCCGAAGCGGCAGGACGCGCCGCACGTTCATTACGTTCACCCGACTCCTGACGGGCGTTATATCGCTTCCGTCGATCTCGGACTGGATGCGATCGACTGCTATTTCTTTGAACCGGGGCGCGGCATTTCTCCCTTGGGTGCAAAACGCTCTCCGATCGCTCCGGCGGCGTCGGGACCGCGCCATCTGGAATTTTTGCCGGAAAGCAATCGTGCTTTTCTCGTCAACGAACTTGCCAATACGGTGATGACGTTGGATTATGCCGACGGGGAATTTCAGATCAGGGATTGCATGCCGACGCTTCCGTTTACGCTCGATTGCTATACGAGCAAGGCGGGCGCGATCCGGCTTAGTCCGGATAAAAAAATGCTATGTGTCAGCAACCGCGGCGTGGATTCGCTCGTTTTTTATCAGGTGTCGTCACAGGGAAATTTGACGCAGACGCAATTTTGCTATTGCGGCGGCAAAAGTCCGCGCGACATCCACTTCCTCGACGGCGGCAGACGGTTTGCCTGTGCCGATGAATTTTCGGAAAAAGTGACCTTTTTCCGCTGGACGGAGCGCGGTTACGAGCCGGACGGCAACGAATTGACTTTGCCGCGCCCATTGTGCATTTTGCCCTGCTGAAATGAATGCCGCTTCCTTTGATTACGCCGCGCTGAATGCGCGCCTTGCCAAGTCGAAATTCCGGATGCGTTTCCGCTTGAGCGAAGCGGAATGCGCCGCGCTTGCCGAAATCGGCAAGGAAAAACTGCGGGCGCAGACCCGGAAAATTTTGCAGACGCGGCTTGCCGCGGCTCATCCCTCTCACGACGGCAGTCAGACGCCGATGCGCGGTTTCGCCGTCTTTGTCGCCCAGCACGCAACGGCGTGCTGCTGTCGCCGCTGTCTGCGTAAATTTTACGGCATCGAGGAGGGGAGGGCGCTGACTTTGGATGAAATCGAAGTGCTGACGTGCGTGATCCTGCGCTGGATCGACGCGCATTGCGGCGATCTGGAGCGTTTCGCCCACACCCCCGATCTTTTCTGAAAAATTTTTCTTTTCCGGAAAATAAGGTTGACAAAACCATCCTTGTTCAGAAGGACATCCCGAAAACAAGGAGAATAAAATGGATTTGTTGACTGCCGAAAATCGACTTGCCGCGTATGTGGCGAATAAAGTTTCGCTGACACTGGATCAGCGGGTGTTTTCAGGCGCGTTGCCCGATTCTCTGCCGGAGGGGATCGAGGTTTCCATCACGGAATGCTGTGCCAAAGACGCCGATCATTTCGCTTCGGCGTCGGCGCGGGTAGCGTTTTATTTTTCCGACCGGACGGAGTTGGAAAATCATCTGCATTCGCTGCTTTCGGCTCTGCCGGAGTGGGGATGCAGCGGCTTTCATACCATTGAACTCGGTCCTCATCTGGATCTTTCCATTCAACGCCGCCGGGAAATTCCCGTTTCCTGCGTTGTCGTCCCGTTGCATCTGATTTTTTCGTAAGGAATTTTTTTATGATCGATGAAACTTTTTGCAATGCTCTGCTGACCCGTTCAAGCGGCGCAAGTTTTACCTGGCAGATCAATGCCGGATACGCCAACACGATGACAAGTCGTCTCGCCCGCCGTATGATCGCGGCGGAGCAGGCGTTGCCCGGCGTCGCGCTTTTGATCGCGGATCTGGCGGGGATCGACTGCCTGAATGATTTTTTCTGCGGAGAATTACCCACATCGGCGAATGAAGGTTTTGCCGTATCGTTTCTGGGAAGCGGCAAGCGGGAAAATTACGATGCGACGCCGTTTCACTTCCTGTTGTACGGACGCGGACGAAATCTTGATACATTTTCGCGTGTCGCGGGAAATCTGGCGGCAAAACTGCCGTTGCCGCTTGCCGTGTCGGTTTCGCACAGTTCGACCGATACCATTGTCGTGCGTCAGATGATTTGCGGAAAAACGCAAATCGAATCGGTCGGCGGCAAGGGGTGTGCGCCTTATATGCTCAAAATGGAATTGACCGCCGACGTCAACAGCGCGTTTTGATTGCGGCTATTCGGTTTCGACGGAGATCTGTACCGTCGCTTCGCGCGGCGGTTTCGGCACGGTCGTCAGCTGATCGAGCATCCGCCGGACGGATTCGTCCATTGCGGCGTTTCCGCTCGGCGTGACGATGCGCTTGCCGATGACGCGGCCGTCGGCGGCGATGGATAATTCGATCATCGTTTTGGGCAATGTGTCGCCGAGTTTGATCCGGGGCGGCTGGATCCATTTGCTCTTGATGAAAAGTCCGAGATTTTTACCGAAACGCTCTTCTTCCTCGGTCGCACCTCCGGCGGGGGTGCGGTTGTCCTGCGGACCGAATGCCTGTCCCCGGTTGCGCGAGCCGATCGGGACATTGGGATTGAAATTATTGCTCCCGGCAGGGGGACGGTAAACGTCGCGCTGCAACAATTCCTCCTTGCTCGGTTTCGGTGCCGGCTTGGACTTTTTGGCGGCAGTCTTTTTCTTTGCCTGCTTGGAAACCGTTTTCTTCTTGACCGCTTTCTTTTTGGGAGTCGGTTTTACGCTCTTTTTCGGTTCCGGCTTGGGGTTGGGCTTTGGCTCCGGTTTGGGTTCCGGTTTCGGCTCCGGTTTTGCCGGAGCGGGGGCAGGCGGTTGCGGCGCCGGACGGGTGCGCTCCGGCATCCCGACTTCCGGGGCGTGCGAAAGTTCGACGCCGCCGAGTTTGACGCGGAATAAATTAAGCGGCGGCGGCGCGAAGTAATTGCGGATACTGTAATAGAGGAGCGGTCCGAAAATCAATGCGGCGTGCAATGCCAAAATCACGCCGAAAAAGACCAGTTTGCGCTTTTTCGGTGTGATATAATGGTATAACGCCTGACGCCGCAAGGTATCCACGAAACTATTTCCCTTCCGCTTGCGTGACGAGCGTTACGTCGGCAAATCCGCTGCGGCGGATGTGCGCCATCAGTTCGATGACTTCGTTGTAGGAGCGGCTGCCGTCGGCGCGAAGCAGTAACTGCGTTTTCGGTTCGTCGTTTTTCAACTTCCGGAGCCGACCGAAAAGTTCCTCGCGGGAAACCGTTTCCTTGCCGAGCATGATGGTTCCGTCCTTGGTGAAAGTGACGCTCTGGAAATTTTCGGTCGGCAATTCGTTGCTGTCCATTTCCGGTTCGCTGATCTGCGTGCCGTACTCCATCAGCGGCATCGTGATCATAAATGCGATCAAAAGCAGAAAGGTGAGGTCGAGCAACGGCGTCACGTTGATCTGGTCGATCGCCGCCATCTGCGAGCGGGCGCGTTTGTGGTGACGCATAAGAGCTTACTCCATTTGTTTTTTCTGCATTTCGAGCTGTTCGAGCTTGATCCGCACCATGAATTCCTCGGTGAAATTGTCCATCGAGATCGTGATGCCGCGGATCGCCCCCGTCAGCAGATTGTATCCGACGAGCGAGGGGATCGCGACGACGAGTCCCGCGACCGTCGTCAACAGCGCGCCCGCGACGCCCGGGGCGAGGGCGGTGAAGTCCGCCTTGCCGGCGGCGGCGATGCCGCAAAATGCCATCATCACGCCCCAGACCGTGCCGAAAAGTCCGCAGAAGGGAGAAAGACTGACCAGCGTGGCGAGAAATCCGATGCGGGTCTCCAGTTGCTGGATCTGTCCGGAAACTTCCCGTTCGAGGACGGCTTCGATGGCGTTGAGCTGGGCTTCGGAAAGCTTGGTCGGCGTGATGACATTCGGTTGCAGCGAAGCGGTGTCGGCGGGTGTTGCCTGTTCGTAGAATTCAAGAAGCTTTTCGACGCCCGCTTCGTAGATGATCGCCGTCGGGCCGCCCTGCTGGGCGGCTTCGCGGCGCAGGTTCGGAGTGGCGATGTTGCGCTTGTTTTCACGGAAATTGTAGATGAAGTAATCGGCGAGACCTTTTGCCTTGTAAATCATCATTGCCTTGTCGATCATCACGGTCCAGGTGAAAACCGAGCCGATGATAAGAAAAACGACGATCCCTTTGCCGACCGAGTCGCTGTTTTGAAAGGCGTAATAAACGCCCGGGGTTTCCGCGCAGATCAGGGAAATTGTTGAAAACATTTTTCACTCCTTATATATTATATGGAAAATACGAAATCTTTGCACTTGTAAAATATAATCCTTGTGATATATTCTGCAAGTAGTGTTTCAACTTTTATCGGAGATTTTTTATGATGAATCAGCGCGAACTTGTGATCGGTTTCGATATCGGCGGCACCAAAGTCGGCATCGGCATCGGGGATACGCAGGGAAAACTTCTCGGCAGTTGCCGCATTCCCAACGTGAATACCGATCCCGATGAAACGATGCAGAAGATGGTTTCCGAGACCAAACGCCTGATAAAGGAAGCGCATCTTGAACTCCAGGATTTTGCGGCGTTCGGCATTTCCGCGCCGTTCCCCGCCGATGCCGTGCGCGGGATCATGAAGCGTCCGCCCAACAATCCCAAATGGATCGACGTGCCCATCCTCGACTATATGAAAAAACATCTCGGGCTCCCCGGGTGCTTTGAAAACGACGCCAACTGCGGCGCGCTCGCCGAATGGTTCTTCGGTGCGGGCAGGGGATGCAGTGATTTCATCTACCTCACGATGAGTACCGGCATCGGCGGCGGGATCATTGCCGCCAATCATCTGGTGCGCGGCGGCGCCACGTTGAGCGCGGGGGAAATCGGTCATATGTGCATTCAGCTTGACGGGCGTCCCTGCAATTGCGGTCTGCGCGGCTGTTACGAGAGTTATTGCGGCGGACGCGCGCTCGCCCAGCGGATGATCGAGGAATTGCCGCAGTATCCCGATTCCTATATCGCGCGTGAGTCGGGCGGCGACAAGAGCAAGATCGATATGCTTCTTTTGGAAAAGGCGGTGAGGGCAAACGACGCTTACGCGCTGAAACTCTGGGACGAGATGTCTTTGCGCAACGCGCAGGCATTCGGTATCCTGATCAATACCTTCAATCCGCAGAAACTGGTGCTCGGGACACTTGCATGGGCGATCGGCGACCTCTATACGGCGCCGATCAAACGCTATCTGCCCCGCTTCTGCTGGGCGGAACCGCTTGCCGCGTGCGAGATCGTCGACAGCGCGCTCAAACGCGAGATCGGCAGTTTCGCGGGCATTGCGGCGGCGACGAATTTCCTGCGGGAAACGGCGAAATCCGCCAAAAATTAAAGAAAAATCACATTTTCTTGCCGAAACGGTTTGCATCGTTGACAAAACGGGCATATATTATGTGACCGTTTCGCGGCTTGTGTGCCGATTTGAGGCGGAGCTGATAAAAAATATCACAAAAATCGGTTTGAAAAAGAAAAGATTGTGTGATATATTATACGACCGCGACGCTTCCGGACGGATGTTCGGGAGATGGCGGAGCTGATAA
>JAKSOF010000023.1 GCA_024405735.1 Victivallaceae bacterium | reverse complement strand
GGCTTTGCCGACGGTCGGGATCAGGATCGCCGACAGAATGCCGATGATCGCTATTACTGTCAGAAGTTCGACGAGGGTAAAATTTTTTCGTTTCATAAAACTCTTTTCCTGCGTTTGCGAGAGTCGTTATTCCAATCGGCAACTTGCCGGAAGTATCAAAATCAAAAAAGATAAATCGGGAGAAATCCCCGGCGGCCCGGGATGCCGGACCGCCGGAGATGTTATCGCATCAGCAAAGAATTACTTCTTTTTGGCGACTTTTTTGGCGGCGGGTTTCACCGCTTTTTTGGCAACGGGTTTCGCCGCCGCTTTTTTGGCGGCAGGCTTTGCCGCGACCTTTTTGGCAACAGGTTTCGCCGCCGCTTTCTTGGCGACGGGTTTCGCCGCCTTTTTGGTTTCGCCGAGCACGAAGCTCTTGACGAAATTCAAATTGTGGCCCATGCCTTCTTCGGTCGAAGGCAGTTCTTTCGGATACCAGTATTTCTCGTACTCGTCGCTGACGTAGCCGGTGTAGCCGACTTCCTTGAGGGCGGTGAGGGTCTCCGCCCAGCGGACGGTGCCTTTGCCCATCAGGCAGCTCTTTTTCTTGATCGGGAAACGCTGTTCGAGCGTCCAGTCCTTGACGTGGCAGTGAACGATGTAGGGCGCCGCCGCGTAGACCGCCTGTGCGCCGCTTTCGACGCCGGCGAGTTCGACCCACGCGTAGTCAAAGAGGATGCCGACATTCGCCATATTGATGTCCTGGACCAGACGGACGGTGTCGCGGATGCTCATCGTGATCGAGCCGACGTGCGTTTCGACCGCGATGCCGACGCCGAGCGTCGCCGCGTATTTCGCCACTTCACGGATGCCGGAAACCGTACGGCTCCAGCAATCGCAGAACCAGGTGCCGCCGCCGATGACGGTCTGCTTCTTGCCCTTGGCGTCTTTGATCTCGACCGGGATCGCGGTGCTGAAAGGCTCGACGCCGCCGTAAACGCGGATCAGCGGGCAGTGGAGGATGTGGGCGATCTCGGCAACGCGCTTCAGATTCTTGATGACGCTGTCGCGCATTTCAAGGTTGACGAAATTCTGATAGTAGCTGACGAGGCAGGAGAATTCCATGCCTTCCTTGTCCGCCGCCGCGCGGATCTTGCGGCATTCGGCGTCGGTGATGGTCTCGCTGTTAATCTGACCATCCGCCGCGACGCGCACTTCGATGCCGTCGTAGCCGATTTTCTTGAATTCTTTGATGATCTGGTAGATGTCCCACTGGGGAGCACCCATGGTGTGGCCCGAAAATTTGATTCGGTCGTTCATTTTTCAACTCCTTACTTATAGTTATTGGTTGGGGCGCCGCGGCCTTGCGGCGCTCCTTTGAACGCTCATATCAGACAACTGTTCCCCGGCACGATCTCCGCTTCGACGACGACGCTTTCCGGTTTTTTTCCGGCTTTTAGTTGTTTCGCCAAATCAATGACCGCTTCGGTCATTTTTTCGATGCGCGGGTCGATCGTCGTCATTTCCGGAAAGAGGAAATCGTCAAGCACCGAATTGCGGTCGTAGCCGACGATGCCGATCTCGTCCGGCAATTCCAATCTGCGTTTGTGCGCCTCGGTCATCATATGCGCCGCCTGCAAATGGGTGCCGAAAAAGAATGCCGTGCCGTTTTCCATATAGCGGTCGAGCAACGCCTGACATTCTTCTTTGATTTGACCGTCGGAGGGCAAATCGACCAGCGTAACGGGGTCGGCTTTGCCGCGTTTCAATCCGGCGGCGAAGCCCTCGGCACGGGATTTTTCCCGGCGGCTCGCGTTGTCGTGCGAAATCACCACATAACGGCGGTAACGATGTCTTTGTGCGACCTTTTCGGCAAGGGATGCGCACGTTTCCCGGTCGTTGCCGACGCACGAAAGGATCCCCAGGATCGACCGGTTCATCACGATCGCGTTGACCAGTTTTTCGCGGTTGCGCGCGAGGAAACGCTCGTCCTGCTGCGCCGTGCCGAGAATCAGAACGGCATCGTATTTTCCGCATTGGGAAACTTTGAAACTTTTGGATAACGCGCCGGGGGAAAATCTTTCAAATGCGATCTCCAGTTTCATTGTCGCGCTGAGTTTTTCCACCGTGCGGTTGAAAACCGCCATGAAATCGGAGTGCTGAGCGTAAAGCCAGGGGCTGTAGACCCGGATCGAAAGCGCCGCTTTGCGCTGAAACGCCAACGCTTGCGCGACGCGGTCGGGGGAGTATTTCATTTCGGCGCAGACATCAAGCACGCGGCGGATGGTCTGTTGCGACAGCGAAAAAGCCGACGGCTTATTATTCAATATATAAGACACCGTCGCCTTGCTGACGCCGCTTGCTTCGGCGATGTCGTTGATCGTTACGCCCATATTTTTTTAAAATACGTTTACGTTAAACGGATAAATCGTTATTATACCATACACCCCGCACCGGAAAAAGTCAAACGCCTTTTTGCTTTTTTCTTGCGAATTTCCCAGATAATTTGCGGAAAAAATCAAAAAATTTGAAAAAAATTGCTTTTTTTTGACTTGACAGTGTGGATTTTTGTGCTATAGTTAGTGGTGTACCGAAATGAAAGGACTCATTTTTCCGAGTGATCGGATGTGTTTTTACCCGGACACAGGTCAGTAAACACAAAAAATTAAGGAATTTGAAAAATGGCTGAAAAGAAAGAAATTTTCGCTGACGGTATCGGTCAGATCCACTTCGCCGGCAACATGGTTCGTTTTGACTTTGTCACGCTGCAGCCCGAGGCTGACGGCAAAGCTCCGGTTCCCCAGAGCAATGTCCGCATCATCATGCCCCCGCAGGGCTTCCTCGCCGCTTTCAATTCGATGCAGCAGCTGATCGACAAGCTCGTCGAAGCCGGCGTCCTTCAGAAAAACGAAAACGCCAACAACTAATTCAGTTGATTGACGACAAAAGGAACTGAGTGATGGATAAGTCCCGTGAAACTTTGGTGATCTCGTTTATCGGCAATTTGCCGGCAGACGGTGTCGCTTTCGGCTTCTGCGGGACGACCGTCGCCGGTTCCGTCCGTAGTGTTGTGACTCCGGTAGAGGCTCTCCTTGCGGCGAGCAGCTACCGGATCCGGCACGTCGCGGAAACTTTTTGTTGCACAGTCTACGGGCTTTGCCGACGGGTAACGGCGATCGCGCGCAGGGTGTGGCACCGGGCGGA
Source organism: Victivallaceae bacterium (assembly GCA_024405735.1). Lineage (GTDB taxonomy): Bacteria > Verrucomicrobiota > Lentisphaeria > Victivallales > Victivallaceae > UBA1784. The sequence continues at coordinate 20,630 of JAKSOF010000023.1, read as the reverse complement.
AAACTTACTGCCTTTGAGTTTCGTGCGGCGCAGTCGGACTGTACTCGGGTGGCGGCTATAAAACTGTGCCGCTTGCTTTGGGTCTTGTAAGATCTGAAGTTGCGAACTTAGTCTTGCTTTTTGGATGAAGCAGCATTAAGTTCGCATTTTCAATTTTTGGAGACTGTTTTCGCGAGGACAGGTCAGATGGCCGACAGTAAAAAAATCTCTTATTCTTTTTCGGCTCCGGCGTTTTCGGCGCCGACGCACAAACCGATCAATGTTTCGGGATTGCAAACCGCTCCGAGGGAAGCTGAAACGCCGAAAATCGGTCCCGAGATCGGCCCCGATCCCCGTAATGCGACAGCATTGGTCCATTTGCCGCCCAAACCCACCATTGATTTGGGACACGGCATATTGCTTGATTTCTGCCACGGTTTCCGACTGACGGCTCCCAAAGGCTCCAAACTTCACGTGCGCGGCATCGATCTCGACAGCGGTGTGGTGCTAGAGGAATACCATTTCAACGGGGAGGGGATGCTGACATCCAACCGCAAGTATTACATCCCCTGGCGTATTGAGATTTTCGACGAAAAGGAAAACCTGATCGCTTCGCACGATTACGACTGCCGCGGCAAGGATGTGACGATCGTCATTCCCGACGGCGGGCTCGGCGACAATCTCGCGTGGTTGCCTTATTCCGAGGAATTCCGCAAGGCGCGCAATTGCAAACTCACTTGCGTCTGCGGCGAATGGCTGATCCGCATCGTCGCCAAAAATTATCCTGAAATCAAATTTATTCCGGTCGGTACGGAACCCAATCTTACCGGTTACGGTTGTTACTTTTGTGCGATTTTCCCCAAGGAACGCAAAAACTGGAGACCCTCGGATCATCAGAATTTCGGGATGCAGGGCTCGGTCGCCAAGTTGCTCGGTTTGCCGCCGGAGCCGTGTCAGGTCAAACTGACGCTTGACGCTCCGCGTCCATTTCCGGAACCGTTTGTCTGCATTTCGGCGATGGCGACCAATCCGGCGAAACACTGGAATCACCCCGACGGGTGGAATACCGTCATTAGGGAACTCAAACGGCGCGGTTACCGCGTCCTTGTCATCGACCGGGATCATACGTTGCAATACGGCCCGATGAAAATTTCGGTGCCGAGCGAGGCGGAAGATTTTACCGGACGCAAACCGATCACCGAACGCATCGCATTGCTTCAGCACGCGGCGTTTTTCATCGGTTTGCCGAGCGGTTTGAGTTGGCTTGCGTGGAATTGCAAGATCCCCTGCGTGATGATTTCCGGATTCACGCTCGACGGTTCGGAATTTCCGACCCCGTACCGGGTGACCAACTTCCATTTCTGTCACGGATGCTGGAATGACAGCAATCTCTTTTTCGATATGAAAGTGCCGATCTGGTGTCCGCGTCACCTCGGTACGCCGCGCGAAATCGAGTGCACCAAGGTCATTACGCCCAAAATGGTGCTTGAGGCGATCGACCGCATCCCCGGCGTTTTGCCGCACAAGGATTGAAAAATGACGAGATCCGCCGCCAAGACCAATGCTTTGCGGTTGCTTGACCTCGCGGGGATCGATTACGTCGTCCGCGAATACGATGTTTCCGACGGTTTGATCGACGCGCGCTCCATCGCGGTCAAAACCGGTCTGCCCTTTGAACAATGTTTCAAAACTTTAGTCGCCGTCAATCCCGCCAAAGAGCATTTCGTCTTCGTCGTTCCGGCGACGGGAGAACTTGACCTCAAAAAAGCCGCCCGCATTGCGGAAAGCAAAAGCATCGAAATGATCCCGTTGAAAGAATTACTGCCTACGACGGGATATGTCCACGGCGGATGCTCTCCCGTCGGGATGAAAAAACAATTCCCCACCTTTATCGAGGAAAGCGCACAGCTTTTTGACGAGATCGGCATTTCCGGCGGCAAAGTCGGGCTCAACATCCGGCTTGATCCGGTAAAACTTGCCGCTTTGATCGGAGCGCGCTTCGCCGATCTGGTCACAATGGGAAAATAAAACGCTTCCGGTTGAAGTGTTTTTATTCGCGAGTATCGGCAGTCCCGAATCCCGCCAGCCGGAAAAGTTCCTCCGCCACCGTTTCGGGGGGCATCTGCGCCATGCACAAATGATCGCCCTGGGGACAGACGCGCCGCAGGCAGGGCGCGCATTGCGTGGGGGAAAGAATGAGGCTCCAGTCGCCGACGGGGGCGGTCGAGGTGTAATCGGTCGGCCCGAAAACGGTCGCTCCCGGTACGCGCAAGGCGGCGGCAAGGTGCATCGTGCCGGAATCGTTGGCAACGGCGACGCGACTGCATTGAAGGAGTTTCATCAGTTGCGCCAGATCGGTTTTGCCGCAGACATTGACGGCGCTTTCAGGCAGGAATCCCTTGATGACCTCTTCTCCGATGGCGGCTTCTCCGGCACTGCCGACGACGGCGACGACACCGTCCTCGGCGATCCATTTTTTTGCGATAACGTGATAGGAGTCCGCGCCGTAACGCTTGGCGGCGCCGTAGGCGGCGCCCGAAGCGATGACCAAAAGTTTCGGATGCCGGGCAAAGGGGATGAGTTTTTCCGGCAGTCCGATTGCCGGATTTAACTGGAAATCGACCATTTGCCCATTCCACTTATCCGCGCCGAAAGCCTCGGCGACGGCGTAGTAGAGATTGGCTTGATGGATCTCCATCGCCTTGTGTCGCGGCCGTTTCGGAAGCGGCAAAGTTCCGGCAAAAAGGAATTTGCGGCACCGTGCATCGTAGCCGAAAAGGCGGGGCACTTTTGCCATTTTAAGTGCAACGGCGTCGCGGAAGGAGTTGTTGAAAAGCACGCCAGCTCCGGCGCGGAAAATGCGGATGAGGCGCCGCGTTTTGCGGTCGAAAAAGCGATGCGCGTCGATTTCAAATATCTTGTCGACAAGGTGCGGCAGTGCTTCGTAGAGTTGTTTCTGACTGGCGGGTGCAAGCACCGCGAGCGCACAGAATTTCGGCAACAGCGATTTCAGCGCCGCCAGCGCCGGAAGCGCCATGATCGCGTCGCCGAGATGATTGGGCATCCGGACGATAAGCCCGTTGCGCCAGTCGGCTTTTGCGACCTGAAATTCCGTATCGGATTTCGGGGCAGGGTAGGCGCGGGGAATGTCGAGTTGCCGGATGATTTTTGCTTGCATATTACTTGAGGTCGGAAATCACCAGCGCGCAGTTGGAGCCGCCGAAAGCGAAACTGTTGGAAAGCGCGTGGCGGATCTTCGTCCCCGTACGGCATTCCCGGACAAAGTCCGCCCAGGCAAATTCGGGGTCGGGATCGAACAAATTGACCGAGGGCGAAAGGAAATCCTTTTCCAGCATCAGCGAAGAAAAGATCACTTCCGCCGCGCCGGTGGCGCCGATCATATGCCCCGTCTGCGATTTCGTACTGTTGATCGCGGGACTGCGCGAGCCGAAAACTTCGTGCAGAGCCTCCATTTCCACCTTGTCGCCGACCGGAGTCGACGTGCCGTGCGTGTTGACGTAGCCGATCTCATCGGGCGTCAACCCCGCGGAAGAGATCGCGGCACGCATTACCTGCGCGGTGCGCACCGCATCGGGTACGACCATATCGGTCGCGTTGCTGTTGGCGGCAAATCCGCTGATGCAGCTGATCGGCCTGGCATTTCGCTGCAAGACGCTCTTTTCCGATTCCAGAAGCATGAACGCGGCGCCGGAGGAGATGACGAAACCGTCGCGTTCGCGGTCGAAAGGACGGCTGGCAAGATGCGGCGTTTCGTTGAATTTGCGGCTCAAGGCGTGACAGGCGCAAAAACCGACGGTCATACACCAGTCGATGGCTTCGGCTCCGCCGGCGAGTACCATATCGTATTCTCCCGAACGGATCAGCCGGGCGCCGAGCATCACGGCGATGGCACTGCTGGAGCAAGCGGCGGAAACGTCAAAGGATTCTCCGGTGATGCCGAAAGTCATCGAAATGATCGACCCCGCGCTGCTCGCCATGATCCGGGGGATCGCACAGGGGGAGACCGCCCGCATTTTGTTGTTGTTGACCGTGTAGTTGTACGCGGTCTCAAAAATTTCGATCGAATTGCTGTCGGGAATGCCGCTGACGATGGCGATGCGGTGATTTCTGACTTCGTCGCGGGGAATTCCCGCTTCGCGGAAAGCCTGATCGGCGGCGAGGAGCGACATCACGCCCGTCGGGGGGCAGAAACGCATCGTTTTGCGGTCGATCAAAGCCGGGTCGATTTCGCCGTACTGCGCGATCCCGCCGACCGTGCTGGTCATTTCGTGCTCGACGAAACTCGGGACGGTGCTGATGCCGCTTTTTCCGGCGCGCAACGCCGCTTCGTTTTCCGCCAAAGAGTTCCCAAGCGGCGTGACCAATCCGCGACCGGTGATGAAAACTTTTTCCATAAAATTTCCTTGCAAAACGATGTTTTTCGGGGTCCTGGATATAAACTTAATGTAATATACACTCCTTTATGTGAAAAATCCAAGTTTCATCTGGAAATTTTTTCCGATCGTGCTATATTTCATAAAAGGAAAGATAAAATGGACGAAAATTATTTGCTTCGTGTTTCCCGTCTGGCGATCTCTTTCGGGCGTTTGCCCGTGGTCCGCGACGTTTCGTTTGAATTGCGTCAGGGGGAGATCCTCGCGCTGGTCGGGGAATCGGGATGCGGCAAAAGCATCTCGTGCTTGAGTTTCGCGCGGTTGCTCGACCGTGCGGCGACGCCGCGCGCCGACGCGGTGTGTTATCGCTGCAAGGATGGTCGCGAAGTCGATCTGCTGTCGCTTTCGGAATCCAAGATCCGCGAACTTCGCGGCAGTGAGATCGCCTACATTTTTCAGGAACCTGCGGCGGCGTTGAATCCCGTTTTCCGCATCGGGGATCAGATCGAGGAAGTGCTGGAACTTCACCGCCCCGGCATACGCGACCGCCGCGCGGAAGTCATCCGCTTGCTCGCCGCTGTCGGGATCCCCGCGCCGGAAAGCCGCGTCCGGGCTTTTCCGCACGAACTTTCCGGCGGTATGCAGCAGCGCGTGATGATCGCGATGGCGCTCGCCGGGAATCCGCGGCTGCTTATCGCCGACGAGCCGACGACCGCGCTTGACGTCACCATTCAGGCGCAGATCCTCGATTTGCTCGAAAAACTCTGCCGCGAACGGCAGATGAGCGTCATACTGGTCACGCACAATCTCGGGATCGTTTCCCAGTTGGCGGATCGCGTCTGCGTGATGTATGCGGGCGACGTGGTCGAAAGCGGCGATTGCCGCACTCTCATCGATCACCCCGCACATCCTTATACGAAGGCATTGCTCAAAGCGGTGCCGGTGCCGGGCGCGCCGGAGGGGAAACTTGCGACGATCCCGGGCAGTGTGCCGACGCCCGACCGCTTTGCCCCGGGGTGCCGTTTCTGCGGACGCTGCAGTCTTGAGGAAACGCTTCCCGACGCCGGAAAAAAACGCTGTCAGGCTGAAATGCCGCTTTTGAAGCTACTCGGGAACCGGCTTTGCCGTTGTCATTTTGTCGCGGAGGAAACGCGGTGAGCAAAATTCACGTTATGCCGGTGGAGTTGAGCAACCGCATCGCCGCCGGAGAAGTCATCGAGCGTCCCGCTTCCGTCGTCAAGGAACTGGTCGAAAATTCCCTTGATGCGGGAGCGACGCAGATCACGGTGGCGATCGAACGGGCGGGGCTTCATCTTATTTCCGTTTCCGACAACGGTTGCGGCATGGACGGCGAAGACGCGTTGCTTGCGCTGGAACCGCACGGGACGAGCAAACTGCTTTCCGACGAGGGGATCAACCATATTTCCACGCTCGGTTTCCGGGGCGAGGCGATCCCGTCGATCGCGGCGGTGGCAAAAGTTACCATCCGCACTCGCACCGCCGACGAAGCCGAGGGCGTCGAAGTTCTCGTCGAAGGTGGCAAAAGGATCCATTGCCATCCCTGCGGCGGCGCCGTCGGTACGACCATTGAGGTGCGGGAACTTTTTTTCAACACGCCCGCACGGAAAAAGTTCCTGAAATCCAACCCGACCGAGGAGCATCACATCGAGGAAACGCTGATGAATCTCGCTCTGGGCAATACCGGAGCCGGATTCACGCTGCTGATCGACCGCAAAAAGGTTTTCAGCTGTGTGCCAGATGCGACGCCGGAGTTGCGGGTGCGGGAATTTTTCGGCCGCAATTTCGCCGCCAATTTGAAAAAAGTCGAATACGTCGAGGGGGACTGTCGTATTCACGGACTGGTCGCCGCGCCGGGATTCACCCGCCCCGGACGGCGTGAACAGCGCATTTATCTCAACGGCCGCCCTGTGGAATCGCTTCCCGTATGGCGCGGCATCCGCGACGGTTACGGCACGCTGGAAAACGAATCGGGACGTTTCCCGCCCGCTTTGCTTTTTATTGAACTTCCGCCGGAGGAATTCGACATCAACGTCCATCCGGCAAAACGCGAAGTGCGCTTCAAATCGGAATACTTCATCACCCGCGCCGTCGGTACCGCCGTGCGGCAGGCGCTCCACGAAAACGCGGAGCAAAACGCCGAAACGCTTTCTCCCGAACCCGCCGTGCCGAAGTCGATTTCCATCGAGCAGATATTGCAGGCGGCGCAAGTGGCATATCAGCCGCGATCCTCGGTTCAGATGGAGTTGCAGGAATTAGCCGCCCCCGCGGTCAAAACAATTCCTGCGGAGGAAGAGGTCTGCCCGAAAGAGCCTCCTCCGGCAAAAGAAACACCCGAACCGCAAACACCTGAAGTTTCCACGTTGACCGACCGTCCGGCGGAAAATTCTCCCGTCGTCCGGATACGGGCGGCGATCCCCGAAGAGGCGGTCTTTGCCGGAGCGTGGCCCGACCGCGTTCTGGGTATTTACGACGACACCTATATCCTCGCGGCGGGCGGCGGAGCCCTGATCGTCGTCGATCAGCATGCCGCGCACGAAAGGATTTTGTTTGAAGAGATCCTCGACCGGCTCGCTTCGGGGAGCAGTGCCAGTCAGCCGTTGCTCATCGGGCAGATGCTGGAACTGCCTCCCGCCAAGGCGGCATTGCTTTTGCGCAACCGGGACGTTTTTGCCAAACTGGGTTTCGATTTCGAGGATATGGGCGGACGCAACGTCATCGTCAACGCGATCCCGAGCAATTTCAACGAGCATATGGCTCCGGTGTCGCAAATCGTCGAGGAAATGCTCGACGAATTACTGGAAAATTCGCGCGCGCAAATGCCGGTCAATCCCGAATTCGCCGCCCGCGCCGCCTGTAAAGCTGCAGTCAAGGCGCATTGGGTCTTGAGCGTCGAGGAGGCGACGACTTTGCTCCAGAAGTTGAAAGCATGCCGGCAGGGGACGCTTTGTCCTCACGGCCGTCCGACGATGATCACCCTGTCGGAAAAAGAACTGGAACGCCGTTTCGGCAGACGTTGAGACTTGATTTTTCCGCAAAAACGCTTATATTGATTTCTGACCCGCAAAAAGGGAGGAAAATATGACGATCCTTGAATTGACCCCGGAAACATTGCCGCAACATCTCAACGAAAAAGAACTTCTGCTCGATTTTTATGCCCCCTGGTGCAGTGCCTGCAAGGTTTTGGACAAGGTGCTGGCGTCGGTTGCGGAAAAAATGCCCCCCGCTCTTGTCGTCGGCAAGATCGACATCGAAAAATTCCCGCTTCTTGCGGCGGAGTACGGCGTGACCAGTCTGCCGCGGCTTTTTCTTTACCGCGACGGTGCGCTGATCGAAGAAAAAAGCGGTGTGATCTCCGCGCAGAAACTCGTGGATTTCGTCAGCCGTTGAAATGAGTGCGCCGCGCCCGATCGAATTGCTTGCCCCTGCCGGAAACGTCGAAACGGCGCTTGCCGCATTGGACGCCGGAGCCGATGCCGTTTATTGCGGACTCGGTCGCTTCAACGCGCGGGCGCGGGCGGAAAACTTCACCCCCGATACGATGGCGGGCGTTATCGAACTTTTTCACCGTCAGGGCAAAAAAGTCTATCTGACGCTCAACACTTTGATCTATGAAAGCGAATTGCCCCGGCTCGTTGAAACGCTCGGCGTGATTTCCCGTTTGCAGCCGGATGCGCTGATCGTTCAGGATCTCGGCGTCGCGGGGATCGTCAAAAAGTATTTCCCAAATCTGACGCTTCACGCATCGACGCAAATGGGCATCCACAACTCGGCGGGGGTGGAATTCGCGGCGAAACTCGGCTTTTCCCGCGTTATTCTCGAGCGGCAGATACCGCTTGACGAATTGCGGACGATCGCCGCGAAGTCGCCGGTCGAACTTGAAGTGTTTATCCACGGTTCACTATGCTGTTCGCTCTCCGGCAGGTGTCTTTTGTCGCATCATCTTTTCGGGGCAGGGGGCAACCGCGGAGTCTGCAAACAGCCCTGCCGCCGCGCTTACGACGGGGAATACCGTTTGTCTCCGGCGGATCTTTGCGGCGTCGCGTTTTTGCCCGAATTGCGCAAGATGGGCATTGCCTCGCTCAAAATCGAAGGGCGGTTGCGTCCGCCGGAATACGTCTGGAAGTGTACGCGCGCCTACCGGATGCTTCTGGATGCGCCGGAACCGGATGAAAAAACATTGCTGGATGCGCAGACGCTTCTTGCTTCCGCTTCGGGCAGGGCAAACGACAGCGGCTTTTTCGACCGCAAACGGTATGACAAATTGATCGACGTGCGCCGCCCGGGCGTTTTCGGGATCGCCGTCGGCAATGTGATTTCCGCCCGCCGGGGAAATATCACGGTAAGACTGCAAAACAAACTTCACCTCGGCGACCGTTTGCGCCTTGTGCCGCCGGAAGGCGGCGAGGGTGAAACGTTTTCTCTGATCTCAATGCGCGACGCTTCCGGGAATCTGCTCCGTGCGCGAAGCGGCGCAACCGTCGAGATCGCGACGGATTGCCGTGCCGGAAAAAATTTCCTCTTGCTCAAAATCGGCGAGAACGGCTTTGATTTCACGCGCCGTTTGAAAAATTTGCCGCCCCGGCGCGAAAAAATCGATCTCCAAATAGAAATTTCTGCGCACAAGTGGCGTATTTCCTCGCCGCGTTTTGACGGGCAATGGGCAAAATGCGTCGATTTTGCCGAGGCGCAACGGCACGAACTTACGGCGGAAACCGTGAGGGAGGTGTTTTTCTCCGGCGCGCCGGAGACGTTGTCCCCCGGCAAAATCACCGTTTCCGTCGACGGCAAATTATTTGTCCCCGCAAGCGTCATCAAGGCGATCCGCCGGGAATTCTGGGCGGATATCTCCGGCAAACTGTTGCCGGAAGCCGATCCCGGCGCTCTTGCCGCCGCGCGTTTTGCCGCCGATCACTCCATATTTCGTCCCGCATCCGCAAGGGCGATCCCGGAAACGATCGATACGCGCTTTTACGGTTTTCTTCCGGAGGGAAATGTGGAAATGGAAAGATCCCGTTTCGCCGCCGCGCTGAAAGATGACAAAGTCATTGCCGTTGAAGGACTTCACGCGCTGAATTGGCTTCCGCACAAAAAGGGGAAAATCGTTACGCGTTTTCCCGTTGCCGTCGCCAACAGTTTTGCCGCGCAACTTCTTGCGGAGCAAGGCGTTGTCGCCGTCGAGGCGGCGCCGGAACTTCCGGCGCGCGAAAGAGCGATGCTCGCGGCAAAAAGCCCCGTGCCGCTTCTGCCGTTTCGGGCGGTTCCGCTTCTGGTCAGCCGTCTGCCGCTTGCTCCCGGCGTCTGGCACGATGCGGTGCATCACGGATTTGAGGTCGGCGTCAACGAGGAGAAATTGAGCGTCCTGCTGGCAAAATCAGAAGTGCTTCAGGACGATGATGCGGTAAATGAGCCACCCCACGACCGCCAGTAATGCGCCGATCGTGATGTAAAGATAATTGCGCCAGAAAAAGAGGTTGATTTTCTGCGGTGCGGAAGCGTGCTCCGCCTCCGTCGCGAATCCGGCGTTGTAAGCGCGGATCTCCGCTTTCAATTCCGCAACATTGTTGTAGCGGCAATCGGGGTCGGCGGAGAGCGCTTTCATCGCGACGGCTTCCAGTGCGGCGGGGATTTTGCGGTTTTCCGGCGCGATGGAGGAGGGGCGGGGAATCGCGCCTGCCGCAGTACGTTTTAAAATTTCTTCCAAGGGAAGTCCCGCCAACGGCGGTTTTAGGGCGAGCATCGAGTAGAGGATCGCGCCCAGGGAAAAAATATCGGCGCGCAGATCGACCTTTCGCTTTTTTCCGGTGGTAAAAAGTTCCGGCGCGATAAATCCCGGCGTGCCCCGGTTGTTGTCGTTGCGCGCGCCTTTGATAAAACCGTCCTCGCCGATCTCACGCGCCAGCCCCCAGTCGATCACCTGGACTTCTCCGAAGTCGCCGATGTTGATATTGGCAGGCTTGAGGTCGAGATGGCAGATTTTGCGCGAATGGGCGAAGTCCACCGCGTTGCAGATCCTCAAATAGATCATCAGCAGGCGGTCGAGTTTGTATTTTTCCACTTTTTCATCGCCTTGCGCGATGCGCCGCAAAAGATGGTCGAGCGGCATTCCGCGCAGATACTGCATCGTGAAATAGGGAGAGCCGGAACGGTCGATGCCGATGTCGTAAATGGAAATGATGTTGGGGTGCTCCAGTTTCGCCGTTACTTTGGCTTCACGGACAAAACGCTCCAAGTCCTGTTTCGGACGTTCGCGGAAATCGGGCATGATCGCCATTGCGACGTCGCGGTCGGTATCGCTGTCGTGGACGAGCAATACGCCTTTCATCCCGCCGAAACCGATACTGCGGAGGAATTTATAACGCTCCTGCGGTTTGACGGTCAACTGATCCAGTTCCGGTGTTGCGCCGCGGGAAGCGGCTTTATCGGGACGGATCACAATGGTTTTGGTAAGCTCCGCCATTATTTTTTCGACGGGGTGATTTTCAGCGGTTTCCCGCCTTGAACGGCTTCCGCCGTGACCACGCATTTGCCGCCCGCGCGATAAGCGGGAGCATCGTACATGATGTCGAGCATCAGATTTTCCATGATCGAGCGGAGTCCGCGCGCCCCCGTGCCGCGCTTGACCGATTTATCCGCGATCAGGCGCAATGCGTCTTTGGTGAAAGAGAGATCGACACCCTCCATTTTGAGCATTCTCTGGTATTGCTTGACCAGCGCGTTTTTCGGCTCCTGCAGGACGCGGACGAGATCCTCCGCCGCCAGTTCCTTGAGCGCGGTAATGACCGGCAAGCGTCCGACAAGTTCGGGGATCAAGCCGTAGCGGATAATATCCTCCGGCTCGCATCCGGCAAAGGGATTTTGGCTTTCCTTTGCGGCGTTTTGAGGCTCTTGTTGAGCTTCATTTCCGGTAAAACCGAGCACCGGTTTGTTGGTGCGCCGCTGGATCACCTTGTCGAGGCCGACGAAAGCTCCGCCGCAGATAAAGAGGATATTGCTCGTATCGATATGGAGATATTCCTGATTGGGATGCTTGCGCCCGCCCTGCGGCGGCACGTTGGCGACAGTCCCCTCAAGGATTTTCAGCAACGCCTGCTGGACGCCTTCGCCGGAAACGTCGCGGGTGATCGAGGGATTCTCGCTCTTGCGCGAAATTTTATCGAGTTCATCGATGTAGATGATACCGATCTGGGCGCGCTCCAGATTGCCGTTCGCCGCCTGATAGAGCCGGAGCAGGATGTTTTCGACATCCTCGCCGACATATCCCGCTTCGGTAAGCGTCGTCGCGTCGCTGATGGCAAAAGGCACATCGAGCATTCTGGCAAGCGTGCGCGCCAGAAGCGTCTTGCCGCATCCCGTGGGACCGATCAGAAGCACGTTGCTTTTGTCCAATTCGACGTCGGCATACGGGTCTTCCGCCCCGGCGATGCGGCTTTTGATGCGTTTGTAGTGGTTGTGTACGGCGACGGAAAGGACTTTTTTCGCCTCGTTCTGCCCGATGACGTAACGGTCAAGCTCGGCTTTGATCGTTTCCGGATCGGGAACGACCAGATCGGCAATGGTTTTTGCCCCGGCTTGTTTCTGATGCTTGGCGACTTCTTCCGCCAGGATCCGGTTGCCCTGCTTGAGGCAGGACGAGCAGATCATCAGATTTTCGTAAAGACTCGGCAGAAAAACTTCGTTGGGGGCGTTTTTCGGCGTCCTGCCGCAAAAAGCGCAGGAAATTTTATCTTTGTCGATCGCCATAAAGCAATTATCTCCGAACTTTTTCGACCACTTTGTCGACCAGACCGTATTCGACGGCCTCGGCGGCACTCATAAAGTGATCGCGCTCGGTGTCCTTTTCGACCTTTTTCAAAGTCTGGTGACAATGGTCGGCGAGGATCTGGTTCAGCGTCGTTTTCAGCCGCAGGATCTCACGCGTATGGATCTCGATGTCGGTCGCCTGACCTTCGGCTCCGCCGAGCACCTGATGGATCATGATGCGGCTGTTGGGCAGAGCGAAACGCTTGCCCGGCGCCCCGGCGGAAAGCAACACCGCGCCCATCGAAGCGCATTGCCCGATGCAGTAGGTGCGCACATCGCAGGAGATCGTCTGCATCGTGTCGTAGATCGCAAGTCCCGCCGTCACGCTGCCGCCGGGGCTCTGAATGTAGAGGTCGATGTCCTTTTTGGGGTCTTCCGCCTGCAAAAAGAGCAACTGGGCGACGATCAAATTGGCGACGTTGTCGTCGATCGGAGTGCCGAGCAGAATGATCCGGTCTTTGAGCAAACGGGAGTAAATATCGTAGGAACGCTCTCCCATCGCGGTCTGCTCGACCACCATCGGGATCAGATACGAATTGCTTTTCATGGCGTCCGCTCCTTTTTTTTTTGCAACTTACTTCAACGCCGCTTCGGCGACCTGGAAAAGCGCCTTGCTGTTGAGGAGATCCTGACGCAGTTCTTCCGCCGCGCCGTTTTTCTCGATCATCGCGCGCATATCCTGAAGTTTGTAGCCGTAGTAGCGGCTCATCGATTCGAGCTGATAGGCGACTTCCTCGTCGCTGACGGTGATCTTTTCCGCCTTGGCGAGCTGACGCAGGATCAGCGTTTTGCGAAGCGATTTTTCGGCATTCGCGCGGGCGTTCTTTTTGTGGTCTTCGATCGCCGCCTTGAATTTTTCGGCATCCTCGTCGGTGCGGACGTCGCGCATCAGTTTCTGCAATTCCTTGGCGGTTTCGTTGTCAAGGAGCGTCGGGGGCAATTCAAATTTGCCGGCACTTTCGTCCAGTTTGTTGAAAAACGCTTCCTGCGCCGCTTCAAGACGCTTGCCGTTGTTTTCCTGCTCCAAAGCCGCTTTGAGCGTCTTGCGGAATTCCTCCATCGAAGGCGCCTTGACGCGCTCGATCAATTCGGCGTCGGAAAGTTTCGCGCGGGTCTGGACCGCCGAAACCGTGACGTGGTAATTGACTTTTTTGCCGGCGAGCGCGGCATCGCGGTAATTTTCGGGATAGTCGGCGGTGAAATCGTATTCCTTGCCCTTTTCGGCTCCGGTGAGCGCCTTGATGCAGCCGGGGATCATTTCAGGCTCGCTGAGCCAGAGGAAAGTATCTTCGGCGGCGGCCTGACGCTTGACGGAGGCATCGGCGTCTTCGGCAGGGGTGAAATCGCTCTTGTAACTTACTTTGAGCATATCGTCCGCCTTGGCGGGCTCGGCGCTGTCGGCATAGCCGCCCCACATCGAGCGGTACATGTCGATGCGCTCGTTGAGTTTTTCATCGGAAACCGCTTCCGCGGGGATGTCGAGTTTGATCGACTTGTAGTCGCCGAGATCAATTTCGGGCGCGACGTCGACGTTGAGGACGAATTCGACTTCCTTGCCGTCGGCGATCTCGGGATCTTTCTTGAAACTGACGTTGAGGATGTCGGCTGACTTGTCGGCTTCGAGTTTTTCGATCGCGGCACTGACAAGGCGGCTGCGGAGTTCATTTTGCAACTCGTCGGCGTATTTCGTCCTGACGAGATTGAGCGGCGCTTTGCCGGCGCGGAAACCGGGCAACTGAACCATCGACGCGACGTAGCTCAAAACGCGGTTTGTTTCGTTTTTTACCGCATCGGCGGGCAGTTTGAAAGTGAATTCGCGGCGGCAGGCACCGTCATTTTTAACTTCCATCAAAAGGGCGTCATTCAACTTTGCGTTAGCCATTTTTTCAAACCTTTCCTGACAAATTGGCGCGGCTTGGAAGCCGCCTGTATTGATTTTGCAATAAATTATCCGGTCAATTATTCCATAATATAGCATCTTTTCCGCCGTTTTCAATGGTACGGATGCTTTCTTGAGTTGAAAAAAAGGGCGAAACCCGTTATATTTTTCCATCGTATTTTTTTTGAGGAGAGAAAAAGATGGATTCCCTGTCGCAACTTTTCCCGCAGGATGTATGGAGCATTTTTGCCGGGATCTGCCAAATCCCGCATCCGTCGGGCGCGGAAAAAAAGTTGTCTTTGTATTTGAAAGCACTGGCGGAAAACCACGGTTGTCTTGCGCGTTTCGACGATTACGGCAATTTGCGCATCGACCGCTCAAACGCCGATTTTGACGAGGCGATCATTTTGCAGGCTCATATGGATATGGTGCCCGCTTGTATCGACGGCAAAAAATTCGATTTCACGCGGGACGCGGTCATCCCCGTCATCGACGGAAAAAACGTCCGCGCCGACGGGACGACGCTCGGCGGCGACGACGGTATGGGCATCGCGCTCGCGCTGTCGATGCTCTTTGACATGGAATTGCAAAACATCCCGCTTGCCGCTTTGTTTACGAAACAGGAGGAAGTCGGAATGCTCGGCACCGCCGCTTTGCCGGAGGAGTTTCTGCGCGGCAAACTGTTGGTCAACCTCGATTCCGGGTGCGACAACGTCTTTCAGATCGGCTGTGCCGGAGGCGTCAGGACGCATCTTGCTTTTGCTCCCGGATGGGAAAATGCGGGAAAAGGGGAACATTTTGCGGTCACGCTCGGCAATCTCACGGGAGGACACTCCGGCGTCGACATTCATCTGCGTCGCGCCAACGCGCTGATTTTGCTGGCAAAGATCCTGACGGGAAATCCGTTGAAACTTGCGGAATTTTCCGGCGGGAACGCCGACAATGCGATCCCGGCGCAGGCATTTTGCCGGGGCGTTTCGGAAATGCCGCTTGCGCAGTTGGAGCCGCTTTTGCAACGCCGCGCCGCTCTTTTGCGGAAGGAATTGTCTCCTTGCGACCAAAACTTCATTTTGCAAGTCGGTGCCGCCGCTCCGGTCGAAAAAGTTTTTGCCGGAAATTTCAGCGAGGCATTTCTGAAAAAACTTGCCGCCGCGCCGGATGGGGCGCTCGCTTTTTCCAAGCGTTACCAAAGCGTTTATACCAGTTCCAATATCGGAATGGCAATTCCGCAAAGCAAAGGGCTTGAACTTGTTTCCAGTCAGCGTTCCTTTTCCGATGCCAGACGGGATCAGACGGCGCGCCGGATCGTCCGGCACTTCGGGAAACTTGCCGTCAAGGCGGAGCATCTGCAACCTTACCCCGGCTGGAAGCCCGAAATCAACGCGTTTCAGCGCATCGCCGCCGCCACCTGGCGCGAACTTTTCGGAAACGAGGCGCGCTTTGAAGTCATTCACGCCGGTCTGGAGTGCGGCATCATCCGCGGCAAGGCGCCGGAATTGCCCGTCATCGCGACGTTTCCGCTTCACGGAAATTTGCATACGCCGTCGGAATACCTCGATATCGCTTCCGTCGGCAACATCCGCAAATTTCTGGCGGCGTTTCTGTTGCGCGCCGGAGTGGAAAAATAAGGCGGCAGGATGTATATTATAACGGCAGATGTCAAAGGAAAGTCATTTTATGCAAAAAAAAATTCAGCGCGGCGCCTTTTTTCCCGTTTCGCTCGGCTGTCCGAAAAACCTCAATGATCTTGAAGTCATTTCGGGCGGCTTGCTCGCGGCGGGGTGGAGTATTGCCGACAGTCCGGAAAACGCCGACTTGTATTTGGTCAACACCTGCGCTTTCATCCCCGCCGCCCGCAACGAGGCGGTCGAGGAGATCGTGCGCGGCATCGAGTGGAAAAAAGCGGCGCCGCACCGGCTTCTTGCGGTTTCCGGGTGTCTTACGGCATACGACCGCGACCAAACTTTCCGCCGCCGTTTTTCCGAAGTCGATTTCTGGCTCGGGATCGACGACATCGCGCGCGCCGACGAAGTGCTGCAGGGCAAAGCGGCAAGCGCAAGTTGCCGCTTCCTCGCCGATGAAACATTGCCGCGTCTGCAGTTGACAGTGCCGCATCTCGCTTATCTTAAAATCGCCGACGGTTGCAACAACTGCTGTACTTACTGCGCGATCCCGCTTTTGCGCGGGAGATTGCGGAGTCTGCCGACGGCATCCATCGTCGGGGAGGCGCGTCAGCGCATTTCAAGCGGCGTGCGCGAACTTGTCGTCGTCGCCCAGGATATTTCCGCTTACGGGATGGACCGTCCGGGATCGGGCGAAAATCTGGCGAAACTTCTCGGCGAACTCAACCGGATCGAAGGGGATTTTGTCATCCGTCTGCTTTACACGCACCCCGCTCATTACAGCGATGAATTGATCGACGCGATCAACGCCAACGGCAAAGTGATGCCCTATCTGGACATCCCGCTTCAGCATATTTCCGACCCGTTGCTGCGCGCGATGAACCGTCACGTTTCCCAAAAGGAAGTCGTCGATTTGATCGCCAAACTGCGCCGGAATATCCCGGATCTTGTTTTGCGCAGTACTTTCATCACCGGATTTCCCGGCGAAAGCGAAGCGCAGTTTGAGGAACTTGCCGATTTCTGCCGCGAAACGAAATTTGAAAGACTCGGCGTTTTTCCCTTCTCTCCCGAACCCGGCACGGCGGCGGCGAAACTTCCGCATCAACTGCCGGGCGAAATCGCCGAAGCACGGGCGACGCTCCTTATGAAACGCCAGATTTCCCGGATGCGCCGGATGCAGAAAAACCGCATCGGCACGCGGGAAAGGATCCTTGTCGATGCCTGCGACAAAAGCGTCGCGTGGGGTCGCGGAGTCGCCGACGCTCCCGAAATCGACAATTTCGTCATCGTCGAAAATCCCCCGCGCCGTTGCCGGCAGGGCGAGTTTCTCGACGTGGAGATCGTAGGTTCGCAAAACTGTGATGTCATCGCCCGCGCGATGGCGAAAAAAAGGAAGTGATTTTATGCAGATGAAACAACTCCCCAACGTGTTGACGGTCAGCCGCATCGTTTCCGTCATCGTTTTCGTCATTCTGGCGACGCTCGCCGACCGGCCCTATTTTCAAAACAAAGAGTGCATTTTTACCATCCGGCTGGTCGCATATCTCCTCGCGGTGCTC
The DNA here is from genome assembly GCA_024405735.1 of Victivallaceae bacterium. Taxonomy (GTDB): domain Bacteria; phylum Verrucomicrobiota; class Lentisphaeria; order Victivallales; family Victivallaceae; genus UBA1784. Next base: position 3,376 of record JAKSOF010000023.1, on the reverse strand, counting down.
GCCGCTTTGACCGACTTGCTCGACGGTTATCTCGCCCGGCGTTACAACGCGATCAGCGATTTCGGCGCGCTGATGGATCCGCTCGCCGACAAGATTTTTGTCACCGCCGCGATGCTGATGGCGATCGAATACCGGTTGATGCCGGCGATCGTCGCCTTTGCCGTGCTCGCCCGTGAATTCATGGTCACCGGATTGCGTACGCTCGCCGCCAAAAAGCAGGTCGTCATTTCCGCCGACCGCTGGGGGAAACTCAAGACCTTTCTGCAAATGCTGATGCTCGGCATCGCCGGACTTGCCTGGTTTAACGGTGCCGACGGGATCGATTATCTGCGTCAGGCGCATTTATATATCAGTATCGACAATTTCAAGATCGCCATCCGGATCTGGTTCATCTGGCTGGCTTTCCTCTGGGTCATCGTCACTGTGACGGTGCTTTCCGGGGTAGGGTACTTCGTGCGCTACCGCAATCTTTATCTCCCCGGCAAAAAAGAGAAATAAGCAGGATAAACAAGCGTTTTCATCTTGTTTTTTCCCTTTTTCGGCACTATATTTTGAAAAATACGCCCGGATGGCGGAATAGGCAGACGCAACAGACTTAAAATCTGTTGTCCTTTGGACGTACGGGTTCGATCCCCGTTCCGGGTACCATTTAATCCTTAAATGGATTCCGTTCACGGGGCTCGTTTTTATCGGAGTCCCGATAAAAAGCAAAACAAAGTTTTGCTCCCGTAAGGGTTGCCGTTCCGGCTCTGCGCCGCTTTGCGGCTGGTCGATCCCCGTTCCGGGTACCATTGTATGAAATACATATGAAGCCTGCAAGGCTTCGCTTCATGGCACGCAAGTGCCGCTTCATGCACCAAAGGTGCGCTTCATATCCCGGAGGGATGCTTCATTTTTCCGCCTTGCAGATGAAGCACGGTTCCGCTTGCGCTCCACCGTATGAAGCAACTACGCTACGCTTCGTTATGAAGCGCTCACTGTGTTCGCATAATAAGGCAGTTTTAACTTTTTAATATGAAGCCTAAAGGCTTCGCTTCAGTTTAAAGTTTTAAGTTTAAAGTTATAAGTACTCGGCAGGGAGCTTTTCGGCTCCCTGACCCTCCGACAGCGCCGATGCATCGCATCGGCTTAAAAACAAACGGCAGTACGCATTGACCAAATAAATCGCGTACTGCCGTTTTGTATCGCTCTATAAGCCGACACGACTTGTCCCGCCGTAGCCTTGGCGAAGGGGGATGTGTCGGCGCATTCAGGGGTACGGGGGCAAAGCCCCCGACCAAGCACTTAAAACTTAAAACTTATAACTAAAAAAATCCCGTCGCGTTGGAAGATTTTCAATTTAACGTATCCGCGATCGGCATCAGCCATTTTTTCGGAATGGAAAATGCAACGGGCGTTGAGTGGGAATTGATTTTGAAGGAGTAAATATACTCGCTCTTTGCATCGTCATAAAAAGCGTATGCCGTCGGATCGCTTTGCAAATCATCCCAAACGGGAGCCCGCAACCGTTCGCAACCGGAAAGATCATCAAGGATAAAAAGAAATCTCCCGGCACGGAACCAAATGTCGCCGCCTTTATCAACTGCCGTACGGATCACGCGCTTGTGGTCGACGAAGAAAAAATCTTCGTAATTTTCTTCTTCTTCTTGAAAACGGCAGGGACCGACGATGAGAAACGGTTTCCCCGTTTTCCGGTAAACGGCAAGCGGAATGTTTTTCCCATTGATTTTCGCCGTAATGCTTCCTGTCTGACGGTAAACGCTCCCTCCCGCTATGGCAAAAACGACATTGCCGACAGACGGGATGCAACACGCCGCGACCAGAAATAGAAATACCATTGCGGTCAAAAGCACAACGGCGATCAAGGTTTTTATCATCAATTTTTTCATAACATAATGTAATGTAGCTTGTTTTTTCCGATTGTCAATACACAGGGTGAATGTCAAGAAGCATATTCAAGCTGTTTTCCTGTGTCTGCACGATGGATTCATTATATCGGACATAAGATATATATGACCGAGGCTTCTGTCGAACTAAAATAATTCTTAAATCGTTCATCTTCCTTTCGCAGATCAATACAGCCGCCAGAACCGAATTCATCTCCTCCATGGATAAAAAAATTGCCGCGATTGCGGGTATCTGTTTCTTTACATGGATGCAAAACCCATGAATAACTTCCCCAGCTTTTCGATTTGACGATGTGAGACCATGGACTTGTTGAAGCGGAACGTTCTTCTGTTGCTTTGATATAATACAGACCACAAGGGATTCCTCCTGTATTTGGTACACCTTGTCTTTCAGAAGAATAATCAAATTTCCGTTCCGTAATTTCTGAAATAATTCCTGAAGGTGTTATGCAGCTTTGTTTGTGACGTACCGCAATTGGTTTCCCCGATACAGCCTGTATACACAATTTCCCGTCGCTGGATAAAAGATATTGCCCGTTGAAAAGGAAAAATATTTTTTGCCCGCGAAGTGTTGCGTTTTCTTTTCGGGATTGCAAAATCTGTTCAGCAAAATCATAAGTTGCTCCTTCCGGAATTTCGTGCACTTTCTGCAAGGACTGGATGATGCGGTATTTTTCTACGAAATCGCTAACATCATAAGCGGTATTTAATGTGGAAACATATTTACAGCGACAATTTGGGTGGACAGGCAATAAAGGGAGTGATGGATCATTGATTTGAAAAATTTTTCCATCGTTTTTGATGCAATCTTTGCAAACTCCGTCACATTGTTCTGCAATATACATAACAGTTCGGGGTTGTTTTTCATCGGTGATCGTGTCGAGCGTTTGCACAACCTTTTCAATATTCATAATACACACATCCTCCATCTATGACTTTTTCTCCCTATACAATATTGCTGTTTGTCAACCTTGCATTGAATCAAATTCAACTATCATCCTTCGTAAAATAAGGATTACGGGGCGTCATATCTGCTATGCCATAGCATTTTTTTTGCTTCTTCGACGGTTTATGACATAACCTCACGGTTCTTCCTCACAGGAAATCTCGCCATCCCCATCGCCCCGTAATTTTCGAGGCAAGCCGCGAGGGCAAAAAAGCAAACGACAGGACGCATTGTCGCTTCGCTCCAGTTTAAAGTTATAAGTTTAAAGTTTTAAGTACTTGGCAGGGAGCTTTTCGGCTCCCTGACCCTCCGACAGCGCCGATGCATCGCATCGGCTTAAAAACAAACGGCAGTACGCATTGACCAAATAAATCGCGTACTGCCGTTTTGTATCGCTCTATAAGCCGACACGATGTGTCGGCGCTGTCAGGGGTACGGGGGCATAGCCCCCGACCAAGCACTTAAAACTTATAACTTAAAACTTATAACTTAAAACTTATAACTTAAAACTTATAACTTAAAA
>JAKSOF010000022.1 GCA_024405735.1 Victivallaceae bacterium | reverse complement strand
CCGCTTGCCACTTTGGTATTGGTCGAGATCGCCGAAATGGACAATCCCGTCGCGACGGCGATGCTTTCGGCAAAGAGGAGAATGCCGAGCGCGCCAGAGATCCCGAGTCTGCCGACGACGGTGCCGAGCCGCATGAACAATACGACACCGATGATGGTGAGGATCGAAGGGAGAAAAACTCCGCTGAACGTTTTGAAGCGATACCCTTGGGAAGCCGTCATTGAAAATCTCCTTAATAATTCTATAACATAACCTGTCAACGGGAAAAAGTCAAAAAAGCTCATCGTCTCCGGTTGAAAAAATACCGGATGCACAGTAGATTAATACCGGAACCCGAAATAAAAAATTCAGACCCCGGAAACAAAAACAAGGAGATTTTTATGCTGAAAAAAACACTGATGATGCTTGCGTTTCTTTGCATTTTCGCCGTTTCCCTTTCGGCGGGCAAAAGCGCGATGCCCAAATGGAAGGGCGACCGCGGGACAAAAGTTCTGCTTTACAACGGCGGCAGACCTTGGCAGGGGGACGGCATCGCGAAGATCCTCGTCGATCAGAAGTGCCGCGTCCGCTCGGTCAACAGCAAATATCTTGACGGCTTCGGCGGCGCGTCGATCAAGGATCACGCGCACGACAAGGTGGAGCCGACGCCGCTTGACGGCATCACGCCGACGATGAAAAATCTTGCTCCCTACAAACTGGTGATCTTTCATCTGATCCGGCAGGAGTTGCTCGACAAGATGCTGACAAGTGAACGCATTGCCGCATTGCGCGCTTACGTCGAAAACGGCGGCAATCTGCTCTTTTTCCTCAACGCGCCGAGCGAAGCGGGCGATCTTCTCCCCGTGGAATTGGGCAGCAGTGACAACGTCACCGAAGCGTTGACGGCGAATTGTCCCGAGGGAGAACTTTTCAAATCTTTCCCCAAAACGCTGCCGGTGCTGGCTTATTACCGGGAGGCGGTCGCGACGCCGGGCGCCGAAGTGTTGAGTTACATCACCACGCCGGAAGGACAGAAAGTGATGCCTTTCATCGCCCGCAAGACGATCGGCAAAGGAACGGTCACCTTTGTTAACGCCGAGTCGCGTTACGCGTTGTCGCTCAAGGAGTTTTCGCAGTGGGCGTACGGCAATGCCTTTTTTGTCGCGCTCGTCGCGGACAGCGGGAAATTCAAGGCGGTCCCGGAAAAACTTTTGAAGCGTTATCAGGAGATCCCCGCCCGCACCGACATTGATGATGTGACGGTTTCCGTGCGCTTGCCGGAAAACAAAATCGAGGAGGACACCTCTTGCCCCGTCATCGACGGCCGCACGGCGACCTTTGCCAACGGCGTCAAGCTCGTCGTCAAGGAAAACGACGCGGTCGCGGTCTCTTTCCCCGGCGACGAAACGCCTTTCTTCCGCGATTTCGCCATTCCGCAACTTGGTGTCGCCGCCGACCGCAACTACTTCGACGATGCGACCGCCGAAGCGACCGATGCGGCGGCGGAAGTCGAAAAAATCGACCTCAAGTGGCAATTTGAGAAACTTCTTTCCGACGGCGGCAAGGCGGTCGTGGTCTACACCGCCCCCGGCGCTGAAATGCGCTGGAATTTCAAAGCGGGCAAAATGCTTCTCGACGGACGCGAAATGCAGGGTTTCGCCGAAAGCGTCGAAGTCCTCAAGGCGGACAAACGTTATCTGACGACCGTTACCTTTGAGGCGGAAATCGATCCTGTTTCTCCGAAATTCGCCCGCCGTTTCTCCTGCTACTCGCCTCCGCGCGGCTACACCGACTTCGATATGTCGGGCGCCAAGGAGGGCGATACGAGCGACTGGAGCATTTTCGGCTCCGGACAGCCCTTTGAATTGCTCGTCTGCGACAACGGCGTCTATATGGCGAATATCGACGATATTCAGGCGCTCAGCGTGCGGATGATCCGCAAAAAAGGCGGCAAATTCATCACCAGCAAGCGCGGAACTCCTTTCGGCAGAGTCCACGCCCCCGTCAAAACCGCTTATTACTGGCACTGGAAAGGCTCCGGCGCCGAGCGCGGTCACAACGACTATCTTGCGATGTATCAATTTATGCGCAAAATGCTGCGCGCCAAGGCGGGACTTCAGGAACTTCCGGCGTACCCGATGGGGCACTACAATCACATTTCCAAGTCGGAGCAGGAAATGGTGATCGAAGGCATCCGGCAGGCGGGATACCGCTATATCCTGATCCCCGGGTTTGAAACATTTATCTCCTCCACTTTCAGCCCGGAAACCTTTGACCGCAACCGTGAATTGCTCGCCAAAGGGCTTCAGGTGCGCGTCTGGTCGGCGGGCAGTTACGAGCAGGGCAACGGCGGCTGGATCCTCAATAATCACCCCGAATGGTTCGTCAAGGACAAGACAGGCAAAGTTTTCAGTTACGGCGGCCGCTATCCCGTCATCGACGTCAACAATCCGGAATTTTACCAGTGGTACACCTCCTATGTGAAACCCGCGATCGAAAGCGGCATCCGCGGCGTCTACCGCGATATGGACGGCGCGGCGGGCAACTGCGTCAACTATGAACTCAAGGAAAGCCCCCACGGCTTGCCGTCGCAGTTGAAATTCTACCGCTTTTTCCAGGAAAACGGCTGCCGGGTCTCGGTCGAGGGGATGAATCCCGTCGTCCTTGACGAATACTGGTACCGTCCGGAAAGATACACCTCGTTGCAGGGGTGTGAATTTGCGCTCGTCGGCGGCGCGCCGATGAACTACGACCCCTACGGTCTGACGCTCGATCCTTTCCGGCTCGGGATGTATGCCGCATTCATGACCTTTGAGCACAGCGGCACGATTTTGGGCTTCGACCGCGTGCCGGGCGAGATCGACCGCGGCAAACGCGCGCTTTCCTTTGTGCCGAAATTCAACGAAGCGCTCGATCACGTCGGGATGCCTTTCGTTCGCGAAACGCCTTTCGGCACGATGTGGGTAAGCGACAAGGGCGGCGCGCTCTTTTTCTGGAATCCGACCAAAAAGGCGACGGTCGAGTTGCCGCAAGGGTGGAAGATCCGCGGTGTCGAAGGCAACGTGTTGACGGATGTTAAAGGCGATGCTATCTATTTGATCGACAAGGAGTAATGAATTTATGGCGCGTGTCTTTTCCTTGATCGACAAGGAGATCGACCTTGACCGGTCGGAGTTGTTGATGGCGTTTGATAAACTTGACATCTCCGACTGGCCCTATGTCAACCGCGCTCCCGCGTGGCGCGTCGAAAACAACCAAATGATCGGCGGCAGTCCCGACGAAGCGACCTACGGCGAAATTTTTTATAAAACGCCTTTTTCGGGCGATGTCGTATTGGAATTCGACGCTGAGATCCTTGCCCCGAGTTATCACGACCTTATCTGGTTCTGGAATACCCGGCTTCACCTCGGCGATGAGCGCGCGAAATATCCGGAAATATGGGGCGACGGCTACCTCGGCTGTCTCGGCGGCTGGTACGCGAATTTAGCGGGCATCGAACGCACTCCCGCTTATCAGCCGTCGGTGATCGCGCCGAGTTGTCCGGTCGAAGCGGGCAAAAGTTATCACATCGTTTCCGGCTGTACGGGACACCGTCAGTTCATCGCGGTCGACGGGAAACTCGTCACCTACTTCACCGATCCCAATCCGCCGGACCCGGCGACGCCGGGGTATATCGGTTTCGGGATCTTCGAATCGTGCGCCGCATACTGGAATTTGAAAGTGTGGCGGCCGCACGTCGTTGACGTGCCGCTCAAATACGTCCCCGGCACGCAGTGGAAAGCGGGGATGCCGTGGTCGCTTCACGCATTGCAGAAGTGATTTTCCTTTTGCGCCGGATTTGCAAAAGAGTGCGGAAAAGGTTATATTATAAATCGGGTTTAAAGGAGCAAAAAACAAGGAGTTTGAGATGCTGAAAGGAATTTCCCCGCTTTTGTCGCCCGAATTATTGAAAACGCTTTGCGAAATGGGACACGGCGAAATGATCGTGCTGGCGGACGCCAATTTCCCGGCGCGCAGTTATTGTGACCGCGTCATTGATGCTTCCGGATTGAAGATTCCCGATTTATTGCGTGCGATCATGCCGCTTTTTGAGTTGGATCAATACGTTAAAAATCCGGTTTTCATGATGCAGGCGGTCAGCGGCGACAAACTGGATGAAGCCTATATGAAGGAATGCCGGGAAATTTTCGGGCGCGAGCCGGAAATGCTGGAGCGTTTCCCCTTTTACGATCTCGCGCAAAAAGCCTACGCCGTCGTCCAGACGGGAGAGACCCGTCAGTACGGCAACGTCATTCTGATGAAAGGCGTCATCTATACCGAATAAAAAGCGCGAAAAAAGGGGCTGTCGCTTTCCCTTTATCGGGTTTGCGACAGCCTTTTTTATTGATATTTCGCCTCTCCGTCGCAGCGTAGCCCGCAGGGCGAAGACAAACATTGGCGAGGGGAGTATCGCATACCGGGCAGTCGGGCGGACGAAGCGCGAAAGCGCGAAGTATTAGCCCGCGTGGGACGCCCGACTTCTTTGCAGTAACAAACAGACGGGACCGCGGAGATTTGCGGGGATATTCGTCGGCGGGACGATAAAAACGTCAGTCCGCAAATATCTGCGGCAGGTGCAAAGTCCAGCCAGTGGCTGGTTGAGGGAGCCACGAGGGGCGAAATCAGCCCCTCGTGTTCCCATCACATCAGAGCGCGTAAAAAGACTATTTTGTTGCGGGGGGCTGTAGAAACAGCGACAATTGATACTCGTCCACGCCGTCGAAAAAGTGGCTTTTCAAGATGCCTTCCGCGACGAATCCCATCCGCTCGTAAAACTTTTTCGCGCCGGGATTGATGGAAGATACGTCGGTATAGACTTTGCGCGCGTTATGCTCTTGCCAGAAATCGAGTGCGGCTTCAAAGAGCATTCTGCCGATGCCCTTTCCGGCGGCGTCGGGAGAAACTCCGATGCGGTTGAGCGTACCGAGACGGTAACGTGTGTCGATCACGCATTCAATACAGCCGAGGACGGTATTTTTTTCATCGGCGGCGACAAAGGCGCGGCGGATGAGATCGCCGTTTAACGGACGCAGATTTTCCCGCCATTCGTCCGGAGTTTCCTTCTTCTGCAGTAAATCCCCGAGGTAGGTTTTGAAACTCGCGTACATGATTTCCGCCACGCCTGGGGCATCGGCGTCGGCAAAAGGACGGATCACAATGTTCATACAGTTTTACCCCAAATGAAAGAATTTGATCGCGTTTTCCCGGGCGATCTTTTGAAAAACGGTTTCGGTGATGCGTTTTTCCTCACGCCACTTGAGGAGGATCTCCATGGTTCCGAAACGTTGCCCGATGCCGCAGAAGTCGGTGCCGAAAAAGAGGCGATCCTGAAATTCCGTCACGAAATTCGCGCAGTAGTCGGGATCGGCTTCAAAGATCGCCGCCGCGTCGGAAAGTTCACCGAGCAAATTGCCGTAGGTGCGGAAAAGTTTCGGGACGACGCCTTCCTCCTGGATTTTCCCGATCGGCATCGGCGAAAAGACGTACTCGGCGTTGTCGTTGAAAACCGGCTTGCGTTGAGCGGGTGTCGCGAGTTTGGCGAGTTCCGACCAGAAAATGGGACCGTGCGCGAAAACGACAAGTTTCGGGAATTTCGCGAGCACGCGCTCGTAGAGCGGGATCCCCGGCAGATCAAAGAGACCGAAATCGCCGCCGATGCGGTCGGAGCCGTCCCAAGTGACCGGCAGTCCCACCTTTTCGGCACAGCGGAAAAGATTCTGCACTCTTTCGTCGTCGGTGCGCAAATTGGGCATGATCTCGCCGACGCCGCGGCAACCTTTATCCTTGTAGTAGGCGAGCACGCGATCCAGCGGCGCGTGGCACGAATCGGAAAGGGCGCGCGGGTCGATATTGCAAAAGGGGATGATGCGGTCGGGGTGTTTTTCCGCCATTTCGAGGATGTCCTCATTCGCCTGCGGCAAATAAATTTCGCTGTTGACGACGGGGAGGAGGCAACCTTTTTCGATGCCGCACTCATCGTAGCGCGCGAGCAATTCGTCGCAACTCGGGAAGCGCACGACAAAGGGATTGGGGATGCGGTAGGCGTGAGCGTGGACGTCAATGAACATTTTTCACCTCATTGTTTTTGGGCTTCTACGACTTCAAAGGCGTAGTCCGCCGTGACGTGTTGCATATGGTTTTTTTCTTCGATCGCGTCAACGATCGCTTTTTTGAGCTTGGAGTAGTCGCGCCGGACCGTTTTGATGCGGCAGTTGCTCTGCGGGATCGTCAGCGTCAGCGCATCGAAATTCCCCGCGAGTTCGCCGCGCTCGAATTTCCCGCAATGCAGATTGTGGGCGGCAAGGAGCGTTTTGCCGCCGATTCCGGCGGCGATCCCGGAAAATCCGGCGGTAAAATTTTCCGCCGCTTCGGCGATCGAATTTCCGGAAACGGGAAAGAGCTGAAGCGCGATCTTTTTGGTTTCAAGATAATTTCGGACTTCGTCGAATGCCGTCTGATCGTAGTTGCCGAAAGGCAGTTCCCAGTAGGCGATCGCGAGCGTTTGGTAACGTTTTTTTGCCGCGTATTTCGCCGCCGTCAACAAGAGTCCCGTCGAATTGGGTGAGATGAGCCGTGCTTTTCCCGGGAGCTTCCCCGACGTCGGCATTTCACCGAGAAAGATCACGGGGTAGGGCAGCGCGAGACATTGGCGCATCGCTTCCTCGTCGAGCGGCGAATAGATCAGCGCGCAGTCGATGAAACCCAGATTGTCGAGTCGCGCGATCTCGCGGTCGAGCCGCTGCCGGTCAAAGGCGTCGGCGGAGGAAATGATGCGGCTGAAAAAATCGTAACGGTGCTGCGTCTCGTCGTGGAGGATCAATTCATTGACCGCCTGATAGATGCCGTGCGCACCGAGTTCGTTGCCGAATGCGAAAAAGAGGATCTCCTTGGCGTTGTCGCGCGCGGAGCGCGCCTTGACGAAAATACGCCGTCGCTCCTGACGGACGAGCAGATTTTTCTTTTCGAGGCGGTCGATCGCCGAGAGGATCACCCGCTGGGAAAAGCCGAATTCCGCCGCGAGACTTCGCGTGCTCGGCAACGGTAGATTGGGCGGGTATTCCCCCGCGAAGATCTTGCGCTCCAACACTTTGGCGACTTGCGCCGAGCGCGGCAGATTGGACGATCCCGACATGGCTCTCTCAAAACTGATGCAATCTGATGCAATTATTTTTAAAAAAAAGAACTCGCCGATCAACGGCACTGATTAAATTATCACCGATTGACGCATTTTGCAAGCGCTTTCGACGAAAAAATGATTTGCAAAAACACTCCGTTCGGGTATTTTTCACAAGCAAAAGAAAAACCGTTTCAACGCGCCTGACGCGTTGTATTCGGCGAAACGGGGTAGCCGGGTTTTCCGGTGCGGAAAACCGAGAAATCGGCAAACGATGCATAGATGATCGCGACGATGACGAGCAATGCCAGCGCGACGGCTTTGGCGTACTTCCACGGAGTGAGATCGACGACCTTTGCGTCCTTTTCTTCGTAAGGCTCCTTACGGGGGGCGATTTTGCCCATCGCAAGCTGAAAGACGATCAGCGCCGCCATCACGAGAAACGCGTAGTGGTATTGACCGATCCGGTTGACGGTATCGGCGAAAGCAGGCAGGAAAATCCCGGCTCCGATGAGAACGACGCCCGCGATCATGCTGATGCTGGCGCTGATCGCCGGGGTGCGTTTGGCGAGCAACCCGACCGCCACCACCGAGAGAATGGGAATGCAGTAGATCGCATTCATCGTCTGCAGGAAATCGAAAATGCTCGACGTTTTGGCAAGTTGCGTCGCAAAGACGATCGAAACGATCGTGACGACAAAGCCGAAAATCTGTCCGACGACGACGACCCGGCGGTCGGATGCCTGCCGGTTGACGTAAGGTTTGTAGATGCCCAAACAAAAGAGTGTGCAAGTGCTGTTGAGCACCGAGTTGAAACTGGAAAGGATCGCGCCGAGCAGTACGGCGGCGAAAAATCCCAGCATCAGAGGATGGTGCAACGTGTTGCGTACCAATATCCCGTAGACTTGCGCGGTGTCGGGGATCCATTCCCCGTTGACCGGTTTGAGGGGGATCGCCAATTCGCCCCGGATGTAGAGTGCGGCGCCGATCAGTCCGGGCAGGACGAGAAAAAGCGGCCCGAGCAGTTTGAGGAATCCGGTCAGCAGGACGCCTTTTTGTCCCTCCGCGAGGTTTTTCGCTCCCAAAGTGCGCTGAATGATCTGCTGATTGGTGCACCAGTAAAAAGTGTGGATCATCAGAATTCCGGTGAAAAGAGCGAAAAAGGGCGCTTCCGCGTCGTTGGCGCCGATGGAGTTGAGCCGGTTGCCGTTGGCGGCGCTGATCTGGCGGAGTTCGGCGATGCCGGAAGTAATCGAATTGTCCGTCCCCAGCGATTGCAGGGCAAAGTAGGAAACGAGCAAGCCGCCGATCAGCAATCCGATGCCGTTCAGCGTGTCGGAAACGGCGCAACTGCGCAACCCGCCGACGAGCGCGTACGCCGAGCCGATCGCGGCGACGATGACGATGACAAAGAGCAATTCCGCCGAGGGGTCGTGCAACCAGGCGGGATCGCCGAAAACCGCGGCGACGTCGAGCATCCCGATCATCCCCTGCGCTCCGGTGTAGAGAATGATCGGCATCAGCACGACCATATAGGCGATGAGAAAAATCAGATTGCAGATCAATTCCGTCGTTTTATCGAAGCGTTTGGCGAGATATTCCGGTACGGTCGTGATGCCGCTCTTGAGAAAACGCGGCAAAAAGAAAAGCGCCATCAGCACCAGTGCGACGACGGCGACGACTTCCCAAGCCATCACGCTCAAGCCGTCTTTGAAAGCGGAACCGTTGAGTCCGACCATCTGCTCGGTGGAGAGGTTGGTCAGCAAAAGCGACCCCGCGATGATGGGATAGGTGAGGGAGCGTCCGGCGAGGAAAAAACCGTCCTGCGATTGATTTTCGGTTTTTCTGGTCATCAGCCAGGTGCCGACGGCGACGAGAGCGGTAAAGAAAATCAGCGCAAACAAAGTAATCATAAAAAAGCCTTTCCAGTTGCTGTATCGTCACTTACTATACGCTGAAACGGAAAAAAAGCAAGCTGCTTTTGCCGTAAATTATTTTTTTCTCCGCAGGAGAGCGGCGATTTCCGGCTCGATCAATGCGGCGCCGACGACGAGAAACATGCCCGAAATCTGAAAAAAAGTCACTTTTTCGCCGAAGCAAAGCCAGCCGAGCAAAGCCGTCAGCATCGGGGTGAAGTAGCCGGAGATCCCGAGCAGTCCCGCTGAAATGTAATGCTGGGCGTTGTTCCACGCAAAAAAGGCGAGTGCGGTCGGGACCAGTCCGAGGTAGAGCGTCGCGGCAAGATCGGGGATCTCCACGGGGTAGCGGCGGGGAAAATTCGCCGCAAGCTGAAAGAGCAATATCCATATCCCGGCAAAGAGGACGCTCCACGCCGTGTAGCGTAACCCGCCGATTTTGCGGATCGTATTGCGGGCGAGGACGGTGTAGAGCGCCCACGAGACCGCGCCGGCAAAGACCATCGCGTCGCCGGAGGAGATCGAGGTGATCGCGATGCCGCGGGAGTTGACCGCTTTCAGCACCAGCATACTCCCGGCGAAACCGAGGAGAAGCCCGAGTGTCTGGAGCAGGGAAGGCTTTTCGCGGAGGATGACGATGCTCAAGAGGAAAATCAGGATCGGGGCTTCCGCTTCAAGCATCGAGGCATTGACGACCGGGATGCCGAAACTCTGCCCGAAAAAGAGCAATCCGCTCATCGCCGCGGCAAAGACGCTTTGGATGATCAGGTGAAAAAAGTCGCGAGGCAGCAAGTTTTGCCACGGTGCGCGCCGCTCCCTGACGGCGATCATCGCGAGCATCAGTATCCCTGCCGCGAGGAAGCGGCATTGCGCCATCGTGTAACAGTCGACGTTGCCGCGTTTCAGGAGAAAGCTCACCGCCGGAAAAAGGGTTCCCCAGCAGAGGACGCTTACCGCCGCCCAGAAAATTCCCGGCGCGGGATTTGCCGATCGTGAAAGAGAATTCACTTTTCCTCCCCGAAATAAAGTTCGCCGAATTCCTCCGGCGCGTGGAAATCGGTCGTTTTGAGGTCGATCCAAGTAAGCCAGTGATAGTGACTTGATGCGTCGGCGCACTTGGTGAAATTTCCGTGCCACGTTTGCCCCGCAAGCGGCAGTTTGATTTTGGAATTGCGGACGAAAAAGTCCAGCGGGATGTAAAAGCTCAAATACCAGAAAAGCGGTCCGGCGACTTCGGGGAAAACGCGCTCCGGCAACAGGGTATGCCGCACGATTTTGTCCAATTCCGCTTGCGGCATTACTTCATATTGCTTCTTTTGCATACTTCGGATGTGGTAAAGCAACATATGTCCGTTACAGCTCATTTCAAAGTTGTAATACTTTTCATCTCCCGCCGGCTGAACGAAAAATTCGTCGCAACTGTCAAGGCAGACCATTTGCTGATCGGCGGTCGTCTTGCCGATGACGTAACGGTCCCTATTGGTGAAAATCCCGGCGATGCCGTTGTCGTCGTAGAGCATTTTGACCCGGGTGTCGGGCAGGTGATCCGTGCCGTTTCCGTTGGGCGTGGTGATGGGCAACTCCACCGCATATGCCCATTGGGGAGCATCGGGAGCGGCGCCCGGCGTCAGGGGAATGAGGGATTTCCGGATGGTGTAACGCGGCATTTTTATTGCCTTTCCGTCGGAGTGTAAGTTCCGGTGAATGCCGTCGTTTCTTTCAAACGGTCGCCGTCGGGATCCCAGTCGGCGGGGACGCTCTGCCGGACTTGACGCGGCCGCACCGGACAATTCGCACAGCCGTTGACGGGATCGCGCAGAAGTTTTTCATAGGCTTCGCGGTAATCGCGCAATCGGAAAAGCATCAGATGGGCGCGGTTGAGCATCAACTCTTTCAAAGTTCCCTTTTGCCGCATAAAGTCGTAGATTTTTTTGGGGTCAAAGGCGGGACATTCGCCGTTGCGCCAGCCCCAGCCGCGCAATTTGACTTTTTGACCGTTGACGACGCCGTCGTACTCCTCGGTGCGCGAGCCGAGACATTTTGCGCCCGCCGTCGTTTCGACGACATGCATAAAAGTGACTGCTTCCGGGCAGGAAACAAGGAGACACCAGCCGCCCGCCGTTTCCAGTTTCCCGAGGGGGCTTTGCGCGTGAAGCGAGGGGTAAAGGTGATGATCTTTTACGAAATCAAGTTTGTCTTTGCCCCAGACGGCAAAACTGTGGGTCGGGTCGAGCGAGCGCACGACGCCCGGCATCGTGCGGAAAGTTTCCGAGAGGATCCCCGTCCGCGTCGGCGTCGTATCGGGGTCGAAAAGGATACTTTCGCCGTCGTTGGGATAGCGGGACAAGGCGGGCATCATCAAGACCCCCTGATTTGTCAGCAATTCCTCCAGGATTTCGCAGAATTTCAATGCGCCGCCCTCAAAGTCGCCGAGCGAACGGAAAGCTGAGTGAACGACGATTTTCATCCCGGCTTGGACGCCGAGTTTTTTCAACGCGGAAATCGCCGCTTTTTGCGTCGTCACGACGGGGAAAAGCTCATTGTATTTCTTATAGACGCGCGGCGGAAAATCGAAACATCCTGATTTCAGGTAATTTTCCTGCTGTAAAAAATGAAGCGTCGCACGAAAGAGTTCAAGATCGATGTTATTGCCGCAATCGCGCAATTTGCGCCAGATCTCCCACGCACTGCGCGTGCCGTCCGCCCACATCATCGCATCGTCGATCCACGCCGGAGCCGCCCATCCCTGATAGAGGGGAGCGACTTCGGGATGACTTTCATCCTTGAGCCAGTATTTTTCAAAGGAGAAAAAGCCGCGGTAGTTTTTGACGGGATAGAAAAATGCGAGTTCTGCATCGACGATGTCGCTATCTTCCTGTCCGGCAACGGCTTCGGGGGCAAGATCGTGCAAAAAATTCTCCAGTTCCGCCCGCTTGTCCGGCGATGAAACGAGCGTTTTCACCGAGTTGAGCCGTCGGACGGCGATCTCGTAACGCATTGACGGCGTCGCATTTTGCGGACAGGGGGTGTCGCGGTCGTAATCGCGGACGATTTCGGCGATTTCGATGGCTTCGTCAAAATCGGCGTTGACGAGGGTTTCAACGTATTCCAGCGTGATTTGAAATGTCGTTGCAAGGACTTGAGCGTCAATGCGTTCCGGGGTGTCGCTCGACTTGTGGTAATCGGGGTCGTCCATCACGGCGAGATAAGTGAGCGCACAGCCGGAATACGGTTCGCATAAACTTGCGTCGATGCCGGTGATGCCGCCGACTTTTGCGGTGAAACCGTGCTTTGCCATAATGTGCTTCAAAAGCGGTGCCGCATAGGTCGGAAACGCGGGCGCGCTGTCGCCGATCTCACCGACTTTGTCAAGTGAAAAACCGACCATGTCGACGTTGAGTCCGGCGACGAAACGGGGTTTCTCCTTGAGCGTGTTGACGTAAGCCTGCAGACTTTTGGCTTCGTGCGTAAAGAGCAACCGGATGCCGCGGCGGCGTTTGGTTTTTGACAGTTCGCGGACGATCGCGAGCATCTGGGCGACGCCGCTTGCGTTGTCGTTGGCGCCCGGTTCAAAAAGATGTCCGGTGAGAACGATCTCCTCACTCGTTTCCCCCGGCAGAAATCCGGTGACGACGCCGATCTTGCCCGGCGCCATTTCGACGTCGACGCGGGCGTGAAGCGTGACCTTGCCCTGCCGCATCGCCGTTTCAAGTTGCCGCCCTTCGTCGGGTGTCACCGAGAAACAGAAAGGCTTTTCGGACGTTTTCCAAAAGGGAAGCTGATAATTCAGCCATTTGCGCGAGTCGGAATTGAGATAGGCAAATTCCGGCTTTTTGGCGTATTCCGCCAGAAATCCGATGTGGGCGTGGACGAAACCGAGCGCGCCGCGGCGGATGTACGTCATCATTTCGGGCAGCCACGGCGCGTGACTGGTGAGGAGTACGATCTTGCCGCGGACGTCTTCCGCTTTTTCCGGGACGAGTTCCGCCGTCACGTCGGCGCTTTGACTGTAAAGGGCGAGCGAAGCCGGGATCTCCCGATAGGAGCAAAGCGGTTGTTCTTTGCCGTCATTTTGTACGATGCTCAACGTCGCTTCGCGGGGCTCCCACGCAAGCGGCATCAGCCATCCGGCGTAGTCGGTGACGCCGTCGGAATGATACCACAAGGTTTCGACTTGCGTCAAACCCGTTTGCCGCATGATCTCCTCGACCGTGCGCGCCGTTTGCCGCATGGAGGAGGCGGAAAAAAATCGGTCGCTCTCGTAGATGCGCCGGATCGCGTGAAGCATAAATTCAAGGGAATCCATCGTCAACTCCTTTTTTGAGTATAATATAGCTTCGCAATCGCGCAAGTGAAATCGACAATCCGGCAGAAAAGTTGCATTATTTGGCAGGAATGAGATCTACCGGGGCGTGATGGCAAAGTTTTTCACCATTTCACACGGCATATAGGAGCGTTTCGCCTGCCGCAGTCCGACAAGCCCCATATCCTGTTCGCGGTTAAGGTATTTCGCCTTGCCCTGCAATAATTTCGCGCATTCGCAGTTGACGAATTGCGCCGCGCCTTTGGCAAAGTAAAGCGATTTTTCAAAATGTTCGTCATAGATGCCGTCGCTCAAAGGGGAGCATAACTCGAATGCGATCATTTCCCCTTGATGATAGACGGCGGCGCCGGTGAAATGAAATTCGTCGAAATTTTCCGTCAGCGTCGCGAGCGCGGCTTTTTCCTGAAGCATTTCCGGAGAATCCCCGTCGGGATGCGTGCTGCGCCATCTTTCGGCGAGCGCGAGACATTCACCGACCATCGAAGATGTGATTTCGCGCACTTCGGCGCCGGGGTGATCGCGGAGAAACTGACGGATGAGATTGCGCTTTTTGGCAAGTTTTTCGCCGCGCAGTCCGGCGAGAGAATCCACTTCGTAGAGGTAGTCGTCGTAATCTTCGCCCATCGGGGAAACGGTGAAAAAATCATCGAGGTCGCAATGGCGGTCGAGATATTCCCGCGGGACACAGTAAAAAACGCCGGGATTGTCCGTGCTTTTCAGCGCGCCGGAAACTTCGCGCAACTCGGCGGCGTCCGGTTCGTTGCCGGCATCCGGCAGAAAAAGCAATCCGCGTTTTTTTTCGTCGTCGTCCAGTTCCATGAGATAGAGGTGATCGCGGTAGACCGCATAGCGGATGTCGAATGTTTTGCCCCACATCACCAGATTGGCGAAGGAAAATTCACAGCTTTTGACGCCGGAACGCCTGATCCGCGGCACGAGTTCGTCGCGGCTTGAAAGCGTGACGGTTTGGAAATCTCCGGCTGAAATCATCTTTTATTCCTCAAAGAAACGCCAGGGCGTATGATCTGCCATTTTTTGGGCATCCCGGCAACTCCCGTAGAGTTTTTCCGTCCCCGGCGCGCCGATCAGAACGATCCACTCAATGCCGCATTTGTGCAGAAACGCAGCCAGTTTCTCCGTGACCGCTTTGCCGATACCATGGCGGCGGAATTCTTTTTTGACGACGAGGTCGAGCATATAGGCGTCGCTCACGCCGTCGGAAATGGCGCGCATGAAACCGATCACCTTGCCGTCGTTTTTTGCAACGGCGACGGCGAAAGAGCCGTCCAGCATTTTTTGTGCCGACTCGAAATCGTTTTCTTTGCCCCACCATCCGGCTTCGCGGTAGAGAAAAACCATTTCCTCCGGGGAGGGGGGCGCATTGATTTCGACCGAGTAGGAAAAATCATTCATATCAGCGTTTCGTCCCCCGTATCCGTCCCGAGGAATCGCGGTACGTTGTCGTGCCGCCGAAATCGCTCGATGTCCCGACGATGCGTCCCGAGGAATCGCGGTACGTTGTCGTGCCGCCGAATGTGGAACTCGTGCCGGTGATGCGTCCCGACGAGTCGCGGTAAGTCGTCGTGCCGCCAAAATTGGATTGACTGCCCCGGATCCGTCCGGAAGCATCCCGGTAGGTCGTCGTGCCGCCGAAGGTGGATTTCGAGCCTTGAATGCGCCCTGACGAATCGCGGTAGGTCGTCGTGCCGCCGAATTCACTGGAACTTCCGACGATACGCCCCGATGAATCGCGGTAGGTTTCCGCTAAAAGGGCGATCGCCGCCAGGGAAACGGCAAAAGTCAGTATTTTTTTCATTTTTGCTCCTTTTTATGTGAATGAAATCAAAAACAAGCGGTGATTTTTTTCCACAAAACGCAAAAGGTGACACTTTCCGGCAGACAGATCCCCGCAAGCCCCGCAATGCAGGAAACGATTGCCGAAATTTGCAGACGCGAAATTTTTTCCTTGAGAAGCCACGCGCTCAAAAGCGTAAAGGCGATGATGCACGAGCCGATCATCATCGGATAGCACATCCCGCCGAGATCGTGCTGTGCCATCACGTCCATTCCGGGGTAAAGCAGCAAATAGGAAGTGACGAGACTGAATGTCTGCAACGCCGCGATGTATTTCCAGAGGAGGAGGCTTTTTATGCCGAAACAAAGTTTCTTTTTGATTTCCGGGGTCAGCCGCCCAAGCGTGAAAATTGTCGCGGCGGTGAAAGTTCCCGCCGCCGTCGCGATCGAACGCATGATGCTGCTGACGCCGCGCGCGCTTTCAAAGTAACTCGGCGCCGTCGAAAGATTCTGCTGGGTCGCCGCGAGAAGCATCCCGATAAGCGCGATGAATTTCCAGTTCTTCTTTCCTTTTGCCGTCCCCCCTTTGGCGCAGGAAAACAAAATCAGCGCGGCGAGCAGTAAAAGGATCCCGGCAAGCCGCGGCGCGCTCAAAGCCACGCCGAAAAAAACAATGCCGACGATAAAGGGAAAGACCAGCGACGACTGGATGATCCCCCAGACGACGCCGTTGGGGCCGCGTTGCATCGCCAGCGCCATCATCTGCAACATCGCGAAATTGACCGCGCCGCTGATGAAATAGGTGAAAAGCGTCCAAAATGTGACGCTTTTTGTGGCGCTGGAAAATGCCTGCGTCGATACCATGATGACCGCTCCGGCGACAACGGCAAAGAGTCCGCCGCCAAGCTGGACGAGTGCGGGGTCGATCCCTTTTTTGGGGGCGTCGCCCATCACCAGACCGACAAGACACCAGCTGCTGCCGACGAGGACCATCGCCAGAATGCCGAAAGCGACCGAGTGAAAAAAGGGTATTCCCTGCAAAAACGTCGAAAGCATCTGAAACATAAAATTTCCCGTGATTGAACTTTTCTATAAAGTAGCACCGGGAAATGTTTTTTCAACTGGCAAAAAAAGCCGAAATGGATTATATTAGGCTGTAATATCAGCGGGATGAGGAGTTTTTATGGCTTGGATATGGCTTTTTTTCGCCGGAGTTTTTGAATGCGTCTGGGCGGTCGCGATGAAGTATTCGCAGGGCTTCACCCGTTTTCTGCCGGGCAGTATCGTCGTATTGGGCATGGCGGCAAGCACTTTGTTGCTCGCGCTCGCCGTGAAGCATCTGCCGCTCG
Organism: Victivallaceae bacterium; assembly: GCA_024405735.1. GTDB lineage: Bacteria > Verrucomicrobiota > Lentisphaeria > Victivallales > Victivallaceae > UBA1784. Next base: position 9,307 of record JAKSOF010000022.1, on the reverse strand, counting down.
GCACCGCCTACGCGATATGGACGGGACTGGGCGCGCTCGGCACCGCGCTTTGCGGCATCATCCTTTTTCACGAACCCGCGACGGCATGGCGGATCGTTTCGCTCGTCTTGATTTTTTGCGGGATCGTCGGGTTGAAACTTTTTTCCAAATAACGGGGGATTTTATGAAAATCGGCAAAATGCTTTCCATTTTTTTTGGCACTCTTTTCCTTTCCGGCGGAGCGGCGGCGGAAATCCCGCAATCAAGTCATTTGATGCTCAATGAATTGATTTCGCGTTACCATTCGCATTTTCCGGCGGATGTCGCCGTCGCGTTTGAATTGGATGCGACGCTGCCCGAAGAATCCTTTGCGGTTTCCGGTGAAAAACAAATCATCATCCGGGCGGGCTCGGTGCGCGCGCTCTTTTACGGTCTTGGCAAATTTTTGCGCGACAACGACTTCCGTGGAAGCGACGCGCCGCAAAAACCGATGCGAGGCATCTATTTCGCGACGCACTTCGGCAACTATTACGACCGCGCGTTGGAAAAGGAATTGCGCGATTACATCGCCGATCTCGCGCTCTGGGGATGCAACGAAGTGTGCGTCTGGTTCGACATGCATCACTTCAACGGCATTCAGGACCCGGCGGCACAACGGAAGATCGCGCAACTTCGCAAAATTTTTGCCGCCGCGCGCGATTGCGGGTTGCACGGCAACCTTCTGGGGCTTGCCAACGAGGGGTATGCCGACAGTCCCGCGGAATTGCGCGCCGACTGGAAAGGCGGTCAGAATCACTACCGCTACGATCTCAACGGGCACTATCACGTCGAAATCTGCCCGTCGGCACCCGGCGGATCGGAGTTGATTTTGCGCTTGCGCGAGGAAGTTTTTGCCGCCTTTTCCGGGTGCGGCGTCGACCGCATTTCGATTTTTCCCTACGATCAGGGGGGATGTACCTGCAAAAACTGCGCGCCTTACGGTGCCAACGGTTACTGGAAAATCATTCCCGGCTATGCGGAACTGGCGAAGCGGTATTTCCCGGATTGTCAGGTCTGCCTCGGCACCTGGCGCTTCGATGCCTTTACCGACGGCGAATGGCAGGATCTTTTCCGCCGCGATGCGGAGTTGAAAAAATATGTCGACGTCCTTCATATCGACCCCGCCGATGCGGACAAAGTCGCCAAGGCGACGCCCGGAGCGTTGCCGGTGATCTGTTTCAGCGAGATCAGTATGGACGGGATGTTGCCGTGGGGCGGTTTCGGCGCCAACGTGCGCGCCGGGAATTTCGACCGCGAAATGCGTGTCTGCGCCGGTTTTGCCGGAGTGCGCCCTTACTCCGAGGGAATTTACGAGGATATGAATAAAGTCCTTCTGCTTGCGTGGTGCTGGAAACCGCGTCCGATGACGGAGATACTCGGTGATTACTTCGCCTTTTACTTCGGTGAAAAAACACGTGAAAACGGCGTGAAAGCGTGTCTCTTGCTTGAGCAGGATCTTGGGCACCGCGCCGTCGTCGTGCAAAAGGATCAGCGCCGCTCCGCTTATTCCGCGGAACTGGTCGATCCCGCCGTGCCGTGGCATCTTGAGTACGAAGCGAAAAATCTGGATGCCGCCCGCGCCGGAAGTGCGCTTGCTTTGCTTGAGCAGTGCAGTGTTCCGCCGGAAACCGCCGCTTCGTGGCGGTGGAAAATTCTTTATCTGCGCGCCGTCATCGACGTGAAACTTGCGAAAAACGAAAATATCGACGCGGAATTGGAAATGCTTTACCAACTTTATCACGCCGACGAAAAGACCATCCCCTGTCTGGTGCCCGCTTCCGGACCGTGTTGGCGCAAACTTTTCTCGGAAAAGGTCACACAACATATTTAGGAGTAACGATTTATGCTGCAAGTCGCCTGTTGCTGGGACGATGCGGTCGAAACTGACATCCGCTTCGTCGAACTGTTGAAAAAATATCACGGCAAAGCCACGTTCAACGTCAATCTCGGTTTCCATTACCGCGAATTCCGGCGGACGGATACGTGGCAATTCAAAGATCATCCCGATTTCGTCAACCGCTGGCTCTCACGCAACGATATGCGCGAACTTTACCGCGGCTTCAAGATCGGCGGGCACGGGCTTTTTCACCTCAATTACGCCCCCGAACGCCTTGCCGAATTCGTTTACGACCAGTGCGAAGACCGCAAAATGCTCGAGGACTTTTTTCAGATCGAAGTCCCCGGGATGGCGTATCCCTGCGGCGTTTGTGACGAAACTGCCGCCAAAGCGCTCGCCGATGCCGGTTTTGCCTACGGCAGAACGACTTCGTATATCTCCGATTTTTCCGAAAACGACAATTTTCTTTTGCTGAAATCGCAGTCGCACTTCCTTGATCCCGATTTCCTCAAAAAAGCCGAATACGCCAAAACGCACGGCGGGAAATTCTACTTTTGGGGACATACCTGCGAAATGCAGAACGTCGAAGAAAAATGGCGGCGTTTTGAATCTTATCTCGCCGCCCTTGACGCCGATCCCGAAGTCCGGTGGGTCGATGTCATCGACCTCGTAAGGTAAGCACGGTGTTTTACCGCTTCTGGGGGAGTTTCAGGTGGCGGTAAAACGCGATGATCCGCAACAGGAAAACACAGACGGCGACGCTCCAGAAAAGCGGTACGCGGGGGACGTCGAAACTGTATAAAAGGCAGTAGAGCAATCCTCCGAGTAAAGAGGCGGTCGCGTAAAAATCATATTTCAGTACGGACGGGATCGTGCGGACTAAAAGGTCGCGGATCACGCCGCCCCCTGTCGCGGTGATGACGCCGGAAAGGACGACCGTGATATTCGGCACCCCCGATTGCATCGCCTTGGCGTTGCCGATCGCCGTGAAAACGCCGAGTCCGACGGCGTCCGCATAGAGGATGATGTTCCGGTTTCCGGCGAGCCATTTCCGCGGGAAAAGGAAAACGAGCAGCGAAACGAGGATGCAAAATAAAAGATAGCGGGGATCCTCCAACGCGCTTGCGGGGGTCAACCCCAAGGCGCTGTCCCGGAGTACGCCGCCGCCGATGCCGACGGTACAGCCGAGGACGACGACGCCGAGCAGATCCAGTCGGTGCGCGATCCCCTTGATCGACCCCGTCAGCGCAAAGACCGCAGTCCCGAAAAAATCCATCAGAAGAATAAACTGCTCATCCATTTGTCATTCTTTCATTCCGAAACCGGATGCCGTTGCCGGATCGCTATTTCCTTTTTTCACCTTTGTTGCCACAATTTAAGGACAAAACCTGCCAGATGCCGTTGCGTTTGCCGTTTTTGCGGGCGAGGAAACCTTTTTCCTGTAAAGCCCTGGTCAGCGTTTTAACGGTGCGCTCGGATCTGCCAATGCGTCCGGCAATCATTTTCTGCGTCGCTTGCGGAAATTCGGCGAGATACTCCAGCACAGCAGACTCATCCAAAGTGCAATTTTTTGCACTTTGAAATTGCACTTTGAATTTCGGCATTCTCCTGCAAGCCGATGGCGATCTGCCAATGCTCCGCCCGTTGTTTTTGCGAAGCCTCGCCTTGAACGATGTATTCGTCGAAGCAATGTTTGGCGTTGTCACTCATTTTTCATTACTGATCTTTGTTTTACCGCAACATTTTGCGTCAGCGCAAAATCTGTATCCTGAAACGCATCAAGCATAGTATATCACAAATCCATAAAAATACAAGACCGTCCACGCACGATCATCCTGAGATCGCGCGTAAAAGTTTGTGAATTTGCGGTGAGATGAAAGGATGAATTTACCACCCGGTATAGGGATGGACTACAACCGGTTGAACAGGGGCTTGCTGGGCAGGAAAAGGTGTTGTCCGGATCACGATGTTTTGAACCCCGGCAGTACCATTCATCGCCGCATCGGTGAGAGTGACAACTTCGCGTTGATATGCAGGCGTAATTCCTGCCGGATAAGGGGTCTGCGTGCGCAGTTTTACATTGTGGTTGCTGTTATACTCCGTGAAATGGGGACGAAGCGGAGCCGGACCGAAGCCTCGTTGTGCGGGAGCGACCGGGACGGCAACAGGCATAACATTTACCGTTACCGGGATCGGCGTACCATTCGGTTGAGCGGTGGATTCTCCACTTTGGCAAGCCGTCATACAACAGCAGGTCATCACAAGGATCAGAGAATGCCGAAGTTTCATGACACACCTTTTGTTTTATCGTAACGCAGGTCTGGGATAAGGATTGGGATTCCAGTGGGCAGGTATCGGCTGCCCCGGGTACGGATGATAATAGTGGCGGGGACGCAACGGCGGCGGTCCCCAACCGCGATACGGGAGATATACCACGGTCGTTTGATTCGGCACAACGGCAACGGTTTGCGGTACGGAAACGACAGGTTGTCCCGACGGAGTTACGACAACGGGAGGTGCCGACGGTATTACCGCAGCTTGAGCATAGACAATTGGAGTTGATGTCACCACGGCACAGGAGGGAACTGCGGTTACGCCATTTGGCGTCGTATAAGTAACGGTACGACCGACCAGCAGATCTTTGGTCATTCCGACCAGTCCGGTCACAATACCGCCGGTTCCGACGACAACGCCTTCGACCAGACCGGGTTCGCGGAGAGTAACCGTATCGGCAAACGATCCGATTCCGGCAATCATCGCGATCATCAAAAACGATATTTTTTTCATATTCACCTCCTCAGCGAAGACATCCGCGCAAACACGTTAACAGAGTCAACACACCGCCGAATATGGCGATACCGGCAATACAGCATCCCCACGTCTTTACAAAGCCGAATTTTTTGACCAGTCCAAACAATACCGGGATCCAGATCAGCTCCAAAACTACAACCCAAAACATATTTCCCCTTTCGATCAAGATTTTTTCTTATCTACTTGAAAAATATATGTTTGTGGATTTTTGAACTGCATCTTGCGTCCGTTTGCGTAGCTTTTCCGCCTTGTCTTTTCACTCTTGATCCGGAAGTTCGATCCACCGCTTATAATGGCACCAGTCGCCTGTTGTTGTCGGGCTGTTGATCAGCCGGGGGTAATCATGGAACAGCCGGCAAGTTCCCCTGACGCTGTCATAGCGGATAAAGGCATCGCGACCGATACTCTCAAACTTTCTGCCGCATTTGAAATGCTGACAGGTCAGACAAATTTTCTTGTCAAAATCCTGTGAAAGCCAAGACATACGAAGCCTCCTTTAGACGCGCCGATCGGGGGACCATTGGACTATTCCGGAATAACGCTTGCAATGACAAGGTTATGCCACCCGGGATATTTTGCCTGAACGCACTCTTTGATGTCCGCTGACCGCGAAGAACCGCAATCCACATGAACCGTATTGACCGATGTCGGCTGAGCGCTCGGCGACGAACTGTGCTTTACAACGACTTTGAATTTCATTTTGGGTCTCCCGTTTTTACACAAGTTTAATCAGACACAGACAAAGTATCGCACCCGCTATAAACGCCGCAACGGCAATTGAAATCCAAAGACAAATATTTTTTTTCTTTTTCCCCTCTAATGGATTTTTAACAACAGCCGTTCTTTTGGATTTACAGTACTCCGAAAGCGGGAAAAACTCAACCTCGATTTCTCTGTTCAAGGCGTTTTCAATTTCAACATCTTTTTGGAAGTGGCAATCCACTTTTATATCACAAATACCACTTATTGCTGTTGCGATTTTGAAGGCAAAAGATCGACGTTGTGATTCTTCGAGATAGTAATTGAGTTTTATCTTAAGAGAACCGCCATTTTTTTGTTTCCAATGGTTGTATAACTGAGAAAATTCCGAAAACCGCCACCAGCCGTTTGCTTTATAATCATTTTCCACATTATCGGCATCATATTCGCCAATGGTTTCTGCGTCAAATGAATAGTCCACTCCTGATTTCTTTTTGCTGGTTGAAGATTTTTCGGCAGATCCTCCAAGCTCTGCATCAACTTTTTTGACGCCTACTTTTACCTGCCCATCCATTTTGATTGAATCATCGACACGGTTGCTTTCATCGGAAACATAGTGAACGGACTTTACGCCAACACAACGACAAAAGTCCAAAAATTTTCCACAGCGGAGCGCGGCGTCTTTTAGGATTTCATCATTGTTATCCGCCTTGATATATTTATGAGTAAAATCGCTGAAAATATATACATTTCCTGCTACCGGAGTGTCATCAATAAAATCAGCATATTTTTTGTCTGCTAATTCAGTCGGTGTTTTTAATTTTTCCAACCCGATAAGATTATTGTCTAATTCCGCTTGCTCAAAATATGTCAACGCCTTATCGGCTTCATCTCTTACAACAACGAAACAGTCTGGCGTTAAAGAATTGTTTGTTTGAATATCGTTATCCATTTTTATCCCCACTACAGTTTATATTATTAATTGCAGCATTTCATTGTGGCCAAAATAACCAATACCGCAATCACGAAACTAATAATTTTAACAGTACTAAACGATTTCCCCTTTCTGGTCAAAGATTCAAGACATTTTTGGATTTCATTCAACTCCACCACGGAAAGCGAATATCGCTCCTCCCATAATGTATGAATTGCAGTCATATCGAAGTGATCGTTTTGCTTCATGCATATTGTAATCGGCAGATTTCTTCCCGCAAAATCTTTGGTTTTCGTTATATATTGGCATGCCATATACTGGTCACTTTTATAACCAAAAAAATTTGATTTTTCAACAACCGCGTCTGTTTTCAGAAGACTTAATGCAATTTCAGCCCGGTTGCTGTATTCTGCGCCATCTTTGTCGCGATACACCCGATGACCTTCGATTACTATCGGATTGGAGGAATTGTCCTTCGTGGTCGCGTAAATGAACATTTATTATTCCTCTTCAAAGCATGATATAACGTTATACCATACTTCTTTTTTAAGATTTGCCGGATTGTTGTCATCGCACTGAGAACCACACACAAAATAGACACCGATACCGGGAATTTTTGTTTGAATTTCACTTTTCAGTTGATCATATCCCAATAGTGTTTTCAATTCATTTTTCTGGTCATCATCCGACAGCTGGTCGGTGTGGGTACCGACGAAAATGATTTTTTTCAAGCTTTTATGCTTCTGCCTTTCTTTTTGATCCTTTTGATCGTCTTTGCTGGCGTTGGGATCTATCGACGGGAATTCATTAACAAAATGTAAAATAAATTGCCGAATTGCACCGAGTGTATAAACATCCGGCGAAAATCCTAACATATATTCTTTGTCAGACAACTGTTTTGCGTTGAAAAAATACAAAACGGCGTCAATGTCTTTTAGAGTATCATAGACCAAAGCATTTTTTTGTTGAAGAAACTCTCCGCCGATATCAAACGCGCTTGTGGCCTTAAAACCATTTAATGTAAATCCCGGATCCTTTATGAAGCAAATGCCATCTGGCAATCGACGTGTTTCGGTTGCCTCGCATGGTTTCTTTTTAATTCCGCCGCCGATATGTAAAAAAAGCGATTTCCCACTACCTTGCCAACCTAAAATAAGGATTTTTACTTCGACATTGGCGGTTGCAGAGGTAAAAACATCTTTAATTCCCGTCTTAATTACATGCAACAAACGACGATTTGTTCCGAATGTTTCTGTTGCCTTTTCGTCATTAGACAAAAACACCATTTTCTTCACCTTTCTGTTTTATTACGGGTACAAAAAAACGCACCCCGAATGCACTTGCCCGCAGGTACGCCAATATCCATAGAAACCATGCAAACGGGATGCGTTCATTTTGTTGTGAACGCATTCCGCAAGCAAAGAGGTTTCTATCGTGAAATTTGGCGTTTTACGGGCACCCCTCGCTTGTAAAAAAGCGATTTTTTAATTTGTCAAAAAGAACTTGTTATAAACTCTCCTTATCGTCAGGACTCCTTTACAACATAACGTCATTTTCGTAAAAAAGCAAATCGTTTTCCCGTTTGCATGGATTTTTGAATATCAGCCCGCCTTTTATAGCTACTTTAATATTCGTTGCGAAACCGGATTTTTGTCATAAGATTTATTTTTTTAGCGAAAAAGTGAGATTTTCAGCTTGCGCAAGGGAATGACTCTTGGAAAAAATATGAACTGATGCTATCTTAACAGTAAAACGCAAATGGATAAGCAAAAAGGAGTGTAATATGCCGAACAAAAAAGATGCCGTGCCGAAGTGGTTCAAATACGATGCCGAAGGCGATTTGGACGTGGATGCGACTTTGACTGCCGCCCCGGCAGTGCTGGATGAAAAGTGTGCGTTCTTCAGAGATGTTCCCCCTTGGTATGAGGTCACGGACTTATCTGAGGTCGACGAGACTATTGAGCAACTGCAAAATGCCACGCCGGAAGAAAAAGGAGATACCACCGACGACGAAATCACCGAAATGCTGATCAATTTCCGGCGTTTGCGTTCCTATATTGAGGTGTATCAACGCGTTGCGCTTTCAGATGTCCAAAAGAAAATCGTGCGCGCAATGTGCTACTGGGCTTCCGTCAAGACGATGGCGGAGATCCCCGGCGCGGATGAAGATTGATTCCGATGTCCGATTTGTTTCTCGTTCTCAAAAACTATTTTGAAAAGGGGTGTTGTTTTCATAAACGCACGCCCTTTACCGGATCACCGGCAACTCCGGTGTTTCTGATCCACGGCTGGGGGGTGCGATCAGCTTCGATGGCGGATTTGGCGCGCGCCTTAAGCAACAACGGCTACGCCGTTTTCAATTACGATTATCCGTCGGCAAAACACCCCATACAGGAACATGCCGATATTTTCCTTGAACTTTACCGCAGGACTTTGTCTGCGGAAAAAATTTCCGGCAGCGTCCGGTTCGTCACGCACAGTATGGGGGGATTGATCCTCCGCGCCGCGATGGCGAAGATGACGGAAGCGGAATGCCGTCAGATCGATGCGATCGTGATGCTCGGCCCTCCCAACCGCGGCTCCTTCTGGGCGTCCTTTGGCGGGAAACTGATAAGAGCCGTCAATGCTTCGCTCGATGATATGGCGTTGCGGAAAAAATCGTTTGCCAACAATATTCCGGCTCCGCCGTATCTGCCGCCCGTCGGGATTATCACGGGGAAATATGACGGCAAAGTCGCTTTTCGCAATACAACGCTTCCCGCCGGACAACCATTTCACCGGATCACGGTCAACAGCACCCATCCTGGCTTGCGCGATCCTGAAAATACCCTGCGCCCCATTCTGCAATTTTTCGCCGGAAAAAAATTCTGACGCTTCCCGAAATGTATTTTTGAGTATCTCCCGGGATCAATTACTCATAAACAGCGAAGAGCACGAGCAAAGAGAGGGCACAAGGAGCGAAGCGACGAAGAGCGCGAACGCAGTGAGCGCAACCCCGTACAAAGAAT
>JAKSOF010000021.1 GCA_024405735.1 Victivallaceae bacterium | reverse complement strand
GCCGTGATCGTCGCCGTACCGGAATTGTAAATCGCACCGGGAGCTTCCGTCGCCGTATTGCCGCTCAACGAGATCGCATCGGCGACGAAGACCTTGTTTTCGGCGACGATCACCTGATTTCCCGTGTAGGAAACTCCCTGCGCCACGACGATCTGCTTGTCGGCGAGCGCATGATTGATTTTGTCTTCAGCGTAGGCTCTGCCGCTGTAGGTGACGCCCTTGATGACGACGGAATTGATGTCGCCGTTTTTCGTCACGATGCCCGTGTCGGTCACGATTTCGATATCAAGCGAAAGCGTATCGCCGACAACTTGCAACATATAATTTTTGGAATCATACTCTGTCGCGCCGCCGACCGAAACGGTGAAACTTTTTTCAGTGTCGCCGTCGAGCGTAATCGTGAATTCAGTCTGCCTAAGCGTATCGACGCCCGCCGCCAGAACGTATTTCCCGAATGTCTGATCCGATGCGACGTTGATCGAGATCGTCAAATTTTTCTGCGATTCGCCGAACATCGTATTGTAGTTCGTCAGCAGTTCCTTCGACGTCGTTCCCGCATAAACGGAAAGATCGAGCACAAGAGAAGTGTTTTCTTCGACCGAGATCGCATTGGCCGAAGTGATGTTCGCCGCGGTCCAAACCGTGCCGCCGAGCGTCAAAACACCGTCGTCGTTGTAAATCGTATCGCTCGTCGCGGAAAAAACGCAGTCCGTTATGTTTACCGTGCCGTCCTTCAAGTAGATCGCGCCGCCGTTTTGTATCGCCGCGTTGTCGGTGAATGTGCTTCCCGATATCGACAGCGCCGATGCTGCGTCGGCGCAATAGACCGCACCGCCCGCTTCCCGTGCAATATTGCCGGTAAAAAGAGCGTTTTCGACGGATCCCTCCCCCCCCGTGGCGCAACAGACCGCGCCGCCGTTCTGCATCGCCGTGTTGTCGGTGAATGTGTTTCCCGAAATGATTAATCTTCCTTCGTCGTTGGCGATCGCGCCGCCGTTTCGGGCAACGTTGCGGCTGAACGCGCTTGCCGTGATTGAAGCAAAACCTTCTGAAATCATCAGCGCGCCGCCGTCGACGTCTACCGCGTTCCCCGTAACATCAGTCTGGCTGATAACAGCCCGCTTATTGGCGCCTGTCACCGACGATCGCGTCGCAAAAGTCCCCTGCATGACGACGAAATCTTCTTGTTTCAATGCGGCGTCGACGGATGGGTAAAAATTTCCGGCGTAGTTGGTCGAGCCGACTTGGACCCATTCCGCCCCGTTTGAAGTCACGATGGCGGCGCGAACGTATTCCTCGGACGTGATCGTCAGAAAGTTGTCGGAAAGGTAGACTTTATAGAGACTGCCTTCAAAGAAAGCCTTGCCGCCGACGGCATTTTTCCCGTGTACGGTAATTGTTCCGGAACCGAGAGATGTCAGTCCGCCCGCGATGCTCAACGATTGTCCAAGGGAGGGAAGTTCACAGTTGATGTTCAGGATCGTGTCGCTCAACTCAAGATCAGTAAAATTCACCATCTCCGTGCTGCGGAAAGAAAGGCTCCGGATGTTCTCCGCGTTGTCCAGCTTGGCGATGGAAATGGATTCTTCATTGATGAAAACGAAATCGACTTTATCGGTCGAGCATAAGTAGTGTCCGCGGTCGGGGTGATTCTCCTTCCGGACGTCGGAGGCAAGCGTGATGGTTCCGGAAAAGGAAACGGTCCCCGTATCGATGACAATGGAGTCACTTTTCGTCGCGAAAACGCAGTTTTCGATCGTTGTTGATTTCCCTTCCGAGTTAACGAAAATCGCGCCGGCGTAATTATAAGCGATATTGCCGGCAAAAGTACAGCCGGAAACAAACAGCGACGAGTTAAAACAGACGGTTATCGCCCCTCCCAGTCCGGCTGTTTTCACCCCGGCGGTATTGCCGGAAAACGTACTTCCCGTGATCGTCGCCGACACTTCCCGCTCCAGATGGATGGCTCCTCCGTTGCCTTTGGTTACGATATTGCCGGAAAAAACGCTGTCGGAAATTTTCAGTTCCACGCGGGTGGTGGCGTAGATCACACCGCCGTAGTTATTTGCCGTATTGCAGGTGAAAGTACTGCCTGATATCGTCAGTTGCGAATTGGTCGAACCGTAGATCGCACCGCCGCATTGCCCTGTTGAGATGTTGTTGGCAAAAAAGCAGTTCTGTAGTGTCAGTTCCGAGCCACCGCCGGAGTCGACGCTGGAGGCCGTGCTGCCGCCGATCGCGCCGCCGTTTCCGGAGGTGTTGCTATTATTCGTGAACGTGCTGCCGGTGATCGTCGTTTTTGAGCCGTCAAAGAGAGAGAGTGCGGCGCCATGACGATTGCCCGCCGTAGTGTTATGGAACCAGGAATCGTCGATCACCCCGATTCTGTCGCGCAAGATGTCCTGGTGCGCATTTCTGAATGATCCTCCTTGTACCGCCACAACAGAAGAGTCGGTGGATGCGGTGGTGATATTGGGGTAAAGGGGACCTTCGTAACGAACGTTGTCGATCGTCACCGTACCGGATCCGGTCGTGCCGAGACGGGGGCACACGATGCCTGCCTCGACGGGCTCGTCCTCCGTGCTCTGCAAGTTCTTATTGCCGTCCAGACCGACCGTGTCAAAAACCCCGTCGATGAAAAGTTTATCGCCAAGCAAGTTTTCCCCGTTAGCCGTTACGATGCCCGCATTTCCGACGATTTCATTCGCCATAACCGGAATCTCCTTGTATTAAAGAAAATTGCATAAAACTACCATCGTTATAACATACGTTATAAAATCGCAAAAAGCAAGGGATTTCGACATTATTTCACCGTTTCCCGCCCGATCATTCCCGTTTGGCAAACAGAGAATTTTCCCTCTGATTTTATTCAACTGCATACCACTTGAACGAAATTCAGGGATTTTTTCGTTACCTTTGTCAAGACAAGTGTTGATTTTCAACGACTTACAACTTTTCTCAAAATCGCGTGTAGTGTCGCGCGGTCAAGATAGCAAATCGTGCTTTTCGCCGGGGTTGACGGGATTTTTGAGAAAACGCAGATTCTAACAATTTTCAAATGTGTTAAAACAGCCGTTTCCTTACGGGGGAAGTGCGTTAAAGAAAAGCCCAAGTGCGTGATACTTGGGCGACAGATAAAAAAAGTGGCGGGCGATGCCGATGTGAGGATACGGTTACAAACGGCAGGATTGCACGGCGGAGAAATACCCGGGGATCGCGGCGGAAAGGATTTTCAGCGCATGCGAGAGATTTTTGGAATACTGCTCCACCGTCGAACCGGAACCGTATACGTCGGAAATGCATTTGAGCATAAAACATGGCTTCCCGGCGCGCAGAGCGACGTGCGCGACGGCACCGCCTTCCATATCGCACAATCCGGCGGCGAACGTCTCAACCAGCAGACGGTAATCGTTTTCATTGTCGTTGAAACGATCGCCCGTTCCCAGTATGACGTCGGGGTATTTACCTGTGGTCGCCAATGGCAACTCCGGCGTTTTGTATTCATTGAGCGTCCCCATCGGAGTCCCGTTGAGTTGAGTCAGATCGAAGTCGTACTGTACTGCCGCTTTGACTTCATAAATATCCGCGACGCGCATATCTTGCCGCAGTCCGCCGGCAACGCCGGCGTTGATCAAAATCTGCGCGCCGAGCGACGATAAGGCGCATTGCGTTGCCGCCGCCGCATTGCATTTGCCGATCCCCGAAACAATGACAGCGGTCTCTTCGTTCCCGATTTTTCCCTCGATCACGCGGCGGCCGAAAATGACACTTTCACGGCGATCGTCAAAATGCGCCGCCACGGCGTCGGCTTCGCAGTCCATCGCGGCGACAAAAACTTTTTTCATGATCCTTTCACCCGCTGTCGCACATATTGCCGCCGACAGCATTGCGGCAACGAAAAATTTTCTCATAACGCTTTCCCCTTTTCTAGAGAATACTGTTTACTATAGTGCTTCACACCGTAAAAATCAAGCTGGACTCTGCCAATCGGGAGGGACAAAACCGGGTGGTGTGGTAGTTAAAATCCGCCAGAAACAAATGTACGCAAAATATCGAACACTACCCAAGACCTCGGCGATGCTTATATGTTCAAAGAAGCGTTGCGAAGCATTTACAAGCAGGCAAAGACTTCTTATCACGCCCGAATCGCTTTTCACCGATGGTGTAGATTGGCGGAGGAAACGCAAGTCCCGGAATTACAAACAATGGCTGGAACGATTCGCGACAAGATGGACGGTATCGTGAGTTTTTGGACTTTCCGCCGTATCAGCAATGCGTCGATGGAGGGATTCAACAACAAGATCCGGTGGCTGATCCGGCAAGCTTACGGCTTCCGGGATCGTGAATACAACAAAATTGAAAATCTTCCAATTACCGGAGATTTCCTGCGAGAAAGAGGCTTGAATTTGTGTCATAAACCGTCGAAGATGCTCGTTAATGGCGGAGAGAGAGGGATTCGACAAGGAGCGAAGCGACGAAGAGCGTGAGCCGCAGGCGAACGCAACCCCGTACAAAGAATTCCCGCTGTCCGCCGACGGCGGGAAGCGCGGCAGCGCGAAAAGCAAAGAGGCTGAAAACTGATTTTCAATCAAGTTTTCAGCCTTTTTGCGTCCAAGCGGGAATTCTGAACGCCCGTGTCCTCTCATACGTGGCGGAGAGAGAGGGATTCGAACCCTCGATACCCGTGAGGGTATAACGATTTTCGAGACCGTCGCCTTCGACCGCTCAGCCATCTCTCCGCTGTGGTATTGTTTAATATAGCGCACATTTGATGAAAAAGCAAATCCGAAATGCGTGGCTTTTTTATGAAATTTCGGCTTGAAAAGCATGGGGGGCGGTGCTACATTTATGCAAATCAGAAATTTATGCGCGCGTGTGCGCATAAGACTATTGCCAGTTTAAATCAGGTTGAATGATGAAAGAGTTGGAATTTTACAATACGCTGGAGCATCGGCAGATGCCGTTTCGTTCTCTTGTGCCGGGAAAAGTCGGGATGTATACTTGCGGACCGACGGTCTACAATTTCGCGCATATCGGGAATTTCCGCGCCTATACCTTTGAGGACATTCTGCGCCGCACGCTGGAATACTTCGGTTTCGAGGTCAAACAGGTGATGAATCTGACCGACGTCGACGACAAGACGATCCGGGATTCGCGGAAAGCGGGGATCCCGTTGCGGGATTTTACGCGCAAGTACAAGGATGCGTTTTTCGAGGACATCCAATTTCTCAACATCGAGCCCGCGGCGGTTTATCCGGCGGCGACGGAGCATATCCCGGAAATGATCGCGCTGATCCAAAAGCTTTTTGACCGCGGTCTTGCGTATCAGGCGGAAGACAAGTCGGTTTATTTTGCGATCGACAAGTTCCCGGATTACGGGAAACTTGCCCGCATCGACCGCGACAATCAGCGCGCCGGGGTGCGCATCAATACGGATGAATACGCCAAGGATTCTGTCGCCGATTTCGCTTTGTGGAAAGCGTGGGATGAAAACGACGGCGACGTCGTCTGGGATTCGCCGTGGGGCAAGGGGCGTCCCGGGTGGCATATCGAATGCAGTGCGATGTCGAGCAAATATCTGGGCGAGGCTTTCGACTTGCATACGGGCGGCATCGACAATATGTTTCCGCACCACGAGGACGAGATCGCCCAGAGCGAAGGCGCCAGCGGCAAAAAGTGGGTCAATTACTGGCTGCATTGCGAGCATCTGATGGTCGGCGGCGAAAAGATGTCCAAAAGCCTCGGCAATTTCTATACGTTGCGCGACTTGAAAGCAAAAGGCTATACGGGGCGCGAGATCCGTTTTGTCCTGATCGGGGCGCATTACCGGAAAAAGCTCAACTTCACCTTTGAAGCGCTCGCACAGGCAAGGGAAACTTTGCAGAAGTTCGACGATCTCTTTGCCCGGTTGAAAAAAATCGATCTCGCGGGCGACGGTGCGGAAATCGCCGACGTTTTCGCCCGTTCGGATGCGGCGTTTGCCGATGCGATGGCGGACGATCTCAACATCGCGGGCGCGCTTGCCGTGCTTCACGAATTGATGCGCAATGCCAACCGGCTCGCCGACGAGGGGAAACTTTCAAAAGCGGGTGCGGAAAAACTGCTTGATCTTTTCCGGAAGTTCGACAAGGTCTGCGGCTGTCTTGCCGTCGACGCGGAGCGCGCCGAGGAAACCTTGCCGGCGGAAGTCGTCGCGCTTGCGGAAGCGCGCGTCGCGGCGCGTAAGGAGAAAAACTTTGCCGAAAGCGACCGTTTGCGCGATGAGATCGGCAAACTCGGCTTTTCGGTCAAGGATCTGCCGGGCAACACCTATTCGCTGAAAAAACTTTAATCTCAAACGGGGGAGTGTCACTTATGACGGAATCCAGTTGGAAAGAGTTGAATGCTTTCGCCCAGTATTTGCAAGGCGATGCTCTTGCAAGCGCCGACGAGTGCGACGCGTGGCTTGCCGAGTGCGGAGATGACGTTACGCTCGAAAATTTCGCACAGATTTCCCTTAACCACCTTGCCGAAGGCCGCAGTGAAGAGGACGTTCAGCTTTTAGTCGAGCGTATTCAGGAATTCATCAACGCTTGCGTGAATCAGGCGTCGGCGCCGGAAAATGCGTCGCAGGCGCAAGTTGTTTCCGGCACTTACGAGAGTCTGCCGAGTCTCAGCGATACGGCGGCTCTGGACGATGCCGCCGTGGCGGAGAGGATGCGGTTGATGCTCCGCAGTCTGCGCGCGATGGGTTGCAGTGATTTTCACCTCAACGCGGGGGCGCCGCCTTTTGTGCGCCGTCATTTGGAAGTCGAGCGGATCGACTCTTATATCTTGACCGACGAGGATGCGCGCCGGCTCAATTTCGCTTTGCTGAGCGAAGCGCAGAGATCGGAATTTTTGAATCAGCAGGATCTCGGCTGTGCGATCGAGATCGACGGCGAGCGTTTTCGCGTGGCGCTGATGGATACCAAAAACGGCATTTGCGGCAGTTACCGTTTGATCGTAGAGTCGGTCAAATCGTTGGAGGAACTCGGCTTTTTGCCGGACGACGCACCGCATATCCGCCGTCTGCTGGATTACAACAACGGACTGATCCTCGTCACGGGACCGATCGGTTCCGGCAAGACGACGACGCTGGCGCGGTTGACCGATCTCATCAACGGGAAACGCCGCGATCACATCATTTCGATCGAAGACCCGATCGAAGTTGTCCATCCGTCGAAAAATTGCCAGGTGACCCAGCGGCAGGTGGGGATCCATACCGACAGTTATTCGCGTGCCCTCAAGGCGGCGCTCCGCGAAGACCCCGACATCATCGTCATCGGCGAAATGCGCGATCTGGAAACGATCGAAAATGCGATCACCGCTTCCGAAACGGGACACCTGGTGATCGGTACATTGCATACGAGCGACGCGGCGAATACGATGAACCGCGTACTGGATGTTTTTCCGCCCAATCAGCAACCGCAGATCCGCGCGATGACGGCGGTGAGTTTGCGCGGCATCGTCTGCCAGAAGTTGATCCCCAACGGGATGGGCGGCGTGGAAATGATCTACGAGATATTGCTCAATTCGATGGCGGTCGCCAACTTGATCAGCGACGGCAAGACATTCCAGTTGAAATCGACGATGGCGGTTTCCCGCAAGCAGGGGATGTGCACTTTTGATCAGTGTCTGCTGGAAAAATTCGCGCTTGGACTTCTGACGCGGGAAGCGGCGTTGCCCTATATGAGCGACCCCGCCAATATCGAACAGCTCAATCGCCAGTGGGCGATCGCGCAGGGACGCAAAAACTAACTTTTACGAAAGCGGTATCACTATGGCACAAGAACCTAAAATCAACGCATACTTGCGGCAGATGCTGTCGCTCGGCGGTTCCGACTTGCACCTTTCGATCGACTATCCCGCCAAAGCGCGGATCCACGGCGTTTTGCAGAAATTGGACGATGTGGTGCTGACGGAAACGTCTATCCGCGAAATGATGCAGGAGATCTGTCTCCCGGAACACCGCTGGAGCACCTTTCTGGAAAAACACGATCTCGACTTCGCCCACGAGATCCCGGGACTGGCGCGTTTCCGCTGCAATTATTTTTACAACTATCACGGTATGGGGTGCGTGCTCCGGCAGATCCCCAGCCGCATCATGACGATCGACGAATTGCATCTGCCGCAGGTTTTGAAAGAAATCTGCGAGATCAAGAGCGGGCTCGTGCTGGTCACCGGTCCCACGGGCAGCGGTAAATCGACGACGCTTGCCGCGATGATCAACTACATCAATACCCATCACAGCCGCAACATCATCACGGTCGAAGACCCGATCGAATTCGTGCATCAAAATGAATACAGCACGATCGTGCACCGCGAAGTCGGCATCCACAGTCCCAGTTTCCCGCAGGCGTTGCGCGGCGTGATGCGTTCCGACCCCGATATTGTCCTGATCGGTGAAATGCGCGACAACGAAACGATCCGTCTCGGATTGACCTGCGCGACGATGGGAATGCTGGTCTTTGCGACGCTTCACACCAACAACGCCCCCAAGACGATCGACCGCGTGATCGACGCGTTTCCCGCCGACGAGCAGTCGCAGATCAGGACGATGCTTGCGGAATGTCTGCAAAGTGTCGTTTCGCAGTTGCTCTGCCGCACGCGTGACGGCGGGCGGGTCGCGGTTCACGAAGTGTTGCTCTGGTCGGATGCGTTGCCCAATACGATCCGTACCGGACAGATTTCCGGTATCCGCACGATCATCGACGCGGGCGCGGGGCGCGGGATGTGCTCGATGGACAATTCGATCGCCGAACAGTTTGAAAACGGCGTCATTTCGGCGGAAGAAGCCTATATGAAAGCCAACGACAAACAGCGTTTTCTCGGTGCGATGCAACAGGAGGAAAAGGCGCGTCTTGCGGCGAATAGGAAGTGAGCGTTTTTTCCGATGTTGGATGAATTGAAGATCGTCCGTCAACTGGGGACGATTTTTCCCGGCGGAAGCGATGTCCTGACGGGGATCGGCGACGATTGCGCCGTTGTCCGCTGTGACGGGAAATCTTTGCTTGTCGCCGCCGATCAGGTGATCGAAAAGATCCACTTTACCCCGGAAACACCTCCGGAAAAAGCGGGAAAAAAACTTCTTTTGCGCAACGTCAGCGACATCGCGGCGATGGGAGGCACTCCGCGCTGGGCGATCCTGACGCTCGCCGTCAACGGCCGCGATGAAAACTACATCCTCGATTTCTGCCGCGGCGTCGCGGAGGCGGCAAAGCGTTTCGGCGTGGAAATCATCGGCGGCGACACCGCTTCTTTGCCGGAGACTGGCGTTGTGGCGACGCTGACGATCCTGGGCGAAGCGCCCGCCGGCGGCGCCGTGACGCGCGACGGCGCCCGCGCCGGAGATTATCTGTATGTGACGGGAAAGATCGGCAATTCTTTCCTTTCCGGCAGACATCTTGACATCGAGCCGCGTTTGAAAGAGGGGCAATTCCTTGCGGAAAAACATCTTGCTTCGGCGATGCTGGATGTGAGCGACGGTTTACTGCTTGATGCGGCGCGACTGGCGGCGGCTTCGCACGTCGCATTGCAGATCGAACCGGAAAAAGTTCCGCTTTTTTCCGGCGCGCGCCCCCCGGAAGCGTGGAGCGAGGGCGAGGATTACGAATTGATTTTTACTTCCCCGGAAAAATTGACTGCACTCGATGATACGCTTGCCCCGATCTGCTGTTGGGGACGGTGCGTGCCCGGTAACGGTGAACTTTTAAATAAAGAGGGAAAACCTTTTCAAAGTGAAAGATTAGGATATGAGCATTGAAAAAACTTTAATTTCCCGTTCGGAAGCGGAAACGGAAGCACTCGGCGCGGAGATCGCCGCAACTCTGCCGCGCGGCAGTGTGGTTTTGTTGCGGGGAAATCTCGGTGCGGGCAAGACCGTTTTTGCCCGCGGTTTTGCCCGCGGACTCGGTATCGACGAAGCGGTTTCCAGTCCCACCTACACGATCGTTCAGGAATATGAACTTGACGGCGGCGGCAGACTTTATCATCTGGATCTTTACCGCATCAGCGGCGTCGCCGCCGCGCTGGATTTCGGGATCGACGAATTTCTCGGCGAAAAAAAGTCGGTCTCGCTGATCGAGTGGCCGGAAAGGATCGAATCGCTCCTGCCGGACAACGCCGTGACGGTCGAGATCATCCACAAGGGGGAAACGGAGCGGGAGATCCATGTCCGCCGCTGAAAAAACGATGCCGGAGCCGTTGCCGTGTCTGACGGCGGCAAAAATTTTTTTGGTGTCGGTGTTTTTCTCCTGTTTGTTTCCGCCTGCGATCTTCTTTCTGGCAAAATCGCTCGGTGTGGCGGTCAAGGGAAATCTTTGGTTTCTGCTCGGGTGGGAACTCTATTTCCCGACGTTGTGCGCATTGGGGGGCATCGGTTGGCTCTTGCACGCGGACGATTGCCGTTACGGCATATCCCGTTTGCATTTTACGGACGGGACGACGATCCTCGGCGGATGGCTCTTCGCGCTTGCCGGAAATCTTTGCATCTGCCTCGGATGGAAAAAGTTGCTGGAATTTCTGCAATGGGATTTTTCCACCCGGCAGAGTATTCTGGAAATGGCGCAAAATTCTCCGGCAACGGTTTTCTGGCTTTTGTTTCTTTTTACCGCCGGGATCGTCCCGTTTTTTGAGGAAATCGTCTTTCGCCGCGCGCTTTATTCATTACTGCTGCCTTTGGGGAAGGGGACGGCGCTGATCACCGGAGCGGCGATATTCAGCGCGATGCACTTTTTTCTTTTGGGAGCGCCGGGGCTTTTCTTTTTCGGCATCGTTTTGCAACTTTTATTTTTGCGGACGAAAAATCTGCTGGTCCCGATCGCCGTGCACAGTTTATTCAATGCGTCGGCGATGATCGCCGCGCATTTCGGTCAGGGGTAAAAGCGTTTTTATTGATTGCGGCGCATCACTTTGCCGCCGGTGATGGGGCAATCACGCCGTTTATAGGCGGGAATATCAAGATCTTCGCCATTCCACAAAACGGGGATCGTCCCTTCCATGACGCCTTTTTTGTTGTCGTCAAAGTTGAAAAGTCCCTGCTCGACATCGGAAGATGAAGATTTTTTGGTGCGCTTGCGTTGGGTGGATGCGGCGGCGCTGTCGAGGATCTCCCGTTCTTTTTCACGCGCATCGTATTTGATCGCCAGTGCGGTGATCTGAAACGTCCCGCGCCACGCTTCGGCCGTTGCCGCGCCAGTGAAAATTTCTCCGTTGGCAGGCGTATATTTGACCGCAAGCTCCATCGCCGTTTTGGCTTCCTTGAGCGAGAGTTCCGGACCGCCGAGCACGGAAAAAATAACGGCGTCCGCCTGTAAAAGCCGTTCGGCGCCGCCCAGCATCGGGCTGTGCAACAAATTTTCCACGGCGCGGTCAATGCGGTCTTCGCCGCTTTCACTATCGGTGACGACGCCGACTCCGATCGCACAGTGGCTGTGCCCCTGTTGCAAAAGTTGGGCGAGGTCGCTGAAGGATGCGCTGAAAAGATTGCCCGCCGTCAGGATGGTGGTCAAGGCCAGCACGGTGCGCGACATTTCCCGGTCCGCCAGTTGAAACGCTTCCGCGAGCGGGGTTTTTTCGTCCAGCGAGGAAAAGAGCAGATCGTTGGGCAGTGCCGCGACCGCGTCGGCGGCGGAATAGATGTTTTCATGGAGCGCTTTTTCCGCTTGCGCGGTACGACGGGAGCCTTCCATGGCGAACGGCAAGGACAAAATGCAGAAGGTCGGCAGATGAAGTTTTGCGGCTTCGCTCAATACGACGGGGATCCCGCCGGAAGCGGTGCCGCCGCCGAGTCCGCCGGCAATGACGACCATCGAACCGGATTTCAGCAAAGCGGCGATCGCCGGACGTTCGTGGGCGACCGCACGCTGACCGTCGAGAATGTTTCCGCCGCATCCGCGTCCGTTGCGCCAGGATTCTGCGGCGAGGAGTGTGTTTTCTTCGGGAAGCCCCGTTTCGCGGAGCGATTTGCGGTCGGTATCAATGGCGATCGGCAAAATGTTACGCTTTTCGGGCATTTCGCGCATCTGGGCGAGGAAGCGGCATCCGGCGCCGCCGATGGCGAGAACTATGATCGGTTTTTCCATAAAGAGTGCTACCTGTTACTTGATGGTGCTCCGCTTGCGGGAACCCCAACTGAAAAGCTTTTTTCCTGCGCGGTCGATCCACGATTCTTCGACGACGTCATTCTGATTGGCATAATAGGCGGCGACTTTGAGCGCGCCCCATACCGCGCTGAAAGCGGGATCGTCCATTCCGGTGACGGCTCCGCCGACATCGGCGGGGCACCGCACCTGACAAGTCAAATTGAAAACTTTGCGGAACATTTCCGATGAGCGGGAGAATTTTGCGCCGCCTCCGGTGAGGACTCCGCCGTCGCCGAGCGTCTGCGGCGCCTTGTCGCGTGCGAGCATCTGACGGATGATCGAAAAGATCTCCTCCAGACGGCAGTCGGCAACGGTGATGAATTCGGTGACGGGGATCTGCCGGATCATCCCGGCGGCATTGCGGAATTCCATATATTCCTGACGGGCGGTGATCGCCTGGTCGAGCGCGCCCGACAAAATCAGTTTCTTGCAGAGGTCGAAATGCAGATCAAAAGCGAGCGAAAGATCGTTTATCACGTGATCGAAACCGACTTGGATCATTCCGGATGCGTGGATGCCGCTGTCGTACTCAAGGATGTACTCGGTGCATCCGGCTCCCAGGTCGATCAGCAACACCCCGGCGTTGCGTTCCTTGTCGGAAAGGATCCCGAGATCCGACGCAAGCGGAGAAAAAACGGGATAAAGCAATTCTCTTTCAAAGCCGACATTGGTCAAAACGCGGCGGAAATTGTCGATCTGCGAGGAATTTCCGTGCACGATATGCGCGTGTGTTTCCAGTTTGTTTGCCGTCTGTCCGAGCGGTTTCCCGACCCGGCGGTTGTCGACGAGGAAATAACTCTCGGAACTGTTGATGATTTCACGATTCGATGCCAGATTGAGTACCTTGGCGTCTTCATTGGCGGCGGCGATCTCCGCTTCGGTGACGACGTGCTCCGGGTTGCGGATCGTCGCATTGCCCACGCCGCGCTGGGAAGCGATCCCGCATCCCGTCACCAGAAACGCGACGGTACGGCTCGCGTTGAAAAGATCGTCCCTGCCGATCTCCCGGATGACGTTTTCCAGTTGCGACTGCAACTTGTCCATATCCTGAATTTCGCCTTTGACGACACTGCCCGCGCTGGGTTCGGAGCCGCGCGCGAGGATACGCACGGAATTTTCTCCGTCGGATTCCCCGAGAAGAACGGTGATCTTGCCGGTGCCGAGTTCGACGGCGGTGACGATGTTGGAATGCCTTGCCATTTTTCAAAACGTCCTTATGCGTCGACGACCGCGAACATCATCTGGATCTGAAACGCGAGTTTGCCGTCGCAGAGGATTTCGCCGGTGCCGCGACCGAATTTCGCTTTGCTCGGCGGCAGTGTCGAACGGATGAGCAGTTGATCTCCCGCGCCGACGGGGAAAAACGATTCCGCTTTTTCGATCGCCATGAAAACGGCGATCTTTCCGGCGTTTTCCGGACGGGAGAGCACGCTGACGCATCCGGATTGCGCCGCGATTTCGCAGAGAATGGACTCCGGCAAAACGGGGTAGGCGGGATCGGCATCGGCAAAAAACGGCTCGTCCTGCGTCAGATTTTTGACGACGCGGATGCTTTCATCCGTCAATTCCTGCGCGTAGTCGATCAGCAAAAAAGGATAGCGGTGCGGCAGTATTTTCATGATCGCGTTGGTGTCGAGAACCGTCTGGTCGGAAAGATCGCTGTCATTGGGGAAATCCGGAATGGTGCGGATGAATTCTTTCGGACGGGCGGCAAGCAGAAGTTGCGCTTCGCTCGCCAGTCCGGAGGCGGTGAAAAGTTTCGTCTTGAATTCCGCTTTTTGATCGGCGACCGAAAGAATTTCCGCTTCGACTTTGATGCGGTCTCCGGGGTTGACCGGACGGCGAAATTTGACCCGCGATGCGGATTTGAGATAGACGTCCAACTTGTTTTCCGGATCAAGCGTTTCGCGGCAGGCGACTTCGGCAAGTTGTTTCATCGCTTCCAGTTGCAACACCCCCGGCATGATCGGGTGCCCGGGGAAGTGACCGCAAAAGAAAGACTCGTTGACGGATATATTTTTGATCGCGGTAAAAGTCTTGCCGTCGGCCGTCTGTGCGCGGTCGAGCAGCAAAAGTTTGCCAGACAGCAATTTTTTCAAAGCGGAAAGGTCAAAATAGCGGTTCATAATATTCCCCTGTCAGTTGGATGCGGCGATTTCTTTTGCGAGCAGTCCGGCGAGCTCGACGTTGCGCGGATGCCCCGGGCGGACGGCGATGACATTGCCGCGGATCCGCCGTCCGGCGAGGTAGAGGTCGCCGATAAGATCCAGAATCTTGTGACGGACGATCTCGTTGGTGAAGCGCAGTTTTTCCTTGCAGATGATCGCTCCCTTGTGGATGATCGCGGCGGCGTCGAGACTGCCGCCTTTGCACAGCCCCGCCGCCATCAGCATTTTGAGGTCGCTGTAGTCAACGAAGGTGCGCCCCGGCGCGATTTCCTGATAATACGCCTCGGTGTCGAGTGTGAATTCAAAGAATTGCGGGTCAAAGGGACAGCCTTTGAACTGGGTGACGCAACTGATCTGCAACGCATCGGGATTGGGAAAAATCACGATCTGTGTGCCGCCTTTGACGACGCGCAACGGTTGCGACGGGGTGAAATACTGCGCTTCGGCATTCTGCTCGACGGCGCCGCAGTTGCGGATCATTTCAAAAAAGAAGAGACTGCTTCCGTCGCAGATCGGCGGCTCCGGTCCATTCATCTCGACGATGCAGTTGTCGATGAAATTGGCGTGAAGCGCCGACATGATGTGCTCAATGGTGTAAACGATCGCGTTTCCGGAAGCGATCGTCGTGCCGCGCTGGACGTCGACGACGTTGGCGACGAAGCCGCGGACTTCGGGTTTTCCCGGCAAATCGACCCGACGGAAACGGATCCCCGTATTTTCCGGAGCGGGCAGGATATGCAGCGTCGCCCGGGCTCCGGTATGTAACGCAATTCCCGAAAGATTCCCTTCGGATGCTAAAGTTCTCTGTTTTTCCATATTAAATCCTGAAAAAAATTTGCATTTTTCATATTCCCATACCATAATATGTATGCGACGCAGGAAAAATACAATACGATTTTGAAAAAAAATGACGGAATTTCAACATTCTTCCCGTAGGGAAGTCAAAGTTATCGCCGTGACCGGCCCCACCGCCACCGGCAAAACGCATCTCGCCGTCGCGCTGGCGCGCCGTTTCAACGGCGAGATCGTCAGCGTCGACTCGCGACAGGTCTACCGCAAACTTGATCTCGGCACCGGCAAGGATCTCGGGGAATACGGCGATGTCGCTTATCATCTGATCGATGTCGCCGATCCCGCAACGGAAGAATACAATCTTTTCCGTTTTCTGCACGATGCCTTTGCCGCGATCGAGGAGATCGACCGCCGGGGCAAAATCGCGATCCTCTGCGGCGGAAGCGCGCTTTATCTTGCCGCTTTGCTGCAGGATTACCGGCTGCCCGGCGCGGAACGCGATCACGGAATGCCAAGGCAAAGCCGCGATCTCACGCAAAAAGAGGCTTTTTCTCCGCAAATCAAATTGAATGCGCTGACGCTCGGAGTCCTTTATCCGCGCAGCGAGGTGCGGAGCCGCATTGAAGCGCGTCTCGACCAACGCTTTGCCGCAGGGATGATCGACGAAGTCGCGTCTTTGGTCAAAAACGGCGTTTCTTTTGAAAAACTGGAGTATTTCGGTCTGGAATACCGCGAAATCGGCCGCTTTTTGCAAAAGCAATGCGATTTTGCGACGATGCGGCGGAATCTGCTCGACCGCATCCGCCAGTTCGCCAAACGGCAGGATATTTTCTTCCGCAAAATGGAGCGGGAAAACGTGGCGATCTACTGGATCAAAAACGGCGATGCGGCGGAAGCGGAAAAATTGGTGAATTTATTTCTGAATGGCGGAAAACTTCCTGAAATCACTTTCCGGCTCGCCGATTTTCACAATCCGGGCATTCGCGGCGCTAAAAAGTAAAAAGATTTTTTTCCCGGGCAGGGGCGCACAGCGCTTCGACGATCTCCGGCGCCCGGTCGACCAAAAACACAGCGAGCGAGGATCGTTTGCTTTCCGCGATCTCCACGCGGGTGAGCAATTTTGCCGTGATGTGCGGCGTGTATCCCCCCTGCCAATCAGGGAAAAGCCGTTTTGCGACCTCCGCATTGGGATTGAGCAATGTCACCGTGTCGAAAAATCTCCCGAATTCGCTCTGCCATAAGTTACTGTAGCCAAAGTGCGTACAGCAAAGCCCCAACAGCAACTTGCCGCCGCCGAAATGCTCCGCCGCCTGCCGCGCATAATGACGGAGCATCTGACGCACCATCGCGCCATTTGGCGCGTATTCGATCTGCGTTGCCAGTCCGGGGCAACCGAGTTCCGCGATCTTCCGGCGGGAAAATCCTCTTTGATAGAGCCCCTTGGAGTAAATGCCGCTTTGCGCCGTCGTCGCCGTGCCGCAAATCAGAAGCGACGCTTCGGGATCTTGCCGCAAGCCATTGGCGAGAAGTCCCGTTGCCGCGTCGAGCATCGTCAGCGCCGGAAAGGGCAACGCGACATTGCCGTCGGAAATCAGCGTTGAAATCGTATTGCAGGCGTAGACGACGAGCGACGGAGAAAGTTCGGAGATCGCATCGTTGACTTGTTGCAACGCCGTCAGTTTGGTTTTGAGATCAGGGAGCTGATTGAAACCGACTCCCGGGCGGGGCCAGGCGTTGAAGCAAATGATTTCCAGTTCCTTTGCTTGGCAGTTGTTGCGGCAAAGGGAAATGAAATTTGCGGCGACATCCAGTCCTCCCAGACCGGAATCGCAAAAAACGACGCGCGCAAAAGGAAGATCTTTTTCCGCCATCGTTACGAACTGTGGCGCACTAAAAGCGCCGGAGAAAGTTTTTTGCGTACCGGCAATCCGGAAGCGTTGCCGCAGAGGTGGTTGACTGCGAGTTCGGCGAGATGGTCGTAATCCAGCGCCACCGTCGTGAGGGTCGGGAAAAGCTGTTCGCTCAACGGGATATTGTCGCACCCGCAGACCGCGACATCGCGCGGCACGTCCAACTGATGCTGACGCAAAACGCGGATCGCGGCGACGGCAAGTTCATCGGTCGTTGCGATCGCGTCAAAGGGAACTTTTGAGCGGATGAAATTTTCCAGTAATTTCGCCGCATCGGCGGGGGTGAAGTCGCTGTGCAATATCAACGCGGGATCGACGGCGATCTTGTGCGCCTGAAGCGTTTCCCGGTAGCCGCTTTCCAGTTCGCGGGCGAAAGCGTGTTCGAGCGGTCCATTGAGGAGGAGGATCCGTTTGCGTTTTTGCGACAAAAGATGCTCCACCTGAAGATGCGCCGCTTCGACGTTGTCGAAAGTGAGCGAACTGTACGCCGCATCATCGTCGGGGATGCCGGGATTGTCGAGGATCAGAAGCCCCGGAAAAGAGCATTGCAACGCAAGCAATTGTTTTTCCGGAAAATCGCCGATCACGACGACCGCCGCGGATTCCGTACTGCGCATCGAGTCGAGAATGCGGGCAAAGGCGCAGTAGTCGCCGTTGGCGAAACGGGTCATGCAGACGTAACCGCGTTCGGCGAGCCGTTGCTCCAGCGCGATCAGTAAACGGAATGAAAAAATCGGGACGCTCTTGCGGCGGAAACCGACCAGCAACTGGATCTTTTGCGGTTCCTGCGCGGTGCCGGGACGCCCCTGCCGCGTCTGGCGGAAGTAGCCGAGCTTTTGCGCGACTTTGAGGATTTTTGCGCGGGTTTCCGCATTGATGCGCGCTTTTTGCCGCAACGCGCGGCAGACCGTCATACTGCTGGTGCCGCAAGCCGCCGCGACGTCGGCGATGGTGATCCTTTTTTTCATCCGTCAAGCCTCTGATCGAAATTGATTTAACATAAATTATAACATACAGCGAAATACCGTTTTTTTCAACGTAAAAACACAGGTTTTATGTTACAATTTTGTTAAAAAAAGGAAAAATAACGCAAAAAGGGGGGAAATCGTGCTTGCAAAACGGCTTGATGTGTGATATTTTAAAAGACCGTGCCGGAGTGGCGGAATGGCAGACGCACTTGACTCAAAATCAAGCGGGTAACCCCCATGTGGGTTCAAGTCCCATCTCCGGTACCATTTTTTTTGCCTTTTTCGACGGTTTATGACACAAATTCAAGCCTCTTTCTCGCAGGAAATCTCCGGTAATTGGAAGATTTTCAATTTTGTTGTATTCACGATCCCGGAAGCCGTAAGCTTGCCGGATCAGCCACCGGATCTTGTTGTTGAATCCCTCCATCGACGCATTGCTGATACGGCGGAAAGTCCAAAAACTCACGATACCGTCCATCTTGTCGCGAATCGTTCCCGCCATCGTTTTCAATTCCGTTTCTGAAAAACTTTCGGTTCCCTACTTGTTTCTGTCATAAACCGTCGAAGAACCGAAATAATGCCGATCTCCCTTGTTTTTTGCTTTCATATGGCACATTAGGATTGACGGTCGAAAAGAACTTTGACTTCCGGACGACCATCTTCCGTATACGAAAAGGTCGCGCTCCGGCTATTCTCCAAAATGTACCGCGTCACTTCGGGGACGCGGGTAAAAGGATCGGCGGTTTTCCCATCCCAGATCGCGGCGAATCCGAGCATGCCGTTCGTTTTTGATACGCCCATATAAAGATCGATCTTTTCCGTTACGGGAAAGACAACATCCCGTAGCGTACTTATGAAAACGCCCCGGAATTTTTCGCGTTGTTCCTCGCTCAAATGATGGCGGTCGGCGAGTGCCCGCGCCCGGGAACGGATATGCACTTCGTCGAAGTCTTCCCGGGCGAGTGCAAAGTATTCCATGTCGATACGCTTGATGAATGCGATCGTCTTGGGACGCTTCGGAGATTCAAATATTTGTTGCGGCGTACCCTCTTCGTAAACGCAACCCTCCTCCATAAAGAAGACGCGACTGGATACGTTGCGGGCGAAACGCATTTCGTGCGTTACGATAATCATCGTGATCCCCGTTTTCGCCAGTTCCGAAATCACCGACAGAACCTCATCCACCATCGTCGGATCAAGCGCCGAAGTCGGTTCGTCGAAAAGGATGATCTCCGGCTCCATCGCCAAAGCCCGGGCGATAGCGATGCGTTGCTGCTGACCTCCGGAAAGTTCCGATGGAAGCGCAAACGCCTTGTTTTCCAATCCGACCGTTTTCAGCAATTCCAACGCCTTTTTCTTCGCTTCCGCGGCGGAACGCCGCAAGAGTTTGCGCGGTGCGATCGTGATGTTTTCCAATACCGTAAGATGCGGAAACAAATTAAAATGCTGAAAGACCATTCCCATTTTTCGGCGGATCGCGGGAATATCGGTATGGGGAGCAAGCAAGGGGACTCCGTTCACCAGAATTTCCCCCGCATCGGGATATTCCAAAAGATTGAGGCAACGCAGCAACGTGCTTTTTCCCGTTCCCGATGGTCCGATGATGGAAACGATCTCTCCCTTTCTGATGACCGCATTCACATCTTTCAACACGGTGAGGGTGCCGAAATTTTTTTTCAGATGCCGTATTTCAATCATTTTACGCCTCTTTTCCGCAGAATGTCACGTCGGACAAAAGGATCCACCCTTTTTTCGACGAAAACAAGTAACCCCGCCAAAAGTTTCGCCGTCGCGAAATAGATCACGGCGATCGCGATCAACGGGAAAAACGCTTCATAAGTACGGCTGCGGATGATGTCGCCCATTTTAGTGAGATCCATGATCGCAATATAGCCGACAATCGACGTCGATTTGAGTGTGCTGATGATTTCCCCTTTGTAAACGTCCAAATTCGAACGGATCGCCTGCGGCAGTATGAATCGCAGAAAAGCCGCACGCTGCGAAAAACCAAGCGCAAGCGCCGCTTCCATTTGACCGTCCGGCACGCCGTCGATGCCGGCGCGAAGCGTTACGCTCGTATAGGCGGCGAAATCAATGGCAAAAGCGAAAATCGCCACGATTTCGCCGCGAATGTCCACTTTGCCGAAAATGATGTAATAGAGGATCATCAGCGTCACGAGGATCGGCGTTCCCATAATCAGCGAAACGTAAGCGTTTCCGATGCGGGCAATGCTTTTGCATTTTGAGCGGCACATCATACAGACGGGGAATGCAAGTAAAGTTCCCAGTATCACGGAAAAGACGGTGATGAAAAGCGTAACTTTCAATCCCTGCAGCACCAGCCGCCAGCGCGATTCGCGGACGAACGTTCTGTCCCAACTCGCCAGCAGGGACTTCCCTATGTCGGCAAGTTGTTGCAGAAAAGATTTTTCCGGCGGTTCCCCGGTGTTTTTTCTGACAACAACGACGACTTTCCCCGCGTAGGTCGGTTCGCTGAAAAGGACGCGCTCTCTTCGTTCTTTTGTCGCATTGACGCAACCTCCGCCGAGATCGCATTTACCGGAAATGACGCTTTCGATGAAAGCCGACGCATCGACCGGCACGATGGTCAGCGAAAAACCGAGTCTTTCAGCGGCAAGGCGCGCGATTTCGATGTCATATCCAATGATCGCTCCCTCTTTCATAAAGGAAAACGGCTGTATTTCCGGCACGGTGGCGAAGCGCAACGACTTTTTCATTTTGCGGTTTTCGGGCATCGTGAAAAGTTTTTCATCGTTGGAAAACCACTTTTTCTGCAAGGCGGCAAGGGTGCCGTCCTGTTTCATTTTTTGAATTTCCTCCGTAAAGCGTCGGCAAAGATCCGCATTTTTTTTCGGAAACGCAAACGCATAGTCGTCGCAGGGAATATCTTCCGGCAATCCGGCAAGATCAGGACATTCCGCAAAAAGCATACGCGCCTGCGGTTCATCGCAGAGAAATGCGTCGATTTTACCGTTGCGCAACGCGATGATTTCCTGATTGATCTGAGAAAAACTTTTGACTTCGCACCCCGGCAGATATTTTTCCGCCAGCGCATCGAAAACGCTTCCGGTGAGGACCCCGACATTTTTCCTTCGGAAATCCCCGAATGAGCGCATTCCCGGTTCCCGCACGTAGTCTTGGTTACGGATCATCACCGCGACGGAAGATTCAATGTAGCGGTCGGAAAACAAAACACTTTCGGCACGTTCCGGAGTTGCGTCCATCTGGGCGATCGCAATGTCGATTTTTTTCCCTGCCAAAGCGGCAAGCAATCCGTCATATTCGTAATTGCGAAATTCAAAATCCATATTGAGAAACAATGCCAGTCGCCGGGCGAATTCAATGTCGAATCCGACGTATTTCCCGTTGCTGATGCCGCACATCGGGAAATCGTCTCCGGTGATGCCGACGATCAGTTTCCCTTCGGGATGCTCCGGCGCTGGAATATCGGGCATAACGGGGGATGAGGTCATGATCCAGCGCTTGTACATTTGAGCATATGTGCCGTCCGCCATGTAGTCATGGATGAAATGATTGATTTTTTTCATCACGCCGCCGAAATTATGATGGGCGGCGATGGCGATATGGCCCGTGGCAACATTTTCCGGTAAAATCGTCAGATCCTGATGTTCCGCCGCGATGTGATCCAGTATCGCGCGATCGTAAACAACGGCGGTAACTTTGCCTGATTCAAGTGCGAGAATGCAGTCGGAGCTATTCATGAACTCCATAAACTGCGCGCGAGGAAAACGTTCCTTCGCCGCCCGCGTGGCAAAAATCTCGCTTTCGCAGGCGATAATGCAATCGGGACGATCCAAATCGCCGAGACCGGAAATTTTTCCCGCCGCTGTTTTTTCGCCTTTGTCGCAACCGCAGAAAAGTGCCGCCAGTGTCAGCAGCACGCCGATTCCGCACGAAAAAAAATTATGATACATAGAGCAATCCGAATGTGTTGGGGCTGTTTAGAATTTAATCACCGAATAGTCTTGTTCTCCCGGCATGGCGGAATGGATCTTTTTCCCGGTTTCAAGCGGGCGTTTATTGATGACTTCAACGAGTCCGATCCCCCACTTGTCAATGATGTCCCGGACATTGGTATACGGAGAGGTATAGTGGTTCGCATCAAGTAGCGCACTTTTTTCATAAGATTCCATCGCGAAAAGCACCAATTCTTTGCCGGTGACGGAGTCCCGTACCTTGCCCTCTACGGCGATAAAGGCGGTCAGCGGCGATTTCGTTTCTTTGGAAACCACCGATTTTACCGGGATCAAACAAAGTGTCAGCGGTTTTGCCACGGCGGCTCCGACGGTCACTCCGGTTTCAAGCAAAGGCTTGTTGGTAACGACTTTGACAATAGCCAGTTCAAGGATCACGGCATCGGGGGCAGGTTTGTCGGTCAGCTTCATACGGCATTTCTGATGTTGAATCGCATTGGAAAACGATTTTTTCATATAAACCGCAAGTTTTTTCAATTCAGCATCTTCATTCCCGATCAGTGTGCTGATATTGTTGTGTTCGATCCAGTTTTTGTCAAGTTGCAGATCGGTGCGGACGTCTTTCATGATAATTTTGTTGTAACGCGACATCATAGCCGACGGATCTTTCCAGACCTTTTTCACCGGGACCCGGCTGTCAGAGGCGAGCCGGCCGTCGTTTGGGATAAAGACGGTTTTTTCATTTTTCTGCGCGGCGCAGGAGGTCAGCAAAGCGACTGTTGCGATGGAAGATAAAAAGAAATGTTTCATAATGATTTCCCCAATGGGTTCTATTTTTTGTGGTCAATATCAATTTGAATTTTTTCCGGCAAACGCCCGCGGTGCCGGAACGGTAATCGCGGCAGGATTTTTATTTTCTGACATCATCCGGACGGATCAACGCCGAGAAATCCGGAGGATCTTCCAGATTTTCCACATATTGATTGACGGTATGGCGTCGGCGGTAGTCGGCATAACTTTCGTCCGGCCGCGAACGTTTGAGCCAGCCGGTATAATAGCCGGTCCGGTCGGAGTAGCCATTGAAAATTCCGCGCCAGGTACTGCAGAAATCAAACCCGAGTTTTTCCGCCGTGGGAGCCATACAACTCAAACAATTGTAGGTAATGCCGTTGTAGAATTCCGGGCATTGCGCCAGACGGTTGCTCCGCCGCAGGAAATCCTTGAGCAGATAGGCGGCGACTTCCGGCTGGGTGTTCGTGGGATACAACAGCACTTCTTCCTGCTCGTATTTGCGGTGATGGGTGCGCAGTTTGATCGCATCTTGCTCGGTGGCGAAAATGAAGATCAGTTCATACCGGCGGAAGATCCCGGGCAATATCTCGTAGAGTTTGCCCCGCTCCATCCGCGCTTCGGGCGAGAAAACCAGATGACGCCCGTCGTTGAAATTGAAGACCAGCATAATGTGTCCGAAAGGCTCCGAACCATTCCAGTGGGTAATGGAGTAATCCATACTTTTGATCTCATCGAAACGGTAAGTTTCGGTACGGTAACGTATGTCGTAGTCCTTTTCTGAACGGTAATGAAAGTCGCGGATGTTTTCGATGGTGACTTCGCTTTCGTCCGCGGAGAAATGCGCTACCGGAAACTTGGCAAAGGGGGGATCACAATCAAAAATTCCCGTCGGATGCAGAAGCGTGAGCCAGCAGACGATCACCCCGGCTGAAAGCAGCAGTCCCGCCAGTATCCAGCAATGCTGTTTGAGACTCGCGATGAGAATCGTCAGCATCGCAGTCGCAAAAAACGCCATCGCGATCCCCCGAACGACTTCTCCGCCCAACCAGTGGGGATACCAGATGGCACCGCAACACCAAACGGCAAGCGGCACTTCGATGATCCACAGCAACCAAAAGCAGAATTTGCCCGCCCGTGCCCAAAAAAGATGCTCGCAACCGCTCATTTCGACCTCAATAACGCTTGTTTTTCATAAACTTGCCGGACATTGATCGCAGTCGGTATCTTTTGTACTCATTTGCCGCTTTCACGCAGATGGAGCAACAAAATGCGCTGCAATTCGCGGCTTGCGCTCGGGGCGCGGTGGACGCTGTGATCCGATTTCACGATCCATTCGCTTGCGGCTCCGTCCAGATGACTGCTCCAATAAGGGACGACGCCGTCCGAACCGCCGGGCTGATCCGCGCCTTCTTGATTGCCGATGATCGAGTGGTAGACAAGATCATCCTTCAACGGCGAATTTCCCAGCGCCAGCACAAACGGATTTTCCGGATCGAGATTGTCGATCCCCGTTGCTATATGCTCTTGCATCCGCTTGGCAAAGTCGCGATTTTGATTGTGACGAAGCAATACTTCCGCCACATAACCGCCGGTTTGCAACAATGTTACCGGCAATTTGATCAGCGCAATGCCGAGTTTCGCGATACCCGTTTCCGCCATTTGCGATCCCCTGTGCGGTACCGCCATAAAAACCACCCTGTGCACGAAAGGAACCGTCGGCATTAATGCGAG
The DNA here is from genome assembly GCA_024405735.1 of Victivallaceae bacterium. GTDB lineage: Bacteria > Verrucomicrobiota > Lentisphaeria > Victivallales > Victivallaceae > UBA1784. Next base: position 2,739 of record JAKSOF010000021.1, on the reverse strand, counting down.
ATCACTGATTTTTGCTTTTTCCTCCGGAGTCCACTTTTCGCTCAATTTTTCCCAAGGTTCACCCAGAATATGTTCGATCAGATACGAGGGATCTTTTTGCATCAAAGACCGCGTGATCAATCCGCCCATACTGTGACCGACGATCACCGCTTTTTCAAAATTGGCTTTTGATTTTTCATCGATGGCAAATTCCTTGTAGGCACTCATCAACTGTTGGCGCAAGATCCTCGCAGAAACGGGCACCGGCATCCCGCTGGAATAGTAGAAAAACCAGAATTGATACTTTTGGCGGAGCACCGGATTGTTTTTCAAACTGTTGATCATCTGCACCCAAGTTCCCGGGCTGGACATCAATCCGTGTACAAAAATGACGGGGATCTTGTCGGGGTTGTAAGGTTCGACCATATACAATCCGGAATAATCCGCACTGTCCGAATTCAACATAAGGGAAATAAGATTCCGGTCTTCCAATCCGTCCAGAAAAACCGCCAGAGGGGTCGAAAAATCCAATGCCAGCGGAAATTCGACGAAAGAGGTCTTGACTCCCGGCGGCGGAGTGATGCTTTCGCTCATAAGCGTATCCTGATAAAGAGGTATGAGACGGAATGTGTTTGCGCCATCCGGTTGCAGCATCACGCCGAACGTGACCGGTACGGTCATGCCGCGCGGCGTACGCAGACTTTTATAGGGTTCGCTGTCGCCGATGAAACCGACCAGCGGCACGCCGATACCGAAACTGCGGTTATGCAACTTCAATCCTTTCACCTCGAATTCCGAAGCCGCGGCGAAATCTTTGAATGCTTCGGGCGCGAAAGTGGAATGGATCACGCGCTTTTGCAAAATATAGCGACGGTTTTCGATGTCCAGAAGCGTAACGGAATCGCAGTTCAAAAGCCCGTGGCTTTTGAGATAATTGAAAACCCCGTTGCAGGATTCGTTGTAGATGAGCATCATCCGCGACAAGGCGACATCGAAATGTTTGCCGTCGATGTTTTTTTCAAACATGATGCGGGTTGCGACGCGGAAATAGTAGTGTGTCGCCAGTTGACAACGGATGGCGTCTTCCGGATCGGAACATTTTTTCGCGACGCCGTTGCAAAGATCCCCGGCGATCTGCAAATACGCGACGTCACCGGTCACGTTGTAGTAATCATTCAATTTCTGCAAGGCACCGGGAAGATCCGAGAGCGTCGTCATCGGCAATAGATTGCCTTGCAGAAAATTTTCCGTTTCAAAAGAAATACCGTGATTCGTAAAAAGCCCGTGAACGAAATATCCCTGTTGCTCGCCCGCCGACGCCGTCTTTACTGACACTTCCTTGCTTGAGAAAACGCCGCACGACGTCAGCAGCAAGGTCGCCGCCGCACAAACGATGACCGGAATGAAAAGGCGATTTTTCATTTTTTCATACATCATTCAACTCTCCTTTTTACCGAGGTTCTTTTCCCGAAAAGTTCCGGACAAAAGCCGAGGATACCCCGCACCGCAAGCAGTGACAGAATGAATGCGGGGATCGTGATCGCAAGTCCCGTCCAAAGATCCGCCGGCACGAAATTCCGCGCGGCGCAGAAGTCTTTCAACGCGTAGACGACGTTTTTGTGCAACAAAAAGATCCCCAGTGTATTGGCACCCGTGAAAAGGATCACTTGGCGGTCGGGGAAACATTGATAGACCAATATCGCCAACGCCACGACCGTCAAACTGCCTGAAACCGCATTCAAAAGGCAGTAATACCATGGTCCGTACTCGGCATTGCACATCAGCATCGAATTGTTTACGCCCGGCACCAGAGAGGGCCTTTCCGCAAAAAATCCAGCGGCGAAAATCGCGCCGCACACGAGTGCGAAAAATGCTGTCTTCCACCACGCCGCGTGTGCCAGATAGTCCAGAAACGGACGGAGCAAATATCCCGCGAACATCATCGCCGCGGCGAAAAACGCGATGTCATATTCCCAAAAATTGCCCATTTGCTTTCCCATCTGATTGTGATGCGGCAGCAAAAAGGCGGCGGCGGTGAAAACCACCATGGATACCGCCGCACAGATGGATGGTGAAATTTTCATTTTGCGGGAAAAGTGGAAAACTCCCTCACAGTAGCAACGACCGAGAAAGAGTGTCGGCAGAAACCAAAGCGCTGAAACCGTGTGCAACAATTTCAACTGAATCCACGATCCGTAGGCGAGCCGCGCGATGCCGCCGAAGGAAAACGGCATAAAAATGATCCCCCAAAGGAAATAGGGAAAGATCAGCGTGAAAAGATTTTTTCGGAAAAAGTTTCCCCAACTTGCCGCATCGTAATTTTCTTTCGGGCGGATGAAAAATCCCGAAAGCAGAAAAAACAAAGGCATATGAAACGCGTAGCACACGTCCATATAAAGCCACGCTTTGCCGGGCGTATAAGGATCGTTGGTATGTCCCAGCACCACTAAAAAAATGGCGACCGCCTTGGCATAATCGATATAACCGATCCTGGTGGATTTTTCGTCTTTCATTGAAATCATCGTTGATTTTACCGGAGAAAACCTCAATCAATAACGCTTTGACGGAATTTTCGGTCGTTCCTTATCCGTCATACGATCCGTTTGAATTTTTTGAGCGAAAATGCGAAAAGAACCGCGCCGATCAGGAAAAGCGCCAAAAACGGTTTCCACACCACGTCGATCCCCGCGCCGCGCAACAGGATCTGGCGGCACATTTCGACGAAGTGTGTCGTCGGTGCGATTTCCATGACATTCTGCA
>JAKSOF010000020.1 GCA_024405735.1 Victivallaceae bacterium | reverse complement strand
AGGAGCGAAGCGACGAAGAGCGCGAACGCAGTGAGCGCAACCCCGTACAAAGAATTCCCGCTGTCCGCCGACGGCGGGAAGCGCGTCAGCGCGAAAAGCAAAGAAGTTGAAAACAGCATTAGAGTAAACGTAATAATTTTTCACAGACGGGATTCGACGGCGCCCGCAGGGCGACGAGCGCGAACGCAGTGAGCGCACAAGGAGCAAAGCGACGAAGAGCGTGAGCCGCAGGCGAACGCAACCCTCCCAAAGAAAATCACGCCGCGTCCTCTCATACGTGGCGGAGAGAGAGGGATTCGACAAGGAGCGAAGCGACGAAGAGCGCGAACGCAGTGAACGCACGAGGTTTTACCGAAGAGCGCGAACGCAGTGAGCGCAACCCCGTACAAAGAATCCCCGCTGTCCGCCAACGGCGGGGAGCGCGTCAGCGCGAAAAGCAAAGAGGCTGAAAACTGATTTTCAATCAAGTTTTCAGCCTTTTTGCGTCCAAGCGGGAATTCTGAACGCCCGCGTCCTCTCATACGTGGCGGAGAGAGAGGGATTCGAACCCTCGGTACCTTGCGGTACACCGCATTTCCAATGCGGCGCCTTCGACCACTCAACCATCTCTCCGCTTGAATGTTTCTATAAAATACTCCAGATGGCGTAAAAAGTCAAGTCGCGAAAAGAAAAAAAGGCGGCGGTTGTAAAACCATCCGGGGAACTTGGCGAAGACGGAAGCGGCAGAGCGAAGCATTAGCCCGCACGGGACGCATTCTTTTTTGCAGTAACAAATATTGACGACCGCAGAGATTTGCGGGGACTACCGTTTTTGCGGACAAAACGATCATCTGCAAATATCTGCGGCAGTTGCAAAGTCCCGCCCGTGGCGGGTTGAGAGAGCCGCGAGAGGCGAAACAAGCCTCTCGCGTTCCCATTGCATCGAAGTGTGATAATACAAAAAGGGACTGTTGCCAACTTGGTAACAGTCCCTTCGGGAAAGTCAGAAGTTTCAGTCGAGTTTGCAGCAATCCAGCGACATGAACTTCTTGGACATCAGTTCGCAACCGCCTTTTTTGACGATGCAACCGCGTTCCCAGCGCAAGCCGTAGCCGTTACCGGTGAAGAAGGTGTCGATCTGATAGGTCATGTTTTCCTGCAATTTGTATTTGCTAGTCGTTTCGATCCAGGGGCTTTCGGTTTCCATGATGCCGAGGCCGTGGACGGGACCGTAGAGCATGTAGTCGCCCCAGCCCTGATCGATGCCCCACTGGGTATACTTTTTGGCGACGCTCGACGCTTCGACGCCGGCTTTCATCAGTTCAAAAGTGTACTTGTGGGCGCGCAGACCGAATTCAACGAGCGCGAGTTGCTCTTTCGGCAGTTTGCCGAACCAGACGGGCAGACCGATGGAGGAGCTGTAACCGCCGACGCGGGCGCCGATATTGAGCTGGATGATCTCGTTTTTCTTGATTTTCGCTCCGGTCGGACGGCTGATGCCGTTGCTGGTGCGGTCGCCGCCGAAGCAATAGAGGCTGTGGCCTTCGTATTCGCCGCCGTTGGCGTAGATTTCGCGCTGGGCGATGCCGATCACCTGAAATTCGGTCATTCCCGGTTTCATTTCGTTGAGGATCGCCTGGACCGCCTTTTCCGCGACCTTGAAAGCCTTGCGGTGGCAGTTGATCTCGTTTTCGCTCTTGTACCAGCGCAACGGACGGAAAACTTCATCGGCGGCGACGACTTCGACACCGGGCAACTGCGCGGCGATCGCGTCGAGGGTGGGCTTCGTCATCACGGCGGTGCCGACGAGACCGAGCTTTTTCAGCTTTTTGCGGCCCATGGACTGCTTGACGACATCGGGGAAAGTCGCGAGCGGGATGCCGGGATAATCCGGTTCCGCGGATTCACGGTAGTTGAGCATCTGCGCGATTTCGGGCAACACGCTGCGGCCCTGCGCATATTTGAGGCTTTCGGGACCGATCAGCAACACCGGTTTGCCTTCCGCGGGGACGAAAACGCCCGCCTGTTCAAAGGTCGGCCAGTATTCGGAGAGATAACGGACGTTGGCGAAGTCGGATTCGGTACCGTGCACGAGGCAGGCATCGAGTTTCGCCGCTTTGATCCTCGCCTGAAATTTGGCGATGCGTTCAAAATATTCGGCAGTCGGAATCGTATAACCCATTTTACATCCCTTTCTTTAAGTGTTTGCGGGTTGAGTCCATTGTTACATATAAAATAGTCGCATCTTTTTCTTTTTGCAAGCGCAAGTTGAAAAAATCGGCGTCCGATTGCGAAAGAAGCGCAATTGTGCTATATTATGAAGATCATTTACAAAGGATTGGCGATGGCGACGAATTTCAGCGGACAGAAAAATCTGACCAAGGGCGGATTGACCGGCAATCTCATCCGCTTTGCGGTACCCTTTTTACTGGCGAATTTACTGCAGGCGCTCTACGGCGCCGTCGATCTCTGGGTCGTCGGGCGTTTTGGCGGCGGCAAGGTCGGCGTCGCGTCGGTTTCCAACGGCAGTGAAGTGATGCATCTGGTGATGGCGTTCATCATGGGGTTGACGACCGGGGCGACGGTGCTGATCGGACAGTTCTTCGGCGCCGGCGACAAACGTAACACCAGCCGGAGCGTCGGGATGACGCTGAGTTTTTCCACTTTGATGGGGATCGCGGCAACATTGGCGATGGTGTTGCTCTCTCCTTTGCTTGTCAGCGCATTGCACACGCCGCAGGAAGCGGCAAAAGATACGCTCAGTTATCTGGAAATCTGCTCGTGGGGGATCTTGTTTATTTTCGGCTACAATGCGCTCTCGGCGATTTTCCGGGGATTCGGCAATTCGCTGGCGCCGCTTGTGTTTGTCGGGATCGCCTGCGTCGGCAATATCATCGGGGATTTTCTTCTGGTCGCCGTTTTTTCCTGCGGAGTACCGGGTGCCGCGTATGCGACGATCGCTTCCCAGGCTTTAAGTATGATCCTCGCCCTCGCTTATCTGAAATACGGCGGTTTCGGGTTTCAATTCGCCCTGCCTAATTTCCGCATCGTCTGGCGTTTAGTGTGGCGTTATCTGCAAATCGGGTTGCCGATCGCGATCCAGGGGGTGCTGATCAGTTTGTCCTTCCTTTTCATCGTTTCGATCGTCAACGCGATGGGAGGCAGCGATTCCGCTCCGGCGGCGGGCTACGGCATCGTCAACCGGATCAACGGCTTCGCGATGCTGCCCGCCATCAGTTTCTCGATGGCGATGGCGGCGATCACGGCGCAGAATATCGGCGCCAACCGTCCGGTCCGCGCGATCAAAACCTTGTGGCTCGCCGTCGCGATCACGATGACATTGGGCTTTTTCTTTCTGGTCGCGTTTCAGACGATCCCGGACAAACTGGTCGCCCTCTTTATCGACCGCAACGGCGACGGCGCTTCCGATGTCATTCACGCCGGCGCGCTTTACGCGCGCAGTTTCAGCTGGGAATATATTTTAGTGCCGATCGTCTTTTGCACCAACGGTTTTTTCAACGGGTGCGGCAGGACGCTTTTTTCGATGTCCAACAATTTATTTTGCACGTTTGTGATCCGGGTGCCGGTTTCCTATTTTTTCAGCACGATGGCGGGTGCAACGCTGTCGCACGTCGGATTCGCGGCGCCGCTGGCGTCCTTTACCAGCAGTATCATCGCGTTGATCTATCTGTTGAGCGGTTTGTGGCGCGCGCCGAAAAAAACGCATTGAAAAAGTGTCGTTTTTTCCCTTTGCAAGCGATTTGACAAAGTGTTTTTTACCGGTTATATTATCCGGTAGTCAACGGAAAAAGCGGATCTATGAAACAATTTGACGGCAGTGTTTTTCAAACGGTGAGAAAGGCGGCTTTGCCTTTCGCCGCCTTTTTCCGCAACGGGATGGACGCCGCCTACATCCCCCAGCGGGTCGCCGACCTCTGAAACTTGTCCTTTCTTTTTTTCTACGCAGTTTTTGTGTCAAAATCCCCTCATTTTTTTAGGAAAGGACAAAATTATGGGTTATTTGATTGATTCTGAAGCACAGGCGCGTCTGGCAAAAGTCCGCGCGATCCTCGAAGCGAAAAAACTTGACCTCGCGTTGGTTTATTACGATGAATTCAACATCGGCAACGGCTGGTTCCTGACGGGCTGGTGTCCCCAGTTTGAAAGCGGCGCGGTGCTCGTGCCGCGCGTCGGCACCCCGATGATCCTCGGCGGTCCCGAAAGCGAACCCTTTGCCAAGCAGGAAAGCGCGATCAAGGAAACGCGCAATTTTCCCGTCTTTATGGTGCCCGACGAAGAGTATCCCAATGCGACGATCATCGACTTCCCGCACCTTTTCGCCGAACTCAATGCGATGCTGGGCAAAGTTTCCCGCGTCGGTCTCGTCGGTCTCGACCGTATGCCGACCGCCTGCCACGCGGGGATCCTCGCCGGATTCGCGGGGGTGGAACTTGTCGACATCACCGATGATTTCCTCGCGTTGCGTCACATCAAATCCGCGTGGGAGATCGAACAGATCGGACACGCATTCAACCTTGCCGATGCCGCCTGCGACGCGATGACTGCCGCCGTCAAGCCGGGCAAGAGCGAGATCGAAGTCGCCGCCGAGGGCGAATATGCCGTGCGCAGCCGCGGCGCGAGCGGTTTCGGCTTTTCCGCCATCGTCGGCAGCGGGGCGCGTGCCAACGCGGTCGTCCCGACCGCCGGGAGCAAAGTGCTTGAACCCGGTGAACTCGTGATGCTCGGGCTCGCTCCGAAATGGCGCGGCTACGCCGGAGTTTTCGGCGATACGGTTCCCGTTTCGGGTGAATATACGGCGCGTCAAAAGGATTGCATCAATCATTTGCGTGAAGTTTTCCGTCTTACCAAGGCGATGCTGCAAGTCGGGAGATCCGGCAGGGAAATCGACGCTCCCGGACGGGAATACTTTGCCAAACACGATCTGTTGCGCTATCTCGTCTGCCCCTTTGCCCACACCATCGGTCTGCTCGAAGCGGAAGCGCCCTTTTTCGGGCCCAACAGCGACGATGTGCTGACTCCGGGGATGACCGTTTGCGTCGACGTGAGTTTCTTCGGACATCCCGAGTTCAACGGCGCCCGCATCGAAACCGGTTATCTCATCACGGAAGAAGGCCCCAAGCCTTTCAGCCCCAAGATGGACGCATTGCATACTTCCGAATTGAAGTAACAGAGTATGCTCCAAAGGGCGACCGGAAGCGGTCGCCCTTTTTTTTGACTTATATAGGCAAAAAAAGACCGCAAAAGCTTTTGCGGTCTGCATTGACATTCAAAGTGGTAGCGGGTCCCAGACTCGAACTGGGGACCTGCGGATTATGATTCCGACGCTCTAACCAACTGAGCTAACCCGCCGCCATGCTTTATAAAATAACGCCGATCTGCAAAAAGTCAAATCTGAAACGTAAAAAAGGCGGATTTTTTTGACTTGCCGGATCAGTTTTTCGGGATCGGACTTTGATTTTCAATTCTTTTTTCGCGGATGGCACAGCGCATCCCAGGATTGAGCTTGGCGGCATCGCCGTTTTCGATGGCGGCGGCGCTGACGAAACTGCGGGTGGCGATGACGCGAAGTTGAAGCGGCGATCCGATGACGTCGTAACAGACTCCGGGAAAAATACCGTGGACGCTGCCGACCGCGATGACGGCAAGACGGTTTTCCCGGTCGACGGCAAGGATCTGGACGGGGGAAACGTTGCGGGTGTCAACGGGTTTCAGCAGCGCGGCGAAGCGGTTGTTTCCCGTTTCGAGTTGCTCCAGTTTCAGGAGCATTGCGGCGCGTTCGGCGGAATCTTGGGGCATCGCCTGATATTTTTTCCGCAAAACGGAAATCAGATCGGTCGTTTGAAGCGCCAGACGCATCCCCCGGCGGGAAATTTCCTCCAACAGCAGTAAAAGTTGCGCTTCGCGGCGTTCCGGCGTCTGGATCTCTCCCGTATCGAGAATTCCGGCGACGGCGATCTCAAGTTCGCTGAGTTTTGCGGCATTTCCGGCAGATTGGATGCGCAGGCTTTTCAATTCCTCCCGCAGCAGAAGATTTTCCTTTTCCAACTCGGCAATGCGTCCGCGCAATGCCGCAGCGTCTCCGGCAATGACGGAGAGCAAATGCAGCGATAAAATCAGAAAAACGACGATTTTTTTCATAGTTCCGCTTTCGTTTGACGTGTTGAAAAATACCACGGAAGACGTTTTTTTTCAATGCCGCAACCGTTTTTTTCCGGTATTTTGCGAAAAAGAAAACGGTTTTTGCATAAAATTTTTTGATTTTTTTCATTTTTTGTGATATATTCATAATTAAAAGTATGCCAGTATATTAGCGAAAAAATACAAAGGGGGCGTTGTTATGGCGAACAATCCGAAACTGACCGTGTTGCACGAGATGATGCGCGGCAAAACTTTTGAGTTGGACAAGGAAGTGATGAGCATCGGCCGTCGCGAATCGATGGACATCTGCATTCCCGAGGGCAGTTTGAGCGGTCATCACGCCGACTTGATCCGCGGCGAGCGCGACGGAAAAATCATTTACACGTTGCGCGACAACGACAGCACCAACGGCACCCGCGTCAACGACGAACCGATCACCGAAAAGGAATTGAAAAATTCCGACCTGATCCTTTTCGGCACGGTGGAAGTCCTTTTCGACGCCAAGGATGCCAAAACGAGCATGACGCGCACCGCTCCGACGATCGATATTTCCAAACTCGACACCGGGGTGATCCGCCAAACCGCCAATCTGAATCCGCTCGCCGGCAAGGAAGCGGCAAAAAACAATCAGTTGCGTCTTGCGTTTTACGCCGGGATCGGCATTGTCGGACTGGCGGCGCTGGCGATGATCGTCTGGATGCTGATGTCGCTCTGAAAAATTCAATCGTTCCCCGTTTTTCCGGAGGGATTTTTGCGTCTGTTTTAAGGAGAATTCATGGATAACGAAGAAAAAAAAGCTTCTCAGGAAGTACCACCTGCCGGTGAAGAAAAAAAAGCACCGCCGCCGCCCCGGCGCAAGCCGGTTCCGGAGCACCGGAATTCACGTTCCGCGCTGGTCTGGCTCTGCGTGATGCTTCTCATCGGCGGCTTGCTGCTTTTCAAGGATTTCGGGGAATCCCGCACCGAGATCCTCAAGCAGAGCACGTTTGAAAAATATCTGGCGGAGGGGCGCATTTACACGGCGAACGTTACCGCTGAAGGCGATCAGGTCTTTGCCGTCGAAGGCAAAATGGGGACGGAAGTCCAGCCCAAAGAGTCCGGCGGCACCGCCAACATCGGCCGCAAGGAGATCCCCTACCGGAGCCGGGTGATTTTAACGGCTCCGCTTGCCGAACGGTTGCGGCTGACGGAAGTCCAGATCGAAAACAATCACGACAGTCTGTGGAATTTCCTGCTCGTCGGGATTCTGCCGGTATTGCTGATCGCCGGATTCATCTACTTCTTTTCGGCGCGGCAGATGCGGATGAACGGCAAAGGCGCATTCGATTTCGGCAAGAGCAAGGCGCGGATGGTGCCGCCCGACGAATTGCACGTCACGTTTGCCGACATCGCCGGCGCGGACGAAGCCAAGGAGGAAATTTCCGAGATCGTCGAATATCTCAAAGACCCGTTGCGTTTCCAGCTGGTCGGCGGCAAGATCCCCAAAGGGTGTCTCCTCGTCGGCGAACCCGGCACCGGCAAGACGTTGATGGCAAAGGCGGTCGCCTGCGAAGCGGGGGTGCCTTTCTTTTCGATCAGCGGCAGTGATTTCGTCGAGATGTTCGTCGGCGTCGGCGCAAGCCGGGTACGCGATATGTTTGCCGAAGCGCGCAAGCACTTGCCCTGTCTTATTTTCATCGACGAGATCGACGCGGTCGGACGCTCCCGCTTCTCCGGTTGGGGCGGCGGACACGACGAGCGCGAGCAGACGCTCAATGCGATGCTCGTCGAAATGGACGGTCTCGAAAGCCGTCCCGGCGTCATCGTCCTCGCGGCGACCAACCGCCCCGACGTGCTCGATCCCGCGTTGTTGCGGCCGGGGCGTTTCGACCGCCAGGTCGTGATGGATCTGCCCGACATCCACGGACGCCGTCAGATCCTCGACGTCCATATCCGCAAGATCAAGACCGATGCGTCGATCGACCTCGACGTGATCTCCCGCACGACCCCCGGATTTTCCGGCGCCGATCTCGCCAATTTGTGCAACGAGGCGGCGTTGCTCGCCGCCCGCCGCGGCCGTGAAGCCGTCATCCAGAGCGATTTGGAGGAAGCGCGCGACAAAGTGAGTTACGGCACCGAGCGCCGCAGCCGCAAGATCACCGACCGCGAACGCCGGTTGACCGCCTATCACGAAGCGGGGCATACGCTCGTCGCGCTTTACAACGAGCATTGCACGCCGATCCACAAAGTGACGATCATTCCGCGCGGCAGAGCGTATCTCGGCGCGACCTTTACGATGCCGAAAGAGGACGTTTACACCAAGAGCCGCCTCGAACTTCTCGCCGAAATGGCGATGTGTATGGGCGGTCGCGCCGCCGAAGAGCAGATTTTCGGCGATATTACCACCGGCGCATCGGCGGACATTCAGCATCTGACCGCGATCGCCAAGCACATGGTCTGCATTTACGGAATGAGTGAAAAGATCGGTCCCGCCAAAATGGGGGATTTCTCCAATCATCCGCATCTGCGCATCGACGGTCCTCCGGCGGATATGCCGTCGACGGACACCCAGCGTGAGATCGACCTCGAAGTCCGCCGTCTGGTCAACGAAGCGCTCGACACCGCCCGCGCGACGCTCAAGGAGCACAGCGAGGCGTTGGAAAAACTCGCGCAGGCGCTTCTGGCAAAGGAAACGCTCGACATCGTCGAGATCCGCGAATTGCTCGGTTTGCCGACGCCGCCGGACGAAGTTCCTCAGGAAGCATCGGTCACAACTCCGGAAAATACTCCCGCCGTTTCTGAGGAAGCCAAGGGAGAGGTTTCCGGCGGAAGCGATGGACAGTAACGTCTGCCGCGCAGTTCCGGAAGGAATCCTGCTCTCGGTTCACCTGCAGCCGGGAGCCCGGCGGGAAGCGTTCGCGGGATTGTACGGCGAGCGGCTTAAGATCGCCGTCAATGCTCCGCCCGTCGACGGACGCGCCAATTGCGCCGTCATCCGGTTCCTGGCGGGATTTTTCGGTGTCGCCGCGCGCAACGTGGAATTGATTTCCGGCGAAAGTTGCCGCGACAAAAAATTTTTGATCCGCGGAATTTCCGCAGAATTGATGGAAAAAGTAAAAGAAGTTTTATGATGGATCCCAAAGCGATCATTTTTCTCGCCGACGGTATGGCGGACGAGAGCCTGGCGGAACTCGGCGGCAAAACGCCGCTGGAAGCCGCGTACACCCCCGGTATGGACGAAATCGCGCGCCGCGGTGAAAGCGGCACGTTTCTGACTTTGCCGGAAGGACTGCCGACGTCCTCGGATGTCGCCAATATGTCCGTCCTCGGTTTCGACCCCGTCCGCAACTATCCGGGGCGCGGGCCGATCGAAGCGGTGGCGCAGGGGATCGCTCTTGCCGACGACGATGTCGCGTGGCGGTGCAATCTGGTCAGCGTTTCCGGTGACGGGGTGTTGCGCGACTACTCATCAGGACATATCGCTCCCGAAGACGCGGCGATCTTGATGCGCGATCTGCAAAAGGAATTCGGCTCCGGACTTGTTACGTTTCATACGGGAGTCAGTTACCGGAACCTCCTCGTTTTGCACGGCAAGCGGTTTTCAAGCGCGATCGACTACTACAAGCCCGACGCTTCGCAGGACATCCCCGTCGCGGATTGTCCGCTGACGGCAAAGGACGCTTCCGCCGAAGCGCGCGACACGGTCGCTTTTTTGAATGATCTTTGCGCTAAATGCGCGGCTTTTCTCGCCGATCACCCCGTCAACCGCGGTAAGGAAATGCCCGCCAATGCGATCTGGCCGTGGAGCCCCGGCAGGATGCCGAAACTGCCGCCTTTCGGCTTGCTTTATCCCGGACGCAGTGCCGCCGTCATCAGCGCGGTCGACGTCATCAAGGGGATCGGGCGTTGCGGCAAAATGGATGTCATCGACGTGCCCGGCGCGACCGGATTTCTCGACACCAATTACGCGGGCAAAGTCGAAGCCGCGCTCAAGGCGATCGAAACGCACGATCTTGTTTATCTGCACGTCGAGGCGATCGACGAATGTTCCCATCTCGGAGACTTGAAACTCAAAATGCAGGCGATCGAGGATTTCGACGCGAAAATCGTCGTGCCGGTCTTGCGCGCGCTGGAAAACCGCAAGATCAATTTCGCGGTGCTTCCCGATCACCCGGTACCGCTCAAATTGCGCTGTCACACGACGACGCCGGTGCCGCTTGCCGTCTGCGGCAGTTGCGCCCGGTGCGACTCCATCACCGCTTTCAGCGAAAAACTGGCGCCGCAGGGGACGCTCGGCTTTTTAAGCGGGACTCAACTGGTCAGAAAACTGCTTGAAATAGAGTAACTTATGGAAAAGAAGATCCCGCGTCATTCGGCGTTTGAAGAGGCTCTGCGCGTTCTCGACCGCCGCGCCTGTACGGAGCGCGAATTGCGGGAAAAACTTTTCCGTTTCGATTATCCGGCAACGGAGATCGCCGCCGCAGTGAATGAGTGCCGGAAGCGGCACTTCATCGACGACCGGGAGTTCGCGGAGGCTTTTTCCGATGAATTGTACCGTGCCGGAAACGGACCGCGGATGATCCAGATGAAACTTGCGCGCCGCGGTGTCGGCAGGGAGGAGATCCGTCAGGCGCTTTCCGGAGATCCCGACCGCGAGATCGAATCGTGCCGTCAGGCGGCAAATGCCAAATGGCGCAGTTTGAGAGGGGAAAGCGATTTGCGGAAAAAACGCGAAAAACTTTTCCGTTTTCTCGCCGCGCGCGGATTTTCCTCCGCCGTCGCGCAGAAAATGATTTCCGAGATCCGCGAAAACGATGCAATAAATGGTAAAGCAAATACGTTATAAGGTACAAACAACCGATTATCATTATAAAGAGGACGTTGGAGTTATGAAAAAATTTTTCCGTTACGCATTGACGCTGGTCGTCATCGCCGTGGTCATTTCCCTCGGCGTATTGCTCTGGAACCGTTTTTACGGGGAAAAACAGGAGATCCAATTCACGACGGAAACCATTCAGCGCGGCAAAGTCGCTTCGACCATCAGCGCGAGCGGCACCGTCGAGCCTCTGGAATTAATCAACGTCGGCGCGCAGGTGACCGGGAAAATCATGAATTTCGGCACCGATGCCGACGGCAAGGAAGTCGATTACTGCTCGCGCGTCACCAAAGGGATGCTGCTGGCTGAAATCGACGAAGTCCTCTACGACGCCGCGCTCCGCGAGGCCAATGCGAGCAAACTTCAGGCGGAAGTCAAGATCCTCAGTGCGATCGCGACGCTCAATCAGGAACAGGCGAAACTTGCGCTTGCCGAGCACAACTGGGTGCGGGCGCAGGAACTTCACCCCAAGGGGTCTTTTTCCAAGAGCGATTACGACAGCGCCGAGGCGGAATATCTCGTCGGCAAAGCCAACGTCGAAGTCGCCCAGGCTTCGCTCAAGCAGGCGGAAGCGCAGATGGAGATCGCCAAAGCCGCGCTCGTCAAGGCGGAGCGCAATTTAAGTTACTGCAAGATCGTTTCCCCGATCGACGGCGTCATCATCGACCGCCGCGTAAGCGTCGGGCAGACGCTCGTTTCCAGTATGAGTACTTCGAGCATTTTCCTGATCGCCGCCGATTTGAAAAAAATGCAGGTCTGGGCGTCGGTCAACGAAGCCGACATCGGCAGCATCAAGCCGGGAATGGCGGTCGTTTTCACCGTCGATACTTTTCCCGATGAAGAATTCATCGGCACGGTTTCCAAAGTCCGCCTCAATGCGACGATGTCGCAAAACGTCGTCACCTACGTCGTGGAAATCGACACCGACAACTCCAACGGCCGTCTGATCCCCTATCTGACCGCCAACGTCAAATTCATCAAGGCGCAGAGCGACAACGTTCTTTACGTTTCGACCGCCGCGTTGCGTTACCGCCCCGCCGCCGAACTGATTTCTCCCGAATACCGTGACCGTCTCGCCGATTACACGGGGCGCGGCAAACGTGCCGTCTGGGTGCTCGGTCAAGACCGTCTGCTGCGTCCGGTCGCGGTCAAAACCGGCATTTCCAGCGGCTCGACCGTCGAAGTTTCTTCTCCTGATCTGAAAGAAGGCATGGTGATCGTCAACGCGCACCGCATTCTCACCATCGCCGCCGGAAAAGAGGATGCCAAGGGCGCCAAGGAAAGCCCCTTTGTCAACAAACCGCCCACCCGTGTCCGCAACAGCGCCAAGGCGGCAAAGGGACAGAAATAATGCTGATCGAACTGAAAAATATCGAGAAAACCTACTTCCTCGGCGAAATCGACGTGCCGGTGCTCAAAGGCGTGTCGCTCTCGATCGACCGGGGGGAGTACGTCGCGCTGATGGGCGCATCCGGCTCCGGCAAAAGCACGCTGATGAATATCCTCGGCTGTCTCGACCGTCCGACGGGCGGGGATTATCTCTTTGAAGGCGAGGAAGTCGGGCGCGTTTCCGGCGACCGCCGCGCCATTTTGCGCAACCGGAAAATCGGTTTCGTCTTTCAGAGTTTCAACTTGCTTCCGCGCACTTCCGCATTGGAAAACGTCATCATGCCGTTGAGTTACACCGCAGGCAAAATGAGTCAGCAGGAGCGGCGCGAACGCGGCATCGCCGCCCTCAGGGAAGTGGGGCTTGCCGAACGTATGGGGCATTATCCATCGCAGCTTTCCGGCGGTCAGCAGCAGCGCGTCGCCATCGCCCGCGCGCTCATCAACCACCCCCCCGTCGTACTGGCGGACGAGCCGACCGGAAACCTCGATTCCAAAACGAGCGTCGAAGTGATGCAGATGTTTGAAAAACTCCACGAAGCCGGCATCACCGTGATCCTCGTCACCCACTCCGACGAGATCGCCAACTGCGCCCGCCGCCAGATCCGCATGGTCGACGGCAATATCGTCAGCGAAAGGAGCGGCAAATGAATTTCGTCAATACCGTTTTGGTCGCATTCAAAGCGTTGCGCCGCAACCCGACCCGTGCGCTGCTTACCACGCTCGGCATCGTCATCGGCATCGCCGCCGTCATCGCGATGATGGAGATCGGCAACGGTTCCGCCGAAGCGATCCGCAAAAACATCGAAAGGATGGGGGCGAATTCGATCGTCGTGATGGGCGGCGCCCGCCGCGTCGCCGGGATCAGTATGGGGACAAGCAGTTGGATCTCGCTCATCCCCTCCGACGCCGAAGCGATCCGCAAGGAGTGTCCGAGCGTTCAATACGTTTCCGCCCTTGTCGGCGCAAGCAACATCCAGCTCATCTACGGCAACAACAACTGGGTCCCCGCCAACATCACCGGAGTCGATCCCGATTATTTTATCATCCGCAACTGGGAGGTCGAGGAAGGCCGCCTTTTCACCCAACGGGAACTGGACACCAACGCCCGCGTCTGTCTTGTCGGACAAACCGTCCTGCGTGAACTTTTCAGCGGCAAATCCCCGATCGACGCGGAATTGCGCATCGGCAATTCGACTTTCCGCGTCATCGGCGTGATGAAAGCCAAAGGCGCCAGTATGTGGGGTGGCGACGACGACGACATCATCCTCGCGCCGTGGACGACCGTGAGAATGCGCATCACGGGGCGCAGCAACGGCTCCGCCACCAATACTTCGCGCACCGCTTCCAGCACTCCCGGCGCGATCTACAGCGGCTCCGGCATCGCGCTTTATCCGGCGCAGGATTCCAGTCGCGCCGGCGATTATCTGTGGACGCCGAAATTCGTCCGCCTCTCTCAGATCCTCGTCGCGGCGACCAGTACCGACAAAGTTCAGGACGCCGTCCGCGAGATCTCGCTTTTGTTGCGCGAACGCCACCACTTGAGCGATGAGATCGACGACGATTTCCGCATCCACAACAACGCCGATTTCCTCAATATGATGAATGGCACTTCCGAATTGATGACCAATCTTTTGTTGATCGTCGCGATGATCTCGCTCCTTGTCGGCGGCGTCGGCATTATGAACATCATGCTCGTTTCCGTCACTGAACGCACCCGAGAGATCGGTCTGCGCATGGCGGTCGGCGCCCGGTCGCGCGATATTCTGAAGCAATTTCTCATCGAGTCGATCGTGCTCTGCATGCTCGGCGGCATCATCGGCATCATCGTCGGTCACGGCACCGCGCTCCTCGTCGAATCCCAGCTCAACTGGCCGATCGCCGCAAGTCCTTCCGCCGTGGTCGCAAGCTTCGTCGTCAGCGCCGCCGTCGGGATCCTTTTCGGCTTTTATCCCGCGTGGAAAGCGTCGAAACTCGACCCGATCGAGGCGTTGCACTACGAATAAACGGGGGAATAAGCCACCGATGATCGCCATTCTCGATTACGGCGCAGGCAATCTTACGAGCGTGCGTCTGGCATTGAACCACCTCGGCGCGGAAACTTTGCTTGCCGCTTCCGCTTCGGATGCCGCGCACGCCGACAAAATCATTTTTCCCGGCGTCGGTTCGGCGGCGAGCGGGATGCAGGGATTGCGCGCGCGGAAATTCGACGCGTTGCTTGCCGATGCCTTTGCCGCCGGGAAGCCGGTCTTGTCCATCTGCCTCGGGATGCAGATGCTTTTTGACACGAGCGAGGAAGATGGCGGCATCGATGCGCTCGGTTTGATCCCCGGCGTCATCCGGAAGTTCGCCTTTGCCGATTTTGACGTCAAAGTTCCCCATATCGGCTGGAATACCGTCGAGCACGATGCGAAACATCCCCTCTGGCGCAACATCCCCTCCGGGACGGCATTTTATTTTGTCCATTCCTACTATGCATCGACCGCAAACGCCTCCGACGCGGCAGGTTCGACCGAATACGCCGGATGCCGTTTTACTTCGGTCGTCGCCAAAAATAATTTCTTTGCGACGCAGTTTCACCCGGAGCGCAGCGGCAAAGCGGGGATGACCTTGCTGAAAAACTTTTTGGAATGGGAGGCTCCCAAGTGTTGCTGAAACGCCTGATCGTCTGCCTCGATGTCCGCGACCGCAAAGTCACCAAAGGAGTGCGCTTTTGCGGCAACGTCGATCTCGGCGACCCTGTCGAAATGGCAAAACTTTATTCCGCCGACGGCGCGGATGAACTGGTTTTCTACGACATCACCGCTTCGGCGGAAAACCGTCCGATCGACCTCGATATGGTGCGGCGCACGGCGGAAAACATTTTCATTCCCTTTACCGTCGGCGGAGGCATCCGCAATGTCGGAGATATGCGTGCGGCTCTGCTTGCCGGAGCCGACAAGGTGTCGCTCAACAGCCTCGCCGTCCGCCACCCCGAAGTGCTGACAATGGGGGCAAAGGCTTTCGGCAGTCAATGCGTCGTCCTCGGAATGGACGTCCGGCGCAATCCGGATTTCGCCAGCGGTTATCAGGTCGTCACCTGCGGCGGGCGTTGTCCGGAAAATCTCGACGCGCTCGACTGGGCGCAACGCGCCGTTGCTCTCGGAGCAGGGGAGATCTGCCTCAACGCCATCGACACCGACGGCGTTTGTCAGGGATATGAAATGACGATCACCCGTTTGATCGCCCAAGCCGTGCGTGTCCCCGTCATCGCCTCCGGCGGCGCCGGAAAAGTCGACGACTTGGCGGAAGTGCTGACGGTCGGTAAAGCGAGCGCCGCGCTCGTCGCTTCGATGGTGCACACGGGGGGCTTTACCTGTCGCGGCATCAAAGAGGAATTGGCGGCGCGTCATCTCCCCGTGAGGCTGATGTAATGGCAAACGTGCTCTGGCAGGTTTCCGGTCTCAACTACGCGATCGGTACGCAAGTGCTTTTCGACCACGCGGAACTCGCGTTGCACGAAAACGAGCGCGTCGCCCTGATCGGACGCAACGGCTGCGGCAAAAGCACGTTGCTTTCCGTGATCCTCGGCACGACGGTCCCCTCCGGTTGCGAGATCAACCGCAAGCGCGATCTGCGCGTCGGCACGTTGACGCAGGATTTTCTGCTGCCGCCGGAGAGTACCGTGCGCGAAGTGCTGGAAAAAGGCACGCAATATTTCCGGGATCTAATCATTCAATATGAAAAACATCCCTCCGGGGAGATCGAGAGCATTCTCAATTTTCACGATGCGTGGCATCTTGCTCCGCGCATCGATCAGACGGCGCGGGCGCTTCATCTGCCGGATCCCGACCGGACGATCTCTACGCTTTCCGGCGGTGAAAAACGGCGTACCGCACTCGCGGCGGCGGTCGTCGCCGAACCGGATCTGCTGTTGCTCGACGAACCGACCAACCACCTCGACATCGAGGCGATCGAGTGGATCGAAGATTTTTTGAGCCGCTATCGCGGCGCGGCGCTGTTTGTCACGCACGACCGCTATTTCCTCGACCGCATCGCGACGCGGGTCGTCGAACTCGACCGCGGCAAATTTTACAGCAGCGATGGCGGATACGCCGATTTTCTCGCCGCCAAGGAGGAAAGGATTTTCCGGGAAAACACCGCCGAGGAAAAAAGACAGAAATTCCTCCGTTCGGAAATCGACTGGGTGCGCCGTTCGCCCAAGGCGCGGCTCAAACGCAATCAGGGCAGACTCAACCGCTTCAACGAGATCGCCGCGCGATCGGCGCCGGTGCGCATCGCCGACATCGAACCGGTCATTCCTTATCCCGACCGCCTCGGCGACAAGTGCATCGAATTGCAAAATCTGACGGCATCCTGCGGAAACCGCATCCTCTTTGAACATCTCGATCTGGAGATTTCCCCCGGTACCAAACTCGGCATCGTCGGTCCCAACGGATGCGGCAAAAGCACTTTGCTCTCGATCCTTACGGGCGAACGCAAAGCCGACAAGGGGAGCGTCAAAGTTGCCGAAGCGGTCCGCTTCAACCACATCGACCAGTACCGGGAAAAACTCGATCTGGAAAAAAGCGTTTACGAGGAGATTTCCGCCGGAGTGGATCACGTCGAACTCAACGGCGAAAAGATTTCCGTCCGCAGTTATCTGCGCCGCTATCTTTTTGAAGATGAAAGGATCAACACCAAAATCCGCTATCTTTCCGGCGGCGAACGCGCCCGGCTCATCCTCGCCAAACAATTCAAATACGGCGGCAACGTCCTTGTTATCGACGAACCGACCAACGATCTCGACCTTTCCTCGCTGCGGATGCTCGAAGAAGCGCTCGCCGCTTTTTCCGGGACGGTGATCGTCGTCAGTCACGACCGTTACTTCCTCAACCGTTTCTGCGATGCGATCCTCGGCATTTCAAACGGCGAAACACTTTATACGTTAGGCGATTACGACGATCATTGCGCCAGACGGAAAAAAGCACCGCAACCGGATTTCCCCGCGCCGGAGGAAAACAAAAAAACCGTACCGTCGCCGAAAAAACCATCGTCCAACAAACGGACGTTCAAGGAAAACCGCGAACTTGCGGAACTGGAGGAAAAGATCCCCGCGTTGGAAAACGCCATTGCCGAATTGGAAAACCGTTTTTCACTGCCGGACTTTTTTGCCCGTTACGGCAAAGAACAGCCGAAACTGGAAGCGGAACTGACGCAACTCAAGGCGGCGCTTGAAAATTCCGTCGACCGCTGGGCATATCTGGCGGAAAAAGAATAAAAATCTTTCTCTTTGATTTTTTTCGTATTTTCTTAAAAATCCGGTTGAATTTACAAGATTGTTTTCTATATTATATCAGGAGTGGAATTGATTTTCAAAATTGCCGCATACGCGCAGATCGAAGGAGTAAAAAAATGAAGCAGACGTTGTGGATCGCCGCGGCCGGTGCGCTTTTATTCGCCGGTTGCAAATCGAACGATGTGATGGATCAGCGGAATTATTCCGGTCCCAAGCCGGAGGAAGTCACCCAGTTGCCGCCGCCGAAAACGGAGGCGCAGCAGGTCGTTCAGCCGAAGGCAATGCTGTATGAACCGATGACCGATGCCGTTTCCACGGGCGGGGTCGATTCGGTCAGCGCGGCGCTTCCGGGCAAATCATCGACTTATATTGTCCGCAAAGGCGATACGCTCGGCAAAATCGCGGCGATGCACGGGGTCAAACTCGGGGCGTTGATGGCGGTCAACAATATGGATGCGAAAAAAGCCAAACAACTTAAGATCGGTCAGAAATTGACGATCCCGTCCGGCGGCGTTGCGGTGAAATCCGGCAAAGTCAAAAAGGCAGCTGCGGGCAAAGCGGCGGCAGTTGCGACGGGCAAATTGGATAAAGACGGTTTCTACGTCATTCAAAGCGGCGACAGCATTGCCCGGATCGCCGCCCGTTTCCAGGTGAAATCCTCGGAAATTTTCAAGGCGAACAATATGACGGAAGCGGATGCGCGCCGTCTGCAGATCGGTCAGAAACTCGTGATCCCCGGCAAGAGTCCGGCGGCGGCGGTTCCGGAGGTCAAGGCTCCTGCGGTGTCAGAGGAAGCGGCTCCGGTCGACAGCGGGACTTTTGCGGAAAGCGCATCGTCCGAAGGGAGTGTGACTCCTGCGGCGGCAGTGGAAGCGGCTCCGGTGGTGGATCTTTCCAAGACGACGATCATCGAAGTCACGGAAGAAAGCATTTCGCTTGCTGATTTCGCCAAAAAGCACAATACGGATGCCGAAACGCTGCGTCAGTTGAATCAGGGATGCGCGCAGATGTTGCAAAAAGGCGATCCGATCATTATTCCGACGAAGGAATAAAGTTGTTTTGAATTCCGGCGGCGTAACGTTGCGCCGCCTTTTTTTTCGCGTTCTCATAGCTCAGCTGGATAGAGCGGCTCCCTCCTAAGGAGCAGGTCGTGCGTTCGAATCGCACTGGGAACGCCATTTTTATGCCTTTTTCCGCCCGTTCGACGGGTTATGACATAAACTCACGTTTCTTTTTCGCAGGAACATTCCGGTAATTACAGGGATTGCAAATCCGTTTTTAACAAGCTATATTACGAAGTTGTGTGATGACAAACTGAAATATTTCCAACCAAGGAAGACCTCGATTATGATTGCAGTCAATGTATTCACTGTACTTTCCATCCTGCTCGTATTGGGAAAACTGATCCGGGTATTTATTCCGCTTTTCCAGAAATTGTATTTGCCGAGTTCCATTCTCGGCGGATTTCTCGGGCTGATCGTTTTTCAGTGCTTCCCGAATCTTCTCCCGCAGGAGATTTTCGCTGTCATCGGGAAACTTCCGGGATTTCTGATCAACGTGGTCTTTGCCGCTTTGTTTATGGGCGCAAGCACTCCGAGGTTTTCCAGAATTTTCAAAATCGCATTTCCCCAATTGTGTTTCAGCCAGATTTTGTCATGGGGACAATACGTCCTTGCATTGGGCATCACGGGATTTATCCTGATGAAATGTTTTACAATACCGCCGGCATTCGGCAATCTGCTGGAAATCGGTTTTGAAGGCGGTCACGGCACCGTGAGCGGGATGTCACCCGTGTTTGAAAAATTCGGCTGGTCCGAGGGAATCGCATTGGGATATACCGTAGCGACTTGCGGCATTGTACTTGCCATCACGATCGGCATGCTGCTCGTCAACTGGGCAAGCAGGAAAGGCTATGTGGCGCAAATCGTCCCCTTTTCGGAAATGGATTCCCTGCGCATGAAAGGAGTCTACCGTCGCAGGGAACAGCCTCCGGCGGGGAAACAGACCGTCCTTTGCGACTCCATTGACACACTCGCCTGGCATTGCGCGTTACTGGGCATTGCCGTTTTTCTGGGATATTTGCTACTCACGGGATGTCAGCAATTGGAAATCCTTTTGCTGAAAGACGCCAAAGTCCGGATCTTTTCCGGATTTCCGTTGTTTCCGCTTTGTATGACGGGCGGCATTTTCATTCAATTGCTTTTTCAAAAATGCCGTATCGCTTATCTGATCAACGGTTCACAAATGACGCGCATTTCCGGAGCATCGCTTGATTTTCTGGTTGTCGCGGCGATTTCCACGATCCAGCCGGATGCGATTTTGCGGAATTGGCTTCCGCTGCTGATCCTGATCCTTGCCGGTACGATGCTTTCCGTAAGTATGGTCATTTTTGTAGCGCCCCGGCTTTTCAAGACGGCATGGTTCGAACGGGCGATAGCCGATTTCGGTCAGTCTTTGGGGGTAACGGCAACGGGGCTTATTCTCCTGCGGACGGTAGATCCGGAAAACAAAACGGATGCCGCCGCGGCATTTGGATACAAGCAATTGTTTCACGAGCCGTTTATGGGCGGCGGACTTTGTACCGCACTGGCGTTGACCATGGTTTTTACCGTCGGTTGGTTTCCCGTATTTCTGGTATCACTTGGATTTCTGATCTTTTGGAGCGTGATCGCCATCATTCTGATCACAAGAAACAAGCGATAATCGGAAATTTCGTCGCCCAACGACATCGCGTTTCCGGCGTGATTTTCACTTGACATTGCGCGAAACCGCGAGTATCCCATCGTTATCCTCCAAAGCTCGCCAAGCGACGGAGGACCACGCCTGCGTGGGAGACTTTAAGAGGGATTCCCCAAATCGGTTCCCGAACATCAAGGGCATTGGCTAAATAAGCCGGTGCTCTTGTTTTTTTAGGACTTATAAACACCCGTCCGAAGCGTCCGAACTCTGGTTTTCGGACGGCCCGGACGGAGTTTTTCAACTCCTTATGTCCTGCATCGCGCTCAAATTGCTTTGATAATAGCAACGCGAAAAAGCCACAATGCTGCTTTTTTAGCCGAACATTGAGCATCTAGTGAATCGGTAGTAACTGTGAAAATACAAAAACAATGATATATTCGCTTGATTTTTATCGATAATACATCTATAATATGTCAGTTGTGTTGGTGATGGTGTTGCAATGCGCATCAGCACTTGTTGTTTGAAAAACCGATATATTTCAGCAAATACGCATAGAAACCGACCAAGTAGAAATCATATTTGCAATGAAATGGCAGAAATGTATCCGGTGAGGTGGTGTGCCTATCCATCTTGCCGGACGCTTCGTTGTGTTTCATTGCGGGCTCTTGGTCGGGCCTCTATGCGTGCACGCGGGAGCGTTCGGCTTTTTTTATGCCTTGCGTGTAAGAAATATGTCCTTCCCCAGTAGTCAGTTTATCAAAGATGTCGAATTTCATTGTAAAAGGAAGATTATTGTGAAAAGATTTTGTAAAATTGCTACTTATATCGCAATGGTAACTGTAATTCTATCTGGGAATTCTACATTTGCTAATTACGCAAATGTAGAAATTGTCGATATGACAAAAGAAAAGTCGCCAAGTGATGATTTTCAAAAAATTCAAGAAGAAGTGAATTATCTTGACGAAAGACATGAATATAGCCTTGCTTATCATCTAATCAACAAGCATATTCAAGAAAACTATTCTGTGAATAATATTCAATTTGCCTTGGAGCACGTGAAAAAACATCTTAAGGTGTTATCTGCTCAAAATACGCGTCAGTCAAAATCAGATTTTGTCACTCCCGAAGACCCCACAACGTGGGAGATTATAAAATTTCAAAGCGTTAATATAATAATTCCTGTGATAGCGCCGGGTCCTGTTGGCTTGGTTTATAAAGCGATTGTCGATTATGCTACTTGGGATAAACTCCGCACTGCGGACAAGATTAACTATAAAAAGGCGATGGAACAAGTTTTTCCTGTAGTAGAAGGAAGTACTGCACTAGAAGTTATGGAGCAATATAATATCATCAAAGAAAGCCTTAAGGTATATTTGGCAATGTTGGAAAAAACATATCCAATGGGAGCGACAGAAAGCGAAAAGCAAAAATATTTTTCGGCATATAAAAAAGTGAATTTTTTAAAAGAACAAGCCATTACGCAAAGATGTATATATGTTTCATACAATATAATTAGTCCGGCCTTGGCGGAAGCTTCAAAAGGGCTCTACATTGCAACATTTAAATGGTTAGGTCTAGACGACAAGAAAAAAATCGAAAATGCAACAATTCAAATGTGCCACAGTTTTCATAAGGAATGGCTGAAGACTTCAAAAGAAGATGTTCGTTTTCAGTGCCAAGCTGTAATTAGGGACATTAAGGATAGACTTGGTAGTGCTGAATGGGAAGAACTTAAGGAAATTGCAACGGTAGCAGATTCCAATGATCCAAGTAAACAATGGGGAGCAAGCGCGTGGTGGAATGAATAAAATTAAAATGCTCGCAGTTTTCGCAATAGGGATTATTGCGAATTCGTTATCGCTTGCGAGTCCTGCAACAGCGGCTCCGACAGATTTAAAAGGATTTTTCGGAGAATCTCTGGTTGACGATATTTATCAACCTGCAGGCAGAAAGCTTATACCATATAAAATTGATCCTAATTTGCACGGACCTGATAAAATTTATCGCTTGGCAACGGGGCAAATTGAAATCCATGAGGTAAAGGCTTATTCTAGTTGGGCAGGGAAAGCAGCTATGCAGTCGACCGCGGGGGGGAGATCTACGTATGAACTTTCTGCCAGATGGTGTGAGAATTGGATCAAAGAGACATTAGCTAGTTCAACATCATCTGAAGCGGAAAAATCCGCCGCTCGATTGGTCGCAGATGCCATACGAAACAAGCAGGCAAAATTTATCTATGATGAAATTAATCTTGCTACGCAACAATTCAGGTCATCAGACGTTTTGCAGGTCGGGTTAGATGGAGTCTCATTGCACGAAAAAATGGGACCGGTTCGGCTGACAAAATTTGAAGATTTTTTTTCCAGAAAAACCAAAGATTTTATAAATTTGAAGATGGGAAATCTTGACAAGGTGATGACGTCACCGAAAATGAATCCGAATATGGGGCCAATAAGCCGCAAGGATCAGCTTAAACTTATTCCGGAAGATATTTGTAATAAGGCGGGAGTTGAAAAGATAGAGATTGGCAATGGTTTGATGACAGAGAATGGTCGTTTGTTAGTGTCAATAAAAGTCGGTGCTCAAGCAGGGTTATTAGTATTTGCAGCGGATGCAGGATATGCGGCCTACCAATATCTTGGTGGCGATATTATAAAACCGGAATTTCAACAAAAAATTGCAGATGCAGCAGTAAAAGGAACCTTCGTGGGATCGTGCGTGGGGGTGACTGTTTTTCTTGGTGCGTGTCCTGGAGGATGGTGTGTATTGGCGGTCTCCATCGGAAGTTACTTTATCGTTGACAATGCGGTACGAATGTGGCACAATTATCAAAACAGCAAATATCTTACCATCGACGATTTAAAGGCGTGGGGAATATCTTCGGATACCACGCTGGATTTTCCTATAGATTCGCCTTTGGAAATAGAAAGCGACACGGTGTGGGAATTACCTGTCGATTCGATATTGGAAATGTGATGAATAGAAAGGGAAATGTTATGAACAGAAAAAAGCTTGTAATTGGTGTAATCTTTTTGCTCATTGCGATAGGCATAACTGTGGGTGGCTTTTATTTGTATCAGAAAAACTCTCCAACTTCGCAAAGAATATCTCATCTGTCGCCATCTTTTTCAACGCCATCATTTACGTCAGAAATTTTACCGAACGATTCTGTCAACGATTCTGTCAATGTGAAAGATTTGCAATCAACACTTTCAGAATTAGAGAAGGAAAATTTGTTTAAAGCCGCCTATCAACATTTGCGAAAATCTATCGCACTTTTTACACTTTCCGATTTTCGTAATATGGTAAACTTTTATTCTGATCAAGAAAAAATTTTATCAGAAAAAAATTCTAAAAAGCAGTGTTCCTGCTTTGTTTTCCCGAGGCAATATCGAGACTCATCAATGCGAGAAAGATTGTCGTATTCTGTTGATGATTTTGTTCAACCTGAATATCAGCGAGTACAGTACTTAACTACATATCAGAGGCAAATACTTGATGAAAAAATAGGAGATATTGATATCCCCAGTGATATTATAATTGAGAAGACGATTGCTCATTATGGGTATGTGAGAGATTGTGTTCGATTACTTGATGCTTCATTATTGACGAGATATTCTCCGGATGATCCAAGTTTTATTGAAATAAGTAAAGCGATTGGCGATTTAAAAAAGTCATTGCTGAAAGAGTTTTCAGATTTTATTTCTTTTACAATACTGTCTCCCTATATGTGGCGAGCTTCTAAGAAATTGACGATTATAAATACAAAAGTTGCGAAGTGGTTTAAGAACCGAGATAAAAGCATTGAGCAGATGTCTCGAATGTTGGCTAAAATGGGGCATAAAAATTGGCTAAAATGGGCAAATTATGATGTGCAATGCCAATTCGTGAATTTGCAAAGTGACATTAAAAATACGCTTAACAAAAGCGAATATGACAAATTGCGTATATTAACTACATTGGCAGATTCTTTGGATGAAAGCAAAAAGAATGGGGGGCTTGAAATGTGGTGGAAAGAATCAGTTTCGCAATGAAATTGAAACAAAGCTCGAACTTAAGTTTACGAAGAGCAACATCACGAAGAGAAATACCGAATTCTTTGGCTATGCATAGAATGAAACACGAAACACACAAAAGGTAACGTTTGGTCGTAATAGCATTTGCATGAATGGTAAAAAATATCAGAATCTACCGATGTGCGTTAGTGGATAGAAATTCAGTTACAGGGACTTAAAAATGGAAATGACGGATGTAAGTAGACCAAAACGTTTTTTTTACCGAGTTATGATTTTTTTGGGGATAGCGATTGTCCTTGCCGGTCTTGCTGCATACTGGGTGCTTCAATATGACTCTCAAAACCCCGTATGCGCTCTTGTGCGCGGATGCTTTTCGACAATGCCTGTTACGGCGATTTCGGAATCTTTTGATATAAAAAAGAAACTTGAAGAATCGGAAAGAGAGCAATATAAGCATACTGCAAAAGAAAGTAATTTGTCCATCCATAATATCAGGCTTACAGATATCCGCTTCATTCATTATGAAGAACATGGAGCCCCTGGTGAATTTAGCGAGGATTTTTATTTAGACGTGGAATCGTCCACGATTTATTATCTCTATGCTGCTGCTGGACGGCGGTATCGTGAAGATGAAGCGTCTTGGCGTATGGCATCGCAACGTCTTTCTCAACAAGCGTGTACACAATTCAATAATATTCTAAAACAGATCGATTTTTCACAGTGGCGAAACAGGTATTGCGCTGATGGAATTTGCGATGGAACATTTTGGAATTTACATATCTGCATGAAAAATGGCGATGATCTGCGTGTTTATGGTTCCAATGCTTGGCCGTCAAGTCCCCTGTGGAAAGCATTTTTAAGTCTGTTTGCAGAAGTGAGAAAGAGTGTCAGATTATAAATAGAAAAATACATTTTTGTACAATGCGAAGACAATGGTTGAGAAGCAGAGTACATCACGAAAGGTTGTTTCATGAAAAAAGTTGGGAATCTTTTGGCTGCCACTTTGCTTGGCATAGGCGGAGGCACTCTTTTTGCCGCAAAAAACAAGTTGCCCGATCCACCAAAGTGGACGGTCGATGACAAACCGATCTCGTTTGCGGCGAAACTCGTGTCGACGGTAATTGACGGTCATCACTTTGTTTCCGCGAGGACGCATTTTAATGATCTGCCGAAAGAGTTTCAGGATTGCTACGACAAGGAACTCGTCGAAATGCGGGGTATGCGCGAATACAATCATGAAATCGAATACTTTGACGTCGATTTTGACGGGGACGGCGTGGCGGAACGAATCTTATTTGACGGGAATTGCGGTTCCGGCGGTTGCGGTTGGCTTGTTTTTCAGAAAATTGACGGCAAATGGTGTGAGGTCGACAATGTATTCGGTTCTCCCGGATTTATGCACCATGGGAAAAAGGTTGGAGTTGTGATCGGGCATCAATTGGGCTGTCAGAAAACAGCGGCAACTTACTATGAATTGGAAAATCACAAGCTTGTTCCGCTCGTCGGCATCAACATTTTTCGAGAATCGGGCGATTGGAACAAGCCGACAGCAATAGAGATCAAGTATCTCCGCGATAACATACAATAAGGAGCTTTATTCCGCAAGGAGTGCAACCCGTCCGAAGCGTCCGACGTGTGGCTTTCAGACGTGCCGGACGCATCTTTTTAACACCCGTATCGTCAGTACGCAAGGATGTCGCGCTGAGATAAATCAGATGTTGCCGAATAAGGTTTTGCAACCCGTTTCTTTTCTCATACCACCGTTAATGTCCGCGCAACAGCCAATCCAGGACGTTAAGCTTGCGTATCCCGTTGAAGTCATCAGACGGATCCTCGTCCAGAGTCAACAGGAACTTCGGATAGTGGTCATGAATTTTCTGAAGCGGCGCAAGTTCGCGCCGAAGTGTTTCCGCGTCGCGTACCGTCGCCGCGACTTGGTAGTACTCCGGACCATTGGAATTCTCCGCCACAAAATCAATTTCCAAACTTCCGATTTTTCCTATGCGCACCTTGTATCCGCGCCGAAGCATCTCCAGAAAGACCACATTTTCCAAAATATGTCCAACATCCTGTGAGTGTCCCGAAAGAAGATGACGGCGGAGACCGGGATCTACCACATAATACTTTTCCATAGTTTTCAACAGCTGTTTCCCCTTGACATCGTATCTGTCTACTCTGTATATAAGGAAACTCTCAAGCAAAGCATCCAGATACCTCTCGACAGTCCTTGAATCGGACTTGCGACCATCAGATGTCAGCGTGTCGGCAATTCTTCGTGTCGAAAGTTCGCTGCCGATGCTGTCGAACACGAACTTCGCCACGCTGTCCAGCATCAGAGGATCGGGGATTTTCCGCCTTTGGACGATGTCTTTCAACAAGATGGTGCTGTAGATCCCCTCAAGGTAATCTTGCAATTCCCGCGGCGAGTCCAGCAGTGTGCCAGCGTACGGGAATGAACTGCCGCCGACATATTCGGCGTACAGACGGGAGCGTTCGCCGCCGCCCCGCATCTCCGTAAATTCATGAAATGACAACGGCAGCATCTTGATTTCAACATAACGTCCCGAAAGCATAGTGGCGATCTCGTGGGAAAGGAGATTCGCATTCGATCCGGTAAGATAAATGTCCACATTGGAACGGATATAGATGCTGTCAATGACTTCCGGAAAATCTTTGCACAATTGCACCTCATCCACAAACACATAGGTCATCTTGCCCGGTTTCAGCCTGTCCTTGATGTAGGAATGAAGCGCATTGGGATCGCGCAGCGGCTTGTTGTCCAAGTCCTCAAGATTCACGGAAACGATGCATTCCGGAGAGATACCTTGTGATCGCAGCCACTCCTGATACATTTTCAGAAGAAATGATTTTCCGCATCGGCGGACACCGGTGATGACCTTGATGATTTGCTTATTGCGCCAGCTCTGCAGGCGTTCCATGTATTCAATGCGTTCTATTTTCATTTTGCCGTCTCCTGTTGATAATTTCCCGGCACTTCCATAATATATCACATAAACTTTTATTTTCAATGCAGTTTGTGTGATTGGTAACGCAAATTTTGTTTTTCTATTTAGTTTGTGTCAGGCAAAAAGTAAAAACTACCACAGCGAGCCGACGGGTATCCGCCTCCGCCAAGGCTACGGCGGACAGGCCGACAAACTCCCTGTTCTCCAAAGCCCGCAGGGCGGCGGAGGATCACACTATCGCAGGAGATTTTAAGGGGGATTCCCAAAATCGGATCCCGACGTAATCGACGATGCGGTTGTAATCGCCGGTGACGCGCCCGGTGTCACAGCGGTCGACGACTTCACCCGTGACGTGCGTTTCGTAAGCGTCGAGCATCGCGAGATAAAGGCAGATCGCAAACGCACCGCAGATCGTCGCGTGCGTCCGTCCGAGATAGGCGATGAAGCCGTCGAGATCGCGTTTCGCCGCCAGTTCCGCCGCCGCGAGGTCGAGCGAAGCGAGTTTCGCCGGGTCGCACGGCGTGCCGAATGGCGTGAACTGGAAGCATTCCCCGTAATGGGTGAAATCACTGCTGACGATCCAGAGCGTTCCGGGACGGTCGAGTTCGGCAATCAGACTTCCCGCTTCGCGGATCTCTTTGCCGCTCATCTGCCCGATGACCAGTGGAAGCACCGGCACATTGCCCAAAAGATAGTGTATAAGAGGCAATTCCACTTCCAGCGTATGCTCGTTTTCGTGCGCGGCAAGATCTTTGACGATGTTTTTTTCGTGCATATCCAAAAGCAGCGCCCTGCCGTCGGCATATTCCGGCAGGTCGCCGAAAGGGGTGCGCCAGACGTCGTATTCCGGCACCGAGATGCCGCGCAGACGCAGACGGTGCGAAGGTCCGAGCAGGATCACCTGTCTGATGCCGCTTTGTTTCGCCGGGAGCAACGTTTTCATCGCAAGTTCAAGCGAAAAGGGATACGCTCCGTGCGGCACGATGACGCCATGAAGATTTCCGTTGGTTTTTTCATCGGCATATTTCCCCTCGGCGATGGCGAGTTGACGGCGCAGGGCGATGGCGTCGCTTTCGTAAAACTTTCCCGCCGCCGTCAAAATGCGGCAACGGCGCTGATCGCGTAACGGCATAAAAATTCCTCCTAATGGTGATAATTTCCGCCGTGCGCGAGATTTTCGGCGCGGTAGAGCTGTTCAAAAAGCAACAAGGTGGCGATTTCGTGCGGAAACGTGAGTTTGGCAAGCGACCACAAAACGGACGCGCTTTTTTTCACTTCATCGGCAAGTCCGAAAGGTCCACCGATGACGAAAACCGCCTTGCGGTCAAGCGCGGCAAATCTTTCCCCCAACTGGCGTGAAGTGAATTCCCTGCCTTCTTCGCTCAAAACATAGATTTCGGCATTACGGTCGCGCTCCAGTTCCCGGAGGATCGCCTTGCCCTCGCTCTCGACGGTGCCGTCGGCGAGGTGGACGACTTCCAGTTTCCCGTACGCGCCGAGCCGCTTGCGGTATTCATCGACGCGCGCTTCAACGAGTTTGTCGCGCAATCTGCCGATCAGAATGACTTTAAAGAGCATTTTGCCTACTCCAATGCGATGGTGCCGCCGCCCGCAACGCGGTTTCCCAGATAAAAAACACCCGCTTGTCCCGGCGTTACCGCGTGGACCGGGATCTCGGTCGTCACCGCAATGCGTCCATTTTCCTCGCGCAACGAGGCAAAAACGGGACGACTGCGGTAGCGTATCTGCAATTCAGCTCGTTGGGGAAGCGCCGTTTCGTGCAGAAAAACGTCATCGAGAAAAAACTGATTTCTGTCCAGCGATGCGCCGTCGGTTTCAAGCGTGATGTCGTTGCTTTGCGCGTCGATTTTTGCAATATAAGCCGGAACTCCGAGCGCAACGCCGAGTTTGGAGCGTTGTCCCAGCGTATAACGGTGGATGCCGCGGTGGCTTCCGACGATCTTGCCGCGATAGAGGAAGTAACCGATCTTTTCCGGAAAACCTGCCAGGCGGCGCAGTGTTTCGCCGCAACATTCGCCGGAAACACCGAAACAGACATCCTGACTGTCGGGACGGCGGGCGACTTCAAGTTGAAGACTTTCCGCCATTGCGCGGACTTCGCTTTTGGTATGCACTCCCAACGGCAAAACGATTTTTTTCCGCCACGCTTCCGGCAGACGGTAGAGGAAATAACTTTGATCTTTGGCGCGGTCGGCGCCGCGAAAAAGACGACCGTCGGTCATTTTTGCATAATGCCCCGTCCAAACCGTCGCGCCGGGGATCGCATCGGCAAATTCCAGCAAGCGGGCAAACTTTACCGCCTGATTGCAGATGCAGCAGGGATTGGGCGTGCGCCCTCTCTGGTATTCTTCCGCCGAAAAACGGATGACTTTTTCCTGAAAATCCGGCGCCGGCAAAAGTTCCGCTTCGATCCCGAGTTGTCGCGCGACGGCAAAAAACGCCGCTTCGTCGGCATCGCGCTCCGGCGACGGCGCTTTCATCTGCAACATCACGCCGATGACACGGCATCCCGTTTGCAATGCGAGATGCGCCGCCACACTGGAATCGACGCCGCCGGACATCCCGACGACGGCGACGGCAGGATCGCTCATTTATCCCCCAGAAACTCCGCTGGGACTCCGAGCATTTCCGTCAGGAAGCGGCGCAAGTTGGCAAGGTCGCCCGTCAGCAGAAGACTGCGCGATTCCAGAATACTGCTCCCGATTGTACCGTCCTCTTTGATGTTGACGGGGGCGATCGTTTCCAATTCGTGGAAATCCAATTCGCTGGAACCGTTGAAAATGCTGAAAATATCCCCCGCCGACCACGGGCCCTGCGGCTGATCGTTATCGGCGATGTTGAAGTAACGCCCGTCCTCGCGGAGCGCGGTCGAACGCAGTACGACAAGATTCCGGCGCGGATTGTACGCGCCGATAAAGACGGGGCGCGATTTCGCCGCGATGCCGATCTGCAGGCGGTGGTCACCGCCGAGGCGGAAACTGAAATACTTGTCTTTGGTCGCCAGACGCGGCAGAGGGTCGCCGTAAAAATCGGTGTTGAAAGCGCCTTCGGCGGAAGATTCGCAACAGCCGAAAGCGTAGACCTCCTCGGCGCCGGGGAATTGTTCAAGGCTCCACGCCGAGATCAAGGCGTCTTCCTGTTTGATGCCGCGCGGGATCATCAAGGCATCGATGGTGCGGTAGGCGACGCCCTTCAGCATAAACTTCGTGTAGTTGACATCAAGATCGTCGGCAAAAACCTGACGCGAAAAATTGATCGCAAGTTTCGTCCCCTTGCGGTTGACCAGCTCGATTTCCTTTTCGATCGCGACGCGGTCGCCGGCAACATTCTGCGTCACCGTCGGCACGCGGTTGATGCCCGGCTGGACCATCCAGTTGCCCTTGGGCGGATAGTTGAAGGCAAACGCGCCGCCCTCCGGCGCGGGCCAAAGCGAATTTCCGCCCAGATTGTTGAATTCGACGGGATCGGGATCGCGCGCGAGGTCTTCCACGAAACGGTGAAGCAACACCCCGTCGATCTCGCAGAAAATACGTCCCTGGAAGTGATTGGAAACCAATATGTTGCCTTCCTTTGACGGGATGACGATCAAACCGGGATCAAGCTGTTTTAAGAGCTCAAGACTCATTTTACATCCTCCTTGGGCGCGGGTACGGCAACGGGCGAAGCCTTGGGATCGGCGGCGGAGGCGGTGGGGGTTGCCGTTTCCGCCGCGGGAGTCGCCGGAGCGGCTTCTTTCACCGCTTCTTTCACCGCTTCTTTTGCCGTTTCCGGCGCGGTTTCCGGCACGGCAAGTTTCGCCGCATCGAATTCAACGTACATCCTGGCGGTGTAAAGACGGATCATTTCCGGCGGCGCGATGCGCACCCAGCCGTAACCGCGGTCGTCGATCATCTTGACTTCGCTCCCCGCCGGCAACACGCCGAGGCAGGTCGAAGTCGAACTTTTGTCGCTGTACATCCGGATCGACGCGATCGTTTTGCCGTTGGCGATATAAGCCTCGGAAACGTAAACTTTGAGCGTTTCGGGCGCGGCAACTTCCAGCCATTGCCCCTTGACGCCGTAAACTTGCAACTGCGTGTCTTTGACGACGCGTCCGGCGACCGGAGACTTCAATTCCGGCGCGAAACGCAGATTGAGCCGGTCGGCGGTCACTTTGCCGGGCACGCTTCCGCCGAAAAGCGGCAGAAAAGCAACGGCAAACAATGCGGAAAAAAGCATCTTTTTCATAAAAACCTCCTGAAAAATCATTGATTTCACATTAAAAACGCGGTACATTATGCTCCAAAGACGTAATATACTTGTTGCTCCGCGGGGAAACAAGCAGAAAACGCAACAAAACACAACTTTTTTGATTTCTTTATGAAAATTCTCGGCGATTATCTGCGACAACTGCAAACCACGCGCAATGCTTCGCCGCACACCATTGCCGCCTATCGCCGCGACATCGCCGAATTCGTCCGGCGCGTTTTTGATTCCAAGGAGGATTTCGACGACTGGAAACAAGTCGACGCCGACGCGGCGCGGCGCTTTGTGATGGCGCTTCACGAAGCGGGGGATTCCAAACGCTCCATGCAACGCAAGACCTCGGCGATGCGCAGTTTTTTCCGCTACCTCGTCCAACAGGGCATCGTTGCGGCGAATCCCTTTCTCAAACTTGCGCCGATCAAATCCGACAAACCGCTGCCGATGGTGATGAATATCTCCGAGATCGAACGCTTGTTGCAGGCGATCCCGTCCTACTGGAATGAAGCGCTCGCCCAGAAACTCGCCAAAACGCCGGAATCTGCGGAATTTGCCAAGTTGCGCGACACCGCGCTGACCGAAGTCATCTATTCCGGCGGTATGCGCATCAGCGAAGCGATGACGCTCAATTTAGGCGATCTCGACCTCGCGCAGGGAGTCGCCCTCGTGCGCGGCAAAGGCAAAAAGGAAAGACTTTGCGCGCTCGGCGCCCCTGCCAAAGCGGCGTTGATGCAATATTACAAAGTCCGCAAACACTACGCGGACCGCGATCAGAATGCGCCCGTTTTCGTCAATCACTTCGGCGAACGGCTGACGCCGCGCAGTTTTCAGCGCAAGCTCAAAAATTATCTCCTCGCCGCCAATTTGCCGGTCGATCTCACGCCGCACAAACTGCGTCACAGTTTTGCGACGCATCTGCTCGATGCGGGAGCGGACTTGCGCAGTGTCCAGGAAATGCTCGGTCACGAAAGCTTGAGCACCACCCAGATCTACACCCACGTCAGCGCGGAACGGATGAAAAACGTCTACAAAAAAGCGCATCCGAGGGCGAAGTGATGGAGTTCCCCGACTTTCCCGTCAAAGCCTTTTTGCCGCAGATCTGCGAAAAGGTGAAATTTCAGGATCAACTGATCGTCGTCGCCGCTCCGGGCGCGGGCAAAACGACGCTGCTCCCTCCCGCGTTGCTTGAAGTCGTTTCCGGCAAGATCCTCCTCGTCGAACCGCGCCGCATCGCCAGCCGCGCCGCCGCGACGCGCATCGCGGAGATCGCCGGGGAAAAACCGAGCTCTCTCATCGGCTATGCGGTGCGCGGCGAAAGTTGTCAATCTCCCAGTACGCGGCTTCTCGTCGTCACGCCGGGAGTATTGCTCGCCTTGTTGCGGGAAGACCCCTCGCTGGAGGGGATCGGCTGTGTCGTTTTCGATGAATTTCACGAGCGGCAAATGCAAGTCGATCTCGCGTTGACGCTCACGTTGGCTTCGCGGCAGGCGTTTGAAAGCAAACTGAAACTTGTCGTGATGTCGGCGACGCTCGACACAAACCGTCTTGCCCCCTTTCTCGACGCCGAAGTTCTTTCCATACCGGGAAACGTTTTTCCCGTTTCCGTCACGCATACGGCGGCTTCCGGCGACGTGCGCGACGTGCCGCGTGAATGCGCCCGCGCCGTGCTGAAAATTTTTCCGGAAACCTCCGGAGATCTCCTCGTTTTCCTTCCCGGCGCGGGCGAAATTTCCCGTACTTTGGAAATGCTCGCACCGCAGTTGCAAAATCAGGCGGAAATACTGCCGCTTCACGGGACGCTCGACTTCGCGGCGCAAAAGCGCGTTTTTGCTCCCGGCAAAATGCGGCGCATCATCCTTGCTACCAACCTCGCCGAAAGCAGTATCACCGTGCCGGGCATCGAATGCGTCATCGACTCCGGATGGGAAAAACATCTGCGTTTCGACCCCGGCGCGGGACTTTCCTTTCTTGAGACACAGCGCATTTCGCGCCACAGCGCCGAACAGCGCACCGGTCGCGCCGGACGGCTCGCTCCCGGCACGGCGATCCGCCTTTACAGCGTCAACGACGAACTGCATTTCCCCGCCGATACGGCACCGGAGATCCTTGAATGCGACCTTGCCCCCCTTGCCTTGGAAATCGCCGCGTGGGGCGCGCGCGTGGAGGAACTTCCCTGGCTCGACGCCCCGGACAAAGCGAATTTTTCCGTCGCGACGCAACTTTTGCAAAATCTCGGCGCGATCGATGAAAAAAAGAGCATTACTTCACTCGGGCGCGCGATGGCGGAACTCCCCGTCCATCCGCGTCTGGCGGCGATGATCCTCAAGGCGCAAAAACTCCGCCTCGGGGCGACGGCGTGCCGCATCGCCGCTTTGCTCGAGGAACGCGACAACGCCTTTTTATTTGGCAACTGCGATTTGCGCGAACGCGTTGAAATGCTTCAAAAAAATCCGAAAAAATTTGCAAACGCACAAAATCTTTATGAAAAATTGCGGCAGAATTGCCATATTTCAGGCGATGATTTCGCGCCGGAATCCTGCGGAGAGTTGATCGCTTTTGCCTTTCCCGGATGGGTGGCGCGCCGACGTACGGCGCAATCGGCGGAATATCTCCTTGCCGAAAGCGGCGGAGCCCGGCTTTTCGACCCCGGCGACGCGGTTGCATCGGAATTTCTCGCGATCGCCCGGCTCGACGCGCACAGTTCCGGAAATAG
The DNA here is from genome assembly GCA_024405735.1 of Victivallaceae bacterium. Taxonomy (GTDB): domain Bacteria; phylum Verrucomicrobiota; class Lentisphaeria; order Victivallales; family Victivallaceae; genus UBA1784. The sequence continues at coordinate 975 of JAKSOF010000020.1, read as the reverse complement.
CGTCATCCGGCTCGCGGCACCGATTTCAAGGGAAAGCGTGGAAAAACTTTTTGCCGACCGTATCACGACGCATCATCTCGTCGAACTTTCCCCCGACTGCCGCGCGACCGGCTTTGCCGTCACCAAACTCGGCAGTATCGTCCTCGACAAAAAGCCGGAAAACGCCGCGCCACTCGCGCTGACTTCGGCGATCCTTACGGAAGCGCTCCGGCGCGGGATCGCACTGCCCCCTTCCGACGACAAAAAAGCGACGCAACTTTTGGCGCGCGTTTGCTTCGCCCATTCCCGTGAAAGCGATGCTTACCCCGACTGGGGAGAAAACGCATGGCAAAATCTGCTGCAACAGGAGGATACGATAATGCTTCTGGGCAAAGTCCGCGATCTCGCCGAACTTGCCAAACTGCCGTGGTTCAACGTGATGCGCCAAATGCTCGGCGAAACGATATTTCAGCAACTGGAACGCGTCTATCCCGCCGAATTCCGCACCGCGGCAGGAGCGACGCATCCGATCGACTATTCGCACGAAACGCCGCAATGTTCCGTCAAAATTCAGGAGTTGTACGGGCAAAATGTCCACCCGACGGTCGGCAAAATGAAACTTCCGTTGCGGCTCGAATTGCTTTCGCCCGCCGGACGTCCGGTTCAAATCACCTGCGATCTGCCCGGTTTCTGGCGCGGCAGCTGGGAAGCCGTCCGTCGCGAAATGAAAAGCCGCTACCCGAAACACCTCTGGGCGGAAGACCCTCTCGCGGAAAAGGCGACATTCCGCACCGTCAAGCCGAAAAAAGCGTGACTTTTCATTCCGGCTTTCCACGGATGGAAGAAAAAGCAGGATTTCCTCTTTAGTATGCTTGACAATCCCTGCGGCACGGTGTATTTTATATGACGATCCTTGTGGTGGTTGTAGCTCAGTTGGTTAGAGCGCCTGGTTGTGGCCCAGGAGGTCGCCGGTTCGAGTCCGGTCTACCACCCCAT
>JAKSOF010000002.1 GCA_024405735.1 Victivallaceae bacterium | reverse complement strand
GCGAACGAAGCGTAGCGAAGTGAAGCGCAGGCGTACAAATGCAGGGGGAATATCCACATCCGTTTTGACTGCAGTCGCACGGGGGAAGGGGTGGTTAAGGCGGGGAAAGCCGGCACGGCTGTCCCCGCCTTGTCCACACACGTCAAGCATTTCCGCAAGCCTCCCTGTTTTTCTCTCCAAATGCCCATTAATTTAGTGCCGCGAGGGGCGAAATCAGCCCCTCGCGTTCCCATTGCGTAAAAAAGGGCTGCCAATTTCAGCGCCGATGGCATCCGCCGCGGGGACGATGACAATGACGATACGGTCGGCAAGGACGGCAATATCTGCGGTAGGGATAGACTACGGGTCTCACGACGACGGGTGCGACTGCCGGGACCGTAACCACAGGGGCAACGGGAGCCACGACGGGAGTCACAACGGGGGTGGTGACGACCGTGCGCGGAGCGAGAATATTCAAGCTCGCACCGACGAGATCGACGATGTCCGTCGCCAGACGGACGCCGTCGCTTCCGTGGTGATGTCCTCCGCATCCGTGCGGCCCCGCCATTACGGCAAATGCGGCGCATCCGACAACTGCGATCAAAAACTTTTTCATTTTCTTTTCCTTTCTCCGGTTGTTTCGGGAAAACCTTTTCCCGCATTTCAACCGTATAACGAAACGGAAATGAAAAATATTTTATACACTAAACTATTTTTATAAAAAATTTTTTTATTCCTCATCTTTTTCGTTGCGCGTTCCCATCCACAAACCGAGCGTATGCCCCTGATAAGTATACCCCGGCGGAAGCAGATTGCGCCAGCTGCGGTCACTGTGCAACGGGAAAGAGTCTCCGAGAAGGTAAACGACATCCTCGTCATTCGGCAGATTTTCCAACGCCGGAAGTTTTATGACCGAGACGCGCGCATAGTAAAGCGGTCCGTAAAGATCGGCGATATTGGCTTTATAAAGCGTACCTTCCGGCTGATTTTCCAACGCGGACGCAATCATTTTACCGAAATCGCGCTTTTCCCCGCCCTGCTCGTGATACCGCAGATAAACGCCGCTGTAATAGATTCCGATCACCGCCGCCGTGAGTAAAAGAGTCCGTGCCACGGAATCGCGGAAACGTTCGATGCGGATGGCAAAGAGAAGCAGAAGCGAAAGCGCATAGCAAATGATCTGGATGCGGTGAAAATCCGGCGCATCCCGGAATTTCAACGAGCGCCCGATCTCGCCGAAATAACCGAGCAACCACTCCGGCGCAAAGAACATCAAAGTCATCAGAATGATCGTCGCGATCGCCGCGTATTCACAGAAAACAAGCAGTTTTTTGATTTTCAATCCGTAACGGCGCATCCCGAGTTCATAAGCGTTGCCGCAGAGGATCGCGAGCGGTCCGAGCAGATAGAGGACTTCCCGTGCGTCAAAATCCGGCGCCAGCCAGATGATCGCAAAAGCGGGAAGCACGAGCGTCCGCAAATAGCGGTCGTAGATCGGCGTCGTATCCGTATCGCGCAACGCCGGACAGAAGGGAAGCCAGACGATCAGAGTCCACGGCAAAAGCTGGATCAGGAACTTAAAGGGAAAACATACGATATTATACCAGATTTCCGCGACACTGCGGCTCCAGAACTGATAGTCCAGCGGGATCTGGTGATACGCCACGGCAAGCGGGACCGCCCATGCGGCGAATGCGATGCCGAAAAGGACGATGCCGAAAACAAATCCCGGATGGTGAAATTTGCTTTTCATCGAGAGCGGGCGGCGGAAAAAAAACATCGGCAAAATGAAAAAGAACAACAAACGGAAACCGCCGCTCAAAAATCCAAATCCCATCAGAATTCCAGCGGAGATCCATGCCATATTCCAATTTGAACGCCGTATCCCGTAATAGAAAAAGAAGAGTTGCGCCAGCAAAAGGAAAAACGCGCTGAGCGTCACGGGATTTCCTTCCCACGCCTTTTCCATTGTGACAAACGCGGTAAGATAGATCGCGGCGGCGACCACTCCCGCGTGCGCATCGCGACCGCTTTTCGCGCCGGAGAAAACCGCCGCCGCCGTAAGAAAAAGCATCACAATGGAAATCAGCCGCATCACAGTTTCCAGCGGCAACTGCGTCCATTTTTGCACATAGTGACAAACGGCGGGATAGAGCGGGAATCCGTTTTTCAGCGCGACGCCGTGCGCGGTCACTACCCCTGCCGCGACATTGTACTCCGTCGCTTCGACGGCGTACAGTCCCTCCTGCCGGAAAAGTTCCCTGCCGGAAAAAACCCATGGCAGATGGATCAGCGCCGCGATCGCCAGCACCAGAAGCAACGCCCACCAGGACGCATGTTTGATTTCTCTATAAGGCCCCATCCTGCAATGCGAGCTTTCCTTCCCGTCCCGGGAAATCCCCGAGGATGATTTTTCCGGAGGGCGCCTGCGGCGCAAAAATTTCCGCCGCCTCCCCCAGCGTGATGACGCGATAACCGCGCTTCAGTACGGCGGCAAGATAGGCGGCGAACTGGTCGCGGCAGCGGCCTCCCTCGGCTTCGGCGTGGATCGTCAGGACATTCAGTCCCGTTTCGCGCAAAAGCGAGAGCTGATAATCGTTGTAATTGGCGTCGGAAACATGGTTGCGCCCCAACACTTCGTCGTAGGTGGGCAACGTCACCGGGATCTGCAACTGCGGAAGTTTTTCCCCGTCGACAATGGGAAAAAACGGTGCGTTCCCGCGGCAATCGCTGTTGTAGACAAAGGGGTAGCGCGTTTTGATTTTCAGCCAGAGGTCGTTGGCGCGCCACCCGGGAGCGGCGGACGAGGCGACCGTTTTGCCTGTGATCGACTGCAATTCGGCAAGTCCCCGGTCAAGCTCGCGGACGATCGCCGTTTCTTTCATCGACATCAAATTCGCCTGCGTATAGTGGTGATCCCATGCGTGAAAACCTGCTTCATGCTCCTTTGCGGCATCGGCGATCGCCTTGCGGCAATGTTTCCCGATCCTGATCCCCGGCCACGCCGTCCCCATCAGAACGATTTCGGGACCGTAGAGCTCGGCGGCATTGGTACGGAGCATTTTCCACAGGAACTGCGGTTTCAGCAAACGCCACAAGTGGCGCCCCATATTGTCGGGTCCGACGGAAAAGTAAAACGTGCCGCGCACCTTGAAATCGGCGAGCACTTCACACAACGCCGGCACTCCGCGGCCGGTGCCGCGGAGCGTATCGACGTCGATCCGCAATGCGAGCAGTTTGCTCATCGGGTGTATTCACCGGATTTGATTGCTTCGTCAAGGAAGAAATCAAGCGTTGTTTCGATCGATTTCTCCATCGGGATCGACGGGACCCAGTCGAGATATTTTTTCGCATTGGCGATTTTCGGACGGCGGCGCTGAACGTCCTGATACCCCTTACCGTAAAACGCACCGGAATCGACCACCTGAAATCCGGCGAAGGGCGGGAACTTTTTGCGCAACGGATGCGCTTCAAACTTCTTCACCAGGATTTCCGCCATTTCACGGATGCTCGCTTCGTTGTCGGGGTTGCCGATATTGATGATCTTGCCGGAGCAACGGCCGTTTTCGTTTTCGATGATCCGGTAAAGCGCCTCGACGCCCTCGGAAATATCAACGAAACAGCGTTTCTGCTCGCCGCCGTCGATCAACTGGATCGGAGAACCCTGAACCAGATTGAGGATCATCTGCGTGATGGCGCGGCTGCGACCGAAACGCGCTCCGGCTAAACTGTCCAGCCGCGAACCGATCCAGTTGAAGGGGCGGAAAAGCGTGAAATCGAGCATCCCCTTGGCGCCGTAAGCGTAGATCACGCGGTCCATCATCTGCTTGCTGCAGGAATAGATCCAGCGCTGCATTTTGATCGGTCCGGTCACGAGCTTGGAATTTTCCTCGTCGAACTGCTCGTCCTCGCACATCGCATAGACTTCGCTGGTCGACGGGAAAATGATCCGTTTGTGATATTTGACGCAAAGCCGCAAAACTTTGAGATTCTCCTCGAAATCCAACTCGAAAACGCGCAACGGATTGCGGGTGTACTCGATCGGCGTCGCAATGGCGACCAGCGGCAGTACGACGTCCGCCTTTTTGACGTGATACTCAATGTATTCGTGATCGATGGTCACATCCCCCTCGTGGAAATGGAAATCGGGGTTGTCCAGCAAGTGCGCGATGTAATTGCTCCGCAGATCCATTCCGTACACTTCATATTTTCCGGAAGCAAGCAAACGGTCGGAAATGTGACTGCCGATGAAACCGTTGATGCCGAGAATGAAAATGTTTTTCTTGCGTCCGAGACGGCGCATTTTTTCCGGGTCGAGATTGAAGCGCATATTGGCCGTGATATGCGCGTTTCGGGCAAGCAACACGCCAGACTGGTAAACATTTCCGTCCATCTGACCGTATTTCACTTCAAGTGCGCCCTTTCCGCAGGCGATGACCAGCGGTTCCACGGAAAGCACCGTGCCGGGAGCGCCGTCGCCGTCGACCGGCTCCGTCGCCCAGAAAAAGCACTTGCGGTCACCGAGAAAACTGAATGCGCCGGGATAGGGTTTCGTCACCGCGCGGACAAGCCGGTCGATCTCGACGGCGCTTTTTTGCCAGTCGATCTCGCCGTCGGCAGGCTTGCGGCCGTGGAAGCAAGTGGCGTCCTCTTCATTTTGCCGGATGCGCTTCGCCTTGCCCTCTTTTAACAGCGGCAATGCGCGGTCGAGCATCACCCTGGCGGCGGCGACCGATTTGTCAAAGAGCGATTTCGCCGTTTCGCGCGGAGAGATCCCGACTTTTTCCTGATCGACGATGTCGCCGGCATCGGCTTCCCGGACCATGTAGTGAAGCGTCACTCCGGTTTCGGTTTCACCGTTGATGATCGCCCAGTTGATCGGCACGCGACCGCGGTACTTCGGCAACAAAGAGCCGTGCAAATTGATTGCGCCGAGCCTCGGGATTGAAAGAATATCCTCCTTGAGGATGTCGCGGTAGTAGAAACTGAAAATGAAATCCGGCTTCATCTCGCGGATACGCGCCACCCAGACCGGATGATTGACCGAGTCCGGCGCAAAAACGGGGATCCCCCGGTTTCCGGCGAACTCCGCCACCGAATCAAACCAGATGTTTTCGGCGGGGTTGTCCCGGTGAGTAAAGACCGCGCTGATCTCAAATCCCGCCTTCAACAACGACTCAATGCCGATGCATCCCATATTGTGGTACGCGAAAACAACACACTTCATATTCTGCTCCTTACTGTAGCGGGAAGCCACCGTTGATTTTCCTATTTGTCACGTTTGTCGAAAACGCGCTTTGCCTTGCCTTCACTGCGCTGAATTTGTTGGGGACCGACGAGTTTCACCAGCACGCGCAATCCGATCACCGACTCGACCGCCGCGGCGATCCTGCGGCGCAACTGCTCCATCTCGCGCACCTGATCCGAAAAGCTCCCGGCGCTGACCTCGACGTCGATCTCGATGTTGTCGACGCGGTTTTCCGTATAAAGAATGATGTTGTAGTTGGGGGAATCGATCACCTGAAGCAACGCGCTCTCGATCTGCGACGGGAAAACATTGACGCCGCGGATGATGAACATATCGTCGCTGCGGCTGGAAATGCGCCCGATCCGCCGCAAAGTACGCCCGCACGGACAAACTTCCGGAATGATTTTGGTGATGTCGCGCGTCCGGTAGCGGATCATCGGCATCGCGAATTTGCTCAACGTCGTCAGCACCAGTTCTCCGGTTTCGCCGTCGGGCAGAACTTCCCCGGTATCAGGATCGATGACTTCGGGATAGAAGCGATCCTCGAAAATATGCAGTCCGTTATGCTCGCGGCATTCGACCGCGACGCCGGGACCGATGATTTCCGAAAGCCCGTAGATGTCGAACGCCTCGATCCCCGCTTTTCCCTCGATGTAGCGGCGCATTTCCTCCGACCACGGCTCCGCGCCGAAAATACCGATACGCACCTTTTGCCCGGGCAGCGGGATCCCTTCCGCTTCGGCGACTTCGATCATATGGATGAAGTAACTCGGCGTACAGCAGACCGCCGTCACGCCGAAATCGCGCATCAGCATCACCTGGCGCTTGGTGTTGCCACCGCTTGCAGGCACAACGGTCGCGCCGAGTGCTTCCGCGCCGTAGTGGGCGCCGAGACCGCCGGTGAAAAGTCCGTATCCGTATGCGATCTGAATGACGTCTTCACTGGACAATCCGCAACAATTGAGCGCGCGGCGCACCGCGCCGATCCAGACGTCGATGTCCTCCTTGGTGTAGGCGACGACGATCGGCTTGCCGGTCGTGCCGCTCGACGCGTGCAAGCGCACGATCTGCGAAAGCGGCACCGCAAAAAGTCCGAAGGGATAATGGTCGCGCAGATCCGCTTTCTTCATAAAGGGAAGTTTTCCCAGATCCTCCAGACTCCGGACATCGTCGGGAGTCAAATTGCGCTCCTGCATACGGTTGCGGAAAAGTTCCACGTGATCGTAAGTATGACGGATGATACGCTGTAAACGCTGTAACTGCAATTGGCGCAGATAGCCTCTTTCGAGGTAATCCGGCGCCGCTAAATTGTCGATTCCAAGTAAATTGCCCATTTCCCGACCTTAAATTGAGCGATAAAAATTCAGTCTATATAAAATAGCACGGCATCGTTTTTTTTGCAAGGCGGCGTGCGCGCGCTGTTTTATAATTAAAGAGTCCGGTTGCAAAAAACGCTTTCGGGTTGTATATTAAGCGTTTGTGTTGCTATCGCATCAAAAAAATTTTTTTAAGGATATTTCGTTATGTCGGCAATCTGTGATTTTTCTGCGGAAGAACTTCGGCAACTGGAGCGTGAACTTGACGCCTCCTATCAATCGTGGCGGGCGCGCAACCTTAAACTGGATATGTCGCGCGGCAAACCGGCGGCGAGCCAGCTTGATCTCTGCAACGGCGCTCTTGCCGAACTCAAAACGACGCGCACCGCCTCCGGAGCTGACGCGCGCAACTACGGCATTCTCGACGGGCTTCCCGAAATGCGGGAATACTTCGGGAAACTTCTCGGTCTTGATCCCGCCAACATCACGATCGGAGGAAATTCCAGTTTGAATCTGATGTACGATCTGCTTGTGCAACTGGTGCTTTTCGGCACGGCGGGGCAAAAACCGTGGGGCAAACTGGACAAAGTGAAGTTTCTCGCTCCCGCGCCGGGTTACGACCGCCATTTCGCGATCACGGAGAAACTCGGTTTCGAGATGATCCTGATCGATATGACGCCGACGGGTCCCGATATGGATCAGGTCGAAAAACTCGTCGCCGCCGATCCCGCGATCAAAGGCATCTGGTGCGTGCCGCTTTATTCCAATCCGCAGGGAATTTGTTACAGCGACGAAACGGTGGCGCGTCTCGGCAAAATGAAATGCGCCGCACCGGATTTCCGCATTTTCTGGGATAACGCCTACGGGGTGCACCACCTCGACGGAGAAACCGCACTTGCCGATATTTTCGCCAGTTGCAACGCGGGCGGCAACCCCGATCGCGCCTACTACTTTTTCTCGACGAGCAAGATCACTTTCCCCGGCGCGGGAGTTTCCCTCGTCGCGACGAGCGCCGCCAACAAAAAGGAATTGCTTGCGCGCCTGACGATCGAAACGATCGGCTACGACAAACTCAACCAGTTGCGCACGTTGCAGTTTCTGCCGACGCCGGAAGCGCTCAAAGCACACATGAAAAAACTTGCCGCCGAGATCAAACCGAAATTCGATCTCGTCCTCGGCGTTCTGGAAAAAGAATTTTCCGGCACGGGGCTTCTCTCCTGGACCGTTCCCCAAGGCGGCTATTTCATCGCGGTCGACACGCTCGACGGCTGTGCCAAAGCGACGGTGGAACTCGCCGCCGACGCCGGTGTGAAACTGACCGGAGCGGGAGCGGCATTCCCCTATCACCGCGATCCGCGCGACCGCAATATCCGGTTGGCGCCGACCTATCCGACGCTTGACGAATTGCAGCAGGCGATCCGGCTTTTCTGCGTCTGCGCCAAACTTGCCGGAGTGCGCAAACTTCTGACATCCAAGTAAATTCCGATCCTCAACGAAAGGGCGTTGCGATGAAATTTTTCTGGTACGGGATCCTCCTCTTTGCCGTCGGTTATCTGGTGATGACCGGAGTCCGTCCGCTGGTGACGCCCGATGAATTCCGTCACGCGGAAATCGTCCGCGAAATGCAGGTGTCGCAGGATAAATTTTCACCGCGGCTGCTCGGGGTACGCTATTTTGAAAAACCGCTTCTCGGTCATTATTGCAACCTCGCGTCGACGCGCATTTTCGGAATGAATCCTTTCGGATTGCGCTTCCCGGCGGCATTTTTCACCTTGCTCACCGGCGGATTGATCGCGCTCGTCGTCTGGCAACGGCGGCAGGACGCCAAACTTGCCGCGCTCGCATTCGGATTTTACATGAGTTTCGGGCTCGTCTATATCCTCGGGATCACGCCGCTTGCCGATGCGCCGCTTTGCTTTTTCACGACGGCGGCGACCTTTTTCGCCTTTCTGGCGGCAGTGGAGGAAACGTGGTCGCGCCGCAAGGCGATGCTGGAAATTCTCTGCGGTCTTGCGCTGACAGGGGGATTTTACGCCAAAGGCGCACTGGGGCTGGCGATCCCCGGGATCTCCGTTGCGGCTTTTCTCATCTGGGACAAACGGTGGAAAGAATTTTACCGTCTTCCGCTTCTCGTCCTGCCGGCAATGCTGTTGACGCTGTTGCCGATCGCGTGGCAGATCCATCGCTCCGAGCCGGATTTCTGGCGTTATTTCATTGAGATCGAACACATTCAGCGTTTCACCCGGGAAGTCAGCGGGCAGCATCCGGAGCCGTGGTGGTTCTTTTTTCCGGTACTGCTCATCGGGGCATTGCCCGGTATCACCTTTTTGCCGTGCTTTGCCGGAATTCAGAAAGAAGGGCGCAAAATACTGCTGACGCGTCCGATCTACCGGATGGCGCTGTCGCTTCTCGTTTTTCCTTTTATTTTGCTTTCGTGCTCCAGCGGGAAACTTTTTTCCTACATTCTGCCGCTTTATCCCGCACTGGCGATTTTGCTTGCGGGCGGCGTGATGACCTATCTGCGCAGTTCGCTTGACAACCGCACGTTTCACGCGACGATCCTTTTCTGGTCGATCCTCCTGTGGACGGCGGGAATCCTTGCCGTTTTAGCGGCGGTTTTCGACACGCCCCGTTTTACCGGGGGTCTGCCCGCCGACGTGCGCCAGGTGTTGCCGGCGTTGCGTATCCTTTTTGCCGTTGCCGGATGCGCCGGGATCCTTTTCGGCTCGGTACTTTTTGTCGTGCGTCATCGGTCGCGGACATTGATCTTGTCGCTCTTTTTCACGGGACTTGCGGTAACGGCGGGCGTGACGGCGCCTTTCGTTTCCGACCGCATCGACAACGGCATCATGCCGGAAAAAAGCATCGCGGCGCTCCTGCAATCGAGCGGCGTCAAGAGCGCGGACGCCGAGGTCATCGCCGCGCCGTCATTCGGCTACAGCGTCGCCTGGAAACTTCAGCGCGCCGACGTCCGGCTGTTTTCCTCGGCGGGAGAACTCGACTACGGTTGCGCGGAAGCCAGGAAACGGGGAGAAAAAGATCCCGTCATCACGCGGAATGAAGTCCAAGCGCTGATCCGCAAGGGCGAGCGTCCCGTCCTCTTTTTCACCAGTCCCTGCAAACAGCAGTTGCAGGGCGTGACGCCGAAACAGCGGCTGATCGACCAGAACGTGCAACTGGACGTTTTTTAAGCGGAGATGTTTCCGTCAGCGCAAGGTGCGCAAACTCGCGGGAGCGATATGCAGTTGGTCGCGGTATTTGGCGACCGTGCGGCGGGCGATGGAAATGCCCGATCCTTTCAGTTTTTTGGCAACCGCATCGTCGGAAAGCGGATGTGATTTATCCTCTTCTGCAATGATTTGACGGATTTTTTCCCCGATCGCGCGATTGGAAATTTCCTGCTCTCCGCCGGAAACGCCGCCGGTGGTAAAGAAAAAGCGCAACGCCAGCGCGCCCTGCGGAGTTTTGGCGTATTTTCCCGAAACGGCGCGACTGATCGTCGTTTCGTGAAGTTCAAGCTCCTTGCCCGCCTGTTTCATCGTCAGGGGAAGCAGTTTTTCGACGCCGTCACGGAAAAAATCCCTTTGCCGATTGGCGATCCAGCGTCCGAGCCGGAGCAAAGTGCTTTCGCGCATATCAAGCGACTGGATCACCTCCTGCGCGGCGCGGATCTTGTCGCGGACAAACGCGCGGTCTTCAGCGGAAACGCCGGGATCATCCAGTAATTTTTCATAGCGTTGACAAATATTGAAACGGCGTTCGCGTTCCTTCAGAAGCCGGGCATCAAAACCGCCGTTTTCCGTTGAAAAAATCTCGATGTCGGGCAAAACGACGGCGGCATGCGTTTCACTGCCGCCGGGAGCGGGATCAAGTTTGCGCAAAACGGCAAGCGCCTGTTGAAATTCGCCGGGAGTCAGTTGGTATTTTTCCGCAAGCGTCCGCGGAGAAAACCTTTCGAGATCATCCAGACCGTTTTCGACGATCTTTTTGACCGCGCCGTGCCATTTGCCTGATCTTTCCAACTGCAACCGGAAGCATTCGTCGAGCGTGCGGGCGCCGATCCCGGCGGGTTCGAGCGACTGGACGAATTTCAACGCTTTTTCCACCTCGTCGAGGTCGGCGTCGCAACTCATCGCAAGATCGGCAAGAGGCGTAGACAAATACCCCTTTTCGTCGAGCGATTCGACGATCATCTGCGCGATCTCGCGGATCTTGGGATCGAGCGGACTTCCGGCAAATTCCCGCGCGAGCTGTTCGGCAAGCGTCGGGGGCGGCGCGGCGATGCCGCTCCAGAAATCGGCGGTGCTTTCCTCCCCCTCCTCGCCGGGGAGAGGCAATTCCGAATGCCATTGGTCGCTTTCGGCAAAACGGGCGTCAAATTCCGCTTCGTCCTCTTTTTCCGGAGGCATATCCGGCAATGATTCCTGCGGCAGATCCTCCGGAAAAATCTCCTCCAGAAGCGGATTCTCCGCCAATTCCTCATTCAGCCGCGCATCAAGTTCCTGACGCGACAATTGCAGAAATTCAAGCGATGTGCGCTGACGCGCGGAAAGCTGTTGTTTCTGCTGAAGTTTTGCCGATTGCTGAAGAGAATTCTCCATCGTCTACTCCCGGTGGTTGATGCGGTCGTTTTCCTGCCGGAGCGCCTCCAATTCGGTCGCGGCGCTTTCCCACTCGGTTTCGGTCGCGGAAATTTCGCTTTCGACCTTGGCGAGTTCTTTTTTCAGCGCGGAAAAATCAAGTTTCATCCCGCTCGACAACTTGGCGACAAGCACCTTTTTTTCGTCGGACAATTTGTCGAGTTTCTTTTCCAGCGCGGAAACGGTTTCTTTCGCCTTTTTGAAGGCTCCGGAAATCTCCTGACGGGCGTGTGCGCGTTGCTGACGGCGTTCTTTCGCCGTCATTTCCGAAGCGGCGGCGCCGGAAGCGGACGCATCCTTGACGGATGACGGCAAATCCGCCGATGCCGCTTTTTCAAGATAGTAATCGTAATTGCCGAAATATTTCGTCACCTTGCCGGGTGTCAGCGCGACGATGACCGTCGCCACGTTGCGGACGAATTCGATGTCGTGGCTGACGAAACAGACCGTGCCGGGAAATTGCACCAGGGCTTCCTGCAGAAGTTCGCGGGCGGCGAGATCGAGGTGCGTGGTCGGCTCGTCGAGCACGAGCAGATTCGGGGGGTTGACGAAAAGCCGGGCGAATTGCACACGGATGCGTTCGCCGCCGGACAATACGCCGCAACGCTTTTTGGTCTCGTCGCCCGAAAAACCGAAAGAGCCGAGCACATTCATCAGATTCGCCGTCGAAGCCGCCGGAGGCAACGCGCCGCGCACCGCATCGTAGACCGTCAACTCGTCGTTGAGCAATTCAGTGAATTCCTGTGCCTGATAACCCAATACCGAGTGATGCCCGAGGACGACGCGCCCGGCAAGCGGCTGCAATTTGCCGACGAGAAGTTTCAACAGCGTCGTCTTGCCCAGTCCGTTGTAACCGATGAAAGCGATCTTGTCTCCGGAGGCGATGTCAAGCGACACGTCCTTGAGCAGCAACTTGTCGGGAGTGTAGCCGAAAGAGATGTTTTCGATGCGCGCCGCCTCGATGCCGCCGGGAGGCGGTTCGGGAAAACGGATCACGCCGTTGTAATGAAGCTGATCGGGCAACTCGACGTCCTCTAATTTATCGAGTTTTTTCATCCAGCTTTTCGCCTGCGCCGCCTTGGTGCTTTTGGCGCGGAAACGGTCGATGACGCGCTCCATCTGCTCGCGCTTGCGGTCGAGATTGCGCTTGGCGGATTCGAGCAGTTTCTGCCGGCTTTCGCGTTCGCGGCAGTAGTAATCGTACCCCCCCGCATAACGGGTCGCCGTCCCCGCATTGACTTCGATCGTCACCTTGACCAGTTTGCGCAGTAAAAAGCGGTCGTGCGAAATCAGCATCAAAGTCCCGGGAAAATTGTTGAGATAGCGGCAAAGCCATTCAACGGCGGGGACGTCAAGGTAGTTGGAAGGCTCGTCGAGCAACAGGACGTCGGGATGCGAGATCAGTACGCGCGCCAGCGCGGCGCGCATCTGCCAGCCGCCGGAAAATTCCCGGATCGGACGGTCAAGCGATTTCGGATCGAAACCGAGATTGCCGAGCGTTTCACTTGCTTCCTGTTCCAGATGGTAGGCTCCGAGATGCTCGATGGTGCTTTGCAGATAACCGTGACGGCGCAGCAACCGGTTCAACTCGGCATCGTCGGCAACGCCCTCGTCCATTCTGGTTTCGATCCCGTGAAGTTCGCGGGAAAATTCATGCAGTTCGGGGATCGCGTCGGCGGTGAAATCCAACAGCGTGCGCGGCAAATCGGCGGCATCGACTTTCTGGCGCATGATCCCGATGCGGTGGTCGCGCGGGATCGCGACGACGCCGGAGTCGGGACGCACCGCGCCGGTGATGATGCCGAAAATGGTACTTTTGCCCGCCCCGTTGGGACCGACGATCCCGACGCGTTCGCCGGGATTGACGCGAAACGACACCTCTTTCAGGATATCGCGACCGCCGTAACTTTTGGAAATATTCTGAAAGTCGATCATTGGGCCGTATCTCTTTTTTTCAACAACGTGAGCGATTCAAAATGCGCGGTGCCGGGAAACATATCCAGCAACGTGCTGTGCACTGCGACAAATCCCGGCGCAAGTTCATCGAGATCGCGGCGGAGCGTATCCGCGCCGCAGGAAACATAAAGGATCGCGCCCGGCGCGCTTTGAAGCAGACTCTGCGTCAGTTTCCTGCCCAGTCCCGTCCGCGGCGGATCGACGATGACGAGCGTTTTCAGCCGTTTGCCGAAAGAGGCGTAGCGTTGCGGCGCATCGGCGGCATCTCCGGCAAAAAAGGCACAGCGTTCCGCGACGCGGAAATTTTTCGCATTGCGCACGGCATACCGGACGGCGTGGCGGTCAAATTCGACGCCGACGCTCCGCAAGGCGGGCAATGCGCGCGCCGCCAGGATCGAAAAAACGCCGACGCCGCAAAAAAGTTCCAGCAGAAAATCAGGAGCAAAAATTTTCACTTCTTCGATCACGCGGCGTGCAAGTTCCGATGCGATCGCCTCGTTGGTTTGAAAAAAACCGCCGCGGCGGTAGCAAAAAGTGCCGAAATCGCCGAGTTTCCCCGTCAGCGTTTCCGGAAGTTCATTGTCGAAATCGCAGACCGCGCCGCGTTCGGCGCAATCATCGAGCGCAAAAGTGCCGCGAAATCCGTCGGGAAGCGTGAGCCGGGCGATCCTTTCATTGAGATTTTTGGTCGCAAGCGGACAATGGCCGATCTCAAGCAGCGTTGTATTGTCCATCGCGCGGTAGCCGAATTTGCCGCCGCCGTCGCTGTGGAGCCGCAAGCGGTTGCGCCAATGATTGCGCGACGCCGCGCCGACGGGCGGCAAGATTTCGCATTTTTCGTCGCGGTTGCGGTTGAGAAACGAAGCGAGCTGACGGTTTTTCGCCGCAAGTTCCACACCGTAAGGGACATGGCGGTAGGCACAACCCGGGCAATCGGCGAAACAGGGACAGTCGGAGCCGATGCGTTCCGCCGAAGCGGAAACGATTTCGGTCAACTTGCCGCGCACATATTTTTTATGCCCGGCGGTGATTTCGATTTCGACGGTTTCCCCCGGGATCGCACCGCGGACAAAAGCGACCCTGCCGTCGGCGAGATTGCCGACGGCTTCTCCGCCGAAAGCGAAGTCGCGGATCGTGATTTTTTCGCGTTTCAAAACCGGGGATTTCCCCAAATTAACGGGGCAATTTGAAAGTGTCGATGATCTCGTCCACCTGTGCCTGATTGATCGGTTTGACCGTGCCGAGACGGCGCGCCAGCAAAATGCAGTTGGCGGTGAAATCGGAAACTTCCAGACGGTCGAAAGCCTGCGTCAGATTCTTGCCGACGGCGACCACGCCGACGTTTTCGATGATGACGACGGGGGTCGCCGGGGTCAGTTTTTCGACCGCTTTCATCCAGTCGGCGGCAAAGTCCGCGTATTTCACGACCGGCATATCGCGCAACTGGATGTAGCTCTCTGGGATCATCCGGCTGTCCAGCTCGGAAGCGGTACAGGCGAATGCCATCAGATTGGGCGACTTGGTCGCGATGAGAGCGTGCGCCCAGTCGCAACGGCGGTAGATTTCGCGGCAGACTTTGGCGAAACAAGCGGGCGTTTTGCCCTCTTCGCAACGGCCGTTCTGGATACGGACGCTGTCGGCGACGGCAAGTTTGAGCGGATCAAAGCCCTTGGGCGTCACGAGGAAATCGTCTCCGGAGATCTGGGCGGAAAGCGTGAGACTTCCCGTATAGACCAGACGCTGACGGTAAAGCCGCGCGGCGAATTTGACGATGCTGTCGCGCAACGCGCATTCGGCGGGAGAAGCGGAAGCGGGGACAAAGGTTTCCCACTTGATGTCACAGCATTTTGCTTGCGGCAACACGGGCGGATTGGTCAATCCCGATGCCTGGATCTGCATCCGGGCGAGGAAATCGAGCGTTTCAAAACGGGCGAAAGCCTCGTCGATCGTCTTGCCGCAAACGACCGCGCCGTGATTTTCCATCATCACGCAGTCGGCGCCCTTGGCGAATTCTTCGGAAATGATTTTCCCGAGCGAAATGCTTCCGGGAATGTCATACCGCGAAAAAACGATTTTGCCGCAGATCTTTTCCGCACCGGGCACCCACGCGGCGTCGGGGCTTTTGCCGACGAGGCTGAATGCGACCAGCGAGGGTGAGTGCGCGTGCAAAACGACGTTGACATCGGGACGGCGGCGATAGACTTCGCTGTGGAAAGGCAATTCGCAACTGGGGGTGTGGCAGCCGATCTTTTCGCCGGATGGCGTGACTTTCATAATATCCGCCGGGGTGAGCGTCCCCTTGTCGATGCCGCTCGGGGTGATCCAGATGTTGCCCTCTTCGTCCTTGATCGAGATGTTGCCGCCGCTGGTCGTGGTCATCCCGTAATCGTAGACTCTCTGCAATGCGTCGACGAGAAGTTTGCTCGGATGAATGTATTCGATCGCCATAATCACTTCCTTTTTGTTGATGGGTTGACGGTACTGTTTCCTATCTTTTATAAAATACATCAACAACACGGACTTTTCAATTCGGCAATGCCCGATGCGGAAAAAGAGTTGATTTTTCCGACAAACAGCTTGACTTTTCGCGCGCGAAGCTGTATTTTCATTGACAAGCTTCATTTTCAACCCGAAAACAAGGTGATATTTTGGCACAGGATACCGATTACGTTCTGATGCTGCTCAAGGAGAACGGGATGGTCTCTTCCGAAGACATCCTCGCCGCCAAGCAGGCGGCGCTGGATTCCGAGGAGCAAGGCACCCCGGTAAGCCCGGTCGATCTGCTGATCAAAAACAATCTCCTCAGCGAAATCGATCTGCTTACGATGCTCGCCCAGCAGTACGGGGTCGAGCTGATGGATCTCGAAGGATACGAGATCCCGCTCGAAGTGCGTTCCAAACTCTCAACTGAAGTCGTGCGCCACTACAACGTGGTGCCGGTGATGCTTCACGATGACATTCTGATCATCGCGATGAGCGACCCGACCGACATGGAAACGCTCGACACGATCCGCTACATCTACGGCGGCGAAGTCGAGGAGGTCGTCGCTCCGCAGAAACAGATCAAGCGTCTTATCGACCGCTACTTCGTCGAAGAGGAGGAAAACGCCACCCGCAAGGCGGTCAAGCAGGACGAGGACGAGTTGGAGATCCTCGACGATCAGGCCAATGTGGCGGCCGCCGAAGGCGACGATGCGGCGCCGATCATCCGGTTGGTCACCAAACTCATCCTCGACGCCTACAAAATGCGCGCATCCGATATTCACCTCGAGCCGATGGAAAAACGCTATCGCGTGCGCTACCGCATCGACGGCGCGCTCCGCGAGATCCCCGGTCCGCCGAAATATCTGCAGGCGAACTTCACCTCCCGCGTCAAAATCATGGCGCATCTGGACATCACCGAAAAGCGCATCCCGCAGGACGGGCGCATCCAGCTCTCCGTCGGCGACAAGGACATCGACTTGCGTGTATCGTCGATCCCGACGATTTTCGGCGAAAGTATCGTCATGCGTATTCTGGATAAATCGAGCATCCAGCTCGACATCCCGAAACTCGGTTTCTACGCCGACGACCTCGACCTCGTCAACAAGATCATCAACTATCCGGACGGCATTTTCCTCGTCACCGGACCGACCGGTTCCGGCAAAACGACGTCGCTTTACGCCTTTTTGAATACGATCAACACTCCGGCGCGCAAACTCATCACCGTCGAAGACCCGGTCGAATATCAGCTGCCCGGTATCAATCAGGTACAGGTCGACCGCTACGTCGACATGACCTTCGCCGCCGCACTGCGGTCCATGCTCCGTCAGGCGCCCAACATCATCATGATCGGTGAGATCCGCGACCTGGAAACGGCGGAGATCGCGATCAATGCGTCGCTGACCGGTCACCTGGTTTTCAGCACGTTGCACACCAACGACGCGCCGGGTGCGATCACGCGTCTCATCGATATGGGGGTGAAACCGTTTCTGGTGGCGACTTCGCTCCGGGCGGTCATGGCGCAGCGGTTGCTCCGCCGCATCTGCCCCCACTGCAAGGCGCCCTACACACCGACCAAGGTCGAGCAGCGGATGCTCGGCTTGAGCGACGAATACCTCGCCAGCCGTCAGTTCTACAAAGGCAAGGGATGCCGCGAATGCGGCTTCACCGGCTACAAGGGACGGATCGGCATCTACGAAATTTTCGTCATCACGGAAGATATCGGAAAACTTATTTTCGCCAACGAAACGAGCGGACGCATCCGCGAATACGCGCGGCGCAACGGGATGCGGTCGCTCCGCGACGACGCGCTCCGCAAGGCGGAAGCCGGGATCGCCACGCTCGAAGACGTCATTTTCGTCACGTTGCGCGATGAATGTTAGGAGGTAACGCAATATGCTTGACATTGAAAGTTCCGCTCTGATCGACCTCTTGAAAAGCGAACGCGGCGCCTCCGACCACGAGCTTGCCGGTCATTTGAAAGAAGTCGCCGAAGAATGCGAAGCCAGCGGCAAGGACGCGATGCAGATCATCGAAAATTTCGGTCTTTTCACCCGCAAGGAAATGCTCGAAATGATGGCGGAGAGCCTCGGCAGTTACGTCTGGAACCCCACCGACAACGACGTCCCGCAGGAAACGATCGGGCGGTTTGAAAACGAATTCGCCCGCGCCAACCGTGCCATCCCGTTGCAGGAGGAAGTCGGCACGCTCCACGTCGCGATGCGCGAACCGCTCAATTACCAGCTGGTCGAAAAAATGCGCTTTGTCCTCGGCGGAGACATCCTCCCCGTCGTCTGCGACCCCGAAGCCTTCGACAAGGAACTCGACCGCTACTATCCGGAAAAAGTCGATTCCGTCGCCGACATCGTCGCCGAGATCGGCACCAAGGAATATTCCGTCGATGAAGCGGCGAGCGAAGAAGCCGCCAACGAGGCGCCGATCATCAAATTCGTCGACGTCGTCTTGCGGCAGGCGATCCGCGACAAGGCGTCGGACATCCACTTTGAACCTTTTGAAAGAAACTTCCGCATCCGTTACCGGGTCGACGGCGCGCTGTTTGAAATGCCGCCGCCGCCGCGCGGACTGGCGTTGCCCGTCATCAGCCGCATCAAGATCATTTCCGGCTTGAACATTTCCGAAAGGCGGCGTCCGCAGGACGGGCGCATCCAGTTGAAACTCAACGGCAGGCAAATCGACTTGCGTGTATCCTGTCTGCCGACGACACACGGCGAATCCGTCGTGCTCCGCGTCCTTGACCGCACCGTCGTCAATCTGCAACTGGATTCGCTCGGCATCGGTACCGATGTGCTGGCTCAACTGCGCGAACTCATCAGTATGCCGACGGGGATCCTCCTCGTCACCGGGCCGACCGGTTCCGGCAAGACGACGACGCTCTACTCGGCGCTCGGCGAGATCAACCGGGTCGAGGATAAACTTCTCACCGCCGAAGACCCGGTCGAATACGACATCGAGGGCATCATCCAGTGCCCGATCAACGACGCCGTCGGCATGACCTTTCAAAAAGCGTTGCGCGCCTTTTTGCGTCAGGACCCCGACCGCATTCTCGTCGGCGAGATCCGCGACTTTGAAACGGCGCAGATCGCGATCGAAGCATCGCTCACCGGTCACTTCGTTTTCAGCACGTTGCACACCAACGACGCCGCCAGTACGGTCACGCGTCTCATCGATATGGGCGTCGAGCCGTTTCTGATCGCTTCGTCGCTCGTCGGCGTACTCGGTCAGCGGCTGATCCGCCGCGTCTGCAAAAACTGCATCGAATTCTACGAACCCAACGACAACGACCTCGACCGCCTCGGATTGGAGCGCGGACAGGTCGAAGGGATCCAGTTCTGCTACGGCAAGGGCTGTCCCAAGTGCAACAACACCGGGTACAAGGGACGCAAAGCGCTGACCGAATTGATGGTCATCAATCAGGATCTGCGCGAAATGATCTCCAACAACGTGCCGACCAACATTCTGCGCGACCGCGCGATCGCGCTCGGGATGCGGCCGTTGCGCGAAGACGGACTTCAGGCGATCTTCAACGGGGAAACCAGCGTCGACGAAGTCGTGCGTTATACATAAAACCATTCAACGGTAACAAAAGGAGTTTCCGTCAATGCCACAATATGATTACGTTGCCATGGACAGCAAGGGGCGCGAAAAAAAGAGCACCATCAAGGCGCCCAGCGAAGAAGTCGCGCTTCAGGAATTGAAAAAGAAGGGGCTTTTTCCCACGTCGATCAAACCGGCGGTCACCAGCAAGCCGGCGCCCAAAAAGGCGAAATCATCGGGCGGAAGTCTGAATATTTCTTTCGGGCCGCTCATCATCCCGCACAAGGAATTGATCATTCTGACGCGGCAGCTGG
Organism: Victivallaceae bacterium; assembly: GCA_024405735.1. Classification (GTDB taxonomy): domain Bacteria; phylum Verrucomicrobiota; class Lentisphaeria; order Victivallales; family Victivallaceae; genus UBA1784. Next base: position 142,124 of record JAKSOF010000002.1, on the reverse strand, counting down.
CGATCCTGCTCGATGCCGGACTGCCGCTCATCCGCGCGTTGCGGACTTTGGAGCGTCAGGCGCGCAACCCGTCGGTGCGCGGCGTCCTCGGCAAGATCGCCGCCGCCGTCGAGGGCGGCGCGACTTTCGCCGAAGCGCTTTCCCAGCATCCGAAATCCTTTGACAAACTCTATCTCAACATGGTCCGCGCCGGAGAAGCATCCGGTGCGATGGAAACGATCCTCGACCGTCTGGCGGGCTTTATGGAAAAAGCCGCCCGTATCGCCAGCAAGGTGAAATCGGCGATGATCTACCCGATCGTCGTGTTGTCGATCTCGCTTGCCGCCGTTGTCGGCTTGATGGTTTTCATCGTCCCGAATTTCAGTAAGATCTTCGCCGATCTGCTGCCGGGGGAACCGCTTCCGGCGATCACCGAATTTTTCATCAACATCAGCAATACTTTGATCAGCCGCTGGCACATCTATCTCATCACCATCGCGTCGATCATCGTCTTTTTCAAACTTTTCGGCAAAATTCCTTTCGGAAAGTATATCCTCGACTATCTGAAGTACCATATGCCGATTTTCGGCAGCATCATTTCCAAGACGGCGGTTTCGCGTTTCAGCCGTACGCTCGGCACGCTGATGGCTTCCGGCGTTCCGGTACTCAACGCGCTCGCGATCGTCAAGGATACGAGCGGCAACGAGGTCGTCGCCAAGGCGATCACCAAAGTCCACGCCGCCGTCAAGGAGGGCGAAGGCATCGCCAATCCGCTCGGCAAGACCAAGGTCTTTGAAGCGATGGTCATCAGCATGGTCGAAGTCGGAGAAGAAACCGGTAAACTCCCGGAAATGCTGACCAAGATCGCCGACACCTACGAGGACGAAGTCGACAACAAAGTCGGCGCGCTCACCTCGCTGATCGAGCCGTTGATGATCGTCGCTTTGGCAGGCATCGTCGGCACCATCGTCGTCGCCTTGTTTATGCCGCTGGTCAAGATCATCGAAAAAATGTCGTAAACAAGCGGCGATGAATCTGCTCAATATCGGCAATACGCACAGCACGCTCGGAATTTGGCAAAACCAACGTTTCGAGCGTGTTGTTTCCATCCCGACACCGGAATTGACCGCGCAATGGATCGGCGGCGGCGAAACGTTCGCCGCCTCGGTCGTGCCGGAAGCGGCGGCGCGCATCGCCGGGGAAAACATTCATTTCATCGACGCGCGCAACTGCAATAAAAGCATTGATTTCAGTTGCGTCGACTCTGCGAAACTCGGCGCCGACCGCGTCGCCAACGCCTTTGCGCTCGCCCGTTTTTTTGCAACTCCGGCACTCGTCATCGACTGCGGTACGGCGATCACCTTTGAAATTCTCGACGCACAGCGCCGCTTTTACAGCGGAGCGATCGCGCCGGGACGCAAACTGATGCGGCAGGCGTTGAATACCGGCACCGCCCAACTGCCGGAATTGCCGTTTTATCCCGACGCGCCGGAAAATTTCGGCAACGACACCATCGGCAATCTCCGTTTCGGGATCGACCGCGGCATCATCGGTATGGTGCGGGAATTGCTGGCAAAGACCGTTGCCGCGATCCCGGTCAAAAATATCGTCGTCACGGGAGGCGACGACGCCTTTTTCCTGCCGGAACTTCCCGGAGCGCAACCGGCTCCGGAAAATTTCACGCTGTACGGGATCCTTTACGCCGCGGAAAAATAAGATGGATTTTTCTTTCCTTTCCCCCTGCCGTTACTGCGTTATCGGCGATCCGGTCGACCACTCGCAGTCGCCCGCGATGCAAAACGCCGCCTTTGCCGCGTATCAAATGGGCGAGCCCTACGGCAAATGCCGTGTCCGTCTTGCGGAGATCGACGATTTTTTCGCCTTTGCCCGCGACCATCTGCAAGGAGTCAACATCACCGTGCCGCTCAAGGAAGTTGCGGCGCAAAAAGCCGATGAGATCGGCAAATTCGCGGCGGCGACGAATTCCGTCAACACGCTCAAGATCTCCGGCGGAAAAATTTACGGCGAATCGACGGACGGCGAAGGCGTTTTGCGCGCGCTCAAAGAAACTTTGCATTTTTCCCCGAAAGGAAAAAACATCCTCTTTCTCGGAGCGGGCGGCGCGGCGCGCGCCGCAAGTTTCGCGCTCGCATTCAAGGGAGCAAAAAGCATCGTCTTGCTCAACCGCACCATGGAGCGCGCAAAAATTTTGACAACGCAACTGCAAAATCATTTCCCGCAACTTGAAAGCGCGGCGGCATCCTATAACGACACGGCGGAAATCAAACGTTTCTTTGCCGATGCCGACCTCGTCATCCAGTCGACCGCGCTCGGCTGGCACGACGACGATCCGCCGATTCTGGAAATTCCGGAAACGAATGCGGCGTTTTTTGATTTCGTCTACCGCGACACGCCGTTTCTGCGCACGGCGCGGCAACGCGGTCTCGCCGCCGCCGACGGCAAAACGATGTTGCTCCATCAGGGTGCCGCGTCGTTTGAGATCTGGACGGGCAAAACCGCGCCGCTTGACGCAATGCGGCGCGCACTGGGATTGATTTAAGATGGATATGACGGTCGATTTCTCCATCCCCGCCGTGCGCTGGATCGTCGAATGCGGATTTTTTCTCATCGGCGCGTCGCTCGGAAGTTTTCTCAACGTCTGTTTCTGGCGGATACCGCGCAACGAATCCATCGTGACGACGCCGTCGCATTGCACGAATTGTCAGCATAAGATCGCCTGGTTCGACAATCTGCCGATATTGAGTTTTCTCATTTTGCGCGGCAGATGCCGTCACTGCCATACTCCCTACTCCCCGCGTTACTTTTTCGTCGAACTGACGACGGCTCTGCTCTTTGCCGCTTTTGCCGCGACCGGAATTTTTTTCAACTGGACGCCGGAATTTTTTCTGATCCCGGGATGCGCCGCGCTCTATTTCGCGATCGCGATCGCGTGGTTTGATTTCCGCTACTGCGTCATCCCGCGCGGCGTGACCGTCACGGCGTTTGTCGCCGGGGTCATCCTCGCCGGATGTTTCCCCCGGCATTACGGAGTTTTCAAGTCGGCGGAAGCGATGTTCCTCGCGACGGCGGGCGGCATCGGTTTTTATCTTGCTCTCGCCCTTTTTGCACAAATCGGCAAACGGCTTGCCCGCCGTGAAGTGCTGGGCGGCGGAGACATTAAGGCGGCGGCGGCGATCGCCACGCTCCTCACCTGGAAAGGGGCGTTTTTCATCCTCTTTGCCGCCACGTTGACGGGGGTGATTTCCGGCAGTATCCTCGCCATTGCCGCGCACAGACAATTCAAGCGGCAATCGGTCGCTTTCGGCATCGATCTTGCCGTCGGCATCGTGCTCTGGTGCTTCGCCAAAGAAGCAATTGTCGCGCTTCCCGTCTTTTGCGCCTTGCGGTAAAAAAGAAATTATGATATATTATTGAAAAACAAAAAGAAGGAGCAATGCTTTTATGGTCACCTTGAAAACGAATTTCGGAGAGATCAAACTGGAACTCTTTGCCGACGACGCGCCGGAAACGGTAAAAAATTTCCTTTCCTACGTCCGCAGCGGATTCTACCGCGACACGCTTTTTCACCGGGTCATCCCCGGCTTTATGATCCAAGGCGGCGGTTTCGACCGCAGTTTCACCCAGAAACCGACGCAAAAAGCGATCCGCAACGAAGCCGCCAATCAGATTTCCAATCAGCGCGGCACGATCGCGATGGCGCGCACCAACGTCGTCGATTCGGCGACGAGCCAGTTTTTCATCAACCTCGTCGACAACGACTTTCTCGATTTCAAGGCGCCGGTGCCGCAATATTACGGCTACTGCGTTTTCGGCAAAGTCACGGAGGGTATGGAGATCGTCGACAAAATTGCCCAAGTCGAAACCTCGTCGCGCGGATTCCATCAGGACGTGCCGGTAAATGAAGTCGTCATACTGGATGCCGTTGAGGAGTAAACAATGAAAAATTTTGCCGTTTTCATTATCCTCTTTTGTATTTCGGCGATTCTCGGCGCGGCGCCGATCATCGTTTCCAAAACGGTGCGCGACAACCCGACGATCGAATTGAAATCCAGCGGCAACGCCGCGCTCGACCGCGAAGTGCGCAGTCTCCTCAACGCTTGCGGCTGGTTCGACCTGACGAATAACGTCGGGGATTACCAGTTGAAAATCACCTCTTCCCCCGGGGGCGTCCGCTGTGATCTCGACCTCGCCGGAGCGCCGTTGGAAGCGTGGAATGTCAAAGGCGGCGATGTGCGCAATTTGGCGAAACTGATCGTCGATCACGCGATCGAACGCAGTTTCAGCGACCTCAAAGTTCAGGGTTTTTGCACTTCGCGCATCGCCTTTTGCGCCAAGACAGCGCCGGGAGTCCGTAATGTCTACGCCTGTGACATCGACGGCAAAAACATCGTCCAATTGACCAATTTCAACGCGCTCTGCGTCGAGCCCTGCTGGACGCCGAACGGCCGTTCGATCTGCTATTCCAAATACGGACGCGCCGGCATCGACCTCATCGAAACCGTCGTCGACGGCCCCAAAAGAAGCCGCATCCTCACCGCCTACAAGGGCATCAACACCGGCGCCGCCGTCAGCCCGAACGGGCAGGAGATCGCCGGGATTTTCAGTTTCGACCATCAGGTCGACCTCTATGTGAAAGGCATTTTTTCGCGGCAACTGCGCCGGTTGACCAAAGACATCGAAGTCGAAGCGTCGCCCTGCTGGAGCCCGGACGGTTCGCGGATCGCCTACGTCAGCGAACAAAGGGGCGGTTCGACCCGCATCGTCATCTGCAACCGCGACGGTTCGCAGAAAAAGCGGCTTCCCGCCGTCGGCAGCGACGCGGTGACTCCCGACTGGTCGGGCGATGACAAAATCGTCTACGCTTCGCGGGTCAACGGCAGTTACACGCTTTGCGTTTTCGATCTTCAAAGCGGCGAAAACCGGCGCATCACCGAGGAACCGGGCAGTTTTGAATCTCCGGCGTGGGCGGCGGACAACCGTCAGGTGGTCTGCAAACGCGTTTCGGGCAAACATTCCGATCTCGTCGTCGTCGACACGCGCACCGGCAAAGTCAGGACACTGCTCTCGATGCGGTACGAATTGTCGATGCCGGCGTGGTCGCCCTGCAAATTGAAAGGCGCAAGGGCGAGATAATGCACTTTTCCGGCGCCGGTTTTCTGGACCGGCTGAATATGTTTTCGATCAAGCTCGGCTTGGAGCCGACGCTTGAACTTTTTGCCCGCGCGGGAGATCCGCAAAAAAAATTGCGCTTCATTCACCTCGCCGGAACCAACGGCAAAGGTTCGACGGGCGCAATGCTTGAAGCCGCTTTGCGCGGCGCGGGATTCCATACGGGATTTTACACCTCTCCGCACCTGATCGATGTGCGCGAGCGTTTCCGCATCGACGGCAAAATGGTCGATCCGTCGACCTTTGACCGCGCCGCGGAAATTCTGGCGGAGCAGACAAAAGGTATGGAATTCACCTATTTTGAATTCGCCACCGCGCTTGCCGCCAAAATTTTCGCCGAAGCCGGTTGCGACATCGTCGTCTGGGAAACCGGAATGGGCGGCAGACTTGATGCGACCAACGTCGTAAAGCCGATCGTTTCCGTCATCACCAACATCGCGCTCGACCATCAGCAAATCCTCGGGGAAACTCTGGAGTTGATCGCCAAAGAAAAAGCGGGGATCATCAAGGAAAACGTCCCCGTTTTCACCGGGAAACTGCCGCCGGAAGCCTACCGTGTCATCGCCGGAACGGCAAAAGAAAAACACGCCGAATTTTTCCCGCCCGCCGCCCCGGTGCCGGAAAAATTCACCATCGACACCGACGGCAATCAATGTTTCACCTATGACGGTATTGATGTCGCCTTGAGTCTGCCGGGCAGAATGCAGCGCGAAAACTGCCGGATCGTCCTCGCCGTTTTACGTTATCTTGCCGAAAAGGAAAAATTCGATCTCCGCCGCGCCGTCGCCGCCTTGAGCCGTGTCCGCTGGCCGGGACGGATGCAGACATTTCACAACGTCATCATCGACGGCGGACACAATCCCGACGGCGTCGGCGCGTTGACGGCTTCGCTCGCGGAACGCTTCCCGAAGGAAAAATTCACCGTCGTCTACGGCGGTTTCGAGGACAAGGCGGTAGCGGAGTGCCTGAAACTCTGGGCGCCGCTCGCCGAAAAGATGATCTTCACGCCGCTTCCGGCGGAAAAACGCACCAGTTTTCCGCCCGAAAAATTAAAGGAAATGCTTTTTGAGATCGCACCGGAGATCCCGAGTTGCGGCGCCGCCAATGGCATCGACGCGCTGAAAAAGGCGCAAGCGTCGGCAAAAGGAAAAATCGTCGTTTCCGGCAGTCTTTTTCTCGCCGGAGAGATTCTGGAATATCTCGGCGGCAGAGAAGCCGCCGGCAACCTCGTTTAAGTGCGGTCGCCGATCATCCGCCAGATGCCGTAACCGATAAAGGCGAGCGTCGGCGCCAATCCGGCAAAGCAGGGATTGAGATGCCCGCCCTTGCCCAAGACGAGGAAAATCTGCGCGACGACCATATATCCGACGATGACGGCGATCGCCGTGATGATCGCCAGCATACTGCCCGTCCGCTCGTTGCGCACCGCCAGCGGCACTCCGAGAAAGACCGCGAGAAAACACGACCACGGGAAAGCGAGGCGATAAAAGAAAATCGTCAGATAAATGTCGCGCACCCGCTGCGCCATGTCGGGATTGTTGCGGATCAACCGGAAAATATCGATGGTCGGCAAATCGTCTTTTTCACTGATGGACGCGAGAATGTCAAAAGGAGATTCCGGGATCTCGCTTTCGCTGAAAACCAGTTGATCGAAGCGGATCTCGGCGTGCATTTCCGAAGTGCCGCGACTGCCGCTGAAAAGCGTCTCGTCACTGCGGTCATAGCTGACGAAATAACCGTCCCGCCACATCCAGATCTTGTTTTTTTCATCGTAATTCGCCGATTTGATGAAAAAATCGATCTTGCGGTCCAAAAGCTGATATTCGATTTTCTGACGCAACGCTTCGGGATCGGCGATCGCCAGCAATTCCTTGGACTTGGCGGGGAAAACCGCCTGAATGCGCGCCGCGTAACCGGGATCCTGCGAAGAGCCCAGCAACTGCCGGATCATCGATTTCGTCCAAAAGGTCTTGATCGCCACGGCATCCTGGTCGCCGCCGCTCTTGAATGTCTTGAAAAGCCAATGGCGTTTCAAATCGTTGCTCCGGTAAGCGAGGAGACTGTGCTGATAACGGCGGTTGTCTGCCGCCAGATCGTAGACAACTTGCGCCTTGCGTTCGGTGATCGGGACGATTTTTTCGTTAAAGGAAATATTGACCAGCGTCACAAGAAATCCCACAACGAAAATCATCGCGCTGGCGCGAGGCACGGACACCCCCGAAGCGCGCATTGCGGTGATCTCCAGATTTTTTCCGAATGCCGCCATCGTCCACATACAGCCGAGCAACATCGAGATCGGCAGTACAAAACGGATATTTCCCGGCAATTTGTAGAGGAAAAACGCGATCATCGCGGAAAGCGACGCGTTGCCCGAAAGGAAATCCCCGATAAAATGATAGACATCGTTGAGGATGAAAAGGATGATGAATACCAACAGCAAAATGCTGTATTTGATCAGAAATTCCCGCAATATATAGCGGTCGATGATCCACAACGGGAACCAGCGACGATCAGGACGTTTTTGCTCTGTGATTTTTTCCATACTCTTAATATACACCGCAAGATGCCGTTTGCCAAATTCGATTGCAGGAGATATATTAAAAAGAATTCAACTGCAGAGGGAAAATATGCCGGAAAACACTTTCAGCCGCTCCATCGCCGCCCAAAATGCCGGGCGTTGCGTGATCGACGCCGCACGAAAAAGCGGTCTTCTCGATAAACCGGTCGCTGTCGCGCCGGAATTCGCCGAATCCGAAAAAAAACTGCTGATCCAGATCCTTGCCGAAGTCAAAGACAGGGAAAGTTTTTCCACCGACGAGATCGCGTCGCTTTTCAATTTCGTTTTCGCCAAATCGGCGGAAACCGTCACCAATTTTGCCAACCACCGTCCCGATGAATTCGATCTGATGGGATTGCTCGACGGCAAGGCCCCCATCTGTGCCGAAGAAAAATTGACCGACCGTTTCAAACGCTCCGATTTCGCCGGAAACGCCGCACAGAATTTCTGGGACTTCATGCAAAGCGCCGACGCGCCCGCCGACGAAGAAAATTTTCTCGCACTCGCCGAAGCGCTCAAATGGTGCTTCCGGCTCGGCTGTCACTACGCCGTGACCATTCTTGAGGAAAATCACTACGTTTTCGTCTGAATGCGCGTCTACCGCGCCGGAAAATCGAATTCCGTTTCAAAAAGATCGCCGATGCGACGGATCGCCGCTTCCTCATTCTGCCCCGTACAGCGGAGCGTCGCCTGAGCGCCGAGCGCAAGCCCCAGCGAGATCAAGGCGAGCATACTGTTGAGTTCAATGCGGTTGCCGCCCGCTTCGATCTCAAAGCGGTGATAGGGAAATTCCTGATTGATCGTATTGAGGATAACACCGGATGGACGGCAATGGATCCCCGCCCGGTTGCGAATGGTGACAACGCGCTCTTTCATATCAAAATCTCCCCTTATTTCTTGCAACGGTACTAAATATAGCGTCTCTTGTATGCAAATGCAAGAAGATTTAACGCGACACCATCGTTTTGACGCAATGGGAACGCGAGGGGCTGATTTCGCCCCTCGCGGCTCCCTCAACCAGCCACAGGCTGGACTTTGCTCTTGCCGCAGATATTTGCGGATGATCGTTTTGCCCGCGCTCGAAACGGCTGTCACCGCAAATCTCCGCGGTCTCGCCTGTTTGTTACCGCAAAATGAACTGCTCCCCACGCGGGCTAATGCTCCGCTTTACGCTCCGCCCGCCCGACTGCTTGATGTGCATACCACCCATGCAAAGGATAGTTTCGCGGATGCCACCGCGAAAGAAACCGGAAAAATACCACATACGCTCTATTTACCGTCGGATGCGAGGCGGTTGCCGCCGCCTGTCCTCCGTAGCCTTGGCGAAGGAGGAAGCGCGCAATCTGGAGAAAAAATAAAAACTACCATACGCGAAGCCGCGAGTACCGGAGCGAAGCGAGGAACGGATGCGCGAGAGCGCGGGGGCTCCCCCGAAAATCGCAGATTTTAAGGGGGAAGTGTGCAAACGACCGTAGACGAGCACGGTAGCCGCGAGCGAGAAGGAGCGGCAAATTGAGCCGGAGCAAAGCGACGGCACGGTTTGTAAGCGAAGCAAGGAACGAAGCGACGACGAAGCGCAGGCGTATGGGATTAAAAAAAGGGGAATATCCACATCCGTCTTGACCGCGGTCGCACAGGGAAAGGGGTGGTTAAGGCGGGGAAAGCCGGTACGGCTGTCCCTGCCTTGTCCACACGCGTCAGGCACTTCCGCAAACCTCCCTGTTTTTCTTACAAAATCCCCATATAAATGTTTAGTTCCGCGAGGGGCGAAATCAGCCCCTCGCGTTCCCATTGCGTCAAAGTGTGACGATACAAAAAGGGCTGTTGCTTTTCCCTTAATGGTTTTGCAACAGCCCCTTTGGACGCGTAAACGCTTACTTCGCGCGGCGGATGCCGAGTTTGTCGGTGATCTCGATGTACTTCGCGTGATTTTCGCGGCTGAGGTAGTTCAGGAGCTTCTTGCGGAGCACGACCATCGCGAGCAATCCGTGACGGGTGCTGTGGTCTTTGGGATTGCGTTTGAGATGCTCGGTGAGCTCGACGATACGGCCGCTCAACAGCGCGATCTGGACTTCCGGCGAACCCGTGTCGCCGGCTTTGCGCGCAAAAGTTTCGATCGTCTGGGTCTTGGTGGCTTTGTCCATTTCCGTTTCTCCTTCTGAAAAAGTTTTCGCATCCGGCAGCCGCCGGGGCGGACACTGGCACCCGGAACTACGACCGCAACGAAGCGTTTCACCGGCATTTTTGCCGGAACATCTTATAATATAACACCGCATTGCGATTTTTGCAAATTCTAAAATCCGCTCAACTTCCGCCATTGGCAAAAACACGGTAATGCAGATATATTATATAAAAAATAACATCCGACCAGAGGAGCACAGAAAAATGGATCCGATTTCTCCCCGCCGGGTCGCCGTACTGGGCGCGACCGGCTCGATCGGCCGCTCGGCGGCGGCGGAACTCGCGGAGCATTCCGCGGAATTTCAGGTCGTCGCCCTCGCGGCGCGGCATCAACTGGATGAACTGGCGCGTCAGAGCCTCCTCTTTCACCCCGACGTCGTCATCACGACCGATCCCGCTCTGGAAAAGGAACTTGCCCGAAAACTTCCTCCGGGCGTCCGCGCCGCTTCCGGCGAGGACGCGATGGTCGAAGTCGCCATGCGCGACGACGTCGACATCCTCCTTTGCGCGGTGATCGGGACGGCGGGGATCCGCCCCGTGCTCGAAGCGCTGAAACGCGGCAAGCGCGTCGCGCTCGCGAGCAAGGAAGTGCTTGCGCTCGCCGGAGAACTCGTGATGGCGGAAGCGAAAAAACATCCGGGATGCCTCGTTCCCATCGACAGCGAGCACTCCGGGGTCTTTCAGGCGCTTGCGGGGCGGCGCCCCGATGAGATCGCCAAAGTATGGCTGACCGCTTCGGGCGGCGCTTTCCGCGACTGGGATCCGGCAAAACTGGAAAAAGCGACCTTTGCCGACGCATTGCGTCACCCGACGTGGAAAATGGGCGACAAGATCACGGTCGATTCCGCAAGTCTGATGAATAAGGCGCTGGAAGTGATCGAAGCGCACTTCCTCTTTGATCTGCCGAGCGAAAAACTCGACGTCGTCATCAATCCGCAATCGGTCGTCCACGCGCTCGCCGAATTGACCGACGGCAGTTTCATCGCCCAGATGTCCGTGCCGGATATGAAACTCGCGATCCGCTACGCGCTGAGCTGGCCGGAGCGGTTGCCGGGATCGGTCGGCAAAAGCACGTTGCCCGCGTTGGGAAAACTGGAATTCAAAGAGGTCGATCATCAGCATTTCCCCGCGATCGCTTTGGCGCGCAAGGCGATCGAGGCATCCGGCACGATGCCGGCAGTCCTCAACGCCGCCGACGAGGTGGCGGTCGCGCGTTTCCGACAGGGAGAAATCAAATTCACCGACATCTGGAAACTTGTCGGCGACGTGATGGCGGCGATCCCGGTCGAACCGCAACACGATCTTGAGCAGATCCTCGATTGCGACCGACGGGCACGCGAAGCCGCGCGCGCGTGGCATCCGGCAGAATAAACCGTCAGCGCATTGCCAGCACCGTGACGTATCCGGCGTAGAGAAGCAGTAAGATCACGCCGTCGAAACGCCCCAGTTGCCGTTTGCGCGTCATCATCAGGTACAACACTCCGACCAGTGCGCACATCGCCGCAAGATCCGCCGTCAGGATCCCCGGCGTCGCAAACGGGCGCACCAGCGGCGCGATGCTCATGATCAGCAGGATATTGAAAAGGTTGGAACCGACCACGTTGCCGACGGCGATCTCCGTTTCGCGCTTCCACGCCGCGACCGCCGAAGTCGCCAGTTCGGGCAGACTCGTTCCCAATGCGACGATGGTCAATGCGATGACGGCTTCGCTGATCCCGGCAAGGCGCGCGAGCACCACCGCCCCGTTGACAAAAAGTTTGGCGCCGCCGACCAGCGCCGCCAATCCGGCGGCAGTCAGCAACAGCGCAAGCCAGACGGATTTGGGCTTTTCGTCTTTTTCCGATTCCGCCGCTTCGACGAATTCTCCCGGAGAAATGGCGATCCGCACCGTAAGATAAACGATAAAGACCATCAGCAAAAGCGCCGCCGACCAGCGGGAAACCCCTTTAAAAAAGAATTCGATCCCGGCAAAGAGCAAAGTCGCAAAAGCCAAAATCGGCATATCCACCTTAAAGAGAAACCTGGAAACGCCGAGCGGCGCGATGCAGGCGCTGACGCCGAGGATCAGCGCGATGTTGCAGATATTGGAACCGATCACGTTGCCGGCAGCAATATCACCTGAATTTTTCAGCGCGGCGTCAATACTGACGACCAATTCCGGCGCGCTGGTGCCAAAAGCGACGAGCGTCAATCCGATCAGGAGTTTCGGCACCCGGCAGCGTTCGGCGAGCGCGACGCCGCCCGAAACCAGAAAATCCGCTCCGTAATAAAGCAGGACAGCGCCCAGCACGCCGCCAGAAATCAACAGTGCATCCATCATTTTTCAGCTTTCTCCTCAACGTATTTTTCGCTCCAGACGATACTCTCGTTTTCAAAGAAGGTAAATTCCCAACCGTCCGCCAAGGTTTTACCGCACAGCCGCAAGGGCGATTTTTCCACGCGCGGGCAACCGAAAACGCCGCATTCATATACTGCCTGCGCGGCAATGGCTTCCGCACCGGGATCGGCGGCAAGCATCCACGGGGAAGCGGGATGTTTTTCCACCATAAAAAGCGAAAGTCTGGTCGCCAGATGTCCGGCGATTCCGGCGCGGGTTTTCACTTCGGTGCGGTTGTCGGCAAGATTTCCGGCGGGCGGATCACCGGAAGGAAGTACGCCGCACCCCGATAAAACGCTCAAGGCAATACAACAAACGAGAAATTTTTTCACTACCTTTTTCTCCGGATACAAATGGCGTTGCAACGCGGACAACGCGTCAAATTCACCGGCTCCTCCGGGACAAAGGAGTGATGACACTGATTGCAATGAAAAAGCTGACTGTGGATCAGATTCCACTCATTGCGGTCGAGTCGCGCCGCTTCCCGCCGCCAGAGGATCAAAAGATAAATCAGCCACGCCAGAAAGAGCAGTTCAAAGGCTTCGGTATAAGTAATCGGGATCATTTTTTCCTCACAGACAACGGCCAGCAAACCGTCACGACATTGCCGGTATCAAACTTCATTTTTGCCAACTCCTGCTGTGCGTAGGAATCCAATGCGGCGTCCCCGCAGGACTCCGCCAGCACCAGACGGCTCAATCCGCCGCCGACGGGAATGGTGCGGATGACCGTCGAACGCAACGCGGCACCGGTGGGGATCCCGGTAAAAAGCCCCGGACACGGCAACGGGGAACCGTCCGACTGCCACAACAGAACGGCATCGGAACTTTCCCGTGGCGTCCAAGACAACTCGACCGGAGGCAACAGCGATAATTCCGGAAGCGGATCCAACGCCGGCAACTCCGGCATATCCGGCATTTTTTCCGGCGGATCGACGGCGGCGGGCAGAGCCGCCAACGGTACCAGAAGCGGTTTTGCTTCCGGCAACACGGCAAAGCCGACTCCTGAATTTCCGCGTGCGGGGATCGTCGGATCCTGCAACATATACCAATGGAATGAATTTGCGCGCCCGGTTTCGGACAGTTGCGAAAGCATCCAAAGCTGACTTCCCGGACGCATCTGCGTATCCGTCGCCGCCGGTTTTACCGTCCGCAGACGGAAACCGAAAACGGCAACCGCGACAACAAGCACGGTAAAAAACAACGCGTTCAACGTATCGCCGACGCCGTTTTTCAGCCAATGTTTCCGTTTGAATTCCGCCATAAAAAACCTGTCATTGATTGAATCGGGTCTCCCGCTTTTCCGAACGGGAAACAACGGCGAGAAAACTGGGGATCCCCGCGCTCTGCGCCATATTGACGACATTGACGACGTTTTCATAGGGAATTTCACGATCGGCGCGGACGATAAGTTGCGGATCTTTGGAACGGGTTTTGAGCTGACTCAATTCCGCCGCCAGTTGATCGGAAGAGACCGGACGATCCTGAAAGAAAAGCTGATTTTCGCCGACTGCGGCATTGTAGACCAGGGAAACGACATATTTTTCCACCTGGGAAATCTGGGCATTGGGCACGTGCGGCAAATCGACGCGGACTCCGGAAAGTTTCGTCGACTGACTGGAAAGCACGACGAACAGCATCGCCAGAAAAAAGATGTCGATCAGCGCGACCGTCATCGGCCAACCGCGATGCGGCGAAGCATGCACCCGGTAGCGGCGTCGGTCAAAAAAGAATTGCGGGCTGTTCATCTTATTTCTCCGCGACCTTATGCTGTTTGCGTTCAAAGAATCCGGTGATCTCCAACGCCGCTTTTTCCATATCGAGCGTGATCGCATTGGCGCGTGCCGCGAGATAATTGTATGCCAGATGACAGGGGATCGCCACCGTCAGTCCCGCCGCCGTCGTCAATAAAGACGACATCACGGAACCGGAAATTTCCGAACTGGAAAGATACGCGCTCTCCCGGACGATCTCAAACGTTTCCAGCATTCCGAAAACCGTCCCGAGAAAACCGATCAGCGGCAACACAAAAGCGAGCGTCCCGATAAAGTTGAGATTGCGTTCCAGTTTCGGCAGTTCGTCCAGCGCGGCGTCGTCGATCGCCTGCCGGATGTTTTCATCCCCGCGCTCGTAAGCGAGGATCGCGGCGCCGAGCATACGCGCCACCGGGCCCGGCGTATTGTCGCAAAGCGTCAGCGCTTCGACGATGCCGTCACGCTCAAGGACATTGGTCAACCCGCGCAACAATTCGCGGACGTTGATTTCCTCGCGGTGAAACTGAAAGGTCTTTTTCAGGAAGAAAAAGAGAGCGAAAACCCCTCCCGCCAAAATCAGCCACATCATGGGTCCGCCGTCGCGCATCAAATTCAAAAACATCATATTTTCACCTCTTGTTTTTATTTTGGGTTTTTCGATTGATGATCCGGCGCAATGCCGTGAAATTTTCTCCATAGTCCCCAAGTGCCAGAGCTTCAAGCACCGCCGCGGTGTGCAACGCCGCCTCGCGGTCGCTGCGGCGCGAAGAACGCATCCGGATGCGGATCGCCCCGTAAGCGGCACGGTAGCACCAGATCGCTTCGGGCGTACATTTGTCCGCTTTCATTTCCAACGCGCAAAAAAGCACTTTATCATAAGCCGTTGCACTCTCGGCAAAGCGTCCGCTCAATTCGAGCGTGCGCCCCAGTTGACAAAAAGCTTCAAGCCGGACGGCGGGAGAAAGGCTTTTTTCGGAAAGTTCACGATAAAGTTTTTCCGCCCGCTCCAGAAATTCCGCCTGCTGGGTCTGATTGAAAAGCATATAACACATATCCGCGATCCTGCCTTTGGCATGTTCACCGAGCGCACCGGCAGGACGCAATTCCCGGGCGCGCTCGTAATTTTCAAGCGCGGCGGCATAATTGCCGATGACGCTTTCCGCATTGCCGCAGCAAAAAGCGATCTCGACGGCGGCGCCTGATGCCGGATAACGCTCCAGCAAAGATTTTCCGAGCGTCAACGCCTCGCTCCAGCTTTCCCTCGCCAAAAGAAGATGAAGTTTCGCCAATCCGCAAGATGCGCCGAATTGCGCATCCGGCAACGCGGCGGGATATTTTTCCCGCAGGAGCAATGCTTCCGGATAATGCCCCGCCGCCATTTCAAAGGCAAACTGCTGGGCGACGGCGGCAGAAAAAAGCGGATCCTTGCTGTAACGGCTGACGATCCAGTCAAAATAAGGTTTGGCGGTATCGGCATTGCCGGAAAACTGCATCGCCTGCAAAAGGGCGCGCGGCGCTCTGGGATCGGCGGGATATTTTTCGGCAAACGCCGCCAATTCTCCGATCGCTCCCGGCAAATGAAGCGCATTCGCCAAAAAGGCGATCCGGTAGGCGATATGACCGATGAAAGGATCCTCCTGATAACGCCGCGACAAAATCTGATAGGTCGAGCGTGCACCCGCCAGATCGCCGTGCGCCTCCTGAAGTTCGGCGAGTTTGATTTCGGCGTAGCGTCCGTACGTTGCGGAATTGCGCAAATGATCGGCGAGCGTCAAAGCGTCCTCGGTCTTTTTCAGCTTGATCAGCACCCGGAGCAGATCGGCGCCGGCGATCTCACGCCGTTCATCGTTGCTCAACCAAAGATCGCGGAAAATCTTTTCCGCCTCGGGCAGATCGCCTGTGCGCAACAAATAAGTCCCGAATTTCAAACGGGCGGAAAATCCGGTATTGGTCATCGCGATCAGCGACTGATACATCGTGCGGGCGACGATGTCATTGCCTTCTTTTTCCGCGGCGAGCGCCGCCGATTCCAATGCAAGTTCACGCAAAACGGAGGGATAAGCGCGTTTGCCGGAAACGTCCTCCCACAGTTTTTGCGCATTTGCCCGTTGTCCGGCTTTTTGCAGACGATTCGCCGCATACAACTGAATTTTCGCCGTTTCCTCCGCATCGGGGAACCAGCGTGCATAGCGGTCGGCAACGGCGGCGATCTCCGCCGGATCGCGACGCAATTCAAATTCACGGCGCAACACGGAAATACGCGCCGCATCGGAAGTCTGGTAGTCAAGAGCGCGCGACAAAATATCCGCCGCCGCCTTGCTGTTTTTTTCTTTCAAAAGCAGGGCGACTCCCATCTCCGCCGCTTCCGCGACTTCGGCATCGGGCACAGGAGTGCAATTCGTCAAAAACGCCTGCCACTGCGTCTGAAACTGCCGGGGGGCTCCGGAACGGGCGGCAAGCCACAAAGCAAGCGCCTCACAGCGGAAACGGAAATTTGCCGCATCCGGGCGGCGGGAAAAAAGTGCCAGACGCGAAAGCGCGTTTTTCACATCGCCTTTTTGTCCGGTCAGGCGGATCGCCATCAATTCCGCGCGGCAACTCCACAATCCGGAATTCAATGCCGCCGCTTTTTCAAAGCAAGCAAAAGCGGCATCTGTTTTTCCTGAACGCAACGCCGCCTGTCCTTTGATAAAGAGCGTCTGCGGAGAATCCGTTTCCTTTTTGACCGGAAGCGGAGTCACCACCTCCTGTTTTTGGACAGGCGGCGCGACGGGGTTGCCGCAAAGCGTCGCGCATCCCCATCCCGCCGCTAAAAACGCGCATTTCACACCGATGCGGAAATGCGGCATTTTATTCTGTTTTTTCCGCTTCGGCACCATTTTTGACCTGCCGGTCGGCGGCCAGTTTTTCTTTGATGCGGTCGACGATTTTCTGCATCAACGCGGGATCCGATGCGAGCAGTTCCTTGGTCTGATCGCGCCCCTGCGCGAGCTGTTCGCCCTCGAAGTTGAACCACGAGCCGCGGCGCTCCATCAATCCGAGATCAACGGCGACGTCGACGACCGAACCGGTTTTCGAGATCCCCTCGTTGTACATGATGTCGAATTCGGCGACCTTGAAAGGGGGCGCCATTTTGTTTTTGATGACCTTGACCCGTGCCCGGTTGCCGAGGACGGCGTCGCCGACCTTGATCGCCGAAGTCTTGCGGATATCCATCCGGATCGAAGCGTAAAATTTCAGCGCATTGCCGCCGGGAGTCGTTTCGGGATTGCCGTAGATGACGCCGATCTTTTCGCGGATCTGATTGGTAAAGATGACACAGGTGCGGCTCTTGGAGGCGGCGCCGGTGATCTTGCGCAGCGCCTGCGACATCAGCCGCGCCTGCAATCCGACGTGGGAATCCCCCATCTGTCCCTCAATCTCGGCGCGCGGCACCAATGCGGCGACCGAATCAACGACCAGTACCGAGATCGCGTTGCTGCGCACGAGCGTATCGACGATGTTGAGCGCGTCTTCGCCGCAGTCGGGCTGGGAAATCAGCAGATTGTCGATATCGACACCGATCTTGGCGGCGTAACCGGGATCCACGGCGTGCTCGGCGTCGATGATCGCACATTTGCCGCCCGCTTTCTGGGCGTTGGCGATCACGTGCAGACAAAGCGTGGTCTTGCCGCTGGATTCCGGCCCGAAAATCTCAATGATGCGTCCGGCGGGCAAGCCGCCGATGCCCAAAGCGAGGTCGAGCGACAGACTGCCGGTGCTGATAACGGGCACGTCGCACCCGGAAACCGAATCGCCGAGACGCATGATCGCGCCCTTGCCGAATTCCTTTTCGATCTGACTGATCGCGATCTGCAGACTTTTATCCTTGTCCACAAGCGGAGTTCCTTTTTCAGCCATCGTATTTCTCCTGTGATTAGATATCCAAATCTTTGACGTTGGCGGCGTGTTTCTCGATGTATTCGCGGCGCGGCTCGACGACATCGCCCATCAGCAGATTGAAAATGCGGTCGGCTTTGATCGCGTCTTCGAGGGTGACTTTGATCATCGAACGGGTTTCCGGATCCATCGTCGTTTCCCACAACTGATGGGGATTCATTTCACCGAGACCTTTGTAACGCTGGACTTTGATGCCACCGCCGCTTTTGCCGCTGTTGCGGACAAAGGCGAAAAGTCCGGCGAGACTGCCGATGTCGGTTTCCGGACCATTGCCGATCGACGCCTTGAAAAGCGTCCCGGTCGAGGAAAAGACCTGTTTCGGTTTCAGATTGGACGCCGCGAGCGTCTGGACGAATTCGTTGCATTCGCTCGCTTCAAGGATGTTGATCAGATCGATGTGCCGCTGGATGTCGGCCTTGCGCTGACGCAAATCCTCTTCGGATTCCGCGCCGGTCAACGGCGGCAGCGCGGCGGCAAGCCGCGATTCGATTTCAGCGAGCAGAGAAATCTGCTCCTCGCCGCTGTAAATGTAACGCGCCGTATTGGTGCCGTCGAGTTCGCGCACCGTGATGTGACTCACGGGACAGCGTCCCGTCTCGTCGATCGCGGCAAAGTATTCATCGGGATCGATGCCGATCCGGCGCAAACCGGAGGAAAGATGCGCCGCCTTGTCGTAAAGTTCGATCAGATGGCGGACGACGTCGGCTTCCAGTTGCGTTCCCTCCGGAGTACGGACGACGAGATCGTCCAGTCCGAGGTTGACGAGGAAGCGGTTGAGCTGGTCTTCGGTGTCGATATAACGCACCTGCTTGCCTTTTTCCACCTTAAAGAGCGGCGGTTTGGCGATGTAGACATACCCCGCTTCGATCAGCGGACGCATCTGGCGGAAGAAATAAGTGAGCAGCAGCGTGCGGATGTGCGACCCGTCGACATCGGCATCGGTCATAATGACGACGCGGTGGTAACGCGCTTTGGAAATATCGAATTCCTCCTCGATACCGCACCCGATCGCGTAAATGAGCGACTGGATCTCCTTGTTGTCAAAGATCTTGTCGCGGCGCACCTTTTCGACGTTGAGCAGTTTGCCGCGGATCGGCAGGATCGCCTGATAGGAAGCGTCGCGTCCCTGTTTGGCGGAACCTCCGGCGGAATCGCCCTCGACGATGTAGATCTCACAGCGGCTGGGATCGCGCAAATTGCAGTCGGAAAGTTTCCCGGGCAGACCGAGCCCCTCGAGCAGTCCCTTGCGGCGCACCGATTCCCGCGCTTTGCGGGCGGCCTCGCGCGCCCGCGCCGCCGTCATCGCATTGGCGCCGATCTGCTGGGCGATCTGCGGATTTTCCTCAAGATAAGTCGCCAGTTCTTCGTTGATGACCGATTCAACGATGCCGCGGACTTCGGAGTTGCCGAGTTTCGTCTTGGTCTGCCCCTCGAACTGCGGATCGGGCACCTTGACGCTGATGACGGCGGAAAGCCCTTCGCGCACGTCCGTCGCCGAGAGCGGCGTATCGTTTTTCATCATCGTCTTGGTGTAGTTGTTCAGCGTGCGGGTGAGCGCCGCCTGAAACCCGGTCAAATGGGTGCCGCCCTCAACGGTGTTGATGTTGTTGGTGTAGCTGTGCACCTGCTCCTGGGTGCCGTCGTTGAACTGCATCGCGACTTCGACGTCGATGCCGCCGCGTTCGCGGTGGAAGTAGATGACCTGCGGATTGACGACGTTGCGGTTCAAATTGAGCATTTCGACGAACTGGCAGATGCCGCCCTCGAAGTGGAAAAGCTCGTGCCGGATCTGACCGTCGGCGCCAATCTCGCGCTCATCATAAAGGTCGATCTGGATCCCGCGGTTGAGGAAAGCGAGTTCGCGCAAACGGTTGGCAAGCGTATCCCAGTGGTAAACGGTGTCGGGAAAAATCGTACCGTCGGGCTTGAAAGTGACGCGGGTACCGCGCTTGTCGGTCGCGCCGATTTCCTTGAGCGGAGCATCGGTGATGCCGCGCTTGAACGTGATCTCATAAGCCTTGGCATCGCGGAAAACCTCGACCTTGAGCCAGTCGCTCAACGCGTTGACGCAGGAAACGCCGACGCCGTGCAAACCGCCGGAAACCTTGTAGGAATTGTGGTCGAATTTACCGCCGGCGTGAAGCACGGTCAAAACGACTTCGACGGCGGGCTTGTGCTCGGTCGGGTGCATATCGACCGGGATGCCGCGGCCGTTGTCCTCGACCATGATCGAATTGTCTTTGCAGATCATCACCTTGATGGTGTCGGCATAGCCTGCCAGCGCTTCGTCGATGGAGTTGTCGACGACTTCGTAAACCAGGTGGTGCAAACCGCGCAAACCGGTATCGCCGATATACATCGAGGGGCGGACGCGCACGGCTTCCAGCCCTTCGAGCACGGTGATCTTACTGGCGCTGTATTCGGCGCCGGAAGCGGAATTGATGTTTTCTTCTTCGCTCATTTTCCATATCTTTCGTTAAAATGACGGACTTCCGGCTACGCCGGAAAAATCCCTTCTTTTCCGTTCGGGTATACTATACAGCGTAAGTGCAAAAAAAACAATCGTTTTTCAGGGAAAAAAGCACTTTTTTTCCGTAGGAAAAAGAGCATTGCTTTTTCTGCTGTCGGATACGAAACTGACCTCCGCGGTAATTTTGAGCGTGAGAGGATAAAAGTCAGAAAGCCAGGGAGGCGAGCGACAATGCTTAACCACCCCTTTTCCCGTGCGACCACAGTCAGTGAGAATGGAAATGTTCCCTTTTTACTCTCGGCGGCAACCGACTCGCATCCGACGGCAATCAAAGCGTATGTGGAATTTCTCCGGTTTCTTTCGCGGTGGCACCCGCAAGACTATCCTTTGCGTGGGAGATACGCACATCGGGCAGTCGGGCGGGCGGCTTGTCACGGCGTAGCCCGCAGGGCGAAGACGGAAGCATTAGCCCGCATGTGACGCATCTTTTTTTGCAGTGACAAAACAGACGAGCCCGCGGAGATTTGCGGTGACAAACGCCTGAAGCGCGGACAAAACGATCATCCGCAAATATCTGCGGCAGGTACAAAGTCCAGCCCGTGGCTGGTTGGGGGAGCCGCGAGGGGCGAAATCAGCCCCTCGCGTTCCCGTTGCGTCAAGACAAAAAAAGGGGCTGTTGCCTGACCTCGACGGGTTTGCAACAGCCTCTTTTTATCGCTGGTATCAGGACAATTACTTGCCGGAAACCACGCCGTGCTCTTTGAAGGCACGGGTCGGCGCAAATTCGCCAAGTTTGTGACCGACCATATTTTCGGTCACGAAAACCTGCGTGAAACTCTTGCCGCTGTGAACCATGAACGTGTGTCCGACGAAATCCGGAATCACCATGGAGCGACGGCTCCAGGTTTTGATCGGGCTCTTGTTGGAACCGCTCATCTTTTCGACTTTGTCGAGCAGACTCTGATCGACGAAGGGACCTTTTTTGATCGACCGGGGCATTATTTCTTCCTCCGTTCAACGATGAAGTTCTTGGACGTCTTTTTCGGATTGCGGGTCCGCTTGCCTTTGGCGAGCTTACCCCACGGCGACACGGGATGTCCGCCGCCCGACTCACGACCTTCACCACCACCCATCGGGTGGTCGACCGGGTTCTGCGCGACGCCGCGGACGTGCGGACGGAAGCCCATATAACGCTTCTTGCCCGCCTTGCCGAGCTTGGCAGCCATATAGTCGAGATTGCCGACCTGACCGATCACCGCACGGCAATCGAGGTGGATCATACGGACTTCGCCCGAGGGCAGTTTGATCTGCGCGTAAACGTCTTCCTTGCCGCGAAGCACCGCCACCTGTCCGGCGGAACGTACCATCTTGGCGCCGGCGCCGGGTTGCAGCTCAAGGCAGCAGATCTCGATGCCGACCGGAATATCACGCAATTTCAGGCAGTTGCCCGGTTTCAATTCCGCTTTGGAACCATTCATCACCTTGTCGCCGACCTTGAGGCCGTTGGGGGCGATGATGTAACTTTTCACGCCGTCCGCGTAGACGATGAGCGCGATATTCGCGCTGCGGTTCGGATCGTACTCGATCGTCGCCACGGTCGCCGGAACGCCGTCTTTGTTGCGGAGGAAATCGACCGCCCGGTAACGGCGCTTGTTGCCGGCGCCGCGAAAACGGGTGGTGATGCGGCCTTCATTGTTGCGGCCGCCCGTCGCACTCTTGCCTTTGGTCAGACTCTTCAGCGGAGCCACGGGGCTGAGGTTGGAATTATCCACCACCGCCATATGGCGACGCGAGGGAGTCGTCGGATTAAAACTCTTGATAGCCATAATTTACCATCTCCCTCAAATGATCTCAATGCTGCCTTCGGCAAGCGTGACCACCGCGCGTTTCCAATCGGCGCGTTTGCCCGATTTCATCGTGCGGCCGACGCGCTTGGCTTTGCCGGCGTAGTTCATCACATTGACCGATTTCACCTTCACGTTGAAAAGTTCCTCGACCGCCTTGCCGATTTCGATCCGGCCGGCTTTGGGGTTGACTTTGAAGGTGTACTTCTTTTCCTGCATCAAAGCGTTGCACTTTTCGGTGACAACGGGCGCGATGATGATGTCAAAAGCATTACTCATTTCAACTTCTCCTTACGCCAGCCGTCCGATGAAAGCATCGAGGGCATCCTTGGTGAAGACGAGCTTGTTGAAGCGCATCAACTCGTAGGTGTTGACCGTGGAAGCCGTGCGAAGCACGAGGTTCGCGAGGTTTCCGGTCGCGCAGACCGTCGCTTCGTCGAGTTCGGGGACCGAGAGCAACACGCTCTGATCGGCGACCTTGATGGCCTTGAGCACCGCAAACGCGCTCTTGGTCTTGTGGTCGGCGAGCGCGAACTTGTCGAGCACGATCACATTGCCTTCGTTGATCCGTTCCGAAAGCGCACGCTTCAGAGCGAGGACAAGGACTTTCTTGTTGATTTTCTTCGCGAAAGAACGCGGACGGGGACCGAAAGCGACACCGCCGCCAGTCCAGACCGGGTTACGGCTGGAACCGGCACGCGCCGCGCCGCGGCCTTTCTGACGGAAAGGCTTCGCGCCGCCGCCGGTGACTTCACCGCGCGTTTTGGTGCACGCCGTACCGGCGCGTTGACCCGCGAGATATGCGACAACCGCATCATGCACCGCCTGGGTGCCTTTTTCCATTTCGATCACACCTTCGGGGATGGCGTATTCGCCAACCTTCGCGCCGGTGCAATCGAGGATATCCAAAGTATTCGACATAATTCAGTTCTCCTTCGAATTACTTGGTCGCGCTCTTTTTCAGCGCGCTGCGGAGGACAAGGATGCCACCGTTCGCGCCGGGAACCGCGCCTTTGACCAACAGGAGATTCTCTTCGGGCATGACCTTGACGATCTCCAGATTCTGCACCGTGCAGCGCGCACAGCCGAAGTGACCCGGCATGCGCTTACCCTTGTTGACCCGGCCCGGCCACTCGCAGCAGCCGATGGATCCGGGACGACGCTCCCACGCGCCGCCGTGACTGGCACGGCCGCCGCCGAAGTTGTAACGCTTGACAACGCCCTGGAAGCCGCGGCCTTTGCTGGTGCCGACCACGTCGAGGAACTCGCCGTTCGCAAAGACGGTCACATCCAGTTTGGCGCCGACTTCGGCGCTCTCGGTGGTGCGGATCTCGCGCAACACCGCCGGCAACGTGTCGCCGGTGACCCCCGCCTTGGCGAGGTGTCCGCGACGGGCGCCGGAAACATTCTTGCTCTTGCGGGTGCCGAAACCGAGCTGGATCGCCGCATAGCCGTCGCGTTCGACGGTCTTGACGTCCGTCACCACGCAGGGGCCGGCTTCGATCGCCGTCACCGGGATCAGCACGCCCTGATCGGAGTAGACTTGCGTCATTCCGACCTTCTTACCGATTAAACCTTTCATAACTTTCTCCTTTCTGAGAAACATTCGATACATGCCCCCAATCGGCCGGGGGCAGCGGTATCTAGGGGAACTTCAATCCCTTTCCGGAAACCCGGATCAGAACCCCGTCTTGATCGAAATATCAACGCCGGCGGGCAGATTGAGCTTTTTCAGCTCATCGACCGTTTTGGCGTTGGGATTGATGATATCCAGCATCCGCTTGTGCGTGCGCATCTCGAACTGCTCCATCGACTTCTTGTCGACGTGGGGCGAACGGTTGACCGTCCAGCGCTCGATGCGGGTCGGAAGCGGAATCGGACCGGCGACCATCGAGCCGGTGCGCTTCGCCGCGTCAAGTATTTCATTGACCGACTGATCCAGGATCCGCGACTCGTAAGCCTGCAGACGGATACGGATCTTCTGTTTTTTTGCCGTAGCCATTACTTTTTCTCCACGATTTTATCTTGAACGGATTTCGGAACACGATCAAAGTGAGCCGGCTCCATCGAATAGGAGGCGCGCCCCTTGGACAGCGAACGGATCGCCGTCGCATAGCCGAACATTTCGGCGAGCGGCACGTTGGCGGTGATCTTGGTGAATCCGCCGACGCCCGCGGCGATTTCAGCAACCGCACCGCGGCGGCTGGTCAAATCGCCGATCAGATCGCCCATATTTTCATCGGGCGTATTGAGTTCGACTTTCATGATCGGCTCCATCAGCGCAAGACCCGCCTTGCGGGCGGCATCCTTGAACGCCATCGACCCGGCGATCTTGAACGCCATTTCGGAGGAGTCGACCGGGTGGTAGGAACCGTCGACGATGTCGACGTGGAAATCCACCACCGGATAACCGGCGAGCACACCGGACTCCGCGGCTTCGCGGATACCGTTCTCGATCGGTTTGATGAATTCCTTGGGAATGTTGCCGCCGACGACCTTGTTTTCAATGACGATGCCGCTACCGGGTTCGCCGGGCTTGACGTCGATGATACAGTGGCCGTACTGACCGTGACCGCCGCTCTGACGGACGAATTTCATATTGGAATTCGCATCGGCGAGCAACGATTCGCGGTAGGCGACCTGCGGTGCGCCGGTATTCGCTTCGACCTTGAACTCGCGGATCAGACGGTCGAGAATGATGTCGAGGTGCAACTCGCCCATACCGGAAATGATCGTCTGACCGGTTTCCTCGTCGCTGCGCACCTGGAAGGTCGGGTCTTCCTCGGCAAGCGCGATCAGCCCCTTGCTCAACTTGTCGCGGTCGCCGCTGCTCTTGGGCTCGACGGCGATCGAGATGACCGGTTCGGGGAAGGTCATCGACTCAAGGGCGATCGGAGTCGATTCCAGACAGAGGGTGTCGCCGGTGGTGACGTTGCGCAACCCCACCGCCGCCGCGATGTCGCCGGAGAAAATTTCCTCGCGCTCTTCGCGGTTGTTGGCATGCATCTGCAGCAGGCGTCCGAAACGCTCGCGTTTGCCGGTACGCGGATTGTAGACCGTCATACCCTGCGTCGCGACACCGGAGTAAACGCGGAAGTAATAAAGTCTGCCCACATAGGGATCGCTCATGACTTTGAAAACCAGTGCGGCAAAAGGCTGCATATCGCCGGCGTGACGCGTCATTTCCGCGCCGGTCGCCGGATCGGTGCCCTTGATGTCCCAGACGTCGATCGGGCTGGGCAGATAATCAATCACCGCATCGAGCAACGGCTGAACGCCCTTGTCCTTGAACGCGGAGCAACAGGCGACCGGCACGATGCGCGCGCCGACGGTCGCTTTGCGGAGCGCCGTCTTGAGCTGCGGCACCGACGGAGTCTCGTCAACGAGGAAAAGCTCCATAATGTCGTCATCGACTTCGGCGACGCATTCGACAAGGTGATGGAAAGCGTCTTCGCGCGCCTGTTTCATATCCTCGGGAACTTCGCTCTCGTGGATGGTCACGCCCTTGTCGGCATCATCAAAGGTATACGCCTTGTTGAGCAACACGTCGACCACGCCGACGAAGCTCGATTCCTTGCCGATCGGCAGGTAAATCGGCACCGGAGTGGCGCCGAGTTTCGTTTTGATCTCTTCGACAACGCCCCAGAAATCGGCACCGGTACGGTCCATTTTGTTGACCAGTGCGACGATCGGCACGTTGTATTTCTGCGCCTGACGCCAGACGGTTTCGCTCTGCGGCTGAACTTTGCCGACCGAGCAGAAAACGGCGACCGCGCCGTCGAGCACGCGCAAGGAACGCTCGACTTCAGCGGTGAAGTCGACGTGTCCCGGAGTGTCGATGATGTTGATACGGTGCTCTTTCCAGTAGCAGGTCGTCGCCGCGCTGGTGATGGTGATGCCGCGCTCGCGCTCCTGCTCCATCCAGTCCATCGTGGCAGTACCTTCGTGGGTATCGCCGATCTTGTAGTTGACGCCGGTGTAGAAAAGGATACGCTCACTCAACGTCGTCTTGCCGGCGTCGATGTGCGCCATAATGCCGATATTGCGGGTGTCGCGGAGCGAAATTTTGCGCCGCGGCGACTCATTGTACTGTTGTACTTTATCGTTTTCGGTAACCATAGTGATCATCCCAATCGTGCAATGGCGGAATTACCAGCGATAGTGCGCAAAAGCCTTGTTCGCCTGCGCCATCTTGTAGGTGTCTTCCTTTTTCTTGATCGAAGCGCCGGTGTTTTCAAACGCGTCGAGCAATTCCCCCGCGAGCGAATCGGTCATCGATTTGCCCTTGCGGCTGCCGGCGTAAGTGGTGATCCAGCGCATCGCAAGCGCGACCTGACGCTCCGGATCGACTTCGACCGGCACCTGATAGGTCGCACCGCCGACGCGGCGGCTCTTGACTTCGAGCTTGGGTTTGACGTTTTCCAGCGCCTGCGAGAAAATCTCGATCGCAGGAATATCGGGCTTCTTGGCCTGCATCAGGTCAAAAGCGCCGTAAACGATCTGCTGGGCAGTCGATTTCTTGCCGCGGGTCATGATCGTGTTGATCAGACGGGCGACGAGCTTGCTGTTGTACTTCACATCGGGAATGAGTTCCCGCTTGACGGCAGTACGTCTTCTCATAATTCAAAATCCTCGTCGGTTGGGGTTATTTCTTCTTGCCCTTGGCAGCCGCATCGTCGCCGCCCTTGGAACGCTTCGCGCCGTACTTGGAACGGCCCTGCTTGCGGGCACTGACACCGAGGCTGTCGAGCGCGCCGCGGACGATGTGATAACGAACGCCCGGGAGGTCACGGACACGTCCGCCCTTGACCAGCACCACCGAGTGTTCCTGAAGATTGTGACCCTCGCCGCCGATGTAGGCGGTGACTTCCTGACCGTTGGTCAAACGGACACGGGCGATTTTGCGGATAGCCGAGTTCGGCTTTTTCGGGGTACGGGTCGTGACCTGAAGGCAGACCCCGCGACGCTGCGGGCAGCCGGTCAACGCCTTCGACTTGCTCTTGAAGACCTTTTCTTCGCGCCCCTGACGCACCAATTGATTGATTGTCGGCATGGTTTTTTCCTGTTTTTTTGCCTATGTAAATGTGAACAATGTCAATTATGTGATTTATAAAATAGCACCGGAACCCGGTTTTTTCAAGTCCGAACCGAATTTCGGCGCCATTTTTTTACATTTCGGAGTCATCCTCCGGGGTTTCATCGGCGACGAGATCATTCTCTTCATCGACGACGTATTCCTCGTTGGTGTCGCGCCACTCGGCGGCGATCTCCTCGATCGATTTTTCCGCATCGGCGGAAACTTCAGGCTCGATCTCGGGCTCGATTTCGGTGCCGAGATACTTGAGCCGGATCGACTGCATCGTCGAAGTGCCGGTACCGGCGGGGATCAGATGTCCGGTGATGACGTTTTCCTTGAATCCGGCGAGGTGGTCGACTTTGCCGACCATCGCCGCTTCCGTCAGAATGCGCGTGGTATCCTGGAAGGACGCCGCCGAGATGAAGCTCTCGGTCGCCAGCGCCGCTTTGGTGATACCGAGCAACACCGGTTCGGCCTCGGCAGGCTTTCCGCCGCGCGCTACCGCCGCGGCATTGGCCTCTTTGAACTCACTCCGATCGATCTGCTCGCCCACCAGATATTCGGTCGAGCCCGGTTCGGTGATCCGGACTTTCTGCATCATCTGGCGGATGATGATCTCGATGTGTTTGTCGTTGATTTCCACACCCTGCGCGCGGTAAACCAGCTGGATCTCGTCGACCAGATGGCGCTGCAACTCGTGAATACCGCAGATTTC
Organism: Victivallaceae bacterium; assembly: GCA_024405735.1. Taxonomy (GTDB): domain Bacteria; phylum Verrucomicrobiota; class Lentisphaeria; order Victivallales; family Victivallaceae; genus UBA1784. The sequence continues at coordinate 114,042 of JAKSOF010000002.1, read as the reverse complement.
AAGCAGAGTATGGGGCACGACCGAGCCCTCGGTCAGCTTCTGGCCCTTTCGGACAAAGTCGCCTTTGCTGACCGTCAAATGTTTGTGCATCGGGATCGAATTGTATTCTTCGACCATACCGGATTCGTGATCGCGGATGAGCAACTGACGGCGGTTCTTGGAAATCTTGTCGACTTCGACGACACCGTCGATACGCGCGATCTCGGCGACGTCTTTCGGCGTCCGGGCTTCGAAAAGCTCGGCGATACGCGGCAGACCGCCGGTGATGTCCTTGTTTTTGCCCGACTGACGGGGCACGCGGGCGACGACCATACCGGGTTCGACCTTGGCGTTGGCTTTGGTCATCAACACGGCGCCGGCGGGCAGCGGATAGTTCGCGATGAAATTGCCCTGCTCGTCGGTGATGACGATCTGCGGGTTCAAGTCCTCGCGGTGCTCCATCACCGTGCCCTGGTCGCCCGACGCGCCGCCGCGGCGCTGTTTCTGCAACGTGACGCCCTCGACCAGGTCGGTGAGCTGAACGATACCGCCTTCTTCGATGATGATCGGCACGTGACCCGGTTCCCAGCGGACGAAGACCTCGTTGGCGGCGACGCTTTCGCCGTCCTGCTTGGCAAGTTCGGAACCTGCCTCAAGGTCGTAGCGCTCCAATTCCGCCTGATGCATCGCGTCGGTGCGGAAATCGTAATTGGCGTTGTAGACGGTGCCGAGGGCTTCCGCCTCGAAACGGGCGCGCTCGCGCGCTTCCTTCTCCGCCTTTTCCGCTTTTTCGGGATCGAAAATGATGACGTAGCCGTTTTTGTTGACGACCATCGTCTTGCCCTTCTGGTTTTTGACCGTGCGGACATTGATGTATTTGAGCACACCTGCGCTGCGCGCGGCGATGACCGGCTGCTTGTAGGCGCTGGATGCGGTACCGCCGATGTGGAAGGTACGCATCGTCAACTGCGTACCGGGCTCGCCGATGGACTGCGCGGCGATGATGCCGAGCGCGTCGCCGAGACACGCTTCGCGGTCGCTGGCGAGGTTTTTGCCGTAGCACTTGACGCAGAGGCCGTGTTTGGTCTCGCAGGTGAGCGCGGAACGGATGAAAACGCGCTGGATGCCGCGCTTTTCAATGAGCGCGGCCTTTTCCAGAGTGAATTCCTCTCCGGCGGAAATGATGAGACGGCCGTCGGTGAATGCGGGGTCGCGGATGTCCTGCGCGCTGTAACGGCCGACGATGCGGTCGCGCAACGGCAACAACACTTCGTCGCCCTCGGTGATGGCGCTCGTCCAGACGCCCTTGGTGGTGCCGCAATCCTCTTCGCGGCAGATGACGTCCTGCGCCACGTCGACGAGACGGCGGGTCATGTAACCCGAGTCCGCGGTCTTCAACGCGGTATCCGCCAACCCCTTGCGGGCGCCGTGGGTACTGATGAAGTATTCCAGCACGGAAAGGCCTTCACGGAAGTTCGAAATGATCGGCCGTTCGATAATGTCGCCGGAGGGTTTCGCCATCAGACCGCGCATACCCGCGAGCTGACGCACCTGATCCTTGCTGCCGCGGGCGCCCGAATCGAGCATCGCGTAAACCGGGTTGATGATGCCGCGCTTGGCGTTGCCTTCGAGGTTGCTGATCAGCGCATCGGTCACGGCGTTGTTCGCCTGAGTCCAGATGTCGATGACTTTCTTGTAACGCTCGCCGTCGGTCAGATAGCCGTCGTTGTACTGCTTGATGACCGTGTCGATCTGGGCGCGGGCGTCGGCAATGATGCCCTCTTTCTGCGTCGGCACCTGCAAGTCGGCGATGGAGATCGAAAGTCCCGCCAGCGTCGAATGACGGTAGCCGAGATCTTTCAGATCGTCGAGCAGTTTGATCGTCGCTTCGTGACCGGCGATCTTGTAGGTGTCGCTGATAAGACGGCTCAAATCCTTTTTCTTGGCGAGACGGTTGTAGAAACCGAGACGCTTGTCCCAGATCTCGTTGAAAAGGCAGCGTCCGGCGCTGGTGGTGATGAATTTGCTCTCCTTGTCGCCGTAGAGCGTATCCTTGCCGAAATCGGGGTTGGGGATGCGCACCGCGTCGTGCATCGAAATGTAACCGGCGGCTTTGGCGGCGAGCACTTCAAAGTAGTCGCGGTAGAGTTTCGCCTTTTCCTTGCCCATCGGCTCGACGGTCAGATAGTAGGCGCCGAGCGTGATGTCGTGGGTCGGCGTCGCGATCGGCTTGCCGTTCGCGGGCGAGAAAATGTTGTTGGGCGAAAGCATCAGAAGTTTCGTTTCCATCTGCGCTTCGTTGGAAAGCGGCACGTGGACAGCCATCTGGTCGCCGTCGAAGTCGGCGTTGTACGCGGTACAGACCATCGGGTGCAGACGGATCGCCGAACCTTCGATCAGGATCGGGTCGAAAGCCTGAATACTCAAACGGTGCAATGTCGGCGCGCGGTTGAGCATGATGGGATGCCCCTTGATGACTTCTTCGAGGATGTCCCACACCACCGGCTCGCCGCGCTCGATCAGTTTCTTGGCGCCGCGGACGGTGTGCGCGAGACCGCGATCCTTGAGGTGGCGGATGATGAAAGGTTCAAAGAGCACCATCGCCATTTTCTTGGGCAGACCGCACTGGTGGATCTTCAATTCGGGCCCGACGACGATGACCGAACGGCCGGAGTAGTCGACGCGCTTACCGAGCAAGTTCTGACGGAAACGTCCCTGCTTGCCTTTGAGCATATCGGACAAACTTTTGAGCGCGCGGTTTCCGGCGCCGGTGACGGCGCGGCCGTGACGGCCGTTGTCCATCAGGGAGTCGACGGCTTCCTGAAGCATCCGTTTTTCGTTGCGGATGATCACTTCCGGCGTGCGCAACTGCAACAGGTTTTTCAAACGGTTGTTGCGGTTGATGACGCGACGGTAAAGATCGTTGAGGTCGCTGGTCGCGAAACGGCCGCCGTCCAGCGGCACGAGGGGACGCAGATCCGGCGGGATCACGGGAAGCACGCTCATGATCATATGTTCCGGGCGCGCATTGCTGGCGATGAAACCCTCGACCAGACGCAGACGCTTCGCCCACTTTTTGCGCAACGCCTTGTTGGTGTTGCTGGCAAGTTTCGCCTCCAGATCGTCTTTGAGCGTCGGCAGATCGATCTTTTCGAGCAGAGTGCGGAGCGCCGCGGCGCCGATTTCAGCGGTAAAGGCGTCGCCGTAGTCTTCCTTGCCCTGACGGTATTCGATCTCGTCGAGGATCTGTCCTTCCTGGAAGGGGGTATCGCCCGAATCGGTGACGACATATTTTTCATAATAGATCACCGACTCGAGATTTTTCGCCGTCATATCGAGCATCAGACCGATGCGGCTGGGCATACACTTGAAAAACCAGATGTGCGAAACCGGCACCGCGAGGTCGATGTGCGCCATACGTTCACGGCGCACTTTGGCCTGGGTCACTTCGACGCCGCAACGGTCGCAGACGATGCCCTTGTGTTTGATGCGCTTGTATTTGCCGCAGGAGCATTCCCAGTCGCGGGTAGGACCGAAGATCTTTTCACAGAAAAGACCGCCCTTTTCCGGCTTCAGACTGCGGTAGTTGATCGTTTCCGGATTTTTGACTTCGCCGTGGGACCACGAGCGAATGACCTCCGGACTGGCGAGGCTGATCGAGATCGCGCCGAAATCGGTCGCGGCGTCTTTGCTCAGCAACTCACGATAAGCATAAGTATTGTCAATCAAGGTAACACCTCACTCGAATTAGTTGTTGTCCTGCTTGCGCACGGTGCGGATGTCCAGACCGAGGCTCTGCATTTCTTTGAGCAACACGTTGAAAGATTCCGGACGACCGGCTTCCAAGACGTTGCGACCCGACACGATCGAATCATAGATCCGCGAACGTCCCTGGACGTCGTCGGATTTGACCGTCAACATTTCCTGAAGCGTGTACGCCGCGCCGTAGGCTTCGAGCGCCCACACTTCCATTTCTCCGAAGCGCTGACCGCCGTGCTGCGCCTTGCCGCCGAGCGGCTGCTGGGTGACCAGCGAATAAGGTCCGGTCGCACGGGCGTGGATCTTGTTGGCGACGAGGTGGTCGAGTTTCAGCATATAGATGATGCCGACCATCACGCGCTGATCGAAAGCGTCACCGGTGCGTCCGTCGAAAACGTCGGTTTTGCCGTCGTAGACATATTCGCCGTTTTCATCCTTGCGGAAACCCCAGTGATAATTTTTGCCGCCGTGCTCCTCGGCGAATTTTTCGTTCGCCTGGGTCATCAGATCGACGATCTCTTTTTCGGTGACGCCGTCAAAGACGGGGGTCGCCGCCTTGAAGCCAAGCATTTTCGCCGCCCAGCCGAGGTGCGTTTCCAACACCTGCCCGATATTCATACGGCTCGGGACGCCGAGGGGATTCAACACGATGTCGACCGAAGTGCCGTCGCTGAGGAAAGGCATGTCTTCGACCGGCACGATCCGCGAAACGATACCCTTGTTGCCGTGACGGCCAGCCATCTTGTCGCCGACCTGAAGCTTGCGTTTGCAGGCGACGTAGACCTTGACGCGCTTGACCGTACCTTCGCCCTCTTCGGCATCGGGATTGTCGATCTGCGCGATCTGACGCTGCATCCGCGTTTCGTTTTCATCGAATTTGGGGATGAAAGCATCGGTGATCGCGTGCAATTCCTTCTTTTCCGCGCAATCATCCATCTCGTAATTGCGGAAATAGTTGGCGAGATTGCTGATCGCGCTCTTGGTGATCTTGCGGTTGGCGCCGACGATGACGACCGGATCCGCCCCTTCTTCCGCGGGGTGGCCGATGATCTGGACCGGAAGCTTGCGGCCGAGGAAACTGGCGGAAAGTTCCGCCGTCATCTCCGACATCAGTTCCGTATGGGTCTCGCGATATTCGCTGTTGACGAGTTTTTTCTGATTTTTGCGTTCCGTCTTGGACATCGCCGTCTTGGGGGCGGGGTCCTTGACGCACTCGGTGCGGATATCCATCACGATACCGCCCTTGCCGCTCGAAACGGTCAGACTCGAATCCTTGACGTCGGCGGCTTTTTCACCGAAAATCGCGCGGAGCAAACGCTCTTCGGGAGCGAGTTCCGTTTCATTTTTCGGCGTGATCTTGCCGACCAGGATGTCGCCGGGACCGACTTCGGCGCCCTCGTAGACGATGCCGCGGCTGTCAAGATTGCGCAACGCATCTTCGCTGACGTTGGGAATGTCGCGGGTGATCTCTTCGGGGCCGAGCTTGGTGTCGCGGCTGGTGATCTCGAATTCTTCCACGTGGATACTGGTGTAGATGTCCTCTTTCACCAGTCTTTCGCTGACGATGATCGCGTCTTCGAAGTTGTATCCGCACCAGGGCATGAATGCGACCAGCACGTTGCGGCCGAGGGCGAGTTCGCCGCCCTGCGTCGCCGCACCGTCAGCGAGGAGCGTGCCGACTTCGACTTTGTCGCCGCGGCGGACGACGGGACGCTGATTGATGCAAGTGCCGGCGTTGCTGCGCAGATACTTGTACAATTCGTAACGGTATTTTTTGTCATCGCTCATTTTGCCGTCGGGCGTGACGATGATGTGATCGCTGTTGACCTCGGCGACGATACCGGCGGCCTTGGCGACGACCACCGCGCGGGAGTCGCGGGCGATGCGCTCTTCCAAGCCGGTACCGACGTAGGGGGATTCCGGCATCATCAGCGAAACGGCCTGACGCTGCATGTTGGAACCCATCAGCGCACGGTTGGCGTCGTCGTGCTCCAGGAAGGGGATCGTGCCGGCGGCGGCGCTGACGAGCTGTTTCGGGGAAACGTCCATATACTGGACGGTTTCTTTCGGATGCTCGGCGGATTCGCCGCGGTAACGGCACATGATCATCGGCCGGACGAAGCAGTTCTTTTCATCGAGCAAAGCATTCGCCTGGGCGATGACGAATTCCTCCTCCTTGTCGGCGGTAAGATAATCGACCTGATCGGTGACTTTGCCGTCGACCACCTTGCGGTAGGGGGTTTCCAGAAATCCGTATTCATCCACGATCGAGTAAAGCGAAAGCGAACTGATCAAACCGATGTTCGGACCTTCCGGAGTCTCGATCGGGCAGATGCGGCCGTAGTGACTGGAGTGAACGTCGCGCACTTCAAATCCGGCGCGGTCTCTGCTCAAACCGCCGGGACCCAACGCCGAGAGACGGCGCTTGTTGGTAAGTTCGCTCAACGGGTTGGTCTGATCCATGAACTGCGACAGCTGGCTGCGCGCGAAAAAGTCGCGGATCACGCCGGCAAACGCCTTGGCATTGACCAGTTTCGACGGGGTGATGCCCGGTTCGTCGAACGTCATGCGTTCACGGACGAGACGCTCGGTGCGGAGCAAACCGACGCGGCACTGATTCTGCAACAATTCACCGACGGTGCGGACGCGGCGCGCGCCCAAGTGGTCGATGTCGTCGACCGTACCGCCCTGATGGCGCAGTTTGATCAGTTTTTTGGTCGCTTCGATCAGATCGCGGGGATCGAGCACGCGGCAATCCGCGGGCACATCCAGACCGAGGCGGCTGTTGAGTTTGTAACGGCCGACCGCGCCGAGATCGTAACGGCGGTTGTCGAAAAACATTTTCTTGATGAGGATCTTGGCATTGCCCGTATTGATCGGGTCGCCGGGACGCATTTTCTTGTAGATCTCCTTGAGGGCGTCCTCCTCGTTGCGCGCCTTGTCGCTGCGCAAACTGGCGAAAAGATAAGCGTCTCCGTTGGGGATCTCGGCAAGTTCAAGTTCCTTGATGCCGTTTTCCTTGAGGCGGAGCAAATGCTGCTCGTTAAGTTCGACGAGTTCGTCGACGAGGACGATGTCGTTGTCGTCGGTGATGTCGTCGATCGTGTAGAAACCGGTCAGCGCGTCCTTCTTTTTGAGAAGTTCCGAAACCTTGAACTTTTTGACGCCGTAGATCGCATCGACGATGTCGCGGTTGGTCGGATAACCGATCGCCCGGAGGAAGGTCGTGATGATGAACTTCCGGCGGCGGCGGCGGCGGTCGAGATAGATCTGGATCTGATCGTTGGCGTCAAACTGGACGTCGAGCCAGCTGCCGCGATCCGGGATCACGCGGTAACTGTAGAGAATACGGCCGGAAGTGTGGCGGTTTTTCTCAAAGCAGATGCCGGGACTGCGGTGCAACTGACTGATGATGACGCGCTCGGCGCCGTTGATGATGAAAGTGCCGGCCTCGGTCATCAGCGGGATGTCGCCCATATAGACTTCTTCCCGGGTCTCGGTGCCGTTGACGCGGAGCAGAAACTCCACGTAGAGCGGCGCCTGATAGACCTTGCCGTCCTTGATGCACTCGACGACGCTGTCGCGCGGCGTGTCGTCAATGCGGTAGGAGAGGAACTCCAGCGCCATTTTTTTGTCGTAGCTCTCGATCGGGAAGAGTTCCATGAACACTTCCTGCAACCCCTGCCGCTTGCGTTGCTCCGCAGGAACATCCTTTTGCAGGAAGTTCGAGTAGGAGTCGAGCTGCAGTCCAATCAGATCCGGGATCGCCAGAACGTCTTGGAGTTTACCGAAATTTCTTCGTTTTGCCATTGCCATTTCCTTTGGTTATCGGCCACAAAAAAAATTATTTTCAAAATATTTTCAAAAAATCCGCAAAAACGGACTTGTTTCCTGCGAAAATCATCTCCGTTTAGACGAAGCAACCGATCCCCCGCAGAATTTCCTCGTGCGGAGCATCGGATGCGCCTGTTTTCCCGCGGCAAAAAACCACACCGCGGAAAAAGAGAACCGGAGTTACTCTTGTTGCCTGACCTCATCCGGCAAAAAACCACACCGGACAAGCGTCGTATTTTTCATAAGTTTTTCCCGATTTTAGCGTCCCCGGAAACCGGGACGGTTTAAAACGAAACCACGGCGAGGAGGGGATCGATACCCCTCCCGCCGTAATTTTGAGCTGAAATCAAACTACTTGAGTTCGACTTCGGCGCCGGCTTTGACCAGCTGTTCCTTGATCTTTTCGGCTTCGTCCTTGGCAACGCCTTCCTTGACGGCCTTGGGCGCGCCTTCGACGAGGTCTTTCGCCTCTTTGAGGCCGAGACCGGTGATCGCGCGGACTTCCTTGATGACGGCGATCTTGTTGGCGCCGGCACCTTTCAGCATGACCGTGAAATCGGTCTTTTCTTCAGCGGCGGCAGGAGCCGCAGCGCCGGCGGCAGGGGCGGCGGCGACCGCCACGGGGGCGGCGGCGCTCACACCGAGACGCTCTTCCAGGGTCTTGACCAACTGGGAAAGTTCCAGCACGGTCATGTTCTCAACGTAAGAGACAAACTCTTCCATCTTGTTTTCGTCAGCCATTTTAATACTCCTTTATTGGGATTGGACTATTGTTATTGTTGTTCAACTTTATTCTTATACGCGTTGATCACGTTGACGATGCTCGACGCTTTCGCATTGAGTACAGTCACCAGGTTGCGCGCCGGAGCGCTGAGGACTCCGAGCAACATCGCCTGCAACACCGGTTTGGCGGGCAAGTCGGCAAGGGCGGCGATTTCGGCGCTCTTGAGGATGTTGCCATCCATGTAACCGCCTTTGGCCTGCACTTTGTCGATTTTCTTGCCGAATTCCTTGAGGGTCTTCGCGACCGCACTGCAGTCGCCTTTACCGAAGACCATCGCGGTGCCGCCTTTGAGGTCGAGTTCATCAATGCCCTCGATCTTCAATTCAGCGGCGGCTTTTTTGATCAGGGAGTTCTTCAACACGTGGCAATTGGCGCCTTGGGCGGCCAACTGATCGCGCAGATCGGAGAAATCCTTGACCTGAATGCCGATGTAAGAGATGAAATAGCAGTAGTCTGCTTCCGAAATCATCTGACCGATCGAGCGGACCAAAAAAGTCTGTTCACTTCTCATTTTTCCGCCCTCGTCAATTCTTTGACGTTGATCTTGATTCCGGGAGTCATCGTCGCAGAAATCGTGCAACTCAGGATGTAAGCGCCTTTCGCGGAAGCGGGTTTCGCCTTGTTGACGGCATCCGCGATCGCGACAAAGTTTTCCTTGAGCGCATCGGCTTCAAACGAGAGTTTCCCGAACGGCACGTGGACACAGGCGCCGCGGTCCGCGCGGAATTCCGCACGACCCGATTTGGCTTCCTTCACCGCCTGACCGACCGCATCGGTCACCGTACCGGTCTTGGGGTTCGGCATCAAACCGCGGGGACCGAGTTGACGACCCAGCGGGCGCACCATTTTCATCGCCGCAGGCGTGGAGATCAGAATGTCGAAATCAAGTTTTCCTTCCTTGATCTGCTGCACGAGATCATCCAAGCCGACGATGTCGGCACCGGCCGCTTTGGCCTCTTCGGCCTGCGCGCCTTCGCAAACCACCGCGACGCGCACCGACTTGCCGTTGCCGCGCGGCAACGCAATGGCTCCGCGAACCGTCTGATCCGACTTGCGGGTATCGACCCCGAGCCGGATCGCCATTTCCACCGTCTGGTCGAATTTCACGACCGGCATCGACTTGAGCAATGCCAGCGCTTCGTCCAGCGTGTGGAGCTGCAGCGGATTTCCGAGGACTTCCAACTGCTTCTTGTAGAGCTTGCTTTTACGCATCGACCACCTCAATTCCCATACTGCGCGCGGTACCTTCGATGATGCGCATCGCCGCTTCTTCGCTTCGGGCGTTGATGTCTTCCTTTTTCGTCTGCACGATCTCGCGGATCTGAGCGCGCGTGATCTTGCCCGCCTTTTCACTGCCGGGCTTCTTGGCGCCGGAAGCGAGACCTGCCGCCTTCTTGATGAGGACAGCCGCCGGGGGCGATTTGCAGATGAACGTGAACGAACGATCCTGATAGACCGTGATCACGACAGGAATAACCGTGCCGCTCTGAGCTTGAGTGGCGGCATTGAACTCTTTACAGAACGCCATGATGTTGCAGCCGGCCGCGCCGAGCGCGGGACCGATCGGGGGCGCGGGATTCGCCGCACCGGCCGGGATCTGCAATCTAATGAGGCCTGTAATTTTCTTTGCCATAGATTGACTTCCTTTTCTACTCTTGTCTCAGACGTGGTCTGAACCGGCAGGGATTCCGCCGCGTCGTGAGAACACCCTTGTTTGTAAAGTCCGGAAAAGGTCAGTTGACCCGTTCCACCTGCCAGGACTCCAATTCCAGTGACGTGGATCGACCGAAAATCGATACCATGACTTTCAAAAGACCGCGTTCGCCGTCGACTTCGGTCACCGTGCCCTCGAAGCCCTCAAAAGGACCGTTGGTGATGCGGACGACTTCGCCGACGTCGAATTTCATCATCGCGACCGGCGCGCCGGCAGCGTCTTCTTCCGATCCGAGAATATCCTTGACCTCCTGATCGGTCAGCGGGATCGGACGGTTGACGTTGCCGAGGAAGCCGAGCACCCCCTGAACGCCGCGCACGAGAAACCACGCTTTTTCATTGATCTCGCCGAGTTCATCGTAGAGATCCATCCGGACCAAAAGATAGCCCGGGAAAACTTTCTGATTCTTGACTTTTGCCTGACGCTGACGGACTTCGACCACCTTGTGCGTAGGCACGCAGACTTCGTAAACGCCCGACTGATCGTTCAGACAGATCTGCCGTTTGATCGACTCGCAGACTTTTTTCTCATGACCGGAAAGCGTGTGCAGCACAAACCACTGCCCGCGGTTATCTTCGACCGGGGTCTGCTGTTCTTCGGAAGGGATCGCCGTTTCTTCGCTCATGATTACAATTCCGTTATTAAAATTTACCCGTGGTGACGAAGCGGATCGCGTGGAGCGCCACTTTGTCGACACCGGCGACAAAACAGGCGAGGAGCAACATCACGACCACGACGAGAACCGTCGATTCCAGAAGTTCCCGGTGGCCCGGCCAAGTACAGCGTTTCATCTCCGCCACGGTCTCCACCGTAAAACGGCGGATCCTGGCGATGATCGATTCGTGATGCTTTTCCATACCCATATTCATCTTCAAATTCAAGACGGTTTCCCGTCGGTTGCGCCTAAAACTGGCAGGAGAGCTGAGGCTCGAACTCAGGACCTGCGGTTTTGGAGACCGCCGCTCTAGCCAACTGAGCTACTCTCCTGCATCAAAACGGTTGCAGGAGCACCTGCGCGCCGCGCCTCAAAAAAAACGACTAACGCGTTTCCTTGTGCAACGTGTGCTTGTGCTCGAATTTGCAATACTTCATCTTTTCCAAACGCTCAGGAGTATTGCGCTTTTCTTTCTTGGTCGTGTAGTTGCGGCGTTTGCACTCCGTACACTCCAGAATGACCAATTCGCGTGCCATAATGACTGATTTCTATAGTTGTTGTTTACTACGCGTAATCCCGAACCGGGTTTTGACACCCGGTTCGGGATGGATTTACTGTCGCGAAACCGCTGAATTACTCAATGATTTCGGAAACACGGCCGGAAGCAACGGTGCGTCCGCCTTCACGGATAGCGAAGCGGAGACCTTTTTCCATCGCGACCGGGGCGATCAGCTCGACCGAGATCGAGGTGTTGTCGCCGGGCATCACCATTTCGACGCCGTCCGCCAGCGTGATCGAACCGGTCACGTCGGTCGTGCGGAAGTAGAACTGGGGACGATAGTTGTTGAAGAACGGGGTGTGACGGCCGCCTTCTTCCTTGCTCAGGACGTAGATCTCGCCCTTGAACTTGGCATGCGGAGTCACGCTGCCCGGCTTCGCGAGCACCTGACCGCGGACAACGTCCTCTTTCTTGGTGCCGCGGAGCAAGCAACCGATGTTGTCGCCCGCCTGACCGAAGTCGAGGAGCTTGCGGAACATTTCCACGCCGGTGATCGTCGTCTTGGTCGTCGGTTTGATACCGATGATCTCGACTTCGTCGCCGATCTTGACCTGACCGCGCTCGACACGGCCCGTGACCACGGTGCCGCGGCCTTCAATGGAGAAGACGTCTTCGATCGGCATCAGGAAGGGAAGATCGACATCGCGTTTCGGTTCGGGGATGAAGCTGTCGACGGCAGCCATCAGATCGAGGATGCATTTGCAATCCGGATTGTCGGGATCGCCCTCGCACTCGTTGACTTTGAGCGCGGAACCCTTGATGATCGGGGTGTCGTCGCCGGGGAAGTCATACTTGTTGAGGAGGTCGCGGATCTCCATTTCGACGAGGTCGATCAATTCGGGATCGTCGACCTGATCGATCTTGTTCATGAAAACGACGATCGCGGGCACGCCGACCTGACGGGCGAGCAACACGTGCTCATAGGTCTGCGCCATCGGGCCGTCGGTCGCGGCGATCACGAGGATCGCACCGTCCATCTGCGCGGCGCCGGTGATCATGTTTTTGACGTAGTCGGCGTGTCCGGGGCAGTCGACGTGCGCATAGTGACGGTTTTCCGTCTGATATTCAACGTGGGAGGTGTTGATCGTGATACCACGGGCCTTTTCCTCCGGGGCGTTGTCGATTTCGTCGTACTTGCGGATCTCACCGCCGAACTTCTTGTTCAGAACCATCGTGATGGCAGCGGTCAAAGTGGTCTTGCCGTGGTCGACGTGACCAATCGTACCGATGTTGACATGCGGCTTGGTTCTCTCGAATTTCTCTTTAGCCATTTTTTTCCTCCGTTTGGGTTGCGATTTTGTTTCGCCGATTTTACTATATCTATATGGAGCCTACATCCGGACTTGAACCGGAGACCTCATCCTTACCAAGGATGTGCTCTACCGACTGAGCTATGTAGGCAATTTCATAAAAAAATTGGTACTCGGGGGGGGACTTGAACCCCCAAGGATCGCTCCATATGGACCTCAACCATACGCGTCTGCCAGTTCCGCCACCCGAGCACTTACAAGTAGCTCATCGCACAACTTTTCTGCGCGAGATGTACTTAATATAGCCCTTTTTTTTGGTTTTGCAAATGTTTTTTATCGGTTTTTACGAAAAAAAAGCGTGTTTTCCATCGCTTTCAGCCGTTCGGGAAGCCGCGTATGACGCGGTTCGACGCGGATATTGTGCACCGCCATATTGAGCGCGCGGCGCGAACCGACGAGGATCAGCAGTTTGCGGGCGCGCGTCATCGCCGTATAAAGCAGTTGCCGCTGCAGCATCATATAATGCGCGTTGAGCAACGCCATCACCACGCAGGGGAATTCGCATCCCTGCGACTTGTGGACGGTCACCGCGTAGGCACGGACGAGCTGGGCCGCTTCGTCGAAGGAGTATTCCACCGTGCGTTCGTCCTCAAAGGTGACGAAAAATCGTTTTTTCGAGTTATGGATCTCGCTTAAAATGCCGATGTCGCCGTTGAAAACGTTTTTGTCGTAGTTGTTGGAGATCTGCATCACCTTGTCGCCGCGCCGGAAATCGCGTTCGTTGCGCTGAAATCCGGGGGTCATTTCGCCGCCGTTGAGCATTTTGCCGAGATATTCGTTGAGCGCGACGGTACCGCATTCGCCGCGGTTCATCGGCGTCAAGACCTGGATCTCGCGCATCGGGTCGAAGCCGAAACGCGCGGGGATGCGCTCGGCGACGAGCCTGCCGATGAGCGCGCGCGCCGAAACGGGGTCGTCCTGTTCGATCCAGTAGAAATCGTGCAAACCGCTCTTTTTCGTCAAATCCGGTACAGTGCCGGCATTGACCTGATGGCTGTTGACGATGATCTCGCTCCCCGCGCCCTGCCGGAAGATCCGGGTGAGTTTCGTCACCGCGAAAAGCGGCGACCCGATGAAATCGCGCAACAATCTGCCCGGTCCCACGGAGGGAAGCTGATCGGCGTCGCCGACGAGCACGAGCGACATCCCCGGCCGCAATGCCGAAAAAAGCGCGACGCCGAGCGGCAGATCGAGCATCGACACCTCGTCGACGATCAGAAGATCGCACTCCAACGGAGTTTCCGCTCCGAAATGAAATCCGCCTGAAACCGGATCGTACTGCAACAAACGGTGCAACGTCATCGCTTCCTGTTTTGTCGCCTCGGCGAGCCTTTTGGCGGCGCGTCCCGTCGGAGCGGCGAGCCGGATGCGCAGATTCGCCTTGCGGGCGCGGCCGACGATCTCGCCGACGACGGTCGTCTTGCCGACGCCGGGGCCTCCGGTAATGATGCAAAGCGGCGACTTGGAAACCGTTTCGACCGCCTGCAACTGCTCCGGCGCAAGGGCAAGTTTGCCGCCGGAAGTCTTTTTCATTTTCCTGCCCGCGAATTCCGTTGCGCCGGCAAGGCGGGCGATAAGTTCCGGCAAGGCGGCTTCGGCACGGTAAAGATTGCGGGGATAGACCAGATCGAGATCACGGCGCAATTTTCCGGAAGCGAGCGCCGATTCGACGCCTTTTTCCGCCGCTTCGCGGGGCACGCTCCCCACTTCGGCAACGCGGTCGATCAATTCGTTGTAAGGCGCGCCGACGTGACCGCCTGACGTATAAAGCCCCATCACATAGAGCGCGGCGGAAAGAAGTCTTTTTTCGGATTCCGGCTCGATGCCGAGCTTCCTGCCGAGCATATCGGCGCGGGTAAATCCGATGCCGTCGATCTCCTCCGCCAATTTATAGGGGTCATTGCGCACGATTTCGGGGGCATCGGCGCCGTAACGCCGGAAAAGCCGGTCGCAGCCGGCAAGCGAAACCCCCAATCCCTGCAAAAAGATCATCCCGTCGCGGCGCAGGGAATTTTCACGCCAGACACGGCCGATCGATTCGCCCTTTTTTTTGCCGATGCCGGGGACCTCCAGAAGCCTTTCCGGGTGACGGTCGAGGACATCGAGCGTATCGCCCTGAAAGAAATCGACGATCTTTCCGGCAAAAGTGCGGCCGATGCCGGGAACGCAGGAAGCAAGATAATGGCGCACGCCGTCGAGCGTACCGGGCAATGTGACGACGCCGCCGGAAGCCTTGAATTCCCGCCCGAAATCGCGGTGGGATTCAAAATGCCCGGTGAATTTCCCCCATTGACCGGGATAAAGCGCGTCGAAATTGCCGCAGACGGTGATTTTTTCTCCGTCCCGGACGCGGACGGTCAAAACCTTGAAGCCGTTTTCCGGGCTTTCGTAACGGACGCCGAGGATCTCCCCCTCGACCGTCGTGACCGATTCCGGTTGCGCCACAAACGGAAATTCCCTATTTCATCAGGAGACTCATCAGCGCTTTGTGCGCGTGCAGACGGTTTTCCGCCTCGTCGAAAACGAGTGAACGCTCCGGATCGTCCATGATCCCGGCGGAAACCTCCTCGCCGCGGTGCGCGGGCAGACAGTGGAGAAATTTCGCATCCTTGTGCGCGACGGCAAAAAGTTTCTCGTTGACCTGATAGGGCGTAAAAATTTTCATCCGGCGCGCGCGTTCTTCCTCAAAACCCATACTGACCCAGACATCGGTGTAGAAGTAATCGACGTCTTTCGCCGCCTTGACCGGATCGGGTTCCCACGAAACGTTGGGCGCGCCTTGGATAATGTCGGCACGGGGCGCCTCCTCCTCAGGGGAGGAGATCACCAGTTCCATCCCGGTCAGCCGGGCGGCGAGGATCATCGAATTCGCCATATTGCTTCTGCCGTCGCCGTAAAAGGCGAGTTTGACCGACGAATCGCAGCGTCCGCTGTGTTCGCGGATGGTCAGCATATCGGCGATCAGCTGGCAGGGATGATATTCGTCGGTCAGCGCGTTGATGACGGGGATCGAAGCGCAACGCGCCAGTTCCTCGACGTCGCTGTGGGCAAAAGTGCGGATGACGATGCCGTGCAGAAAACGGCTCAAAACGTGCGCCGTGTCGGGAACGGTCTCGCCGCGCCCCATCTGCATCTTGGATTGATCGAGATAGAGCGGATAGCCGCCGAGTTCGTGGACTCCGACCTCAAAGGAAACGCGGGTGCGGGTCGAACTTTTGGCGAAAATCAGACCGATGCTCTTGCCGAGCAACGGTTTTTCGGTCGTCGTGTAACGGTCGCGCTTGAGTTTGGCGGCGAGATCGAGAATCACCTCAAGGTCGTCGCGGGTGATGTCGCGCAAAGTAAGAAAATCTTTTTTCATCGTTATTTCTCCTCGATGGATGCCGCAAATTCCTGCAAGCCGGCGGCGATGATTTGGATCGCCTGTTCCGCATCGGCGCGGGAAATGACCAGAGGCGGCACCAGCCGCAACACGGTTTCCCCGGCAGTCAGCGTGACAAGGCGGTGTTTCAGGAGGATCGACTGCAACGCGCCCGCCGGACGGTCGAGCACGACGCCGATCATCAATCCTTTGCCGCGGACACCCTTGACAAAGGAATAAGGTTTCACGATCTCAGTCAGTTTTTCCATCAGGAAAGCGCCCTGCTCCCGGCAGTTTTCCAGGACGCCGTCCTCGTCGAACGCCGTCTGCACCGCGAGCGCGGCGGCGCTCGCAAGCGGCGTGCCGCCGAACGTGCTCGCGTGAGTTCCCACGGTCAGCACGTTCGCGAATTTCTCGCGGACGATGAAGCCCCCCATCGGAACTCCGTTGGCGATCGCTTTCGCCATCGACAGGGCATCGGGGACGACGCCGAAACTCTGAAAGGCGAAACGCGTACCGAGACGGCCCATCCCGCACTGAACTTCGTCGCAAAGCATCAAAACATCTTTTTCATCGCAGAGCGCGCGCACTTTTTTGAGATATTCGGGGTCGGCGGGCAAAACGCCGCCTTCGCCCTGAACCATCTCAAGCATCACCGCGCAGACGTCGGGCGTCAACGCCTTTTCCAGAGCGGCAAAATCGTTGAAAGGCACTTGCTTGAATCCGGCGACGTCCGGCTCAAAGCCCTTGCGGTACTTGGCGCGCCCCGTCGCCGCCAGCGTCGCGAGCGTCCTGCCGTGGAAGGAATCCTCCATCGAAATGATCGTGTTGCGGTGCGACGCATTGCCGTATTTGCGGGCGAGTTTGATGAGTCCTTCATTCGCCTCGGCGCCGGAGTTGCAGAAAAAGACGCGTCCGGCAAATCCGGCTTCGCGGATCAGTTTTTCGGCAAGACGCGGCATCACGCTGTTGTAGTACAAATTGGAGGTGTGGACAAGCGTCTGCGCCTGTTCGACGATCGCTTTGGTGACTCTTTCGTTGCAGTGACCGAGGTTGCAGACGGCAATACCCGCCGCGAAATCGAGATATTCGACGTTTTCGTCATCCCACAAATGCGCGCCCTTGCCGCGCAAAAAAAGCTGCTTCGGGGCATAAGTGGGCAACACATAATTCTGATAACGCTCCAGTGTTTCCGACAAAACTGCGCTCATTTTCACATTCTCCTTGAATTAACGGATCCCGACCGCTTCGCGCACTTTGCTCAACAATTCGTCGGCGGCGGCGCGGGCGCGTTCGGCGTTGCGGCTCAACAACTTCATCATACCGGGGATGTCGGCGGCGAGTTCCGCCCGGCGGCGGCGCATCGGCTCGAAATGCGTCCAGATCTTTTCAAAGAGGGCAAGTTTCGCGTGGCCGTAGCCGTAATTGCCGCCGAGGTAGTTTTCGCGCATTTTCTGCACTTCTTCCGGAGTGGCAAAGAGTTTGTAGATCGCAAAGACGTTGCAAGTGTCGGGGTCTTTTTTTTCTTCAAGCCCCTTGCAGTCGGTCACGATATTCATCACCGCTTTTTTGATTTCCTTTTCGGTACCGAAGATCGGAATGACGTTACCGTAGCTCTTGGACATTTTCTGACCGTCCGTGCCGGGAACGATGGCGACTTCCTCGGGGATGTAGGCTTCGGGGACCGTCAGGATGTCGCCGTATTCATTGTTGAATTTGATGGCGAGATCGCGGGTGATTTCAAGATGCTGTTTCTGATCCTTGCCGACCGGCACGAGATTGGACTGGTAAAGCAGGATGTCCGCCGCCATCAGGACGGGATAGGTGAAAAGTCCGACATTCGCCGAAAAGCCTTTGGCGAGTTTGTCCTTGTAACTGTGCGCGCGTTCGAGCAATCCCATCGGGGCGACCGTACCCAAGATCCACGACAATTCGCACACTTCGGGGACTTCGCTCTGACGGAAAAAGACGGTCTTGTCCAAATCGACGCCGCACGAAATGAAATCGAGCGCGAGATTGATGACATTTTGCCGCAACGTTTCCGGTTTCGGCGAAACGGTCAGCGCGTGATAATCCGCGATAAAGAGGAAACTCTCCCCTTTGTCCTGCAACGCGCAAACTTGCCGCATCGCGCCGAAATAATTCCCCAGATGAGGGGTGCCGGAAGGCTGAATCCCTGTCAAGATCCGCATATTTTAAATCCTTCTGTAAGATAAAGCAACAATTGAAAATATAATATAATGCCTTTTGCGTCCGGATGCAAGAAAAAAGTGATTTTTTATGAAAAGTCCGCAAGCGCATACCGCTGCGCCGTGTCCCGGTCACAATTTTTTGATCTCGTACGCAATGGAGCGCGTATCGCGGATGTCGCGGAACTTGTCGCCGTCGCGGTAATCAGGCTGAAGTGCGACTTTGCCGCCGCCGCCGGGCAAATCGATCGCAAAAGTCGGCACGGCGAGACTGGAAAGCCGCGGGCGGAAAGCGCGCAATATCTCCAGCCCCCGGTCGATGCCGGTCGCGAAATGACGGACGCCGCGCACGGGATCGACGTGAAAAAGATAATGGGGCTTGACGCGGTGGGCGATCAGTTTGCGGAAAAGGGCTTCCAGTTTTTCCGGAGTGTCGTTGACTCCGCGCAAAAGCACCGTCTGATTGAGGACGGGAACTCCCGCCCGGATCAGCCGCGCGCACGCCGCCATCGCCGCATCGGTCGCCTCGTTGACGTGATTGAAATGGGTCAAAAACCATAATCCCGGCACACTGCCCAAATAATCGGCGATCTCCTGCGTCACGCGCTCCGGCAACACAACGGGCATCCGGCTGCCGACGCGCAGGACAAAAAGGGAGGGGATCTCGCGCAAAACGCCGATGATATGGCGCAACTTGTCAAAAGGCAGCATCAGCGGGTCTCCGCCGGAAAGGAGCACTTCGCGGATCTCCGGAGTCCGGCGCAGAAATCCGGCGACCGCGGCGAGGTCCTTTTCGGTCAGATCGCCGGGATGGTCGAGGTCGCTCGCCCAGAAACGCTTGCGGAAACAGAAACGGCAGTGCATCGCGCAACGGGAAGTCGTCAGCAATACGGCGCGGTCGTCGAAACGGCGGATCAGACGCGGCACGGGCATCTGCCGCGCTTCAGCGAGCGGATCGAATTCGCTTTCCTCATCGGCAAGTTCGGCGCGGTCGGGGAAAAGCTGACGGCGGACGGGATCGTCCGGATCGGCGGGATCGATCAACGACAAATAATAATCGTTGGCGAGAAAAGGATAACGCGCTTCGACTTCGGCAAAATCGTCGGGGACTGCCTCCCGGGAAATCGTGCGCAACGCCGTTGCCGCACTGTGGTAAAATTTCATTTCACCGTACCATAACCGGAACTACGCTTCATCGGGAAGCGTTTTGACCTCGATCCAGGAAACACAGCGGCGATCCGTCGCCAGAACGGTGATCTCGTATTTGCCGTAAGTGAAGCGGTCGCCTTTTTTCGGCAAGCCGTTCAACTGATCGGTCACCCAGCCGTTGACCGTGACCATTTCGGAATCGATGGCAAGATCGAAATAATCGCAGAAATCGCTCAATTCCACGGCGGCGTCGACGCGCACGACATCGTCGGCGATGCGGCGGAAAGGTTCGACGACGTTGTCCAATTCGTCCCATATCTCGCCGACGAGTTCCTCCAGGACGTCCTCCATCGTGATGATGCCGTAGGTGCCGCCGAATTCGTCGAGGACGACGGCGACTTGCGCCTGTTTCTGCTGAAGTTTGCGCAAAATGGAACTGATTTTTTCACCCGTCGGCACGAAAACGGTCGGGGAAATGATCTCGTCGAGCGGACGGCTGGTCACGCCGGTGCCGGCATAGAAATTTTTAAGGTGGATGACGCCGACGATATGGTCGATGTTTTCCTCATAAACCAGCAACCGGGAAAATTTCGTTTCGGAAAAGACGCGGGCAATATCCTCTTTACTGCTGTCGCGGGAAACCGCGCCGAGTTTCACGCGGGGAGTCGCGATGTCCTTGGCGTCGCGTTCGGAAAATTCGATCGCGTTGCGCAAAAGTTCGCCTTCGTTTTTGTTGATGCCGCCATCCTGCTGAACTTCGTCGACGAACATCAGAAGTTCCTCCGGCGAAACCGGTTCCTCCTCGCTGATCGGAAGCATCTTGACGAGCAGTTTTTTCCAGACGGCAAAAAGCGAGGCAAGCGGCGCAAAGATCCACATCAGCAACTGCAAAAAAGGCGCCGAAACGCGCGTAAAACGCTCGGAGCAGTCCTTTGCGATGCACTTCGGTGTGATCTCGCCGAAAATCAGCACCACCGCCGTCACCACGACGACGGCGACCGTCGCACCGTACGCCCCGAAAAGCTGAACAAAAAGCAACGTCCCGGTCGAAGCGAGCGCGATGTTGACGATGTTGTTGCCGATCAAAATCGTCGAAAGCAACGAATCGTAACGGTCGGCAAGGCGGCAGACCCGCTGCGCGGAACGGTCGCCTTTTTCGGCATAAGTTTTGAAGCGCGTTTTATTCAGGCAGGAAAACGCCGTTTCCGCGGCGGAAAAAAAAGCCGACGCCGCAAGCAACGCCAGCATCAGAAAAATCGTGAACGATAAACCGGATGCCATTTGAAAAAAGTTTTTCTCCTGTAAAAATCTTTCTTTCTAATATATCACGAAACTCTTTGATTTACAAGCAGAATGA
This sequence comes from Victivallaceae bacterium, assembly GCA_024405735.1. GTDB lineage: Bacteria > Verrucomicrobiota > Lentisphaeria > Victivallales > Victivallaceae > UBA1784. The sequence continues at coordinate 93,392 of JAKSOF010000002.1, read as the reverse complement.
TTTGTCAAAGCGCCGGAGGATTCTGCGCGATGTATTCTTCGAGGATCGATGCGGCAAGTGCGACCATCTCGACACAGGGGCGTTTTTTATAGTATTCCGGAGTCCTTTCCGCGGAAACGGGGGATTCCTCCCGCGCCTTTTCCAGACCGAGCAATTCCCGGCAGACGATGGAGCCGGTCTCCCGACGAAAACGCTCCGCGAGTTCCCGGATCCGCGCGTACTGGGCATCCTTGTCGCCCTTGCCGATGCTTCCCGAAGCATAGAGGATGTCGGCAACAAGCGTCATTCCGGAAACGGCGCCGCAGATTTCGCGCATTCTGCCGACACCGCCGCCGAAACCGCAACTGAGCTGAAAGAGTTTTTCCTCCTCCATCCGGCAAAGATCGGCAAACGCGCCGGCGACTGCCTGCGCGCAGTTGGCGCCGGAGAGAAAGAGCGAGCGCGCCTTTTCAACGTGATCCATCGATTTCACTTTCCGTTAAAATATTTTTTGTTTCAATCGCGCAAAACCTGCGCGGAAAATTCTTCCGTTTCGCGGGCGGCGGCAAGGCTCCAGCCGGTCATCAGGAAAAATCCGACAAGCGAACTTCCGCCGTAACTGATGAAAGGCAAAGTCAGTCCGGTCGGCGGCAGCAAGGCGAGATTGACGCTGACGTGGATCAGCCATTGCAGCGCGATCCAAAGCGCCGTTCCCTCGATGTAGAGCCGGCTGACCGGAGCAAGATTCCGGCGCGACGCAAGTTTCAAAAACTGCACGATCAGAACGATGACGAAAATCCAGATGACGCAACTTCCGGCAAAACCGAGCGTTTCCGAGAGCGTCGCATAGGCGGAATCGTTGTACGCCAACGGCAAATAGGCGTTGCTCCACACCGCCTTGCCGAGCCGCGAACCGAACCATCCGCCCCGGCTGACGGTCAACTCAAATTGCATCACGTGCCAGTGCGCACCCGCCGTGCCGTCGGCAAAAAATCCGACGATCCGCCGCCAGGCGTAGGGTCGGCTGAAAACGTAAAAACTTCCGGCGGCGCAAACGGTCGCCAGCAAAAGCAGCATACTGACGACCTTGCCGCCCGCGAGAAAAAGGAGCATCCAGAAAATCGCGGCATAAATCAATGCCGTCGTAAAATCCGGTTGCAGAATGATCGGCGTCACCCACACGACGGCGACCAAAAGCGCGAGCGGCAACCTCCGGCGGGGATTTTCCTGCGTCAACGCCGCACAAAGCGCCGCGAGGTACGCCCCCTTGGCGATCTCGGCGGGCTGTAAACTCAACATCCCGAAACGGTACCATCCCTGCATCCCGTTGATGCGGCTGCCGAAAACGCCGAGCAACGCGAGAAAGAGCCAGAAACACCCGGTCGAAAACCAGACGATCCGCGCTCCGCCCAACAGCGGAAACGGCAAATAATGCGCAATGGCGAGAAAGATCAGCGCGACACCGAGATGCACCAATTGACGGATGACCGGCTCCATCGGAGAACTCCAGGTGCCGGAACCGCTCAAAATCGTCAAAAGACCGCTCAACGAGAGCAAAAAAGCGACGATGATAATGATCGTTTCGCAGGAAAAAAGATGATGCGTTTCCTTTTTCATCTGGCTTCGATCTCCTCAAGCGAAATATCAAGCACCACGTCGCCCCCGTTTTCCGGCGCTTCCAATAATTGCCAGCTTTCCGGAATATCGCTCTGATAACGGTCGAGCAACACGCGGTAACGCCCGTCCCTGCCGTGCAGAATGTCGTCGTATTTCGCTTCCAGCTGGATGATAAAATTGCGTTTGTCGGCGGAAACGGCGACGATGCGCTCACAACGATAACGGATGCGGACAGGAAATCCCGCGCGTTCCAATTCTTCCAGTTTGACGACTTCTTCCGGCGTCAGCCGGTGGGCGATGATCCGCGATTCGTCGACTTCGACGGGGCGCTGCAAAATCGTGGCGATCTCCTGCGCGCATCCCGGATCCCATCCCGGAGTCGCCAGCAATTCAAAATGCGCCTCATCCCACGCGACCGGGACGCTGTTGCGGTCAAGCAGACGACCGCGGATCGCGGGGATCACCCCTTCGCGCCCCGCCAGAATATCGGCCTGCCGCATGTGTCCGGCGCGGGCGGGCCCCGCAAGATAAGCGGCACGGCAAAGCGCAACGACCGCCCAGACAAACAATACTCCCCAAAGCAGAACGCGCCGGATCAGCAATCTCATCGTTTCCCCTTGTCAGCGGCACATCCGGCGGATCACTTCATTGAGCAATTCGTAATTGAGCGGCATCGTCAGATAAGCCGTCCGTCCGGAAAAATCAAGTTTACGGTCGTCGTCATCCGGAAATGCGGGCGAGATCAATACGACGGGAAGCGTCTGCACACTGCGGATATCTGCCAGCAATGCGCCCGGAGCGCGATCGGCAAAAGGCGATGTGACGATCACGGCATCGAAACTTTTTTTCCGCAACTTTTCCTGCAGTTCCGCTTCGGTGCGGACATTGGTCAAATTCAGATGATAGCTCTGCATCATCCGGACGAGGATCTCCGCGCCGTCCGGCTCGTCGTCCAAAAGCACGACCTCAAGCGTCCGGTCGTCCACCTCATCCGGAGCGTGCGAAAAAAGCGGCATCGAGGGCAGCGCGGTAATCCCGGCGCGGTCGTAAATGGATGCTCCGGCGGGCAGGGAAAGCCGGAAACAGGCTTTCCCCGACTGCATTTCGACTGCGATTTCGCATCCGACGACGCTTGCCGTCTGACGGACGATCTCCAAAGCGATGTCAAAGGCGCTCGCTTCGGGATCGGCTTCCACCGTTTTCTGCGGGAAATTTTCGCGCAATGACAACTGAAGTTCAAAGCGGATCTCCCCCCGCTCGTCGCGGGCTCCCCGGAAAACGATCTCGCTTGACGGTGCCGCCATCCGGCACGCCGCGCGCAACAGTACATTCAGCAAATACGCCAGAAGTTCGCGGTCGGCATAAAGCCGTCCGGGAATATCCGAAGAAAGTTCGCTGACAAGCAACACTTCGCGCGTCCGGGCGATCACCCGGGCGCTTTCCAAAAGATCGTAAAGGAAATCCGCCGTATCAAAGCGTCCGGGCACGGGATCGTTCCACCGTTTCCAGTCCAGGCGGTTGACATCGACCGCCGCCTCCATATCGCGCGCAAGCGCGCTCTGACGGCGGATGGATTTGAGCAAAAGGTCGCGGTAGTATTTCTTCTCCGGATCGGCGCTCCGCTCCATTTCCTTCAACTGGATCAGCAATTGCCCTTTGAGAATGCCGAGCGCGCGCCGCGCTTCCGGCAAAATGGCGTCAAATGCCCGGCGTTTCAGCGACTCGAAACGGTCGCGTTCACGACCCGCTTTTGCGGTGCGCGCCGCAATTTGCCGGTTACGCACCAGTTGATTCTGCTGCCGGTCGCGCAAAACATTGAGCGAGATCTGCAACGCGGCGACATCCTCGTCGCTGTCGTTTCCCGGCATCAGCATTTCCGGAGTTTCATTGCGCGACAGCGCTTCCGCAAAAGCGACGGCTTTTTCCAGCGGGCGCATCACTTTGCGGTTAAAACAAATCCCGAGGACGATATTGACGGCAGACACGGCGATCAGAAGAAAAATCGTTGCGGGGATCAATAAAACCGGCAGCGCATCGCGCCACGACAATTTTCCGGCAAGCAGATTTTCCCACGCCGCGAAAATGGTATGTCCGCTGAAATAAAAGATCAGCAACGCAACGCTTCCCGCCATAAAAGCGGCGGTCATCCACGCGACACCTCTTGACCATCGGCGCAATTTCATCGTTTTTCCCCGTTAAAAAAAACGCCGGAAATCACTTTCCGGCGTATCCAGTTGCTGACAATCGGTAAAAGCCCGAAATCAATAAGTCGGACTCGCCATCGTGCTTTCATCGTAGATGAAGTTATTCCAGTCATGCTCCACGTCGACGACCCAGGCGGGCGTCATGATCGGACCGTAACCCCACCCGTAGCCATTCGGATCATTGGGGCATCCCGGCAACGGGAAAAGGAAAGTCGCAACGTCGATCACGCCGACCACTTCGCGGGCGATAAACCAGAAAACGCCTTTGATCGAACCGTAAGTAAGTCCGGCGATGCCGCCCATTTCGGTCGTGACATCGTGCCATTTCATCGGAATTTCCAACACGCCGAAAGCGACGTTGGCAACACCGCGGCTGAGTTTCTCGATCGGATAGACGACCCACGGCTTATCCGCCGCGGAAAGACGCGCCGTACCGAAGCAGAGAACCGCCAAAACAGAACAAGCGAAGAACAATTTACTGAATTTCATTTGCGACTACCTCTAAATATAGGTTTTCCACTGTTACACTTTTCAAATATAACTACTTTCGGCAAAAATGCAAGCCGTTTATGAAATAAAATGGCGTTTTTTTAATTTCAGCGCCCGTCCCCGCCGCGGGCACGCCGCGAAATTTACGGATTTTGTGAGATAAGGCAATTTTGCGAAACCGGAAGCAAAACGCAAATGGCAATGCACACGGCAGAAGAGTACAATTACGTTGTCATCCGTTTCTGATTTCATTTCGTCCGGCAGAACGAGGCAAATTGCGGCATAGTGCGTATCGCACATCGGACAGTCGGGCGGGCGGAGCGTAAAGCGGAGCATTAGCCCGCGTGGGGCGCAGATCAGTTTGCAGTAACAAATATAGACGACCGCTGAGATTTGCGGAGACAGCCGTTCCGAGCGCGGGCAAAACGATCATCCGCAAATATCTGCGGCAGGTACAAAATCCAGCCTCTGGCTGGTTGAGGGTGTTACGAGGGGCGAAATCAGCCCCTCGTACTCCCGACGCGCCGGAGTGTGCCGATAAAAAAAGGACTGTCGCTTTGCCTCCGAAAGGTTTGCGACAGCCCATTTTAGAAGGATCCCATCCTTAGTGGCGATGCTGTTTCGCCTCGCGACGCTTGATTTCGCTGGGCTTTTCATAGTGCCGGCGATTGCGCAGTTCCTTGAGGGTGCCTTCCTTGTCGAGCTTTTTCTTGAGCCGGCGCAACGCGCGGTCGATCAGCTCGCCTTTCTTGACGCGAACTTCGGTCTCCATGTTTTTCACCCCCTTTCGTCGTGATTTTCCTTATCGTGTATCACTTAATATAACACCACATATGCGTTTTTGCAAATCACTCCCAATTTCCGTCGAAATTGAAAGAGGTGATTTCCGGTGATTTCCAGTTGGCGCGGCGCAAATCGTAGAAATCGAGCGTCCCGGCGAGGCGGGGGATCGACACCACCTGCTTGGGATAAATGCGCGTCAAATGATCGAAGCGGTCGCAAACGGCTTCAAATCCGTTGCCGCGTTTGTCGTGAAAAAATCCGTTGACGGGGATCGCCGCGCGGCTGGTGAGAAGCGCCGGACGCCCGTGGCGGTAAAGTTCGACGCTGATCTCCGCGTGCTGAAGCAGTTCCTCGACCGCGGAACGCTCCAATTCAATATGCGCCATCGCCTGAACGACGCCGAATCCGGCGAGTTCCCGGAAAGCCATGCTGTTGGCGGCGGGCAGCGGAAACGAGGAAACCAGCGTCACTTTGTCGCGGCAGTCGTCAAAAAGCGCGAGCGCATAAAGCGACGTGATGCGGAAACGCGTCACCTTGCGTTCGACGGCGGCGAGGATCGCCTTGCGCAATATGCCGAGTTTCTCCTCCGGACAAAATTCCGGCAAAATCGCTTCGGTCGCAAGTTTATTGAGTTCAAAAACCGACATCGCGCGACGGGCGCGGCGGTTGGCGGGCTCCGCTCCGTCAAAGGTGAGCGCAACGGTTTCGACGCTTTTTTCCGCCAACGCGGCGGGAATCATCGCCAAGTAATCGCGGCGGAATTTTTCCAACGCGATCCCGGTGTCGCCGATCAGTTGTTCCGGCTTGAGCGCCGATGCGGCATAATGCCAAAATTCGCGACGCACTTCTTTCAACAGCGGAGCCGGAAAAAACCAGTTGCCGGAAATCTCCGCCGTCAAATTGCCGAGTTCAAAATCGGGATTGTCCGAATGGGAAAATTCTCCGGCAAGCTGATCCGTACCGCATCCGGCGTTGCGCGCCGGAGCAAGCGGCAAATTTTTTTCCCACATTTTCAGCGGCGCATTCAGACACCGGACGGCGATTTTCGTGCCGTCCAACTGTACATTCAAGGCAAGTTTCGCACGGCGGCGCGGCAATGCCGCCAGACGTTTGGTGTAATCACCGGCGCTTTCGCCGATTTTAAACACTTGCCCATTCATCGCCACGGGCTTGTCGCAACAGACAAAAATACGTTCGCCCTGCCGCGCCCGCGTCGCCGCACGGTTTTCGACAAAAATTTTCGTCAGCGTCACGGCGACGCCATCGTCGCCCGTAGGCGGCTGGACCCGCAAACGGTCGCCCAGACCGACGCGGTTCGTCGCGGTGAAACCGAAGCCGTTGTCACGCACGCTCTCCACCGTACCGCACCGCAAACCGGACGCGCCGAAAGCATCCTGCCGGATCAGACTGCGCGCCGATTCCGCCGTGTAAAAACCGTGCGACCAGCGGCGTCCGTAGGCGTGACTCAATTCGTTGCGCGCCTCGGCGAGATGCCCCGCGATCTCCTCATCGGGCAGATCGAGCAGTTTGCGGTACGCCGCCGTCACCGCAGAAACGTAGTCGCTCTGCCGGAGCCTGCCCTCGATTTTGAGCGATTCGATATGCAGTTTTTTGAATTGCGCAAGTAACTCGATCCCGCAAAGATCCTGCGGCGAAAAGAAAAATCCGTTGCCGTCTTTGGCAAAATAACGGCGGCGGCAAGGCTGTTTGCATTTGCCGCGGTTTCCGCTCGCGCCGCCGAGAAAACTGGAAAAATAACAACTTCCGGAAAGCGAACAGCAGAGCGCTCCGTGGACAAAACACTCCAATTCCAATTTCGTCGAAGCCCGCAATATCGTCAGTTCCTTCATCGTCACCTGACGCTCCAGCACGACGCGCTCGACGCCGAGAGCTTCGGCGACGCGCAATCCCGCCGAATTGTGAAATCCCATCTGGGTCGAAGCGTGAAGTTTCAATTCCGGGAAATACTCGCGCGCCATACGCAAAACGCCGAGATCCTGAACCAGCAGCGCATCCGGAGCGAGATCGCTCAAAAGGCCGAGCGTTTCGGCGACCTCGCGCAATTCGCTTTCCTTGACGAGCGTATTGAGCGTCACATAGACTTTTTTGCCGTTGCGGTGGGCGTAATCAATGATTTTGCCCATCATTTCCGGCGTGAAATTTTCGCCGCGCTCCCGGGCGTTGAATTTCGCCAATCCCGCGTAAACGGCGTCGGCTCCGGCGTCAAAAGCCGCCAGCGCGCAGGCGGGACTGCCCGCCGGAGCAAGCAATTCAGGAATAAAATTTTTCTGCATAGAGATCACTCCAGACGAATGCGGGGATCCGCCCAGGCATAGGCAAGATCAGCCAAAAGATTGATGACGACGAAAACAAGCGCACTCAAAACGATGATCGCCTTGAGCAGTTGGATATCCGAGTTGTAAAGCGCATCGCCCCCCGCGAAACCGAGCCCCGGTATCCCGAAAAAGGATTCCAGCAGCAGACTTCCGGTAAACAGAAACGGGATCGTCGCGCTGGAGCGCGTAATGATCTGCAATGCCGCATTGCGCAAAAGGTGACGGCCGTAAACCGAAGCCTGAGACGCGCCTTTGGCTCTTGCTGTACGCAAATACTCGCGGCTGGACTCCTCGATCAATACGGTGCGGTAAAAACGCAGATTTCCGCCGATGCCGCAGAGAATGCCGACGACGACGGGAAGTCCGAAATTACGCCAGGATTCACATCCCCACAGCGGGAAAAGTTCAAGGTAGTACCCCAGATACCACTGGGCGAAGATGATGACGACAAGATAACTCACGCTCATTCCCGCCACGGACAAAAAAATCAGTACCCGGTCGATCAGCCGGTTGCGGAAAGCGACGGCGAGCAACGCAAAAAGCAGTGAAAAGAAAAGTTCGCCGAGGAAAATCGGCACCATCAGCGCGAGCGAAGGCCCGATGCTCCGCTTGAGGATCCCCGAAATCGGTTCGCGGGTCGTGATCGTCCGGCCGAAATCGAGCATTTTGACATACGGCTTGCAAGTTCGGATGGTCACAATTTCCTGCATTGCCCGGAAAAAACGGCTGTTCCACGGATTTTCCTGCAAACGGTAAAAATCGACGCTTTTGACGGCGGAAGTCCCGACAGGAAGCGCAATGCTCTGACTTTTTTCCGGCAACGCGATCACCTGGGCCGTACCGTCGGCAAACGTGATCTTTGCTTCTCCTTTTTCCAACGGGAACTGCCGGATGCAGACATCCTTTTGCCACACAAACGCCTCGGTGCGGCAGCGGCGGCCGTAGAAAAGCGGGAGATCCGCGCCCAGTTCGCGGCGCAACGATTCGATTTCCAGCGGTTTCGCCTTGTCCCCCAATACGGCGGCGGCGGGATCGCCCGCGGCGACGTCAAAAAGCAGAAAGGTCAGCAATACGACGCCGAGAACGACGAGAAGTGAATAAAACAAACGACGGCAAATATAATAAAACATTTTACTTCCTCGGCGACAGAGATGACAACCCCGCTTCGGTGCGGCGTTCGCAAAACGCCTGCCACACCTGCGCATCGCGCGATAAAATTTTCAACAATGCGGTCGGCGTCACGGCAAGACACCGGCCGGTTTCCGGCAAACTCCAGTTGTTTTCCGCCAAAGCATCGAACAACCGGGCGATGTAAAGCGGATACTCCGCGTGACTTGCCGCGCAGATCTGCCGCTGTAACGCGGTAAACTTTTCGCGCTCCGAAAGCGCGATCTGCATTTTCAATTTTCGCAACGCATTTGCGCGGTTGCGGTGCTGACTGCGCTCGGTGCAATCGGTCGCGGAAAAATCCGTACCGGTCAATCGTACCCGGACGGCACTCGAACTTTTGTTGCGTTTCTGCCCGCCGGGACCGCTGCCGCGGCAGAATTCCAGTTCACAGCGTTGCGAAAGAGCGGCATCGTCCGCCAACAGGATCTCGTCACGCCCTTTCAAGTTTCCACCCGTCAAAAAAAAGCGACCGGCTTTGTTCTAAGCCGGCCGCGAAAAAAACCGCTTATTCCATACGCCCGAAACCGGGAAGACCGCGCCGGCGCTCGGAAGCCGCCGGATTGTAGGCGGTCCCGTCGGATTTCACCAGCCGGCAGGTGAGGAAAATCAGCAGATTGCCCTTTTCCGACTTGGTGTAACGCGATTGGAAAAGCCGCCCGATCAGCGGGATGTCGCCGAGCAACGGGATCTTGTCGTGGACGATCTTGGAAACGTCGGTCGTCACCCCCGCAAGAATGACGGTCTCGCCGTCGCGGATCATCACTTCCGTCGAAATTTCCCGGTCGTCGAAAATCGGCATCCGGTAGAATTCGCCGTCGATGTCGCCGCCTTTACCGTAACTGCGGGCATCGTAGGTTTTCCATCCCGAAAACAACCGGATCGGGAATCTGACGGGGATGTAGATCAAACCGTTGTCCAAATCGCGGATCTCCGGCGTGATGTCAAAGGAAAGCCCCAGTTTCTGCAAGTTGTCCAAAACCGGCTGGGCGTCGATGTCGCTCAAACGCAAACCGGTCTGAACATCATTTGATTCAATATCGGGCATTTCCCAGTCTTTCGGGAAGTACTGCTCTTTGTACATACCGACGTGCGCGGTCATCTTGTCCAGCGTCGTGACGCGCGGCGAATAGAGGATATCCGTACTGTCCGCCCAGTTGAGCGCGAACATCTGCGCTTTGATCTTGAGTCCGTCGGAATTCTGCCAGACGAAATTCAAGTTGGCATCGTTGGGCACCGTCGAAGGATACATCGCATCGTTTTCCATATTGTCCGGCTTGTAGTAACGCAACAATTCGTTACTGCTTTCACTGCGGGTGCTCCAGGTGGAACTGTTGGGATCCGAAGCGGTATTCAAGGCGAACTGCCAGTTGAAAGCCAGCTCGTCGAGGTCATTCTGCGTGATCTCGATAAATTTGATCATGATCTGGATCATCGGGGTTTTGATGTCGTACTGCGGCAAAACCTTTTCCTCGATCATCCGCAAATTTTCGGCGGTGTTGATCGCCACCAGACGGTTGATCTTGTTGTCGTAAAAGAGCTTGGCGCCGTCGGGGAACGTAACGCCGCTGGCTTCGCATTTGGCGCGCAGATCGCTGTCGCTGTCGCCCTGCGCGATGTCGACGGCAAAAAGTTTCGCTTCCAATTCGTCGAGCGCGACGTTGGGCGGCGCGACGATCACGGCATATTTTTCAATGCGGTAACGCAAATTCGCTTTCTGGCAGAGTTGACGCAAAATCGCCAGCAACGTCTTGTTTTCCAAGTCCATATCGATCTTTTTGTCGAGCAATACGTCGCCGGTCAACACATCCTTGCCGGAATCGCTGGTCGAAACGTAAACGTCGCTGCTGCCCGCCGCCGCCGCACTGCTGTCACTGGCGGCAACCGCTTTCACCGGGCGGCGCAGCAAAAAGTTGACGCCGCGCTTTTCCGGATCATACTGCTGAGAAATCTCCGCCAGAAACTTGACCGCATCGGCGATGCTCGCATCGGCGAAGCTGACTTTGGGAATGACGATGCTTTCCAGTTTTTTATTCAACTCGTCATTGTCCTGGACCGCCTTGGCGACCGGCTTCCCGTCTTCCAAAAGATTTTCCCCCGCTTCGCTGTTGGCATCGGGGCGGAAGGGGATCGCTTCTTTCCACTCGGCTTCCGCGACCAGATCGCGGCGGGTATCGGTATAACGCCCAAGACCGATCTTGCCGATCTTGCGGTTGATGCTTTGAATATTCTGCATCGCATCGCTGTGATACGGCGTGATCAGCAACACTTCCTGGAATTTCCGGAGTGCGCGGCTGTAATCTTTTGCGGCGACGAGACGGCGACCCTGCTCCATCAGGATCTCGATCTGATATGCCTGATTTTCCTTGTTGGGGACCAGAGTCGTTTCCGAAACGGCATCGCGGGCGATGGCAAGATCACGGCGCTTTTCCAGATAAGCGATCTTTTCTTCCAGAACTCCGGCTTGCTCCGGGCAGAATTTGACGGCTTTGCGGCAAAGGGCGATCGCCTCCTCAAAGTTGCGCTGCTGCGCAAGTTCCTCGGCTTCGTCCATCAGATCCAGCGCCCAATGGTAATAGCAACTGGCGATTTGTTTGTCACAATATTCGATCTGCTTGGCAAATGCCGGCGCATTCGAGTGAGGTTCAAGCAGAAGCTTCACATCGATGTAAAGCTTGATCGCCTCTTCGTAACGCTTGACACCGTAAAGATCATTCGCCTTGCTGACCAGCCGGTCCGCATTGCGGGCGAATTCCTGGTAATACATCTCGGTACGTTCGATGGTCTGCCGCATTTCGGATGTGGCGTCAGCTGCCAGAACAACCGCCGCGGAACCCAGGAACAGGGAGAAAATCAACTGTCTCTTATTCATGACGTTTTCCTCCGGAATTGATTATCGGTTGAAATCCGGAACACCCGGAGTATGATTGCGTTCGATCGGCGCACCGTCGTAACTCAAGAGCCGCGCCGTGACGAAAAAGAGCAAATTGGTCCGCTCCGCCTTATCCCACTGGGATTGGAAAAGCCGTCCGACCAGCGGCAGATCGCCCAGAAGCGGGATCTTGTCAACGCGCGAAGTCGTCATACTCTGGACAAGGCCGCCGAGGACCACGGTTTCCCCGTTGTCGAGATCGATGTCGACCGCCATTTCGCGGCGGGCGATGATCGGCTTGAAAATGGAGAAACGTTCGCCGGGCACATGGATATTGCCGGGGCCCTCCACCGGGACACCATTTTCATATCTGTCGTAGTAAAGGTACATATCGTACTGATCGTCGCCGAGATACTGGCTGATGTTGGGCTCAAGATGCATACGGATCGTCCGGTTGTCGGCGAGCACCTGCGGCTTGACTTTGAAACCGACGCCGATCGGCGTGCCTTCCTCGGGGAAATTCGGCACCGGCGGCGTGATGGTGGTACTGCTCGTCGTATCGCCGGTCTCGACTTCGACTTCCAACGTATCCCAGCTGTCGGGGAAATAGTAGGTTTTGGCGAGTTTGACTTCAGCTTCGACGTCATTGCTGGTGACGACTTTGGGGGCGGCGAGATTTTCCGTACGCTGATTCTGATCCAATGCGTAGACGGAAAGCGAAATGTTCAGCGGATTATCCGAGCCGAAAGGCAGACTGGTACCGCAGAGCGCGGGGAAAATGTTGAGCTTGTCGATCAACGCGCTGTTGTTGGATCCGCGGATCGCGGCAAGGACGCCTTTTTCAACGGTGTTGATGCCCTGATTGAGCAACCAGCCGATCTTTTTGCCTTCGCCCACTCCCGTCAGATAGGTTTCGCCGTACTCGTCCTGCATGATATTGCTGCCGATACCATTCCGGAAATAGGGACTGCTCGTCCCGAACTGCCAATCGAAACCGAGCTCCTGATAATCCTCTTCAAGGACTTCAATGCACTTGACCTCGATCATGATGAGCGGCTTGTTGGCAACCGTTTCCAACTGACGGAGCAAGGTATCGAGCTGCTGCAGGTTTTCCGGCGTGTTGCGCACGATGAGCATTTTCGCCTGACTGGAATAACTGACTTTGCTGCCATCCGGGAAATTGATGCCGCGCCCGCGGAAATAATTTTTCCAGTCATCCTCGCTGGCGATCTTCGGCCCTTTGCTCTGGGCCGCATCGTTTGCATCCGCCGCATCCTCCGATGCCGCGGGAGCGTTTTCCGGAATGACGTAGTTGTTCAAGCTCGACGGCACCGTAAAACGGCGGGAAACCATTTCATCGACTTCGGGACCGATCAGAATACCATCCGCATCGACGCGGAATTTGAGCCCGGTCTGCTGACAGATGTAACGCATCACGACATTCATCGGGATGTTGTTGAGCGTCAACGATACTTTCCAGTTGGCGCCGGCGGGAAAACTCTTGCTGATCGCAACGGGGCGATGGTCGGGAGAATAATTCGCGCTCTGCTCCGAAAGATCGTCGAGCACGGCGTCCACGTCGGCATCAATGTAATTGACCTGCGGAAAAATGATGCCGTCCATCCGGGCGAGAGTGCGGTCGTTGTCCGACGCCTTGATGTGCCCCTGCTCCTGATTCATCGCCGAACCGGCGATTTTCGGGAAGATCGGTTCCGCCCATTGCCAGTCCGCATTGGCGTAGACGCCTTCCAGATCGGCTTTGCGGCGCGCGGAACCATAGGCATAATACTGATTGTAGAGCCGTCCGGCAAGGAAAATCGCTTCTGCGTTGCAGGGATCGATCAAAAAGGCCTGTTCAACGCGGTTCTGCGCTTCCTGCAACTCACGGTTCTTGATAAAGACCTGAGCTTCCTGCAACAATTGCCGCACTTGCTTTTTATCCTTATCGACCTGCGGATCGAATTTCGCGATCGTTTTCGCATCTTCCGATTCGACATTTCGCTTTTCACGGGTGCAGTGCTCGATCAGACGATCCGCCGTACGCTTTTCTCCGGAAAATCCGGAATCGTCGCCATCGCTCAAAACTTTCTTCGCCTGCGTTGCCAATTCGATCGCCGGCTGATAACGCTCCTCGGAAGCCGCATTGCGGGCCTCCATGATCAGAAGCCGGAACCACGCTTCGCGGATTGCGTAATCCAAATCCTTGGCAAAGTGGGAAAGAGAAGTCCACACCTCCGCACGCATTTGCGCGCGCTCCTTATCCAGTTCCGCGGCGACACCCCGCACGACGGCAAGCTGATCCTGATAATCTCTTGCCGTGCATTCTCTGGACTCCAAAACCTTGCCGACCGCATTGAGTTTTTCGCGGTGGAGCTTTTCTTTGGCTTTGCCCTGTTCCAACCGGATCTCATTTGCGCTCTTTTCCGCCGGCGCTGTTTCCTCCGCCGCAAAAACTGCAAACGGAAGCAACAATGCGAGCATCCCCGCAACGCGGAGTGAAACGGCTTTTTCTGCTCTCATGGATACCCCTTTACTTTTTTATCTCTGACGTTTACGTTGTTTTTCAATTTTTTACCGGTCCGCGGCCCGGCAGGGCATCGCCGCTTTCGGGAATACCGCTTTGGACACGCATATCTTCGGGGACCCGGCTCTCGCTGGTCACCGTAGCTTCTTTTTCTTTGGCATCGGGATCCAAAGCTTCGAGAACGACTTCTTTCTTTTCGCCGTCAAAAGATTTTACTTTGTAGTTTTCCCGGCCGATCACGTCATTTCCGATGGTAAAGGTGTCTCCGACGCGGACTTCCACCTTGAAAGCGGGGTCGGCGATATCTTCCAGCACGGCGCGCTGATCGCTGCTGAATGTCGGCTGACCGACTTTCATCGTGATGATTTCGGGATTTTCGCCCGTCGTTTTTTCCTTGAGCGTCAGGGTCGATTCATCCTTGCCGTCGGAGGTCAATTTTTTCTCCATATCAACGACGATATAATGGCGACCGGCGACAACGACCTCGTTATTCAGCCGCCAGAATTTAGTTCCGCGGCGCTCGATTTCGACCTGAGCCTTCCAGGTGTTCTTGTCATCGCCGAAGGCGGTGAGCGCCTTGAAATTGACGGGGAGCTGGATCAGGTGGACATTGGTGAAAACGATCCGGTGCCAGAGCGGCGGATGATCGCGGGGCACGTTGGGTTCCGTATTACAAGTGTATTCGTACAAATTGGAGAAACCGTCATTGTCGTCGTCGCGCAACGCATGCCCCTCGACGTTCTGCTTGATCTGGAACCGGGCTTCCCATTCATCGGGCAAGCCGTCGGCATCCTGGTCGGATTCCGTTTTCTCGAAACGGCCGGTTTTCGGGCGCTCCGGCTTGGGAAGCATCTGATCGCACTCGGGGCAGTGCTTGTCGTCAAAATAATAACCGGGGATCATTTTCCGGCAGAAAGGACACATCGCCACCCCGGGGAAAATCACGAGATCGCTGTAATGATTGGAGCAAAGCGCGGCATTGCGCGCACTGGGCGACGACCAGCTGAGCGCCGACGACTGAATGCGCTTTTGTGTCTGAAAACGTTCACTTGCCGGATCCGCCTTTTCGTAATCGGCTTTCATTCTCGGCAAGCGGAGTTTGTCGTCGGAGATCTCGCGCGTTTCGTTGATGGCGGAAATGGCAAAGAGCATCGCCAGGATCACCAGCAGGAAAACTCCCAGCAGAATCACTTTTTCATAATGGCGTTTAATCAGTTCCACAGCCTTAACTCTCCCATTTATCGGTTGACACCATCGCGGGTGGTGAGATACTCAACATCGAAAATCGCACGGCATTCTCCATTGCCGCCGAAAAGTATTCTGCCGTAATCGCGACGCTGATGGATCGGCAACTTGAGTTCGGCTTCGCGTGCCGCGTCCTCTTCATGCTGCTTTTTCTCCTCGGCTTTGCGCTGATTTTCCAGCCGGCGCATTTCGCGGCGGCTGCGCCGCGGAGCTTCACTCTGGCTGGCGGCTTCAGCGCTCTGGCTCGTCTGGGGATTGATCTGCTCACGGGCTTTCTGGTAATCGGTGTCGTTGGCATAAAGATTGAGCGATTTGATCACATAAAAACGGCGTTCTTTTTCCGCCGCGGAGATCAGTTTTTCGGCAAAGGCGCGAATGGAATTGAGCGTACCGGAAACTTCAAAGACATAACGCACCATACGGACATTTCCGCGCGACTGCAGGCATTCCTCCAATCTCCCTGGCGCCGAAGGGATCCCTTTGTCGATGGCAAAGACATTGAGCGAGGAGATCTGCGCTTGTTTCATCCGGCGCATCATATCCCCGATAATATCAAGATGGTAGACGATAAGCGGGAAATCGTCTTCGTTGTACTTTCTCTGAAAGACCGGATCGAAACCGAAATTCTGCGCTCCCACCTGAATTTTGACAAGACGACCGAAACGTTCGCGGCTGTTGTCGTAATAGCGCTGCATCATATCGACGTTGGGCAAACGGTAGGGAAGCCCGAGCGCGACCAGAGCGAAACGGTCGGCGTCATTGCCGAATTCCACATCGGGGAAAACTTCCAGAACCGCCTTCTTGAATTCCTCGGTCGCCTCTTTCCAGCGGCCTTCCTGATTGTATTTGTCGCGGAAATCGGTAAAATCGGTATTGGCATTGCTGTCCGAACGTACCGAATGACGGTAATCGGCGATGAATTTATCCCGTTCTTCCGGTAATTTCGCTTCGTCTTTCAGATTGAGAAGCGTTATCAGGAAGCGATCGGCGGCGTGCTGATAGGGACGGTCGAAATAGGCGAAGAAATTTTCCACGCCCTGCCGGTAAGTTTTCGCATCCTCCTGGATCGGAGCGCGGTTTTCCTTGACCGGAGCCGGTTTGGAACGGCGCAACATACGGATGCTGTCGGCGAACTCCTCCGTTTTGGAATTGGCGACGCTGACTTCAAAAATGAGATAGCCGCTGTAGATCAGCAAAGCGAAAACGATCACTGCGGCAACCGCCAGCACCGTGACCAACATCTGATTTTTTTTGACAAAACGGTTCACGATCCACTCCCGCTATTTTTTGATCGGTTGTTTCAGCACTACGATACAAGAGAAAGCGCCGGTGTTGTTGCCGCCGACGGTACTCATATCGGAATTGTCCACGTCGCGCACTTCTTCGACCCAGCTGCAGGCCATCAGCCCCTTGCGGAAATCGCTGTAGGCGCGACGCCCCTGAAAAATCAAAGTGTACCCGGAAATGCGAATCGCCCGGATTTCCGTCTGCGCCAGTACCTGCTCGACGCTCATCCCGTTCTGACGCGGCACGCCCTTTTTGGCATCCGCATCCTGTTTCGCATCGGGATCGACAATGCCTTCGATCGAAGTGATCCACATCAGATCGGGAGTGATCTGCTGGATGCTCCGGAGCATATCGCACCAGGCGCTCCGTTCCAAGAGCAGGTTTTCCATTTCGACGAAATTGTTTTTTTCGCGGTTGGTCCGGTTCAATTCATTTTTGATTTGACGGCCGACCTTTTTGGCGGCGTCAAGTTTTTCCTCCGTCTGGGTGACGCGGTCCTGACCGATCAGCGCCTGTTTCTGCATCCCGAAAACAAAAAGCATCAATCCCACAAGAAGTGCCGCCGCCGAAGCGATAAAATAGGGTTTCTGACGGTCGAGCCGCATCTGATTGCGGATCTCGCGCGGCAAAAGGGAAATTTTGACGGGACTGTCGATCACTTCGTGAAGAGCGAGTCCGATCAGTTCCTGAAAGCCCGGAGCGACTTCCTGCAAATTGTTTTTATTGACGGAATCGTCGATGTTGATCGCGCCGAAAGTATTGAGGTAATCGACGTTAAGATGCAATTTCTCCTGAAAAAATTCATTGACGCCGGGCATCACGGAACTGCCGCCCGAAAGCAACAGCAACGTCGGCTGAGTGCCGCCGTGCTGTGCCCGCCAGACGTTGATCGAGCGGCTGAATTCCCCGTGGAGCCGGGTCATCACGTTGCGCGAGATTTTCGAGATGGTCGCCGCCATTTCCGAATCGGGATCCTCGTAGGCGCTGCCGGAAGCGACAAAACCGTGACGGCGCTTCAATTCCTCCGCTTCTTCAGGAGTGACATCATACTCTCTGGCGATCTGCGCCGAGATCGCATTGCCGCCGATGGGGATACTGCGCAGGAAAACGCGGTTGTGATCGGAAATCACCAGACTGCTGTTGCGGCTGCCGATATTGAGCAATACCGCACATTGATTTTCATCGGTAAGCTGCGTCGCCTTGGCGGCATTGAAAAGCTCGATCGGCGAGATGGAAACGGAAACGATCTGAAATCCGGCGTCTTCGATCGCCGTCGTGTACTCCGTGATCTGCTCCCGTTTGATCGCGACAAAAAGCGCTTCATATTCTTCGCGGTCGATCTGACTGGATTCCAGGACGCCTTCGGCGTTGGTCTCCTCCACACTTTCGCTCCAGACGTGGTGGATCAACTGGTAATCCCACTCGACTTCGCTCAACGCGCAGGGAACCGCCTGTTGCGCCTCATATTCGACGATCCGGTTGATCGCCTCGCGGTTGCCGAGCGCATCCGGCAGTTTGCTCAAACGCAAAAAGGCGGAACTGGCGGGCAACGAGATCCGCACCCGCTTTGCGGTGAACTGATTTTCAGCGACCATCTCGTTGAAAATGCGGCGGAACGTCGCGGAATTGAGATCGTTCATGCTGATGCCGACGTCGTTTTCGGTCACCTCGGGCGCTTCCAATTTGCGGCAGGCAAATTTCGTCAGCGTCAGCGCACCGCTTGCCGCGACGGCAAACTCGGCAATTTTCAGGCTCTCGGAGCCGATATCAACCGTTAAAATGGCACTGTCTTTGGTCATTTTCCGCATCCGCCTCTGTCTTTATGTTATTCTTTCATTAAATCGTAATTTTCCGGATTCACCAACGCCCACGGAGTCTTTTCGCGCGGGAAAACGGCATCCTTGACGACCGTTTCATTGGCAAGCGAAGCAAAGTAGAGCGCCTGTGTCTTCGCCGAACCGTCAAGATTGAAATAACCTCTGCCGAGTTCAGCTCCGTCCGCCGTGTGGAAAACCGCCTGGACCCGGAAAAGTTTTTCCGTATATTTTCCGTCGCCGCCACCGTGGGAAGCCAGATAGCGGTCAAGCACCTGGGGCGCGATGAACATCAACGCGGTATGGGACCTGCCGTCAAGCGGGATCGCCCAGAATTTGCAACTGCCGATAAAAAGTCCCGTCGCTTTCCGCCGTCCGGCGGCGCCGTCCATCGGTGCTTCGACGGAAACATCAAGCACGACATCATCAACCCAGGCGCCGCGCATCGCCTTGACGCGTCCCTTGCTGCCGACGCCGGGGGCAAAAGAGACCGCGATCATGACCCATTCACGACTGGCGGCAACGGAATTGCCGGGGAACGAGGTTTTGGAACGGAATTCAACTTCGGGGGCAGTATGGATTTTGAGTTGGACTTTCACATCGCCGAACGCCACATTCTTGGGCGCGGCAAATGCAAGCGTCGCAACAACTGCCATCGCAATGATCGAAATCCGTTTCATCGTTGATCGAAATCCTATTTTGCCGTTTCCGTCGGTGTTTGCGTTTCCGCCGGGACGGTTTCCATCGCTTGAGAAAGCGCCGATTTTTTCTGTCCGACGCCGCGGCCGATCAACACCGCCAGCACCAGCGACAATGCGAGAAAGATCGCGGTCATCCAAACGGTGGCGCGCGTCAGATGACTGCCCGCCTTGCCGCCGAATGCCGATTCGCCGATGCCGCCGAAGGTCGCCCCCATGCCGCCCGATTTCGACGGCTGGATCAGGATCAGACCGATCAGAAGCAGTGCGACGATCGCAACTGAAATGTAGAGAAATATACGTATCACTTCCATAAAAGAAGCCTCAGTTTTTACTGCCTGCGACCGCTTCGCGGATCAATTTCGCAAAGCTGTCGGCTTTGAGCGCCGCGCCGCCGATCAGACCGCCGTCGATGTCGGGCTGGGAAAGAAGTTCGCGGGCGTTTTCGGGTTTCATACTGCCGCCGTACTGAATGCGGATCGCTTCCGCCGCTTCGGTGCCGAAAACTCCGGCGAGCTGACTGCGGATGAAACTGTGCGCCGCCTGCGCGATGTCGGGAGTCGCGGTCTTGCCGGTGCCGATCGCCCAGACCGGCTCGTAAGCGACCACGATCTTGGCGCCGTCCGCCGCGCTGATGCCGGCAAAACCCTCGGTGATCTGACGGGCAAGCACCTCCTCGGTGCGGTTGCTCTCGCGCTCGGCAAGCGTTTCGCCGACGCAGACGATCGGAGTCAAACCGGCGGCGATCGCCGCTTTGAGACGGGAATTGACCGTCGCATCCGTTTCGCCGAAATACTGGCGGCGTTCGCTGTGACCGATGATCACATACTTGACGCCGGTACTGACGAGCATATCCGCCGAGATCTCTCCGGTGAAAGCGCCGTTCGGCGCCCAGTGGATGTTTTGAGCGCCGACGCCGACGGCACTGCCGGATGCGGCCTCGATCACGCTGGAAATCGTCGTAAACGGCGGGCAGACCACCACTTCGACCTCATTGAAATCGATGCCGGAAAGTTCATTTTTCAACGCCTCGACGAGCGATTTGCCCTCGGCGGCGTTTTTGTTCATTTTCCAGTTTCCGGCGACGATGATTTTGCGACTCATTTTCTCTTTTTCCCAATCTTTATATAAAGTATATAAATACGACCTTGACCGGAGCACAACACACTCCGGCTCTTTAAAAAATAACACACGTTTTTATATTTTACAAGTCAATCCGCGTAGAAAAGCAAAAACTTCCGATTATTTTTTCATCTTTTCCGTCATCACGGCGGAGCCGTAAATCGACCGGACCCATAAAATCCCCAGACTCCACCATCCCCGGTTGACGCGATTGATTTCCAGATCTTCGACCGCGCCGTACTTATGGCGGCGGCGGTAGTTGTCAAGCATCCGCGACATATAGGCCGGGGTCACATAATGGGTAAACGTGTCGTAATCACGCTCGTTGGGCCGCCACGGCTCCCCCGACCACAACGGGATCCAGTAAAAAAGATAAAGCCCGTTGATCTCCCCCTTGACGTTGGCGACGACGCGGTTTCCGGCGGAACTTTTCTGCTCTTCATACGGTTTCGTCGCGACCAGTTTCGAGGTCGTGCATCCGCAGACCGAAAGCAGAATGACAAGCGAAAAAAGAATTTTTTTCATCACCTTTCCTCCGGCAGTTTCGCCAGTTTTTCCTGAAGCGAAACGGCAAGACGCTCCACACACCGATTCATCGCGGCGACCCGCGACCCGGCATCGGAGGCGGTACACTTTTCCTGCGTCTGGAACATCCAGCGGCTACTGTTTTTGCCGTACAAAAGCGTCACATCGGCAACGAGATACGCACTGCCGTCGCACCAGTTGAAACGGTAAAGCACGACATTGCAGCGCGGCAGGGGCTTGTCGGTAACGCTGTCGGGAACTCCCGACGCCAATGCGCGCATCAGCATCAGATCGGGATTGGAGATCCAGCGGGAATACTCCGTCCGCGTCGTCTGCGCGCCGTCACACAGCAGGAAGCGGCGGTCGCTTCCGGAAAGATTGGTGAAATTGCTGAAACTGACGGCACGGGAAAATTTCACTTTCACCGGCGCCAGATCGAATTCCTGCGGACGTTTATAACCGGATGAAAAAGAACAACCGCCTAAAAAAAGTGCGAATGCCGCCAGAAAAAAATACTTCATTTCCTCACCTTTGGTTTCTCGTTGATCCCGAATGCCGTTTGAAATATACTACGCACGCGCGGATTTTTCAAGCAAATTGCCGCCCTTTTATTTCTCCGGCAGGATCAGGACATCGCCGATTTGCAAAACGCTTTTGTCGGAAAGCTGATTGACGCGCTGTAATTCCGCCTGCGAAACGCGACAGCGCCGGGCGATGACGGAAAGCGTGTCGCCGGGGCGGACGGTATAGGTTTTCGCTTCCGCCGCAACCTTTTTTTCCGGCTGTTTCGCGGCGTCAAGTTCGCGGCGCAAAGCGGAAACCGTCCATTGCTGACGCTGGACAAGCTGACGCATTTGCGTACTTTCCTTTTTGTATTTTTCCAGCTCGGCAAGCAACGTTGGATCCGCCGGAGCCGGAGAAGACGCGGCGATCTCCGCTTCAAGGCGGCGGCACGCCGCCTCATAAACCGGGCGGTCGACGTGATCCGGCGGCAAGTGCTTCAATCCCTGACGGTAAAAGTAAACCGCTCCGTAAGGTTCGTCCAGCGATTCCTCGTAAAGCGCGGCGAGCGCAAACGCGGGTTCCGGAGCGGCGGGATATTTAAGCGCGGCATAGCGGAAAAATTTTTCCGCCAAAAGGAAATCGCCCTTGTTGCAATAATCGCGCCCTTTTGTCATATAACCGCTTTGCGTCACATCCTTTTCGCATCCCGCAAAGACAAAGAGTATCATCAACAGCATCAAAAACTTACGCAAAACAGCGATCCCCGCGACCGCCGCCGTTTCCAGACGCAATACATAAGGTCCCAGATTGACGCCGACGGCGCCGGATCGCTCCAAAAGAGAAAACTCCTCCGGCGCAAAACCGCCCTCGGGCCCGACGAAATAGGCGACGCCGCGACTGTCGGCAAACGCGGTTTTTTCCGCAGGAACGATACTGCCGTAAACGAGCGTGAGCCGTCTTCGGGCGGCGTCGTGCAAAGCATCGGCAAAATCCTGCGGTTCGGCAAGTTGCGGCAAATAGGGATTTTTGGATTGCTTGCAGGCTTCGCGCACGAGAACTTCCCAGCGCGGTGTCGGCTCCGACTGCGCGACCGAACGGCGGCAGCGCACCGGATGGATCGCCGTCACGCCGAGTTCCGTCGCCTGTTTCAGCAAATCGTCCTGCTTGTTGCGGCGCGGCAAAGCGCAGTAAAGACGGATCTCCTTATCCGGGGGCGGCAGAAATTCGACTTGCCCCATTTGCAGGCGCTTCGGCGCGACGACGACCGCGCGGCCGCGATGTCCCGCCCCGTCAAGCACTTCGACCGCGTCGCCGACCGACGCGCGGAAAACTTTGAAAAGATGTTCCGCTTCCTCGCGGGGAAGTTCAAAGACCGTCCCCGTTTCCGGCATCGGCGAGAGAAAAACCGTGTGGACGATCATAATTTCACCTGTTCAAAGGAAAATGTCCGCGTTGCGGGATCACAGGTGATCTCGGTCATCGACGCATTGCGCGTCACCGAACCGGCGCAACATTCGCCGCGCCCCGCCGCATCGACTTTGAGCCGCGGACGATGCACGTGCCCGCAAAGAACGAGATCGATCGCCCCCTGCCGCATTTTTTCGACGATTTTCCGCTGTCCGAAAAGCCGGTGGCGCATCCGCAAAACCGGATGTTCCTCGATCATCGGATAATGCGACAACAATATTTTCGGCATTTCGTGCGGCGTTTCACTCCATTTGACGACCGCTTCGGAATCTTCTTTGCTGACAAAGCCCCACGAACACAAAAGATTGCTCGGACGGCTCGTGTTGAGCAACATCATCTCCACGCCCGCTTCGCGCCGGATCAGCGGGAAATCCGCAAAACGGTCGCGGCCGCCGGAAAGAAATTCCACCGCGTGATGCACCGCCTCGACACACTTTTTGCGCGTCACATAACAGTCGTGATTGCCCGGCATGTAATAAAAGGGGATGCCGGACTGCGCCAGCGGCTTCAGCACGGCAAGGACTTTTTCAAACTCCCCCGGCTGACCCGAACTCGTCAAATCCCCCGTGCAAACCGCCACATCCGGACGCGTCGATAAAATGTATTCGACCGCCCGCTCCAGTTTCGACAGATCGTGACGGAAACGGCGGCGGAAACGGTAATTGAAAACACCGACCCAGCGCTTATCGAAATAAGCCATCCAGTCTTCCGCGGGACCGCCGCCGTGAGGATCAGAAAAATGTACGATTTTCACAATGCGTTTTCCTTTTTCCTATAATATATCACACACATTGCGCACGCGCAAGGCGGGATGAAAAGCATCGCCGCAACGGAAGCGGGAGGGCTCACGCCGCCCCTCCCGCGCTCGTTTGGCGCCCGCTTACGCGGGATTTTTAAGTGCTTCGCACCATTATTTTTTTAAGAGCGCGCGACGCCCGTCCCGTCAAAGGCGGGGATGAATTTCGCATCGGCGGCACAGCCGTCCTGCAAAAAGCCGTCTTCGATGCCGGAACGGAAAAGCGCCTCCTCGATACGCCTGATCTCGCGGAAATTAAGTTTGCGGTTCAACTCCGGGAATTCCCCTTTCAGCACCCGTCCGCAGGGAAGATACTGCCGCATCAGACTGAAAAGGACATCGCCTTTGCGGAAACGGTTTTTCACGTAGTCAATGATTTTCATCGAATCGGCGAGATGCCCCGGCAAAACCAGATGCCGGATGACGACGCCGCGTTTGAGCAAACCGTCTTCGCCGATCTCGTAACGTCCCGTCTGGCGGAACATCTCGTCGATCGCGCGCGTCGCCGTCGCAAAGTAATCCGGCGCCTGACTGTAACGGCGTGCCAGTTCATCGTCGAAATATTTCAAGTCGGGCAGATAGATTTGGACTTTTCCCTCCAAAAGACGCAAGGCTTCGACGGCTTCATATCCGTTGGAATTGTAAACGACGGGAACGGGGAGTTTTTCATCCAGACTCGCCAGCACGGCGCGCAAAAAGTGCGTCGGCGTGACGAGATTGATGTTGTGCGCTCCCTGCGAAATGAGGTCGCGGTAGATTTCCTTGAGGCGCGCGACGGTGATAACGCTCCCTTTGTGCAACGCGCTGATCTCAAAATTCTGACAAAAAACGCACCGGAGATTGCATCCGGAAAAAAAGACCGTGCCGGAACCGCGCGTCCCGCTGATGACAGGCTCCTCCCAGAAATGAAGTCCGGCGCGGGCGACGACAGGTTGAAGCGGCGAAGCGCAGATACCGGGGAGCAAAGAAGCGTTGTCCGGCAATTCCGGACGGAGCGCACCGCAACGGCGCGGACAATCGAAGCACGCGCCGCTCATGGACGCAACAATCTGCTGTAAGCGGCGCCCGCCCAGCGTTGCAGAAGCGGCGAGGCAACGAAATCCTCCAGCAAGGCATCGCGGTCAAATGAAAAATTGCAATAGGGGCACTTCCAGAAGCCCTCGATGTCGGCGGGCGAAAGGATCTCCCCGCACTCCGGACAGGCGATCACGGGCGCGGAACATCCCGGCATAGTTTTAATGATGATTTTCGATTTCATAATAAATATAATATACTCCGTAATGCCGGGAAAATCAAACATTCCGCATCAGAAGTCCGTCGTTTGCATGTTTTTTGCCGGAAGAAACAAAATTTGTCTCTGCATCTTGATTATCGGATGTACGGAGGTATATTAGTACCGCGACAAGGAGGAAAATTATGAATTTACGGAAATTATTTCATCCGCTGGCTGCGCTTCAGCAAGAGGGTGATGCCTTCGTGGACAAGAAGATCAGGGAATACTTCCCGAAGCCGGTCATCATTTCCGCGATCGTCTATCTGGTGATTTTTGAGATCGCGGTGGTCGCGATCGCGGCCGCGTTGCTCAAGATCGCTTTTTTTTGACTTTTTGCGCCCGGCAAAAGGCGGCAACGATTTTTTCCGCGTTGACGGCGTCGATGCCGCAGACGCGGATCAGCCGGTCGGCGATGGCGCGGGAAGACAATCCGGCTTGATATGCCTCCAGGATCACTTCTTTCTGCGTCATAAATGTGCCGCGCCGGATCTTTTATTTTATTTTCTTATCGAAAGCGCGCAAAAGGGCGTAGCACGTCTGCGCTTTGGGCGTCGCGATGTTGTGTTGCCGCGCCAGACGGAGCATATTGCCCAAAATCACTTCGACTTCGACGTGACGGTGACTCAATACGTCCTGCAGCATACTCGTCTTGAAAGGCGGGAAATTCCGCGTCAACTCCCGTTGCGCCTCCGCGTGTTTTTGCGTCAGCGGGACATTGCACGCATTGGCGACCGCGACCGTTTCCAGCATCAGATCGAAACAAAGCGCGTCCAACTCGTCGTCCGCGCAGATTTCCCGCGTATCCAGTCCGCCGGAAAGCACGGAAACCGTGTTGTAGGGCAGATTCCAAAGGAGTTTATTCCAGCGCGTCAGCGAAATCTCCTCTTTCAAGGTGCAGTGGATACCCGCATTTTCCCACAATGCGGCAAGTTCTTTCATCAACGGCGAAATGCCGGAAGGATAAAGCCCGAATTCCAGTTTTTCCGCTCCGGTCTGCAATACCCGCCCCGGAGCCGGGCGCGATCCCCCGATATAGGCGACCGTACTGATCAATTCATTGCCGGGAAACGCATCGGCGACCTCGTCTTCAATACCGATGCCGTTTTCGATCAGCATGATCGCAGTATGCCTGTCGCGCACGCATTCGCGCAACATCGCCACGCGGTCCACACCGGGAAGCAGTTTGCTCGCGACGATCACGCAATCGGCAATATCCCGGTATTCCCCCGGCGCGCGCAGAATTTCCGACGGACAAAAGAAAAATTTTCCGCGGTCGCTTGTGATCTCAAATCCGCCCTGCCGGACGGCAACCTCGTAATCCCGGCGGGCAACGACCGCCACTTCCGCTCCTGATTGCGCCAGCCGACTCGAAAAATAAAGCCCGACCGCCCCCGCTCCGATCACCAGTACTTTCATCTCACACCTTATGTTTGATTGTCGACGCTTGAAATATAATGCCGAACCGCACAAATGCAAGCCGATCCCGGAAAGTTATTTCAAATCACGGCAGGATTTTGCGTCCGATGCGGAAATTTTTTCAGGTATTTTGAACTATTGGTCTTGGCTTTTTTTATTTCTTATGATATATTTATCATAAACTGAAAAGCGCATTTGAAAAAGGGGATATTTCAATGAAAAAAGGATGGATCCACTCCGCTTTGACGGCGGCGTTGCTGTGCGTTGCCGGATGTGAAACCAACTCGCTTCAGCCGACGAAGGAAAATTCGCCGCTTCTCGCCGATCCCGGCGCGAAAAAGATGAAACTTATCAGCGTCGTCAATTTTTATCCCGATGCCATTCCCTTTATGGTCGAGGACGCCAAGCGCGCCTATGCCGCGACTTCGGTCGATCATCCCGCATATTTGTTTATGATCTATCCGAGCCGCCGTCTCGAAAAGACGGCAGAGGATGCCGAAGCATTCGGTAAATTGCAAGCGGGATTGAAAGATTCCGGCGTCAAACCCGGCATCCTCATCACGACTTCGGTCGGTCAGGGGTGGAAAACCTGTCTTAAAGTACTCTACGAACCGATGGAGTATTCCGTCAATCAATTGGGTGAACTCAATTACCGGATGTGTCTGCGCGACCCGAAATTCCGCAAACACATCCACGATGCGATCGTGATTTTTGCGAAACGGCATCCCGCTTTCTTTTTGATGGACGACGATTTCCGGCAGGTCAACAACAGCGCCTACGGCGCGGAGTGTTTCTGCAAGTCGCATATGAAAATCTACAACGAGCGAATGCCGCGCAAGTTCGCCAGCGACCGCGAACTGGTCGCCTATCTCGAAAAAGCCCCGGCGGACGATCCCTGCGTCAAAGTTTTTGAAGCCGTGCGGCGCGAAACGCTGCTTTCCCATGCGAAACTCATCCGCGACGCGATCGACGAGGTCGATCCCTCGATCCCGTGCGGTTACTGCTCCGGCGGCGCGGAAAACATCATGGCGGGCGACATCGCCCGCGCACTCGCCGGCAAAAACGAATCCTTCTTGCGCATCCACAATGCGAATTTTCAGGAACTTGAACCCCAGCAGTTCAATATCGTGATGTACCGCGGCGCCTACGCCGCCAAAATGGCGGGCAAGGTCGATTACATTCTCGACGAATCCGATACGCTCAACCGCCATCGTTTTTCCAAGAGCGCGGTCAGTATGCACAGTCACATCACGGGCGGCATCCTCTACGGGATGAGCGGCGCGAAACTCTGGCTTTACAATCTGCTCAACAAGGATGTACAACAATCCAACCGCGAATACGAAGATATCGTCAAAAAGCATCACGCCTTTTACGACGCGCTTCTCGCCGAAATGGCGCACGTCGCGTGGCAGGGTCCGACGACGCCGATCATCAATGAAAGGGATCGTTTCAATGCGACTCATACGACAAGCGGCGTCGGTTTCGTGATGGATATGCAGGTGCTCCAACTCAACCGCTACGGCATTCCCGCGCAGTACGATTTCATCGGCGGAAACCGCGTTTATCTTGTCAACCGCCAGATCGCCAAGGCGATGACCGATCAGGAATTGAAAACCGTGTTGAGCGGCAAGGCGGTCGTCGACGGTCATGCCGCGCTGGAGATCGCCCGGCGCGGTATGGCGGATTACCTCGGCTGTCTGCCGAAAGTCGAGGAGATCTATCCGCATTTTGAACAGGAGTGCCGCGACGAAAAGCACCGTATTTACTTTGAATCCGACGGGAGCGTGCCCAATTTGACGGAAGTTTCCCCCGATGCGGAAATATGGACGCGGATCATTCCCGGCGAGGGCGCGGAAAACAAAGGTGCGAAACTCGGTCCCGGTATGATCGTCTATAAAAATCCCTACGGCGGCACGGTCGTCACCCGCGCAATGGCGGTCGGCGTTTCGCGCGTCAACGACGAGTGGCCGGAACTCAAACGCCTGTACGTCAAAATGTTCCGCCGTCTCGATCCCGCGCTGGTGCCGTTTTACATCGGCGAAGATCAGCCGGTGCATTTGCGCTGCGGGAAACACGACCGGGGCGGATACTTGCTCGCGCTCGTCAATTTAAGTTTCGACGCGATGACGGAGATCGACTTGCGCACAACTGAAAAAGTTTCCTCCGTCGAATTTCTCGACGGCGACGGCATCTACAAGCCGCTCAACTTCACGAAAAACGCCAAAGGGATCGTGGTGGAAAAGGCGTTGCCCTGCTACGCACCGCTGATTCTGCGCGTCCGGTAAAAAAGCGGCGGGGACTTCCCTTTCCCGATACCGATGATATAATTTGAAACAGGAGATTACGATGCGGAAAATATGGAGTTACGCCGTATTGACGGCGGCGTTGCTGGGCGTCGCCGGATGTGAAACCAAGTCGATTCAGCCGACGAAGGAAAATTCGCCGCTTCTCGCCGATCCCGACGGCAAAAAGATGAATATCATGAGCGTGACGCTCTTTGACCGGAATGACGTTCCTTTTATGATCAACGAGGCGAAACGCTTCATCAGGGCGACCGATGTCAATCGCAAGGCGTTCAAATTCGGCATTTACCCAAGCGTCACCGCCGCGGAGGTCGCCAAAGACGCGAAGGCTTTCGGCGAGTTGAAAAAAGGTCTGGAGGGTTCCGGAGTCGAAGCCGGGATCCTGATTGTCTGCAGTGTCGGACAAGGGTGGACGGTCGGCTCATTGCCCTATGAACCGATGGAATACGCCGTCAATCAGAAAGGCGAACTCAATTACCGTATCTGTATGCTCGATCCGAAATTCCGCAAACACATTCACGATTCCATCGTCCTGTTTGCCAAAGAAAAACCGGCTTTCATTTTAATGGACGACGACGTCCGTCTGCTCAACAACAGCGACTACGGCGCGGAATGTTTCTGCAAGTCGCATATGAAAATCTACAACGCCAAAATGCCGCGCAAATTCGCGAACGACCGAGAGTTGGTTTCCTATCTCGAAAAAGCCCCGGCGGACGATCCCTGCGTCAGAATTTTTGAGGCGGAAAGACGGGCGACACTGCTCAGTTATGCGAAACTCATCCGCGATGCGATCGACGAGGTCGATTCCTCAATCCCGTGCGGCATCTGCGCCGGCGGCGCGGAATACCTCTTTTCCGGCGAGGTCGCCCGTGCGCTCGCCGGAAAAAACCCCTCCTTTATGCGCATTCACAACGCGAACTATCTGGAACTTGAAACCCAGCAGTTCAACATCGTGATGTACGTTGGCGCTTACCGCACCAAAATGGCGGAAGGCGTTGATTATCTTCTTGACGAGTCCGACACTTACGGTCGCCATCGCTACAACAAGAGCGCGATCAGCATGCACAGCCACATCACCGGCGCGATCCTCTACGGCGCTTCCGGGGCGGAACTCTGGCTCGACAACTTGCTCAACAAGGAAGTCAAAGATTCCAATATGGGCTACGAGGAGATCGTCAAGGCGAACCGCCGCTTTTACGATGCGTTGCTTCTCGAAATGCCGCACGTGACGTGGCAGGGGCCCGTCACGCCGATCGTCGATGTCCGCAAGCGTTTCAATCCTGCGCGGGCGCGCGAGGGAGTCGGCGGTTATATGCTCGATATGCAGATCGCCCAGCTCAATCGATTCGGGATCCCCGCGCAATATGAATTCATTTCCGGTCAAGGCGTTTATATGCTCAACGGCGCGATCGCCCAAGCGTTGACCGACGATGAATTGAAACAGATTTTAAGCGGCAAGGCGGTCATCGACGGACAAGCCGCATTGGAGATCACCCGGCGCGGAATGACGGATTATCTCGGCTGTACGCCGAAAATCGAAACCTTTTATCCCGGAGTGGAAAAACTCTGTTTCGGCGGCACTTACCGGCTCCCGCTGCATTCCGATGGCACGATGCCCAATTTGACGGAAGTTTCGTCCAAGGCGGAAGTATTGGGGCACTTCACGCAAGCGCCCGGTACGGAGGGCAAAGGCGCGAAGCCCGGCCCCGCAACGATCCTCTATAAAAATCCTTACGGCGGCACGGTCGTCACCCGAGCGCAGATCGTCGGGAAATCCCGTATTGCGGACGAAATGCCGGAAGTCAAAATGCTGTTGCTTGAAATTTTCCGCCGTCTCGATCCGGAACTCATCAAATTCTACAACGGTGAGGAACAGCCGGTGCATTTTCGCTGCGGGAAACACGACCGGGGCGGATACTTGCTCGCGCTCATCAATTTGAGTTTCGACGCGATGACGGAGATCGACCTGCGCACCGATGAAAAAGTTTCCTCCGTTGAATTTCTCGACGGCGACGGCGTCTACAAGCCGCTCAAATTCACGACAAACGACAAAGGGGTCGTGGTGGAAAAGGCGTTGCCCTGCTACGCACCGCTGATTCTGCGCGTGAGGTAAAAAATCATCATTTTTGCGAACAGACAGTTTGTCACGGCGTAGCAATGCAACTGCGTTGTCATCCTCAACGGACTTTTACGGACAAAACGGACGCATCATCATTACGTGATTTTGTCCTTTTCTTTTTCACGCTAATTGTCCGTTATCGTCCGTTTTGGCTTTGATTTCGCGGCGATGTACGCGAGATAAGCATTGGAGTAGGGCGTATCGCACATCAAGCAGTCGGGCGGGCGGCTTGTCACGGCGTAGCCTTGGCGAAGACGGAAGCGTAAAGCGGAGCATTAGCCCGCGTGGACCTCAACTTTTATTTGCAGTAACAAATATAGGCGACCGCGGAGATTTGCGGAGATATTCGTTGAAAGCGCGGACAAAACGATCATCCGCAAATATCCGCGGCAGGTACAAAATCCAGCCTGTGGCTGGTTGAGGGAGCCACGAGGGGCGAAATCAGCCCCTCGTGCACCCATCGCATCAAAGCGTGATGATACAAAAAAGGGGCTGTTGCAAAACTTTTTCGTGGTTTTGCAACAGCCCCCGAGTTTTCTCCTTTAATACCCTGAACAGCTGTCGATCTCATCCCAGTGCCGACCGAGATAGACTCCGATGACAAAAAGCATTCCGTAACCGAAAAGTCTCAACATTTTTCCGATCCTTTCTTTTTTTTGGTTATTCCCGCGCCGCCTTGCGGCGTCCGTACAAGATCCCCATAGTCACGATAAAACACATCCCGAGGAACTCCATCATTTTGTCGCCTCCTTTTTTTGTTGCGGGCAAAATTCCCGCTGCTTTGTTCATAATGTAATACGGCACCTATGCCAAAATCCGTCATATCAAAGTTTTTTCCGGAAACGGGGGATCTTTTTTTGTTTTTTGTGCATTGCGAACGGGGGGGGACGCCGCATTTTGGCAGGGGTGCCGGGTTACGTTAAAAGCAATGACACGGCAATGTGCCGGAAGGAGGACTTTTTATGAGCGTCGGAAAAAAAATCGGAGCGGTCGCCCTCGGCACCGCGACGGCAACGGTGTGGGTCGGCGGTAAAGCGATCATGCTCGGCACGAAGTTGCTCGGGCACGCCCTTAATGAACAGGCGAAAAAAATCGACAAGGAAAAAGGCGGCGTTTGTACCGGGAGTGACGGGCGGCAGTATACTTCCGACGACTTCCGCAAAGCCGCGGCGGCGTGCGGCAACGAATCCGCACAGCGCGAAAATTGTTACCGGAATCACGAAAAATTTGAGAAAAAACCGCACGTCACCGAAAAACTTTTCAAAGGCAAATTCGATCAGGCGTGTGCAAACGCACTCCGCGCCGCCGGCAAAATGTGGCGCGACGAGGACTGAATAACCGAAGTTCCGGAATGCGAACGAAAACAAGGAGTATTCACGATGACGCTGATCATGCTGATAATGCTGCTGCGGACGAGGTTGAAGAAAAACGCCTCTCCTGCGAGTAAGATCAATCCGATATTTTGACACAAAATGCGGCAGAGGAATCGTTGACAAGCGGATGGTATGACAGATTTTGGCAGGGGTGCCGTGTTACGTTAAAGCTAATGACACGGCAATGTGCCGATGTGAAAAAGTATGGCGCAAGCCATGAGGTCAATCAAACATTGGAAAGGACGGAAAAATGGGATTCTGGGATGTCGTCAAAAAAGGGGCGGAAAAACTGGGGGAAATGCGCGACAAGCAAATGATGTACGATCAAATGTCGGATAACGAGTTGCGCCGCAAGTACGATTCGTTCGGTCTGCCGGACGAGGACAAGTTTATAATCAAGGGAATTCTGGCAAAACGGAAGCGGGAAGCCCAGATGAACGGGGACGATTCCGAAGACAGTTTATATTGATTTATATTGACGGGACTCCGCTTCCCGCCGGAAAATCACAAAACTGGAAATTATTTTTGATGCGGATGGTCCGCATCGTAAAAAACGAAAGGGAAATATTATGGCAAATCGCACACAAGTCAATTACCGCTATAAAAAATACGACAGCAACGGTCGTCCGCAAGGCGGCGGCGGCAGCTGTGTCATTCTCAACGGCATCTACGACCACTTTGAGGCGCTGAACGTTTTGGAGGCACGTTATCCTGAATACGTGATCGAAATCACTTCCATCAAAGAGATTTGATCCGGGGAAAGCTCCCCCTGCATCCGCGGACTTCCGCGGATGCGGGGAAGTCTTTCACCTTTTCCAGCGGAGGAAAAACACTATGCATACCATCGACTTTCATCGCGAAACCTGCCTGACCTGTCAGTATTTCAACTGCCCGCGGCGCGTGAAAATGATCGGCCGCACCCTGACGATCGAATACGACGACCCTTACGGGCGCTGTTCGCTCAAACCGATCTTCCGCATGGGGGCGAATTATCCCGCGCGCCGTTCCTCGGATTGCCACTATCAGCGCTGGGTCGAATTACCCGATTGAAACATCATTTCCGAAAGGATCGCCACACCATGACCATCATACCTTGGAATTTTTTTCCTCACGGGTTTCTTGCCACATGCGAAAAATGCGGCTTTATGAAATCTCAAAAGATCGGTCTGCTGACACGCATGATTTTACTCCTCGGCAGTCCGGCACACTATCACATCGATTGGAAACCTGGGCGCTGTCCGCGCTGCGGCGGAAAAATGAAAGTCATCAGGCTCTGATATTATGGAACGCAAAACCTTTACCCGTCAGACACACCTCAGGGAACGCATCGGAAAATATCGGAAAACGCACACAATCACGGAGCCGGACGATCATGGGAAAAAATGATACGATCATACGACAACTCAAATTCATCGCCGAAACGAAAAAAGGCAATTACCCCAATGCGGAAAGTTTCTCCAGAAGACTGCAACGCTACCGGGACAATGTGCGCGGGCATCAGGACGACGACGATCTGAAAGGATGCAGTCCCCGCACGATCGCCCGCGACATCAAAGATTTGATCACAAAGCATCACGCGCCGCTCGAATACAACGCCGAAAACCGCGGCTACGAACTGACCGACCCCTGCTGGGAATTCAGCGCCCCCGTCTTTGAAAAGGACTTCGTGAAATTCGCGATGCTCGGTACTCACCTTGCGAAAGACATTCTCCCCGCCCCGCTCGATCAGAATGTCGGCGACGCCATCGACCAGATGCTCGCCACCAACACCGGAAACTTTTTCAACCGGGCGATGCTCGACTCGATCTTTTGCGCTTCCGGCGTCACTGCGGAGATCGACCCCGAAATATTCAACCGTATTTTTGTGGCGTGGCGTTACAACAACACGATCCGCATCGGTTACACCGGAAACGGCGAAAACGTTTCCGCCTGCGAGATCGAGCCTCATACGCTCGTTTTTTATCGGGGCGACTGGTATGTCTGCGGGTATCTTTCCCGCTCCCGCGACCTCCGGCTCGTCGCGGTTTCCAGTATCCTTTCGACGCAGAACGTCGATACTTTCGCCAAAGACCGCGATCTGGTGGAAAAAATCCGGAAAAAAGGATTTTTCGACGATCTTTTCCGCCGGGAAACCGATGCCGGACGCATCGGAAACGGCAAAAAAAACGATCCCCCCGTTTTGTCGTGAAAATTCCGGCACGGGTTTATATATAGGAGCGACGAAAAAATATGACAACTCAAAACAAAGATGATGGAAAGGTGATTTTTCGCGAAATGCTTTTTGACTTGTATTATCGGCTTACGCTCGCCGAAGAAGATTTTCAGAATATCGGCGATGCCTGGGTGGCGGCGACATCGCTCGGCACATGCCCGGAACGGCTGAAGGCGATTTCCGGGATCAACGCATATGCCCGGTCATTGCGGATCATCGAAAACGATTTGCGGCTGCTCACTAACGGCGAAGCGGCGGTTTTCCCCGCCGAACTCGGCGACTGGATGCTCGAATCGCCCGGCATCGACAAGCAGGTCACGGCTTACCTCGAACGGCTTCTTCACATCATCGCGACGCTGAAAAAAACCGTCCGGGACCAATTATCGCAAACGGAGGAAACAAAATGAGTGATGAAATGAGATTCGGAGCGATCCTGATCTCCGAAAAGGGAACGCTGGGATTTTATGTGTCGCACCGCATCGTTTTAAGCGTTTCCGACACCGGGATACTGCACGCTTTTTCATTCGAGGATTTCGG
Organism: Victivallaceae bacterium; assembly: GCA_024405735.1. Classification (GTDB taxonomy): domain Bacteria; phylum Verrucomicrobiota; class Lentisphaeria; order Victivallales; family Victivallaceae; genus UBA1784. The sequence continues at coordinate 58,730 of JAKSOF010000002.1, read as the reverse complement.
TAAAAGCCGGATCTTCGTCCGCAACAACGCGGCGGTCGCTTTTCCCGAAGCGATGCTCGACGTACTCAATTCCGACCGGGTTTACCCCGATTCCGTCGCGATGATCTCCGGCGCTTTGCAGATGAAAAACATCGCGACACTGGCGGATTTTGAAGAAAATATGCGTACGGCGTATTGTGCCGTACCGGAACTTTTTGAAGAACGGATCGCCGCGTCCACAGACGATCCTTGGAGAAAAAAAATGGAAGAAGACGATCCGAAAAAGGTGTTCAACGAAAAATTGAAAGAAGCCTGCAAAGAATTCAACAAACGTCCCAACGTTCTCGTCTGCGGTTACACCGGAGCCGGTAAAACTTCCCTCGCCAAGGCGATCCTCGGGGATGTCGTTCCCGACGGGGCGATCGGCTTCGGAAAGCCGATGACGCAGGATTTCGCCCACTATGAAAACGAGGACATTCTCGTCTGGGACTCCAAGGGCCTTGAATCCGGTCAGACGGAAGAAGAATTCAAGAGTACGATCCGTTCCTTTGTCGCCGGGAAACAAAGCGACCCCGATGTGGACAAACATATTCATCTGGTCTGGTATGCCATTCCCGCGCCTGGCGCGCGGGTGACGGATTGCGATCTCGCATTGATCAAAGGCGTTTTCAATCGCAGCGGGGCGTTGAAAGGCGACGACGTGATCGTCGTCATCACCAAAAGCGAATATCTTGAAGCGCATGAAAAAGCCGAATTCATCCGCATCTTGACCGATGCCGGCATTCCCGAAAACCGCATCGTTTTCACCTCTACGAGAGGCGGCAAACCCGGTTGCAGGGAACTCGTGAATCTTTCCTGGCAGATGCTTCCTGATGCCTACAAAGACGCTTTTTTGTCGGCGCAACAAGTTGACAAAGAAGCCAAAATCAAAGCGGTTTACGACAAAAGCGGCAATGCGAAAAAAATCATCGCCGGAGCGGTCGCCGCCGCTTCGTCTGCGGCAGGCGTTTCACTGCCGCTTTCCGATGCGGCACTCCTCGTCCCGTTGCAGATCGGAATGGTCGCGTCGCTTGCCGTCCTTTACGGTTTGAATAAAGAAGCCGTCAAAATGTCGATGATGCCTTTCATCTTGAAAGTCGTCGGTGTTTTCACCGCTTCCAGTTTGCTGAAAATAGTTCCGGTCCTCGGCAACATCATCAATGCCGGTGTCGCCGGAAGCCTGACCGGAGCGCTGGGCGTTTACGTCAAAAAACATTTCGAAAAATGTGCCGTCGCCAAAATCGAAAACCGTCCGGAACCGGAATTTGTTTTCGATATGGATCGTTTCAAGCAATTTTATGAATCCTATAAAAATCAGCAATAGTGCAAGGAGATTTTTTATGACCGTCAGCATCGTTTTGATATTGGCAACGATTATGCAAGAAACCGGCGACAATTTCCGCCGTTTCCGGAAAAAAATCAAAGATAACCTCATTAAAACGGTAAAATGGAAATGAAAAAAGTACTTTTACTCATCGCGTTGACAACAATGATCTGCCGCGCCGAAACACTGATCGTGGAGGAAAGATGCAACCCCGTCCGCGCCGCCTTTGACACGGTCGGCGCCGCCTGTACCGTTGTCCTCAAAGGTACTTGCGACATCATCGACGGCGTCGTCAATTTCGGCGACCGCACCGTGATGGTCCGGCAACCGGACGGGGCGATCCGCCATTATTACCCGGCGGGAACCGCTTGCCCCGCAACGACTCCGGTCAACCGGACGACGGTTACGGCAACGCAATATGCGACCGTCGTGCAGATGGAAAACGCCCAGCCGTGCGAGCAAACGTATATTTATTGCAATACCCGTTGCGGCTATTACAACGGCTGGGTCTATTACAACGGAGCGTGGATCCCCGCGCCGAACCGCGTACAGCTTTGCGCGCCGCCGACGTGGGTGCCGATCATCGCGCCCGTCGCGTCCCGCGGCTATCGTCCCGTCTGGTACCGGTAAAACGGCGCGCGCACGCGAAAAAGTCCCCCGTCCGGGGCGCGGCGGAAATCCTTTCGTTGCCGCGTTAAAGTGTCTGACGGCTTTCATTTGAGCCGCAGAAGTCCGGCGGTATAACTGCCTTGATGCGCAACGCTCCGGCAAGTTTTGAATTTTACCGAATGTAATTTAAAAATATTACCGAATGGAACTTGAAAATCTCGCCGGATGGCGGACTTTGCAACGCCGCATACCGGCGTCAGGATGGAGTATTCATTGTCCCGGTCACGGCGCTAAAACCGTAATTTAAGCGGCCGATATCATTTCGACAAAATGAAGGCAGAGCCCAAAAGTAAGTCGTCTCATCACTGTGCCAACACAGACAGAGTTTTTGTATAATATACTAATTCTCCTTTGCGGGATGATTAACTTGCCAGTAACCGTTCTTTCTGGCCCCTATTCGTTCAATGAGTCCCTTTTCTTTAAGGAGTGAAATGTGTTTGCGAATCATACGATCAGATATGTTGAGTTGCTCGGACAACTCCCAGTTACTCGCATATGCATTTTGGCGGATTGCTGAAAACACCCGCCATGCAGTTTCTGTAATTTCCGGGTAGAGCGCCCTTAGTTTATCAGGAACTTTATTAGGAACTTTATTAGGAATCGATTCAATGGTTTTATCTTGGTGTTCCTTGAGCGTTTTCAATATCTCGCCAAGCATAAAATCAATAAACGGACCAGATTCTCCGGCAGTTGTGCCGGCACTCATGGCGTCGTAGTATGCCTGCTGATTATTGAACACCATATTCTCCACGGGAAGATATTGAAAGACGGATGCCAATTTGCCAAGAATCAGGGATTGCCATAGACGTCCAATTCGACCGTTTCCATCTATAAACGGATGGATAAACTCAAATTCGTAATGAAATACACAGGAACGAATCAAAAGATGATCTTGGGCATTTTTTAGCCAGGCAAACAAATCGCCCATCAAGCTTGGAACACGCTCGGCAGGCGGTGCCATGTGTACCAAGCCATGTTCGCTGAATACACCTATTCCGCGTTGATGGTATTTACCCGCATTGTCCACAAGCGCCTCCATCATCATAGAGTGAGCTAACAATAAATCTGATTCCTTGAATGCATCCAACTTCGGATACAACTCATAGGTTTTGATGGCATTCTTTACTTCTTGAATCTCACGCAAGGGAGCAACGACATTTTTCCCGTCAATGATATCCCGAACTTCATCTTCGGACAGCTTGTTGCCTTCAATAGCCAGAGAACTGTGAATAGTCCTGATTCGGTTTACCTTGCGCAGACGTACTCCGTCTACCGATTCAAGACGCAATGCGTATCTCTCAATCAATCTTGAAATATCTGCTATTCGGTTGATTGCTTCAGATGATATGGTAAATGGAGGTGTGTACATCGTTTATGAACTCACTTTAATTTGAGCGCAGGAATCCCAATAATGTTATACAGTAGAATCTTTCAGCAACTTTTCAAGTTCATACCCCGATATCGTTTCGCCAAAACGGTAAAAAATCGTCATAGGAAGCCCCGATTTGCGGTAATTTATGGGGAGAATCAGGTCGAAAATTGCCATTATGCGGGAAATGTTCTCCTGTTTTGTCGGAACAATACAGGGGGATTAATTTGAAAAATTGCTGAAAAATGCTATTGTATGGCGTTGGCGAAAATCCTGTGTTCAAATGAAAACCGTTACCTTCAATGTGACAATGAAAAAGATTCTTTTGCTCTTATTTGCGCTGTCGGCGTTTTGCCTTGCCGCCGGGGAATCCTACCGCATCATCCTTTTGGGCGATCTGCATTTCGATGCCGAAAAGGAAGTCTATCACCGCGAATTTCTTAAAAAATCCCGTCGTCATTTAAAGGAATTTGAACGCAATGCCGAAATGTGGCGCAAAAGGATGCCGGAACTTCTCGCGGCGGCGGCGAAACTTGAAACCCCCGATACGCTGATGGTCGTTCAGCTCGGCGACCTCATTCAGGGCGACTGCGGCGACGAAAAAGTCCACCGCAAATTTCTTGCCGACGCGCTTCAAATGCTGACGGGATATTTCCATACCCCCGTCGTCATCGTCACCGGAAATCACGAAATGCGCGGCGACGGCGCAGGAGAGGCGACGCAAATGTATTACCCCGCGCACAATGCGAAGGCATTGAATATCCCCGTTTCCTCCGGCAATTTCTCCTTTGCCCGCAAGGGCGACAGTTTCACCTTTCTCGATTTCAATTCCCCCGATGCCGACGTGATCCGCCATGCGCCCGACGGGCGTTACCGCTTTTTATTCACCCATGGCCCCGCGGTCGCGGACGATACGAAAAATTCGCGCTGGATGCTTTTCGGAAAGCAGTCCGACGCGCTGCGGCGCGAGATGCTGCAACTTTATTTCGAGCGCGAAATGCTTCTTTTTGCCGGACACACCCACCATTTCGTCTATCATTTATTGGAAAAAGAGGGCAAACGGGTCGATCAAATCATCATCAGCAGTGTCTGGCGTTCGGAAAAACTGAAAAATTTCAATCTCCGTTTCGACGACGTCGCGGACTACGGCAAGGTGATCGCTTCCGCCAAGGTCGTCAATGAAAAGGAGAAAAAGAGCAAACTCGATCAGCAGACGTTGCTTTGCGATTACGCGCCTTATCTCAAGCAATACTGCGTGGCAAACACCGCCGGATTCGCCACGCTCGATGTGAGCGACGAAAGCGTGATCTTTACGCTCTACGGCGGCGACGATTTCCGCCGTCCCGTGAAAACGCTCCGGCTCCGCTGACCGATTTTCTTTACGCTTTTTTGCGGAAAAGTTTCCGGAAAAATTCGCGCCATACATGTTTCGCATCAGGCGCATTGTCCGGCACAAAAAGGAAATAAAACGCCGGGATCACGTAGAGCGTCAGGATCGAAGCGATCGTAAGTCCCCCCGCCACGCCGACGCCGCAACTTGCGCGCAATTCCGAACCGAGCCCCGTCCCCAACGCCATCGGCAGCATTCCGGCGACGGCGGCGATACTGGTCATCACGATCGGCCGGAATTTGTTTTGGACGGCTTGCAGCATCGCATCGTGGGCGGTGACGCCCTGCCGGATGAGATTGCCGCATTCGTCCATAATGAGGATCGCGTTGTTGACGACGATGCCGATGAGCATCACGCCGCCGAGCAAGCCCATCATCGACATCGACATATGGGAAAGGAAAAGCGTCAGATACATCCCGAGAAATCCGAGCGGTACCGTGAACATGATGAGAAAAGGCTTCGTCCACGATTCGAGGATCGCGCAAATGAGAAGATAGGTCAGCAAAACGGCGAGGACGATGACTTCCGCGAATTCTTTGGAAGTTTCATTCATCCTTTCGGCGCGGCCGACGTTGTTGGTGCGGTAGCCGGGCGGGAGCGTTTTGGAAATTTCTTCGCGGAAAGACTTCGCCACCGTGCCGAGCGCCTGTCCCGCCGCCGGATTGGCGTAGATCATCACGGCGCGTTCCTTGTCGTAGCGGCTGATGGAAACGGGTTTCGTCTCCTCTTTGATCTCGACGACCGCGCTCAGCGGCAGGGGAAAGCCCTCGTTGGGCAGTACGGACATCTGCTCGATCTGCATCATCCCGTGCTCCTCTTTCTGCTTGACCCGGATGTCGAAACTGCGGGAGCCGAGGCGGTAGGTGCCGACTTCGATCCCCTCCAGCGAACCTTTGGCGGAGTTGTTCAGCGCGGCAAGAGGGATGCCGAGATTCTGCAGGATCACCCGGCGCGGCACGAGGTTGACCGTCGCCTTGCCCTGACGGACGGAACTGTCGATGTCCTTGGCAAGTCCGGTCTTCTGAATGTTTTCCACCGATTTGCGCCCCGCTTTTTCGAGTTCGGCGAGGTCGCTGCCGCTTACGCGCGCCTGCAACGAAGCGCCGTTGCCGCCGAAAATATGCGGATAGGTCAAGGTGATGATGCAGTCGTTGACTTTGGCGAGCATTTTGCGCACCGATTCGAGAATATCCTCAATGCTCTCCTCGCGTTCGTTCTTTTTGGAAAGTTTGCAGAAAATCTGCGCGACGTAGACCGCCTGCGAGATCTGTCCGCCGCCGCTTCCGGGGGCGAAGCCGACGTTGACGACCATGCCTTTGACCGCCGGATGCGTCTGGATCTGCCGGGCGATCTCCCGGGTGCGCGCTTCCGTCGTCCGGATATTGTAGTTGGTGGGAAATTCCAGCCGGATCGTCATTTCGCCCTGGTCGGCGTCCGGGATGAAAGAGGAGCCGACCTGCGGAACGACGCCGAAATAGATCAGCGCGCTGAAAATCACGGTCAAAAGAAAAACCGTCATCGCGTGTTTCCGCGTCCACACGATCGAGGAATTGAATTTTTCACAGACGAGATCGTAAGCGCGGTTCCACGGGGCGAAAAGTTTTTTGATGAAGCCCGTTTCCCCTTCCGCCGCATCCTTGCCCTTGAGCAAAAGACAGGCGAGGATCGGCGTCAGCGTGAAACTGATGAAAAGCGAGACCAGCGTCGCCGCGACCATCACGCCGGCAAAAGGCGCCATCATCCGCCCCGTCATCGTCGTCATCATCGCGACCGGGACGAAAACGACGACATTGGTGAGCGCGCTCGCCGCGACGGCGACGATGACTTCGCCCGTGCCTTTTTCCGCCGCGGTATCGAGAGCGTCGCCGCCGCGGATGCGTTTGTAGATGTTTTCGATGACGACGATGGAATTGGTGACGAGGACGCCGACGGAGCATCCGAGCGAAAGCAGCGTCATGATGTTGAAGGAGTATCCGAGCGCGTGCATCGCGGCAAAGGTGACAACGATCGAGATCGGCATCGAAACGATGACGATGAATGTCGTGCGCACATCGTGCAGAAAGAGGAAAAGGATCAGCGCCGTCAGGACGACGCCGTAGAGGATACTGCTCCACGCATCGTCGACGGATGCCTGAATGAATTCTCCCGCGTCCTTGAACCAGAGCAACTGCATCCCGCCGGGGACTTCGCCGTTGCGCCGGATCTCGTCGAAGCGTTTGCGCAAGGCGGAAATGACTTCCAGCGTGTTGGCTTCGCCTTTTTTGATGATGTTGAATGTCGCCGCCGGTTTCCCGTCGACAAAAGATTTGGTCCGGATCTCCTTGCTGATCATTTTGACTTCGCCGATGTCGCGCAAATAAATGCGTTTGCCGTTTTTCAGCGAAACGATGATGCCGAGAATGTCATCGAAATTCTTGTATTCGCCATCGAAAATGATGTTTTTTTCCGATTCGCCCTGCTTGATGCGCCCGGAAGGCGATTTGAGGTTGTTCTTTTCGAGCGCGTCGCGGACGTCGTCCATCGTGAGATTCATCAGCGAAAGTTTGTCGCGGTCGATCAGCACGTGCACCTGCATTTCGTCCGCGCCGTAGACGCGCACTTCGCCGACCCCGGAAACCGACGAAAAACGGTTGGCGAGCGTGTCGTCGGCGAAATCGAAAATTTCATCGATCGACTTGTCGCCGATGAGAAACATCTGGACGACGGAAGTCGCGTTGTTGTCGATCTTGTTGATCGTCGGGTCTTTCACCCCGGAGGGAAAATCGTCGCGGATGCGGTTGAGCCTTTCGCGGACATCGGTCGCCGCGACGTCGACGTCGACGCCCATATTGAATTCGATGCTGATGTCCGCCTTGTCCTCCAGACTGTTGGAGGAAATGTGCTTGATGCCGTTGATGCTGGAAACGGCGTCCTCGATGCGGCGCGCCACTTCGACTTCGATCTCCTCGGGACTTGCGCCGTTGTATTCACAGCGGATGCGCACATAGGGGATGTCCATATTCGGCATCAGGTCGATGCTGATTTTGCGGTAGGCGTTGATCCCCAGCGTGATGAGGATGATGATAAACGCCGTCATCGCGATCGGGCGGCGGACGCTCCAGGTGCTTAAAAACATAAGAGTTGCTCTCCTTTATTCCGCAAGGGAAAGGTCGTCGTTTTCATTGACGAAACGCTGTCCGGTGACGATGATGTCCGCATCCCGGAGTTCGCCGGGGTCGAGGATCTCGCAGCAGCCCTGGTCGGCGATCCCTTTTTTGACCGTGACGGATCTCGCCTTTTTGCCGGGCGTCGCGGTGAAAAGGAAAAAGCGGTCGCCGTTTTGGAGGATCGCGGTTTCCGGAATGCCGAGCCCGCGGGATTCGTCGAGAATGACGTCGAGGTCGCAGAGCATTCCGCTTTTGAGGATGGTTTCCTGCGGCAACGCGATTTTGATCTTGAATGTGCGCGTGACGGGATCGATCGTTTCGGCGCAGAAAGAAACCGGGAAACTGCCGCAGTCGTGCCCCTCGAAACGGATGGTGACGCGCGTCTTGTCTTCGGCGATCAGCGGATGATAAGTTGCGCTCAAGTAGGCGATCACTTCAAGATTTTGGATGTTTTCCAGTTTCAGGATGTTCGCGCCGGCTTTGACGTATTCTCCCTGCTCCTGGATCTTTTCCGTGATGATGCAGTCAAAAGGCGCGGTAACGGTCGAGTCGCGCAAATCTTTTTCCGCGATCTGCAGATTGGTTTGCGCCTGAACGAGTTTCGCCCTCCGGTAACGGACGGCGACGCGGGTCTTTTCCACTTCCGCGGAAGCGGCTTTGCCCGCGACGACTGCGGTCTCGTAGTCGGATTCCGACATCGCCTTGCTCTGGACGAGCCGGTTGGCGCGCGAAAGGTCGAACTGCGCTTTTTCCTCGCGGGTCTCGGCGAGTTTGAAGTCGATCTGGGATGTATCGAGTTCCGTTTCGGCGACGGAAACTTCCTCTTTTTTGACGATGACGGCGTTTTCCAGTTTGATCCGGTCGATGCTGAAAAGTTTGCCGCCCTTTTCGACGTGGTCGCCCTCGTCGACGTAAATGTCGTCGAGCGTCCCTTCGGTTTTGGCGGAGATCGATGCGTATTGGACGGGGAAAACCGTCCCTTTGATGGGAATGCGCCGCTGAAAAGTCCTTTCCGCAAGTTTCGCCGTCGTGACGCGGACCGTTTTTCCGGTCTGAACGGCGCTCTTTTTACCGCATCCCGTTGCCGTCAGCAGGGCGAATGCGACGGTCAAAACCAGAAATCTGAAGTTTGCTCTCATCATCTTTATACCTCTATATACCGTTTTAAAAAATATATTTTCTAACATACTTTCGTTTATCTTAAAAAGCAATCTCTTTTCCGGATTTTTTCAGGATGCGGATTTGCCGAACTTGCATTTTTCACGCGGATATGCTATTATAAATGCGTGTACCGGATTTTTACCCTCAAAATTTTAAGGAAAAAGCGTATGAAAAAACTTCTGACCGCGTTGATTCTCGGCAGTGCGCTCGTCGCCGTCGCCGCCAACAAAATCAAAAAGCCGGAAACTTTCGGCAACAAAGGAGCGCGGATCGTCGTTTTCAACGGCGGCCGTCCGTGGCAGGGACAGTCGGTCAGCGGTATGATCTCCAAGGCGGGATTCCGCGCCGTCAACGTCGACAGCCGTTATCTCGACGGTTTCGGCGGTGCGTCGCTCAAACAGAATATGACCGACCGGCGCGAGCCCAAACCGTGGGACGGCGTCACGCCGCTCCTCTGCGAAAAAGGTCTTTTCGGCAAGAAACTTGTGATGTTTCACGACATCAAAGACGTCAATATGGAAAAGATCCTGACCCCCGAACGCATCGCGGCGTTGCGCGCCTACGTCGAAAAGGGCGGTCACGTGCTTTTTACCTATAACTGCCCGCTGGAAGTCGGCGATCTCTTGCCGGTCGTCTTTGCGGGCGAAGTGGAAACGGTCGACGAGGACACCCCCTATATCGCGACCCGTCCCGCGCTGCCGCAATTTGCCTCTTATCCCGAAACGTTTCCCGTTTTCAAGCATTTTCAGGTGTGCCAGCCGGTCGACGGCGCCGAAGTCCTGAGCTGGATCACGGTACAGGACAACAAGATCAGTCCCTATATCGTCCGCAAAAAGATCGGCGAAGGCACGGTCACTTTCTTCAACGGCGAACACACTTATGCCCATCAGCTCAAGGAATTTTCCAACTGGGCTTACGGCAGAGCGTTTTTCCTTTCGGTGGTCGCTTCCGCCGCGGACACCCCGTTTGATCCGGAACCGCAGATTCCCCGGATGCAGCCGATCCCGGCGCGTCAGGAAGTCGGTGAAGTCGTCGTTGACGTCCAACCGCCGAAACTCGGCATCACCGAGGAGAGCCAAGCCGTCGTCGTCGCGGAAAACAAGGCGACATTCGGCAACGGTGTGAGCGTTCAACTGGGCGTCAACGGCAGTGTTTCCATCAGTTATCCCGGCGTGCAGGATCCCGTCATCCGCAAATTCAAAACCCCCTCGATCGGTTTCTCGACCGACCGCACGTTCTTTGACAGCAAGACCGCCGAGGCGACCGACGCCGCCGCGACCGTCACCGCCGCCGACATCAAGTGGCAGGTCGCCTCTTTCGAGGCGCAGGGCAACAAACTTGTCATCACCTACACCGCGCCCGATTCGGAAATGCGCTGGATCTTCACCGCGGGTAAACTCGACCTCGACGGCAGGGAATTTGTCGGCGTCGCCGAGCGCGTCGAAGTCGTGAAATGCCCGCTCTACATCAATACGATCACGTTCAATTCGGAACTCACGCCGCCCGATCCGCTTTTTGCGCGCCGCAACTCCTGCTACTCGCCGCCGCGCGGGTACTCGGAATTCGATATGACCGGCAAAAAGGACAGCGACACCCACAACTGGGGATTTTTCGGCTCCGGTCAGCCGTTTGAATTGCTCGTCTGTAAAAACGGCGTCTACCTCGCCAACGTCGAGGAGGCGGAGCCGGTTTCGCCCCAGATGATCCGCAAAAAGGGCGCCAAGGCGATCACCAATATCCGCAATGTCGGTTTCGGCCGCATCCACGCGCCCGCCGCCAGCAAGAACTACTGGCACTGGTACAGCGTCGGTCCCGAACGCGGACACAACGATTATCTGGCGATGTATCAATTCGAGCGTCAGGACTTGCGCCGCAAGGCGGGGTTGAAGGAATTGCCCGCGTACCCGATCTGCCGTTACAGTTTCCAGGTTTCCAAGGCGGAACAGGCGAAGACCCGCGCCGCCGCGGTCAAGGCGGGCTACCGTTTCCTCGCCTTGCCCGGTGCCGAAGAACCGCCGGATGCCAGTTATTCGCCGGATCGTTTCGATCTGGTCAAGGAACTCGCCGACCAGGGCGTCTATTCGCACATCTGGACTGCCGGAAGTTACGTTCAAGGCGACGGCGGCTGGATCTACAACAATCATCCGGAGTGGTTCGTCCGCGCCAAAAACGGCAAGATCTTTGCCTACGACGATCCCAAGTATCCGGTGCTCGACCTCAACAATACGGAATATGCCAAGTGGTTCCGCGAACTCGCCAAACCCGCGATCGACGCCGGTATCCGCTGGGTCTACCGCGATATGGACGGCGCGGCGGCGAGTTGTGTCAACTACGCCAAGCCGGAAAGCCCCCACGGGATGGCGGAGCAGATCAAAGTCTATCAGTTCTTCCACGAGAACAACTGCCGCGTCGCGATCGAAGGGATGAATCCTCTGGCGATCGACGAATACTGGTACCGTCCGCATCTTTACACGCCCTTTGCCGGAAATGAATTTTCTCTCGTCGGCAGTGTGCCGAGCGCGAATTTCCACGAGGGATTGGAGCTTGATTTCTTCCGTACCGGCATGTACGGCTGCTTCCCGATCACCGAATTGACCGGATATGCGTACCAATTCGACCGCGTCGCCGACGAAGTCGTGCGCGCCAACCGGATGGTGAGCCTCGTCCCGAAATTCAACGATGCGCTCGACAATACCGGAATGCCCTACATCCGCGAGACGGAATTCGGCACGACATGGATCGGCGAAAAGGGCGGCGCGCTCTTTTTCTGGAATCCGGCGAAAAAAGTGACCGTCAATCTGCCTGACGGCTGGAAAATCAAAGGCGTCAGCGGCAACGTCCTCACCGACGTCAAAGCCGATGCGATCTATTTGTTGGAAAAGAAATAAGTTGACGGAAAAAATCCGTCATAACTCAAAGGAGAAAGAAAAATGAAGAAATTTTTCGGACTGTTGGCGGCAATGGTGGTTGCCGGAGTCGGCGCGGCGGAATATATGGTCGTCGCCAAAGAAATGGTTTACGAGAGCGACGATTGGGCGTGCAGCGTCCCCGCCGGAATCCTCGTTTCCAAAAAAGGCAATGTGATCGCCCAGGGTACCTATGCTCTGCCCAAGGCCGGCAAATACACCGTGTGGGTCCTCACCGAGACCCGCAACGAAGGCTGGCGCAAGGCGTCGATCAAGATCAACGATGCCCCCTTCGGCAAATTCGGCGATGAAAAGCGCAAGGATTACACCAAACCGATGGGCTATTGGAAAAAGATGATGCTTCCCTACACCGCCAAGGCGGATAACGAGATCATCAAAGTCCAGATCGTCGATGCCGGCAAAGGCAGCGTCCGTTTCGGCGGCGTGATTTTCAGCGACAATCCGGAATTCGATCCCGCGAAGGTTGACGGTCCCGTCGCCGACGCCGTCGAAGCCCTCGAAAACGCCGAGTAATTTTTCCCGGAGTTTCCCAAACCTCCGCCGCAATTTGCGACGGAGGTTTTTTTAGTTATGAGAGATGAGAGAAAAACCACATACGCTTTGGTTGCAGTCGGATGCGAGGCGGTTGCCGCCGAGCGCGCAGTCGGATGGGAGTGATTTTACGCGTTGCCGAAGGCAATGCGGAAATGCGCAAACAGTTGTTTGTGCAAACGACCGTAGACGAGCACGGTAGCCGCGAGAGAGCCGAATGCAATGAGGCGAACGCAGGCGTATGGGAGTAAAAAGGGGAATATCCACATCCGTTTCGACTGCGATTGCACGGGGAAAGGGGTGGTTAAGGCGGGGAAAGCCGGCACGGCTGTCCCTGCCTTGTCCACACATGTCAGGTATTTCCACTCACCTCTCTGTTTTTCTTGTCAATTACCCCTTACGCCAGTTATGGGAGATGCAAGAGTTTCGCGGCGGCGTCCGCGAGACTGACATCTGCGCGGGGTTCTCTCATCTCTTTTACCAAATCTCCTTGTCTTTTTTCTTTCGCGGTGTTATAGTATATCCGTAATCAGGGAGTTATTTATGAAAGCCATTTTTATTTTCAGCGGACAAGGGGCGCAGAGCGTCGGGATGGGACGCGATCTCGCCGGAGTTTCGGCGGCGGCACAGCGGATTTTCGCGGAAGCCGACCGGATCCTCGATCGGAAATTGAGCGATCTGATTTTCAACGGCCCCATCGAGGAATTGACGCGCAGTACCAACTGTCAGACGGCGATCTACACGATGAGTTGCGCCGCGCTGGCGGCATTTCGCGAAAAATTCGATTTACAGCCCGTCGCCTGCGCCGGATTGAGCCTGGGCGAATACGGCGCGCTCTACGCCGCCGGGGCATTTGATTTCGGTACCGGATTGAAACTGCTTGACCGCCGCGGCGCATTGATGGATGAAGCGTGTGAAAAATTTCCGGGCACGATGGCTTCGGTGCTCGGCGGCGATCCCGCCGTTATTGAGAGCGTCTGCCGCGAAATCGATCTCGACGTCGCCAATTACAACTGTCCCGGGCAACTGGTCTTGTCGGGACCTCGGGAAAAAATCGAACTCGCCGCCGCTCAACTCAAGGAAAAAGAAGGTGTCCGCAAGGTGGTGCCGCTGACCGTCGCGGGCGGATTCCATTCGCGGCTGATGCGGGAAGCCGGGGAAAAATTGCGCCCCGCGCTCGCCGCCGCCGGGATCACGATGCCGCAAGTTCCGGTTTATCATAACTATACCGCCAAAGTTTCCGGCACGGCGGAAGAGATCCGCGACGCGCTTGCCGAGCAGGTTTCGGGGAGCGTCCGCTGGGAGGAGTGTCTGCGTCACGCGATTTCCGATCTCGGCGTTGACACCGCCATCGAATTCGGTCCCGGCAACGTGCTCACGGGGCTGGTCAAACGGATCGATCCCGCCATCGTCCGCATCAACGTCAACAGCGCGGAAACGCTTTCGCAAATCGTTTTAAATTAGGAGTATCGCATAATGAAACGTCTGGAAAACAAAGTCGCTCTCGTCACCGGCAGCACCCGCGGCATCGGCCGCGCGATCTGTCAGCGTCTTGCCGAGGAGGGCGCCGCCGTCGCGGTCGTCGGCCGTTCGCCGGAAACGGTGGAAAAGATCGCGCAGGAACTTCGCGACGCCGGTTTCAACGCCCGCGGCTATGCCGCCGACGTCGCCAAAAGCGAAGACGCCAAAGCGACGGTCGCCAAGGTGGTCGCCGATTTCGGACGCCTTGACATTCTCGTCAACAACGCGGGGATCACCAAGGACAATCTGATGCTCCGCATGAGCGAGGAGGAGTGGGATGCCGTGATGAATGTCAACCTCAAGGGGACATTCAATTTCACGCAGGCGGCAGTCCGTCCGATGATGAAACAGCGCAGCGGCAAGATCGTCAATCTCGCGTCGGTCGTCGGCAGAATGGGCAACGTCGGTCAGGCGAACTACGCGGCGAGCAAGGCGGGCGTGATCGCGCTCACCAAGACGACCGCCAAGGAATTCGCCAGCCGCAACATCCAGTGCAACGCGGTCGCGCCGGGATTCGTGATGACCGATATGACGGCGGCGTTGAGCGACGACGTGCGCGCGATGTTCCTCAAGGTCATTCCCGCCGGACGCGCGGGGAGCCCCGAAGACATTGCGGGCGTGGTCGCGTTTCTCGCTTCCGGCGACGCGGATTATGTCACCGGACAGGTCATCAATATCGACGGCGGGATGCTGATGTAAAAAAAAGTGCGTTTTTTTGACAGGAAAACTTGACTTTTTGTCGAAATCGCGTCATATTAAGAATAACGTGCGGGGGAGTTTCCCTGCAACCCGTGTAAAAAAATACATTCGTCAACCAAAAAAAAGAGGTTTGAAAATGTCCACGATTGCTGAAAGAGTCAAGGAAATCATCGTCGACCAGCTCCAGGTCCCGGCGGAACAGGTCACCCCGGAAGCCAAATTCATCGAAGATCTCGGTGCCGACTCCCTCGATCAGGTCGAGTTGGTGATGGCGCTCGAAGAGGAATTCGGCGCGGACATTCCCGACGATGCGGCGGAAAAGCTCACCACCGTCGGCGAAGCGATCAAATATATCGAAGACAACAGCGCTGACAAGTAACCCGCCGAGTTTCGGCTTGGGTTCGGTATTGCGGTCAAGTGACCGCGATGCCTGAAAAGGCGAACCGCGGAGGGTGGTTCCCGGTGTTTTCCGGGGCGACTTCAGGCGGTTCGTTTTGTTTCTATGAGATCAATACGGTAAATTATGGCGAATTTTGAACGGCGGGTCGTAGTGACCGGAATGGGTGCGCTTTCGTGCGTCGGCAACTCGGCGCCCGAACTTTGGGCGGCGATGGTCGCGGGAAAGTGCGGCATCGGCAATATCACGCGATTTGACACGACGAACTTCAAGGTGAAAATCGCGGGCGAGATCAAAAATTACGAATTTGAATCGCATTTTTCGGTCAAGGAAGCCCGCCGTCTGGATCTTTTTTGCCAGTACGCGATGATCGCGGCGGACGAAGCGCTCGAATCCGGCAACTTGCCGCGCAATCTGCGCGAGGCATCCGGTCTTGACCTCGACCGGGTCGGCGTTCTGGTTTCCAGCGGCATCGGCGGCTTGAAGGTCCTCTGCGAACAGCATCAGGTGATGCTGGAAAGAGGTCCCGATCGGCTTTCGCCCCTGGTGATCCCGATGCTGATTTCCGACATTGCGTCGGGCAATATCTCCATCCGCACCGGAGCCGGAGGTCCCAATTACGGGATCGTCACCGCGTGTTCGACGGCGACGCACTCGATCGGCGAAGCCTTTTGGTGCATCAAGCGCGACGACGCGGATATGATGCTTGCGGGGGGCGCGGAAGCGCCGATCCTGCCGATCGCCATCGCGGGTTTCAGCCAGATGCACGCGTTGAGTTCGCGCAACGACGATCCGTTGCACGCGAGCCGTCCGTTTGACCGTGACCGCGACGGTTTCGTGATGAGCGAGGGCGCCGGAGTCCTCGTGCTGGAGGAGCTTGAGCACGCCAAGCGGCGCGGCGCCGCGATCCTCGCGGAAGTCGTCGGTTTCGGCGCTTCCGGAGACGGCTATCACATCACCAGCCCCGCCCCGGACGGTTCCGGCGCGGCGCGCGCGATGCGTATGGCGTTGCGGCACGCGAATTTGAAACCCGAAGATATCGATTACATCAACGCGCACGGCACCAGTACCGGATTGAACGACAAATTTGAAACGCTCGCGATCAAGAGCGTTTTCGGGGAGCATCCGCAATGTGCGATCAGCAGTACCAAAGGCACCACCGGACACGCGCTCGGCGCCGCGGGAGCGCTTGAATCCATCGCCTGCATCCAGGCGATCCGCACGTCGACGGTGCCGCCGACGATCAATTACACGACGCCCGATCCGGAATGCGATCTCGACATCACGCCCAACGTGGCGAAAAAACGCGAGATCCGCACCGCGCTCAACTGCAATCTCGGATTCGGCGGACACAACGGGGTCGTGATTTTCCGGCGTTATGAAGCATAGATTTTTCAAAATAAACAATCAGCAAATCAACGGGAGGGATTGAGATGAAAAAACAGTTGTTCGTTTACGGTGTCAGCACGTTGTTGATCGCGCTCTGCGGTTGCGGACCGCAGTTGGCGCAAAGCCATTACGGCACCGAGGAAGAGCAGTGGGCGCGCGGGATTGCCAAGAGTTATCCCGGCTACCGTCCGCCGCGCGTCGCGCCTCCCGCGATCGTGGACAATGTTTCGCCCCGTCTGGTCGAAGCGGAGGAAAATCAGGTCGCCAACGTCGAAGCGGTCGAATCGGTCGAAGTGATCCCGGAAGCGGTCCCCGCGCCCGAAACCGCCGCCCCCGCCGAAGATCCCAAAGCGGAAAATACCGCCGCCGAGCCGAAAGATGCGGTAACTCCGGCTCCCGCCGCTCCGGAAACGAAAGCTGAAGTCAAGGCGGACGACAATCTCGAATTCACGTTTTACACCGTCAAGGCGGGCGATTCGCTCAGCAAGATCGCCAAAGAATTCTACGGTGATGCGCGCAAATACGACATCATCATCAAAGCCAACGGCATCACCGATCCCGCCAAAGTGCGTATCGGCACGAAATTGCAGATCCCGAAGCTCTGATTGATGGCAAGTACGACGACACGCTTTTATTTCCCTCCGGGCGTCGGACTTTCCGACCTCTGTGCGGGGGATGAAGTCAAAAAACTCCGTCACGCGGCGGAGTTTTTTGATATTCGGGCGGTCAGTCGCGACAACTGGGTGGAATTTTCCGGCGACGAAGCAAATTGCCGTCAGGCGGAAGCCTTTTTTGCCGCGCTCGCCGAACTTTTTCAACTGCGCCGCCGTCAACTGGATGCGCCCGATTTTGAATTACTGCTCAAAACGCTCGCTTCCGGAGAAAAACTCGATCTTGCCGCGCTTTGGGAAGCGCGGGTCAAGGTAAGTCCCAAGCGGCGCGAAGTGTTGCCGCGCTCACTCCGGCAACGGCAGTATCTGGCGGCGTTGCGCGAGCACGACATCGTTTTCGGCATCGGTCCCGCCGGTACCGGCAAGACCTATCTCGCGATGGCGGCGGCGGTCGAAGCCTTTCTTTCCGGCAAGGTGCGCCGGATCATTCTGACGCGCCCCGCCCGCGAATCCGGCGAAAAGCTCGGTTTTCTGCCGGGGAGTCTGGAGGAAAAGGTTTCTCCCTATTTGCGTCCGCTCTACGATGCGCTCAACGATATGCTCGGCCCCGAGGAAGTCGCCGATCTGATCGGCAAAAATCTGATCGAGATCGCGCCGCTTGCTTTTATGCGCGGCAGAAGTCTCAACGACGCATTCATCATTCTCGATGAAGCGCAAAACACGACCATCGAGCAGATGCTGATGTTTCTGACGCGCATGGGATTCGGATCGCGCTGTGTCATCACCGGAGACCCGATGCAATCCGATCTTTCCGCCGGGGAAAAGTCGGGACTGGCACACGCGATCAGGACGTTGCGCGACCTCAAGGAGATCGGCTTCGTCTTTTTCCGCACCACCGACGTCGTCCGCCACTGGCTTCTGGAAAAAATCATCAACGCTTATACGGAAAAGGAGTCTTGATATGCTTCGCGCCTTTTGGGAATTCTGGCGCCGTTACCGCAAAAAGCGGCGCAAAACCCGCGCCTCCTTTGACATCGACAAGTTTGAAGGGATCCTCAGTCAAAGTTCCGTGCCGGGGATAACACTGCTCGTGATGGTCTGGGCGGTCTGTGCATTGTTTCTGACGCTCGCCGTCAGCCGTCAGCGCGACGCCAACTGGAAAATCGGCGACATTTCCACCGTCACATTGTGGGCGCGCTGTGCATTTGAGTACGAAGATATTGAAGCGACTGCGGAAAAACGTGCCGATGCGCAGAAAAAGGCGACGCTTTATTTCCGGATCGATCCCAAAAAAAGCCGTCAACTGGAGGAAAAATTCACCGATTTCCTCGATGCGGTCATTCAACGCAACGCCGGCAAGGAAGTCGATTTTTCCTCCGCCGGAAATCTTGCCGCGCGCAATGCGTCGACGGAATTGATCAAATACGTCGCCCCCCGCAACGAAGATTTCAAGACCCGCGCATTGCGCGCGATCAACCGCGGGATCATTTCCGATGCGTTGCTCCGGCAGTACAACAATCCGGAGCGGGCGGTCAAGATCGAAGACCTCTACGGCAATACCAATCACTATCAGTTGACGCTCGCCGACTGCCGCACCCCGGAAGCGGCGGTCAAAGAGATCTTTTTCGCCGAGGAAAAAATCGAACTTTTCAATGAATTCCGGCAGATCATTTCAAGTGTTTTCGACAGCGACGGCAACCTCGTGCCCGATCCCGACAAGATCGCCGCGGCGGAAAAGGCGGCGGTCGTCGTGGAGCCGGTCATGCGCCGGGTCGAGGAAAAGGATCTGTTGCTCGAAAAGGGCACCGTCATCACCGACGCCATCAGGAAAAAACTCGATGCGGAGCGCAAACAACTGCCCCGCGATTTTGAGTACAACATGCTGATCATCAATTTGATCTGCGGTCTTTCGCTGTTGGCGGTCGTCTTGATCTATCTCGTGATTCTGCGTCCGCGGATCATCCGTCAGCCGCGCGAAATGGCGGTCGCTTCGATCGTGATCGCCGCGTCGCTGTGGGTCAATTATCTGGTCGTCGTCAACTTTAGCGAACTTCACTTTTTACCGCAGTTGATCGTCTGCGCGGTACCGATCACGCTGCCGATGGTACTGCTGTCGGTCACGCTCGGTTTGCGCGCCGCCTTTTGCTGCGGATTTCTGACGGCGACGGTGACGACGCTGATGGTCTCTTCGACGGCGCATCCGCAACTGTCGCTCGCCGTCCGCTGGCTTTTTATCGGCGGCGTCAGCGCGCTGATCGTGCACCGCGTCGTAAGTTACCGTTCCTTTTTCATCCGCACTTTTCTCGCGTCGACGATTTTGAATTTACTTTTTAATCTCGACATTCTCTATCAGACGCAAGGATGGGGGATCGCCGAGCTCAAGGAAATCGGTTCCGTGATCGTGCTGACGGGATTTCTCTGCGCCATCCTCGCACTGGTGATGATCTTTTTCCTTGAATTGCTTTTCAACCTCGACACCAATATGGCGCTGACGGTGCTGGCGAATCTCAATCACCCGCTTCTGGAAAGGCTCAAACGCGAAGCCCCCGGCACGATGTTTCACAGCATCACCGTCGCCACGCTTGCCGAAGACGCCGCGATCGCCATCGGCGCCAATGCGTTGCGCGCCAAGGTCGGCGCGCTCTTTCACGACATCGGGAAACTTGCCATGCCGCAATACTTTACCGAAAACAACCGCGGCGGCAACAAACATCTTTTGCTCGCGCCGCGGATCAGCAGTCTGATCATCCGCGACCACGTGACCAAGGGATTGGAATTCGCCCGGCAGTACCGCCTTTTCCGCTATATCCGCGATGCGATCGCCACCCACCACGGCGACGATCTCACCCGCTATTTCTATTTGCTCGCGTTGAAAAAACAGCGCGATGCGGGAGAGCCGGAAAGCAGCGTGCTGGAGGCGGAATACCGTTACGACGGACCGCCGCCGGACCTCAAGGAACTGGCGATCATCAGCCTTGCCGACGCCTGTGAAGCGGCGTCCCGCAGTCTGCCGAATCCCTCGGAACCGCGTATCCGCGAAATGGTGGAAAAGATCATCGGCGACCGGTTGAAAAACGGTCAGTTGCGCAAAGCGGAACTCACTCTTGCCGAATTGGATGCGATCAAAAATTGTTTTATCAAAACTTTGGTCAACATCAATCACGGCAGGATCGCCTACAACGTCGAGGAAAAAGATGGAGCATCTCGCGATGGCGTGGCGACTGCGGTCGTTGCCGAAGCCGGAAAATAAGCAACTTTTTGCCTTTCTTTGCCGCGCCGCCGACCTCGCCGGACTGCCGCGCACCGACTGGGAACTGGAAGTGCTCTTTGTCGGCGACCGCGCGATGGCGCGTTACAACACAGAGATCGTCGGCCATACGGGAACGACCGACGTCATCACGCTCTCCTATTTTGAAGCGGCGTGTCCCGTTTTGCCCGGCGAAACGGCGGTGCAGTTGATCGTCAACCCCCTTGCCGCGCTCCGCGAGGGGGAAAGAAGAAAAAATTCCGATTACGCGACGGAATTGGCGCGTTATCTCATTCACGGATTGCTTCACGCCACCGGGCGGAGCGACCTTGACCCGAAATCGCGCAGTTCGATGCGCCGCAGCGAGTTGCGTATTTTGCGGCACCTTGCATCGGAAAATCTCTTTCCGGCGGAGATCTTTCCGTCAAAGCCGCTGTAGATCCCCGTCCCCGCGACGGGATCAGACCTTTGCAGATATAACATCGAATGTTGGATTTGCAGGGGGTTTGGTTAAAAAAGCAGAGTTTTTCCATAACTTTTTGAAAAAATCTGCCAAATTGCTTTTTCAAAACCGCCTCCGCCCCGCAGGAATTTGCGTTTTTGGCTCTCTTTTTTTGAAAAAAGTGTCGTTTCTCCGCTTTTTTTATCAAGAAAAATTTGACTTTTCCCATTTGAGGTGATATTGTTATACCGTATAGATATACTTTTTTACTCAATCACGGAGAGAGAAAAATGGCGACAAATAATGGAAGCTGGGAGCTGGACGATCCGATTATCACCGTGTCCTATGGTGATCCTATCATAACCATAGAGCACGTCGACACATGGTACAATAAGGAAACGGGGGAATTTCAGGACTACGTTGTAAAGTACAAAACGGTTTTCGATTCGGCGGAGGCGACTTTCTCCTGGAGCGGGAGCAGTTCGTTTCAGGGGGATCCCGGCATCTCTTACGTGCTGATGTTCAGCGACAGGAAGGATTTTTCCAGTAAAAGAACCGTGGTGTATTCCATAGGCTCCGACCAACACGATTTGACCCTCAATCAGGATGCGTCGTCCCCGGTTTCGATCCTCGCCTCCGTAGGGCGCAACACCTCCGACAATATCTACTGGTGCGTTGCCGCCGGCATCTGGCAGGACGGGGTCTTTATCTCGCTGGACGAAAGCGAAGCCATGTCTTTCCGCTTCGTTGATGATTCCGGTACACCGATCTGGTCGGACGCCGCGCCCGCCAAGGCTTCCGTCGAGGTGGAAGTCGGCAGAGACGAAAACCACGGCTCGGTTTGCGACGGCACACTTACCGTTACCGTTGAGACCCCTCTGAGCGGATTCGGCATCGCCGAATACGAAGTGACGCTGAAAAATAAAACGACCGGAGAAACTTCCCGTTTCGACATCGATTACAACAGCGGTATGATCCAGTCGACAGAGGATAACAACTCTTTCACGCTGGAGATCGATCTCGAAGAGTTTTTCGGTGAAAATTACGATGGCAATTATACGGTCAGCGTGAAAACGTCCGACGGATGCGGTCATTCGGCGACTTCGGCGGCAGTGAATTTTATCGTCGACAGCGTGGCGCCGGACAAGGTCGAAAACGTGAAACTCCGCAGTTCCGTTTCGACCGTCCTGATCACGTGGAGTGCGTCGCACGATGGCTTCGGGATCCGGAATTACATCATCAAGAAACGTGCCTCCGGCACCACGAATTGGGAAGACATTTTGGTGGTCAATGGCAATGAGACCTCCGCTTTCGAATACGGTCTGCCCTTCGGGACGTACGACTTCGTCGTTGTCGCCGAGGATAAAAACGGCAATCTCAGCGAAGATAGTACCCTCCAGTCGATCACGGTTTCCGAAACAGAGCAAACCGACGATTACGCGGACATCTACAATTTCGAAGCCTGGGACAAATTCGGTACGGCGAAAAGTTTTTCGGCAATCAACACGATCGGCTGGGGAGATTTGGCGGATTATTTCTGCTTCGTGTGCGATCTTTCCTGCACCATGACCGTCGATCTGTCGACTCTTAAACCTAAATTTGAAGACGAAGATTTCGGCTCCAAGGGCATCAAGATCGAACTCTACAAGTACGACGGCACCGGCAGGGAAAAACCGATCAAAAGCATCAGCGTTACGTCGAAGGATTCGGAAAAAACGATCATTTCCGATTTGAAACTTTACGGCGGAACGTATTTCGCCAGAGTCACCGCCAACAATGTGGCGGCGGTGGACTACTATGAGTTGGATTTTGAAAAGAAAAACTTTTCGGCGACAGATTACAACACCGACCTCGACAATGATTGGACGAAACTTGAAGGGCATTACGATCCGATTGCGGCCGGAGAGAGTGTTCGGGACTGGGTCGGCTTCGGGGATGCGATCGACTACCGCAAACTTGAGGTCAATGCCAACGGCAGTTATTCGTTTGTGCTGACGACGGCAGGCGATCCCGTATCGCTGACGATTTATCAGAAAATATCCGATACCGCACTCAAAAAACTCAAAACGATTTCCACCGACGGCAACAGCAACGTCAATGCGACGACGATGCTGTTCGACATAAGAAACGGTGAAGAATACTACATTTCCGTTTCTCCCTCCGGCGACGACAGCGATTACCGGGTCGATTTCACGTGTCTTCACGCTTATTACGACGGTAATCAAAAAATCAGCAATGATGACGACGATTGGCAGGAGCTGGACACCACGAAATTTTTGACGATCAATATGGACAATCCTTCCGATCAGGACTGGGTCGGTTTCAGCGATACGATCGATTACCGTAAAATAGAGCTCGAATATGCGGGGCATTACAATTTGCGTCTCAGCGGCATTTCGCACAGGGTGATTTTTACGGTCTATCAACAGATCGGAGAGGACAAACTTCAGAAAATCACCTCGCTGACACTTTCGCCCCAGGACGGGAAAACCGCGACCGGAAGGATCAGCAATCTGCTGTTTGATTCCAAAGATTCCGGGGCGGTCTATTACGTGTCGATTTCCGCGCCCGACGGCAATCTGGAGAAAAATTCCGATTACTCGCTTCTCCTTACCGCCAACAAAATTTTCGACCGCGGCAGAAATCTGGACGACTGGCTCGATCTCGCCGTCAACGGCGATCTCAGCTCAAACTACGGTGATTTCGGGTCCGTTACCGCCGAGAGCATCGGACAGAAACTCGTGCGTCAGGACAACATCACAGGCGAGCAGGGAAAGGCGGACAACTGGGTCGGTTTCGGCGATGCGGTCGATTACGTCAAGTTTTCGCTGAACTGTGCCGCCAAGCTCGCTTTCGGATTGGAAACGAATGGCAATGCCGCATTGACGGTCTATTCCCTTCAGAAAGGCAAGAGCGGTTATTCGCTCACGCAGCTCGGCACGGCGGGCGAGGAACTCTGGCTTCGGCAGGGAGATTATTACATCGCCGTCACGTCGCAAGATAAGGACATGAATGCCGATATCGACTATGCGGTCGAAGTTTCTTCCGGAAAATTTTTCACCAAGAGCAACATCGGAAATACCGACGACACCTGGCAAAAGGCGTTGGAAAATCAATCGCCTCTGGGGATTTCCGACAGCGGCAGGGATCAGACGGACTGGGTCGGTTTCGGCAACGGCGCCGATTACTGGCTACTTCGGTTCGAAAACGACGGCTGGCTCAAAGTCGTTTTGGATGACGAAGATACCATCGACGCCTATAAAAATGGAGAAATTTCGTTTGAGTTGCGCAGCAGCGATCAGGGCAAAAAGCTCGCGCCCCTCGCATGGGACGAAGAAAACAGTTGCTTCATCAGCAAAGAGGATTTCTCCACGGACAACATCTGCTATCTCGGCGTCATCTGCAACGACGTCAAAAATTATTCCGTCGATTACAAGGTGACTTTTGCGGTGAAAACGCTTCAGAATTAATCAAAACACCAAGGGGCAATGCGGTGCAGCGCTCTTTTTTTGAGGAAAGTAAAATGAAAAAATTTCTTTTGGCAGGGGCTCTGGCGGCAACGGTGGGTTTCACCGGATGCACGACGGTCGAATCAACGCAGAAATTCAATGCCGTTTCGCTCGGCGACGGTGCGGAAAAGGCGGTTTGCCAGAGTTACGTCAAAATGTCCGCGCTCTACTTTTTCGGCTTGCCGATCGTCAGCGGCAGTACCAGCGGCAACGGCGGCTGGACGATGTTCCGCTACAATCTGACGACCGAAAATGCGATGTATCTTTTGACCAGAGAGGTCAAGAGCAAGGGCGCTTCGCGGCTGACCAACGTCAACGTCTCGCAGAAATACGATTTCAGTTATCTGATCTTTCAGTACCATATGATCGAAGCT
Organism: Victivallaceae bacterium; assembly: GCA_024405735.1. Taxonomy (GTDB): domain Bacteria; phylum Verrucomicrobiota; class Lentisphaeria; order Victivallales; family Victivallaceae; genus UBA1784. The sequence goes on along the minus strand of JAKSOF010000002.1, from coordinate 34,006 downwards.
ACCGGCACCGGGTTGCGCAATCGCGATGCGGCAGTCCGGCAGGCGGCGAAAGATTTTGACAATGAGCCGTAAAAAAGTCGTCGCCGAAGTCGCGGCGGTCAAGACTTTCGTCCTCGACACCAACGTGCTGCTTCACAGCGCGTTGAGCGTGGAGTCCTTTAAGGAAAACGACGTCGTCATCCCGATGGCGGTGATCGAGGAACTCGACAAGTTCAAGAAGACCTCCGACGAACTCGGGCGCAACGCGCGAAAGGTCATCCGTCTGCTCGACCGTTTGCGCGAAGCAACGGCATCGGAAGGTCCGGGACGGTTGGCGCAGGGCGTACCGCTCGGCAACGTTTCGGCGACGGCGACCGGCAGACTTTTCGTCATCTGCGCGACGGTCGGCGACAGCGCGATCGGCCGCAAGGTGGATGCCGTATTCGGGTGCGAACTCAATCTCGGCTCTCCCGACAACCGGATATTGCGCTGTGCCTGCGAATTGCAAGCGCAGGGCAAAAACGTCGTTTTTATCAGCAAAGACATCAACTTGCGGCTCAAGGCGGACGCGCTCGGCATCCCCGTGATGGACTACGAGCGCGGCAAGGTCAACAGCGACGCGCTCTACACCGGATTTGAAACGGCGGACGTGTCGTCGGGCAAACTGGACACGCTCTACCGCGACCGCGAAATGCCCGCGACGGGATACAGTCTGCTTTCCAATGAATTTCTCCTCCTCAATGCCGAAAAAGACGGCAAAAAGTCGGCTCTGGCGCGGCTCCGCAACGACGGGAAACTGCATCTCTTGGAGCCGATCCGCGAAAGCATCTGGAATGTCGCACCGCGCAACAAGGAGCAACGTATGGCATTCGACATATTGCTCGACCCCGACGTCCGACTCGTGACGCTGGTCGGCGGCGCCGGTACCGGCAAAACGTTGCTCGCGCTGGCGACGGCGTTGCAGATGGTGTTGCGCGACAACCGTTACGACCGCATTCTCGTTTCGCGGCCGATCATTCCGCTCGGCAACGACATCGGTTTCCTGCCGGGGAGCAAGGGGGCGAAACTTTCCAGCTGGATGCAGCCGATTTTCGACAATCTCGAATTTCTCATCGGCGCCGACGGCAAGGAAAAGCCAAAAAGCAGTTCGCACTACTCCATCGAATCGCTCCTCAACAGCGGCAAACTGGAACTGGAAGCGCTTACTTACATCCGGGGGCGGAGCATTTCGCGCCAGTTCGTCATCATCGACGAAGCGCAGAATCTGACGCCGCACGAAGTCAAAACCATCATCAGCCGTTGCGGCGACGATACCAAAATGGTACTGACCGGCGATCCTCATCAGATCGACAATCCCTACCTCGACGCATCCAGCAACGGATTGAGCTATGCCGTGGAACGCCTGAAAGGGCAATCGCTTTTCGGGCACGTCACGCTCGCCAAAAGCGAACGCAGCGATCTCGCGGCGCTGGCGGCTCAGCTTTTGTAAAAAGGATTTTTTCAAAGATGCGCCGGATGCGTTGCTTCCTCTTTGCCGCGATTTTTTTTGCCGCAATTTTATCGGCGGCGCCGCGTTACAACTATCAGGACGACGAATTGCGCCGCATCGTCAAAGTGACGTTGCAGACGCTGTGTGAAACGCACTACCGCAACCGCTTTTCCAAAAAGGAATTGTCGCGCAATTTATTCGACTCCTATTTCAAGACGCTCGATCCCGGGCACATCTTTTTCACTGCGGCGGACATCGCCCGTTTTTCCGGCGAACGCGATCAGCTTTTTCAGAAACTGGAAAACGGTGACAGCGATTTCGGTTTTGCCGTTTTCAAGATCTACCGCGACCGCGTCCGGCAATTCCGCTGTTTCGCCGAAGAATCGCTCCAAACGCCGATCGATTTCACCGTGGATGAATCGTGGGTCATCGACCGTACCAAAGAGCCGTTTGCCGCCGACGAAGCGGCGCTCAGAAAATTGTGGCGCAAAAAAATCAAAAACGACCTCCTCTATTTCCGGCTGATCCGCCAGTCGCTCGCCGAAACTCCGGAAAAGGACGAGGATGCCGCCCGGAAAGCGCGGCTCTTGGAAGTCACCCCCGAAGAGCGTCTTCTCCGCCGTTTACGCGACATCGACAACGATGTGCAGAAACGCGAAAACATCGACATTCTCTCTCATTATCTGGATACGCTCGCCCGGGCTTTCGGACCGCACTCCGGATACGATTCCCCGAGTCAGGAGGAGGATTTCGACATCCAGATGAAACTTTCCCTTTCCGGGATCGGTGCGACGCTGACCAGCGACGGCGGTTTCATCAAAATCGTCGCGATCGTCCCCGGGGGTCCCGCCGCGCGCGACGGCCGATTGAAAGTGGAAGACCGCATCATTTCGGTCACGCAGGAAGACGCTTCGACCGTCGATCTGATCGACGTGCCGGTGACGAAAGCGGTGCGTTACATCCGCGGCAAGGAAGGTACGCGCGTCACGCTGACCGTATTGCCCGGAGAACAGGGCAAATCCGCCTCTCCCGTCGAGATCACGATCACCCGCGACAAAGTAAAACTGGTCGACAGCGAAGCCAAAGGCGAAGTGCGCGAAATCGGTCTCGGCGGTCAAACGCGCAAAGTCGGCATCGTGACTTTACCGAGTTTCTACTTTGACTTCGAGGCGTACCGCCGCCGCGATCCCGACGCCCGGCGCTGCAGCGCCGACGTCGACCGCATCCTGAAGGATTTCGTCCGGCAAAAAGTCGATGCCGTGCTGATCGATTTGCGGCGCAACGGCGGCGGCAGTCTGCCGGAAGCGATCAAACTTGCCGGACTCTTTTTCGACCAGGGGCCGGTCGTTCAACTGCGCGACCGCGACCGCCAGATCGCCGTGTTGCGCGATCCCGACAAAGGATGTTCCTATGCGGGACCGCTGGTGATCCTGACCAGTAAACTTTCCGCTTCGGCAAGCGAGATTTTCGCCTCGGCGCTCAAGGATTGCAACCGCGCGCTGATCGTCGGTGACAGCCGCACATTCGGCAAGGGCACCGTCCTTGAAGTGCGCACGCTGGAGCCGTATCCTTTCTTTACCGGACACAATTTCCCCGCGGGAAGCGTCACCTGTGAAAACGCGATGTTTTTCCGGACTTCGGGAAGTTCCGTCCAGCAACTCGGACTTGCCCCCGACATCAAGTTGCCGAGCATCACCGAGGAGATCGAGATCGGCGAAATGTTTCTCGACTATCACCTGCCGTGGGATTCGATCACCGGCGTACGGCGGCTCAATCTCCATCCGGAGTTGCCGGCGCAGATCCCCGCGCTCGCGCGCCGCAGCGCCGAACGCATCGCGCACGATGCCGAGTACCAGAAACTTATCCGCGAGATCGGACTTTACCGCGACCGCCGCGACCGCAAGAGCGTTTCTCTCAAGGAGGACGTCCGGATGAAAGAATACCGGGAGGAAAAAGCGGCTTCGGAGCGGGCGGACAAGGCGTTGGCGGAAGTGCCGGAGGAAAAGGACAAAAAAGCGCCGGATCCGGTGCTCGACGAAGCCGTCCATATCGCGGCGGATCTGTCGCTTCTGTAAAGCACCGGAAATGATTTCCGCAATGATTTTTTATGAAGAAAAAGCGAAAAGCATTTGCTTATCGGCAGTTTCGCATTTATATTTAAGAAGAATACTTTGAAAGCCGTTATTTTTGGGAGGAACCATCTATGTTGAAAAAACTTTCCGCCATTTTTCTGGTCGCATTGATCGCTTTCGGAGCATCCGCCTTTTCGTGGACGACGCTCGGACCGCGCCGCAAGCCGGTGACGCTGATCATCACCGCCAACTACAAAAGCCCCCGGTTGCTCGCGGACTTGATCCAGGCGGAATCGCGTCAGCCCTACTTGCTGCTTCCCGCCCCGGAATCCGGCGACAGCCGCATCATTTTCTGCCCCTACAAGAAAAACGGCGCGATGCTGATTTCCGAAGACCGCATCAATGAATTTGTCCGCTGGCTGGCCCCGCGCCGCATCATCGTGCTCGGCAACGAGACTTTTGTGCCGCGCCGCTACACCGATCTTCTGGACAGGACGATCCCCGTCATCCGCATCGAAAGCAAAAGCTGGGGCCGCGCCGCCGAGGAGTTGAACTACTTGCTCAATTTGAGCAATCTCGGCAAGGATTACCGCCGTCTGCAGCAGGAAATGCTCGAGGCCGGCGGCATTTACCGTCCGATCAGCCGTCCCGCCGCGCCTGCCGCCCCCATCGAACCGATGAAAGAGGATGCTCAGGCTCAAGCGGAAACTCCGGCGGAGGAAGTTCCGGTCGCTTCCGCTCCGGCGGAGGAACTCCCTGCCGCGCCTGCGGCGGAAGCTCCGGCTGACAAGTAAAAATCCACTTTGATCCTTATGATCGGCTCACGATGAGCAACTGGTTCAGAATCGCGCGCAACACGTTTCAGGAATCGCTCCGTGAGCCGGTTTCCGTTTTACTGCTCTTTGCCGTACTTGCCGTCATCGCGATCTATCCGGCGTGTGCGAGTTTCGTCTTTTATGAAGAGCAGAAATTCGTCACCGACGGCACGATGGCGACGATCTGGTTCGGCGCCTTTTTGTGCGCGACGGTTGCGGCGGGCAATACCGTCTGCCGCGAATTGCGCAACGGAGCGATCCTGCTGATCCTCGCCAAGCCGGTCGGGAGATTCACTTATTTCGCCGGAAAACTTGCCGGAGTCGTTGCGGGAACGCTCTTTTTCGGCATCGTTTCCTGTTGCGGCGCATTGACCGCGCTCGCCGCGGCGACCGATACTTATTTATACGAAACGCCGCTGGTGCTGATCCCGCTCGGAATTCTGGTCGTCGCCGCATTGATCGGCGCGGCGATGAATTTTTTGCGCGGTACTTCCTTTGCCGAATGGACGAACTATATGACGGGACTTCTGACGGTCGGCTTCTGTCTCGCGGAAATGACGACGACGCAAAAACTGCCGTTTGATCTTGCCGAAGCGGTCAAGGCGCTTCTCGCTTTGCTCGCCGCGATGACGGTGCTCGGCACGCTGGCGGGGACGGTCGCGTTTTATTTCGATTTCGTGCCGACGCTCGGCGTGATGTTCGGCGTGTTTCTCACGGGGACTCTTTCCCAGTTTTTCTTTGTGCGGGAAACCGGCATCGCGGCGCTTGATTTCCTTTTGCGCATCGCTTACGCGGTCTTGCCCGACTGGCAGCTTTTCTGGCTTGCCGACGCGGTCGCGATGAAGCACGACATCCCGTGGCGTTACGTCGCGTGGGCGTGGTGCGACGCGCTGACGGCGATCGCGTTGGTCATCCTTTGGGGCAACGAGCTTTTCATCCGGCGCGAAGCCGCCGCGATCGACCGGAAGTATTGAGCGATGCTTTATCCGCCGGAGAGTCTGATCCTCGCGCCGCTGTCGGGGTTTACCGATCTTGCGTACCGTCGCGCGGCGCGCGCGTGCGGTTGCCGCTACGCCTTTACCGAAATGGTCGATGCGGCGAGCATCGTCTACAGTCCCGAACGGGCGAAAAACTTTCTTTTGCGGGGCGATGACGAGGATTTCCTCGGCGTGCAACTGGTCGGCGCCGATCTCCAATGGCTGAAACAGTCGGCGATTTTTCTCAACGACTTTCACTTTGACGTGCTCGATCTCAACCTCGGCTGTCCGGTACCCAAAGTGGTCAAAAAAGGGGCGGGCGCGGCGCTCGGACGCAACATCGAACTTGCCGCGCGCGCGCTCGGCGCGATCTCAAGCGTCAGCCGTTTCCCGGTGACGGCGAAATTCCGCATCCTCGACGCCGTTGACCCCGCACCGAGCGTCGAACTTGCCCGCCGCCTCGTCGCGGAGGGCGCGACGGCGCTTACGGTGCACGGACGCACAAGGGGCGCTTTTTACACGGGGGCGGTTTCTTTTGACGTCATCCGTGCAATTGCCGGAAGCGTCAAAGTCCCCGTCATCGCCAACGGCGGCGTATCCAGTTGCGATACGGCACGCGAAATGCGCGAAAAAAGCACCTGTTCGCGCTTGATGCTCGCGCAGGGGGCGATGGGCAATCCGTGGCTTTTCCGTCTGATTTCAGGCGGCGAAGCGCCGACGCTCAAGGAATGGAAACAACTTGTCATTTCCCATCTGACGGGAATGATCGCGCTTTACGGCGAAACCGACGCGATGAAAATGGCGCGCAAAATCCTTCACGATTATCTCCGCGGCCGCGGCTTCCCCGCCTCGGCGCGCGCCCTTGCTTCCCAAGTCGAAACGATGCGCGATGCGGAAAAATTGCTCGCGCAGTTGGAGATCACGGCTTCGACGGCGGCTCCGGCGCGGGGATTCCGGTTTTGACGCAACGCAAGGTGTCGTCGAGCGCGGGACGGCGGATGAAATCCGCAAGATCGGCGGGAGTTTTGCCGCGCAATCGGAGCAACTCGTCGACTTTCTGTTGCGCCTGACGCTGAAGTTCCGGCGGCAGATCCATCTTGCGGGCAAGCACCGCCATCGCAACGGCGTTGACGATGCTGACGGGATAACGGAGTTCTTCGCGCGCGAAAAACTCCGCCGCATTCCGGTAACGCCCCGCCGCCATCGCGGCGCATCCCGCCATATGATTGCTGTGAAAATAGCCGCCGAGGTGAAATCGACGGTGGATCTCCTCAAAATACGCTTCCGCTTTTTGCCATTCGCCGCGGCGTGCTTTCTCCATTCCTGCAAGGTAGAGCGTGCGCGGTTCAGGATAAAACCGCAACGCGCGCCGGAGGCTTTTGCCGCAGGAGAGATGCTCCCGAAAACGCGCCGCCGCTTCCCGGTAGGAAATCGTGCCCAGAAGCGTGCGTCCGGCAAGGAAAAAAGCCAAAACCGTTGCGCCGCCGAGGAAAACCATTCGCGGCAGACGTCCTTTTTCATACGGCGATGCCGGAACTTCGATCAAGGCTCCCAAGGTGGCGTAAAAAAGCACCCCGGGAAGCGTTTCCGCGAGAAGCACGTCGACTTGCGCGTGAAAAAACAATACAAGGCAACTCCACAACAGCCATTTTGCCGCAGGCATCCCGGAGGATGTTTGCGCCGCCACCGCGAGGAGCGAGGCGAGAAAAACGCTTCCCGCGATCCCGAATACGGCGAGGAAAAAGAGCATTTCGTTGTGAGGGTGCGTATGGCGGGGCGCCGGAAGCGGCGAAAAATAATATTGGAGCGGCAGTTTTTCCTGAATGCGGTCTTCAAAATTGCCGGCTCCGACGCCGCACCAGACGTTTCGGGCGATCAGATCGTGCGTACCGCGCCAGAGTTGGACGCGGCAGTCGTATTTTTCAGGAAATTTCTGCGGCAAAAAGAAAAACAACGCAGTCAAAAGCGCAACGGCGCAAAAGGTGAAAATCCCGCGCCGCCTGACGGGGAAATGCGTCCAAAGCGCCACACTTGCCGTCGCCGCCACTAACGCAAACCAGCTTCCCCGGGAAAAATAATCGCCGCGCCAGAAATAAGCGAGCGCAAAAAACGCGCCGAAAGCCAATGCCGCGATCAGAAGTTTCCGGGACTTTGCACCTTTTAAAAAACGGCAGAGCGCCGCGCCGATGCCGAGCGCGATCACCGTGGAATTCCAGTTCCAGTTGAGCAGCAGTCCTTCGCCGTGAGGGGAGATCACTCCGTAAAAAACCGCCAAAATGCCGAAAAGGATCATCGCGGTCGAAAGAAATTTTTTCAATTCCTCTCCGACGGCAATGCACGCAAGCGGCAATGCGGTGTAAAAAAGCGCCGTCGTCCATTTGACTGCCGCATCACTTGAAAAAACGCGGACCGCGCTCCCCGTCAGCAATACAATTCCCGATAAAACAACGATTTTGCCCCAAAATCCTTTTTGGCGGAAAAAGGCGAGCACTCTTTCGGGAAAGGCGCAAACGACGCCGAGCGAAAAAATCCCGATGATTTCCGGCGTCACCGCACGGACAAGGGAAAATTGCCGCCCCGCCAGACTGCCGTAAAAGACCAGCGGGTACGCCGCAAGCGGCATCGCCAACAGCAGGATCGCCGCAAGGCGTTTGAGGTTTTCATAGCGGAAGAAATTCATCATCGGATGCTCCTTTGCTATAAAGTAACGCCCGTGCCGGAAAAAAACAAGTTTACGGGAATGAGAAAAAGCATCATTTTCAGTTGACGAAATCTTCTTGAAAGGTTATATTATAAGAAAAGTGTGTCATACCTAAAAATCATCGAAGAAAGCGAGTGAATTATGCCGCAACGCGAAGACATCAAAAAAGTTCTGATCATCGGTTCCGGTCCGATCATTATCGGACAGGCCTGCGAGTTTGACTACTCCGGCACCCAGGCGTGCAAGGCGTTGCGCGAAAGCGGTTACGAAGTCGTGCTGGCGAACTCCAACCCCGCGACGATCATGACCGACCCCGATATGGCGGATCACACCTATATCGAGCCGCTCTGCGTTTCGTCGGTCGAAAAGATCATCGAGCGCGAACGCCCGGATGCGTTGCTCCCCAACCTCGGCGGTCAGACCGCCCTCAATCTGGCGATCGAATTGCAGGAAGCCGGAGTCCTTGACAAATACGGCGTCAAGGTGATCGGCGTCGACCTCAACGCGATCAAACGCGGCGAAGACCGCATCGAATTCAAAAAGACGATGGCGGCGCTCGGGATCCCGATGGCGAAATCCGAGCCGAGTTATTCGGTCGAAGAAGCGGAAAAAATCGCCGCTGAACTCGGTTATCCCGTGGTGCTCCGTCCCGCTTACACGATGGGCGGCACCGGCGGCGGCATCGTCTACAACGTCGAGGAACTGCGCGACACCGTCCGCCGCGGTCTGGCGGCGAGCATGATCCATCAGGTGCTGATCGAGGAATGCGTTTTCGGCTGGGAAGAGCTGGAGCTGGAAGTCGTCCGTGACGCCAAGGGCAACAAGATCACCGTCTGCTTCATCGAAAACGTCGACCCGATGGGTGTCCATACCGGCGACAGTTTCTGCGTCGCCCCGATGCTCACCGTCCCCGAATCGGTACAGAAGCGGTTGCAGGAATACAGCTACAAGATCATCGACGCGATCGGCGTCACCGGCGGCACCAACGTGCAGTTCGCCCACAACCGCAAGGACGACCGCATCATCGTCATTGAGATCAATCCGCGCACGAGCCGTTCGAGCGCGCTCGCTTCCAAGGCGACCGGATTCCCGATCGCGCGCATTTCGACCAAACTCGCCGCCGGGATGACCCTCGACGAGATTCCCTACTGGAAAGAGGGGACGCTTGACAAGTATGTGCCGGGCGGCGATTACGTCGTCGTCAAATTCGCCCGTTGGGCGTTTGAGAAATTCCCGCAGGCAAAGGATCACCTCGGCACCCAGATGAAAGCGGTCGGCGAAGTGATGTCGATCGGCAAAAACTTCAAGGAAGCCTTTCAGAAGGCGATCCGCTCGCTTGAGATCGGCCGCAGCGGCGCCGGGCTCGACAAGGACATCGAAAAACTGACGCTCGACGAATTGCGTCCTCTCGTCGCCAATCCCTCCAGCAAGCGGTTTTTCCACCTCTACGAGGCGTTCAAAAAGGGATTGACGGTCGACGAAGCGCAAAAGCTGACTTTCATCAGCCGCTTTTTCCTGCAGGAGATCAGCGAACTCGCGCTCTTTGAACTGGAACTTGCCAGGCACAACTATCTGGCGCTTCCCGACGAGATGCTCATTCAGGCGAAAAAATTCGGTTTCGCCGACAAATATCTCGCCAAACTTTTCAAGGTTACGGAAAAGGAAGTGCGTTCGCGCCGCATGGGGCTCGATTGCATCGCGACCTACTGCAAAGTGCCCGTTTCCGGCGTCGAAAACGCCGATTACTACTACTCGACCTACTCCGGCGCGCCGGACGAAGTGCCCGTTTCCGCCAACCGCAAGATCATGGTGCTCGGCGGCGGTCCCAACCGGATCGGTCAGGGCATCGAATTCGACTACACCTGCGTCCACGCGGCGTTGAGTCTGCGCAGAGCCGGTTACGAGACCGTCCTCATCAACTGCAACCCCGAAACCGTTTCGACCGATTACGACACCAGCGACAAACTTTACTTTGAACCGCTGACCGCCGAAGACGTGCTGACGATCTACGCCAAGGAGAAACCCGAGGGCGCGATCGTCCAGTTCGGCGGGCAGACTCCGCTCAACATCGCGCAGGAGCTGAAAGACGCGGGCGTCAACATTCTCGGCACACAGCCGGAAGGCATCCGCCTCGCCGAAGACCGCGAATACTTCCGCGAACGCATGATCGCGCTGCACGTTTTGCAACCCGAAAGCGGCACCGCCCGCAGTCTCGACGAAGCCATCGCGCTCGGCCGCAAGATCGGCTATCCGGTGATGGTGCGTCCCTCTTTCGTCCTCGGCGGACGCGGGATGGCGGTGCTCTACGATGAAGAAATGCTCAAACGCTACGCCGTCGAAGCGATCAAGGTCAGCCCCGAATATCCGATGCTGATCGACCGTTTCCTCGATCACGCGATCGAGTGCGAAGTCGATGCCGTCAGCGACGGGGAGGAAGTTTTCATCGCTTCGGTGATGGAGCATATCGAGCTCGCCGGCATCCACTCCGGAGATTCCGCCTGTTCGATCCCTCCGGTGACGCTCTCCAAACGTCATATCGACACGATCAAGGAGCATACGACGGCGATCGCCCGCGACTTCAAGGTGCGCGGCATCCTCAACGTGCAGTACGCCGTCTGCGGAGACGACGTCTGGATCATCGAAGCCAATCCGCGCGCTTCGCGCACCGTACCCGTCGTCGCCAAAGTGACCGGCGTGCCGCTGGCGCGCATCGCCACCGAATTGATGATCGGCCGTTCGATGGACGATGTCCGCGGTCTTTTCCGCGACGCGCCGACGACTTATTTCGGTGTCAAGGAAGCCGTGCATCCTTTCAATATGTTCCCCGAAGTCGACCCGGTACTGGGTCCCGAAATGCGCGCCACCGGCGAAGTGATGGGCATGGCGGATACCTTCGGGATGGCGTATTTCAAGGCGCAGCAGGCGGCGGGCTCGCAGTTGCCGCTTGCCGGCAAAGTGCTCGTTTCGGTCAATCCGCGCGACCGCAAGTATCTCGCGCCGATCATCAAGACGCTCGACGAACTCGGTTTCGAGCTGCTTGCGACCGAAGGCACCTGCAAATTCATCGAGGAAAACGGCATCAAGTGCAAGCTCGCCAACAAGATCAACGAGGCGCGTCCCAACATCCCCGATCTCATCCGCAACCGCGAGATCGCGCTCATCATCAACACCCCCGCCGGGCGGATGAGCAAGATCGACGACAGCTACATCCGGATGCTGGCGATCCAGTACAAGATCCCCTACATGACGACGATCGCGGCGGCAAGCGCCACCGCGGCGGGCATCCGCGAAGCGCGGCACGGCGCGTCGCAACTCAAGTCGTTGCAGGAGTATTTGAAAAGGTAATTGAGCCGCTTGCCTGCGGTTATTGAAAGGACCCGTTATGCCGAGCTTTTTCACCGCGCTGATCGTCGCCGCGTCCGCCGGACGCGTGCGCCAGTTCGGCGGTGAAATGCTGGTGACGGGTCTTTTCTTCGCCGGGATACTGTTGCTCGTTTTGTGGCAGCGCGCCCGCCGTAAAAAGCACGAATTGATGACCCGTCTTGCCGATCTCTCCGACGAGCACGAGGAACTCGCGGGATTTCTGGAGCGTTTCGCCAGCGGCATCCGCGGTGACGGCGGCATCGAGGGCGCGCTCCACGTGACCGCCGCCAACGTCGCCGAAAAAGTTCAGGCGGAAAGCGTCGCGATCTACACGCGATGCGGCAACGAACTTGTCTGCGTCGGCGTCAGCGGTCCTTATCTTTTGGCGCACGTCAAAGAGGCGAAACTGTTTGCCGATCCCGTCCGTTTGCAGGAAGTGTTGCGCCGCGAGCGCATCACGATCGGCAAAGGCTTCCTCGGCGTGCTCGCCGATTGCGGCGAAAGCGCATTGCTGCCCGACGCATCCATCGATCCCCGGCTGGCGGATTATCCGCAATCGATGAAACTGGAAAGTCTGATGGCGGTGCCGCTTTTGCGCGACGGTTCGCTCCGCGGCTACGTCGTCGCCCTCAACAACCGCATCCAGCAATGGCAGCCTTTCAGCAAGGAGCAATTCAAACGCTTTGAAAGTCTTGCCGCCGAAGTGCTGATGGTCGGGCAATTGATGGAGGTTTTCGGAGAGATCAGCGAACGCGAACGCATCGATCAGGAACTCGGTTTCGCGCGCAGTCTGCAACAGACGCTGTTGCCGCCGGCTTTCCCGCCGTGGGAAGGCTTCACGATCACGGCGCGGACGCGTTCCGCCAAAGAGGTCAACGGCGATTTTTACGATTTTATCCGCATCGACGACGACCGGACTTTGGTTCTGCTCGGCGACGCCTGCGGTAAGGGGATCCCCGCGTGTCTTCTCGCATTGATGACCCGCAGTTTCGCGCGGAGCCTCGCCGACAACTTTACGACGCTCACCGACTTTTTGCAGGATCTCAATGCGAAACTTTTCCGCGACACCGAGGCGGATCGTTTCATCACGCTCGGCTGTTGCCTGTTGGACCGCCGTCACGCGCTTCTGGAATTCGGACGCGCCGGTCATACGGATCTTATCAGTTACATCCACCACCATTTGCGGGAACTTTCCCCCGACGGCGCCGCGCTCGGGATCCTGCCGCGCGAGATCGCGAGTTTCGACACCATCTGCATCGCGCTCGACCCGGGAACGCATCTCATCCTCTTTTCCGACGGTCTGACCGAAGCGGTCGACGCCAAAGGCGAGGAATTCGGCGTCAAACGGCTCGGCGAAGCCCTTTTCGCCGGATGCAACGCTTCCAACGACCCCGAAAAAATTCTTGATACGGTCGTGGAAAGCGTCAAGAATCATGAAAAAGAGCAGACCGACGATCAGACGATCGTTTTGATCAGCCGTTGCGGAGAGTGCGCGTGAAACGCAATTCGCTGCTCTGGTTGCTCGGCGCCGCTCTCGTTTTGCGCGGCGCATTTGCGTTAAGCGCCCTCTTTTCACCGGGGGGAACGCGTCTGCTCCGCCCCGACAGCGAATTGTACCTCGCCGGAATGCGTCAAATGGCAGACGCCGGACGACTGGATATTCTGGAGCGCGCACCCGGTTTCGCCGCGTTTACTTTTCCGCTCTGGCAAGCGTTTCACTCCTACGCCGCACTCGTCGTCTTTTTCGTCCTGATAAGCGTGGCGACGCTTTATATTCTTTATCTCGCCGTAAAAGAGTACGCCGACGACAGCGCGGCGCTTGTCGCGACCGGATTCGGCGCGTTTCATCTCACTTTGATCGCCAATGCGCCGCTTCTGCTCTCGGACACGTTGTTTTTCTTTTGGGCGACGCTCGAATTTTATTTCCTTTTGCGCTTTTGGAAACGCAAAACGCTGAAATGCGCGTTGCTCGCAGGACTTGCCGCCGGTATCGGAGCTCTGGTGCGCCCGATCAATCTTTTTCACATTCTGCCCCTGGCATTCCTCTTTTTCATCACCGGAAAAATCCAATGGAAACAGCGTTTTGCCGCGCCATTGCTGGCGGTCGCGGCGTTTGCTTTTGTCGTCGTACCCTGGATGAGTTTCAACGCTTCGCGCGGCGCGGGATTTACCATTGACACCAATACCGGCGCGATGCTTCACCAGAATGGCGCGATGCTCCAAGCCGAAGTGCGTCACACCTCGTTTGAGCAGGAAAAATTCCGTTTACTGCAATGGGAAAACGCGGTGTTCCGCGACCGTCGGCGTTTTCCCGATGCCGCTTCACGGGAGAAATTCCGTCTGAATGAATACCGCAAAATGGTGTGCGCATATCCGGCAGTCGCCTTGAAACAGCAACTTTGCAATTTCGCCGTGCTTTTGCCCGATGCTCCGACCGCGCTTGAAACGCTCGGCGTTTTCACGCCCAATCGCGGGACGATGGGCATTCTCGCCAAAGAGGGCGTGATTTCCGCCGTCCGGCACTATTTCGGGGAACGCGCCTGGACGCTTTTTTTCATTTCGCCATTTCTTCTGGTCGCGCTGATCGTCCTCGTCTACGCCCTCTGCCGTCTGGTCGCATCAATGCGGCATTTCAGCGTGTTTTGCCGCGAAGGACTCCTTTTTGCCGGATTTGCACTTTATTACCTCTGGCTTCCCGGCGCGATCGTCGCGCCCCGTTATCAGATCCCCGCGCTTCCGGTGTTTTTCTTACTGGCGGCATTGTGGGCGACGCGGAAAAAAAATTCTGACAAGGCGTGATGAGCGTCTTTTGCTCCCGTTTCGTCAACGGCTCAATGTAACGTTGGCGATGGCGGCGATGCCTTCGCCGCGTCCGGTAAAGCCGAGATGTTCCGTCGTCGTGAATTTGACGGAAATTTGATCGATGGCGAGATCCATTGCAGCGGCGAGCGTTTGGCGCATCGCGTCGCGGAAAGCGCCGAGTTTCGGTTTCTGAGCGATGACGGTGATGTCGCAGTTTTCGATATTCCACGCGGCGACGCGGGGATCGGCAAGCACTTTTTTCAGCAACAATATACTGTCGATATCAAGATAGGCGTCGTCGTGATCGGGGAACCACATCCCGATGTCGCCGAGGGCGAGCGCGCCGAGGATCGCGTCGATAAGCGCGTGGACGGCGACATCGGCGTCGCTGTGGCCCGCAAGTCCCTGATCGCAGGGGATCACGGTGCCGCATAAAATCAGTTTGCGGTCCAATGCAAAAGCGTGGACGTCGAAGCCGTTTCCGGTGCGGATCATCATTTTTCACTCCGTTTGAAAGGTTGTAATGCAAGGGTCAGCGCGCCCGCCAGAAGCGTCACGCAAAAAACTTTGCGGCATTCGATCAGATCGAAACGGGCGATTTTGCTCCAGATGCCGACCGCGAAAAGCAGCGCCGCGATCCCGGCGGCGCCGGACGCCGCGCATTCCGCTTTGTTTTTGAGCGACAGCATATTTTTGACGACGGCAAGGAAGACCAGCAAAAACCATCCGCCCAAAGCGATCTTCGCTCCGGTCTCCACCGGGAAAAAAAGCAGAAAAATCATCAAAACCGCCGCTGTTGCGATGATGCCGTAACGCCACGACGCCGGATGAAGTTTCCGGCTTTCACGGTATGTCAAGGCGACGACGGCGACGGCAAAAAGATGACGTCCGGCGACGACCGTTTCCGGCAAAAAAGCGTAAAAGCCGATCCCGAGCGCCGCCAAAAGAAGTGCGCCGAGCCGGTTGTCATCAAAAAAACGGGTTGAAAATTTCACTTTTGGAAGTACTGCACAATAAAAAAACCCGCTTGAATGGAGCGGGTTTTTCATGAAATCGCCTACTTTTTCCTGGCGATCGCTTCGGCGACGCGCGCCTTGATGCGGCTCAAATAAGCCTTGCGGCGTTGACGTTTCTGAATCTTATTGCTCTGCTGACCCATGATAAAACCCTCTTTTCTTTTTCGCATTTGAAACGAATACATATAAAATATATCATCGAAAACGTGAAAAATCAAATTTTTCCCTGCCGAAAGGGTTTCATTTTGCGCGATTTGCGCTATTTTATAAGAAGAAAGAGTTGTTCCTTGAAAAAACGGGAATGAAACAAGCGGGTTGCCGAAATGAAAATCCAATGGAAAATCGCTTTGACGATGATCGCGGTAACGGTATGGTGTGCCATCGCATCCGCCGCGTTGCCGGAAAACATCGCCGCCGCCGCCAAAAATGCGACGGCGGAAAAATATCCCGATGCCGATACCGTACTGCTTTTTGACGAGGAAAAAGTCCGCTACGACGAAAAGGGCTTTTCCGAAACGTCCGACGCCTACTTCGTCAAGATCATGACGGAAAAGGGCCGCCGGGACAACCGGCTGATTTCGGTGCCCTTCAACCGCCATTATCAGACTGTCGCGCTGAAAAAACTGGTGATCCACCGCGACGGCGGCGAAATCGAACTCGCTCCGGAAAAACTCGTTTCCGAGGAAAGCGACAGCCGTTCTCTCGCCGACAACATCTGCGACCCCGACGACCGCTTTTTGCGCGTCAAACTGCCGGAGGTCAAAATCGGCGACGTGATCTATTTCGATTTCAGGACAAAGGAGATCGCCAAACGGATGCCCGGTGTCTGGCAGGATATTGCCGTGTTGCAGATGACGGAGCCCTGTCTGGAATACCGTTACATTGTCGATGCGCCGGAAACGTTGCCGCTGGCGGCGGTCAAACTCCGCAACGAAGTTCCCGGCAGCGTTTCGGCGTCGACCGAAAAACGCGACGGCCGCATCCTCTACACCTTTACGGCAAAAGATGTGCCGCAGGTCTTTTTTGAACGCGCGATGTTCGGCGCGAAATGGCACGCCTTGCAGCGTTATCACTTGAGCACGCTCAAAAACTGGGAGGAACTTTCCGCCTGGTATGCGAAACTTGCCGAACCGCATCTCGGCAGGATCTCGGAGAAAATGGTCGCCAAGGTTTCCGAATTGACGAAAGGGTGCCGGAGCGATGAAGAAAAGGTCGCCGCGCTTTTCCGTTTCGTATCTCAGCAGATCCGCTATATGGGGCTGATCGCCGAATCCGAAGCGCCGGGGTATGAACCGCACGATGTCAGTTACACATTCGATCAGCGCGCCGGAGTCTGCCGCGACAAGGCGGCGCTGTTGGCGGCGATGCTCCGGATATCCGGACTGAAAGCCCATATGGCATTGATTTCCGCGGGGGAGCATCTTGATCGTGAAGTGCCGCTTTTACACTTCAATCACGCGATCACCGCATGGGAAAAAACGCCCGGCGTTTTTGAACTGCTCGATCCCACGGCGGAAAACACGCAGGAAACACTTCCTTTTTCCGATGCGGACTCAAGTTACCTTGTCGCCACGGAAAAGGGCGAGACCTTGCGCACGACACCCGCTCCTCCGATCGAATTGAACGCCGTAAAAATAAAAAGCGACGCCGTCATCGATCATCAGGGAAAACTTCAGGGGCACGTCGTTTTCCGCCCGGCCGGAATTTTCGAGACGGTCTACCGGACGAAAATGCAGGATCTTTTGGACCCGGAAAGAGAGCAATTCATGCAGTCGCTCGTCGACCGTATCGGGGGCGGCATTCTGATCTCCCATTTGCGGGTCACCCCTGTCGATACCGGAAATATGCAGCAAAATCTTGTCATCGAATTTGATTTCAACGTCAAAAACGTCCTGCCGGAAAGCAATTGCGCTGAAGCGCTGCCGATCGCGCGTTTCGCTGACGCGCTGAGTTTCCGCAGCGGGCTGGTCGGTCAACTCGACTTGACTGCCCGCCGCTATCCGATGAAGTCCTTTACCGCGCTCGTCGAGGAAAATCTGTCGGTCAAACTGCCGCGCATTCTGCAATTTCTCGAATTGCCCGCCGCCGACGCTTTCAAGAGCCGGATCGCCGACTGGGAAAGCGCCTGGAGTCAAAAAGACGGTCAATTGGATTACACTTCGCGTCTTGCGCTCAAAACGCTCTGCGTGGAGCCGGAGGAATACGATGCTCTGAAAACGCTCAACGCCAAATTGAAACAAAATTATTCCACTTCCCCCATCGGGCATCTCGTTTTCCGGCATTTCTCCGAGCGCGATCTTGCCGCAGTGCATCCCGGCGTTGACGCTCTGGTGCTCGCGGACGATATTTCCGTTAAACTGCTTTCCGCGACGTCGATGTGCGAAACGCGCACCGTCCGGCGCAAGATCCTGACTCCGGGCGGCGTGCGCAACCATGCGGAGATCGGATTGACCTACCGCCCCGAACGGGAAAAGATCGAAATCGACGCGACGGTCACAACTCCCGACGGTAAAGTGACGAAACTTTCCCCTTCAAATATCCATGAAGTCGACGATCCCGCCTTCGCCGGGGCGCCGCGCTACGCGAAAGGCAAAAAGTTGATCGTCAATCTGCCCGGAGTTTCTCCCGGAGCGGTCATCGAAACGAAGATCCGCCGGACGTATGAAAAAATGCCGTTCCTTTTCGGACGGTACGTTTTCGGCGGCTATTCGCCGATGATGCACGGGCGTTTTGCGCTTGATTGCGATGCGGAAACAAAGTTGAAAATTTCCGATCCGACGCGAAATCTGGAAATCACCGATTCCCGCAAAAACGGCAGACACCAGGTGCGTTGCGAAACGGATAACCATCTGGAAATGCTCGTTCAGAAAAATCAGCCGCCGCTCTTTTTCTTTGACGACTCGATCCTCTTTTCCACGGGAGATCTGGCAAAATATGCCGAAAGCGTCGATCAAGCCTTGCAGCAGGAAGTCGTCAAAGCCGGTCCCCGTGTGGATGCCGTTGCCCAAGAACTGCATTTGCAGGACGCATCCGGCGATGAGGAAAAACTTGTCCGCATCCGCGACTGGGCGGATCGGCACATCCGGCTCGCAGGACCTGCGCTCAACCGGCTTTTGCCGGACGAATTTTCCTCTCCGGAAACGACGATCGCGGACGGTTACGGCAACAGCAGCGACCGTGCGATCGTCATCGCGGCGCTCTGCCGCCGCGCGGGATTGGAGTACGAATTTCTGCTGGTGTCGGAATACCCCGGCGATCTTCGGACGATCCGCTTTTTGTCGCGGGTGCCGGGATTGGATTTCACGCGCGTGCTCGTGCGCCGCAAGGGAAGCGATTATCTGCTCAACGATACGGGGATGTACGCCCGTTTGGGAGCGACCAAAAGCGAAGGCGATTTCGCCGTGACTTCCAAGGGCAAAACGATGAACATCAATGCCAAAGTCCGCTATGAAAGCGGGACGCACCGCAAATTTTTCATCGGGATCAAAGAGTCCGGCGCGGCGCGATTTTCGGTGGAAACCTTATATTACGGCAACGAGTATGAAAAGGAAAAGCGTTTGCTGACAACGCTGACGCCGGAGTTGAAACGCCGTTATTTTGAGTCCGTGATGTTGCGTTTCTCCCCCAAGGCGGCACTTGTCGGCGAACCGGAGATCCGGTTCGATTCGTATCCCGGGAGCGTCTCCTTTTCCTTTGCGGTGCCGGATTTCGCGGCGCGCAACGGCCGTTTCCTCGCATTTGATCTGCCGCAGTTTGACGAATTGCTCAAGCGGATCAACGTGGGGTCGCAGCGGCAGACGCCTTACTGGTCGCCGCGTCAGGATCTGCGTCTGGAATATGAGATCGTCGTCCCTCCGGGATTTGAACCGACGACCAAAGCGGACGGCCGCCGGTCGTTCGGCACGGCTGGCGTCATCACCTACAACGGGCGCTCCTCGGCTTTCCGGAATAAACTTTCGATCTCGCATCAGTTGCTGATGCCCAAGGCGATCCTCAGCGCCGCCGATGCCCATCTGGTGGAACTGGTCCACCAGAAACTCAATCATCCGCACGAGCGGCGCATCATTTTGGAAAACAAAGCGGAAAAGGGATCCGGAAAATGAAAATCAATTCCTGTTGCGTCGGAGCGATCGGTACCAACTGTTACCTTGTGCTTTGCGAACGGCGCGCCTATCTGATCGATCCGGGCGCGGAAGCCGACGTCATTTCCGCGATGCTCGACAAGGCGCAATTCGATTCGTTGCGCATTTTGTTGACGCACGCGCACTTTGACCACATCGGCGCGGCGGGGGAGATCGCGCGCCGTTATCACGTTGACAAGGTGGAACTTTCTCCCGCCGACCGCCCGATCTATTTCAGCCGCGACAACGCGATGCCGCCTTATTGCCCGCCGGTCGAAGATCTGCCGGAAACGACCGATTTCCTGCCGAGCGCGGATTTCACCGTCCTTCCGATGCCCGGGCATTCGCCGGGCGGCTCCGCCTTTTATTTTCCCGGCGGCAACGGCATCGTTTTCGCCGGGGATTCGGTCTTTGCCGGCTCCATCGGCAGGACGGATCTCTGGGGCGGCGACCTCGAAGCATTGCTCGCGTCGATCAAACGGGAAATTTTGCCGCTGGACGACCGGACGGTGCTCTATTGCGGTCACGGCCCGGAAACCAGCGTCGGCGAGGAAAAGCGTACCAACTGCTATTTCAGATAAAGAGGATTTTTATGGCTCAGGCTCAAATCAGGGAAAATTCCATCCTCCACGGCGATTATCATAAAATCGTTTTCGCCGCGCCGGAGATGGCGGCAAAAGCGCGCGCGGGGCAATTTGTCCACGTGCGCATCGACGAGCGGCTCGATCACGTTTTGCGGCGGCCTTTCAGCATTCACGACACCGATCCGCAATCCGGAACGCTCACCGTCGTCTACAAGGTCGTCGGATCGGGCACAAAAAATCTCGCCGCCAAAAAAGCGGGGGAATTCTGCGATCTCCTGGGGCCGCTCGGCTCGACTTTTACCGCGTGCGCCGATGATGTCATCCCGGTCGCCGTCGCGGGCGGTTACGGTTCCGCCGCGACGTTTTTGCTGACGCGCGAATGCAAACAAAAAGTCGTACTGCTGATCGGTGCGAGGACAAAAAAGGAACTCGTCCTCGACGACGCCTACCGCGCCTGCGGTTGCGACGTGCGCGTGGCGACCGACGACGGCAGTTGCGGCACCCAAGGGCGCGTGACCGCGCTCATCGCGCCGCTCGTCGCGGAAAATCCCGGCAAAAAGTTTTTCTTTTACGGTTGCGGTCCGTTGCCGATGTTGCTCGCTCTCGCCAAAACGTTGCGGGAAATGAAACTTGACGGCGAATTGAGTATGGATGAAATCATGTGTTGCGGCGTCGGCGCCTGTTTCGGCTGTGTCGTCAAGGTGAATGACCTTTCTTCGCCGCAGGGATGGCATTACGAGCGCAGTTGCGTCGAAGGGCCCGTTTTCCCGTTGGAAAAAATCTATCTGGAGCAGTGAAAATGGCGGATCTTACGACAAAATTTGCTTCGCTTACCTTAAAAAACCCGGTGACGACCGCTTCCGGCACTTTCGGTTACGGTCTGGAATACGCGGATTTCTACGACTTGAAAAAACTTGGCGGCGTCATCGTCAAGGGCATCAAAAGCGCGCCCTCCGACGGCAACAAAATGCCGCGCGTCTGCGAAGTCGCGGGCGGTATGATCAACGCGATCGGCTTGCAGGGCCCCGGCGTCGACGCCTTTTTGCACGGAGAGCACTATCTGCCCGCGCTGAAAAAACTCGGCGCGACCGTCATCGTCAATATGTGGGGGACTTCCGTCGGAGAATACGCCGACGTCGCCGCGCGCTTTGACGCCGAAAACGACGGCATTGCCGCGCTTGAAGTCAATATTTCCTGCCCCAACGTCAAGGCGGGCGGCGCCGCATTCGGTACCGATGTGAAACGGGCTTCCGAAGTGATCCGCGCGGTGCGGTGCGCCGTCCGGAAACTGCCCGTCATCATCAAACTCAGCCCCAACGTGACCGACATCACCGAATTTGCCCGTGCCGCCGAAGCGGAGGGTGCGGATGCGATCTCGCTCATCAACACGCTTTCGGCGATGGCGATCGACATCGAAAAGAAACGCCCGCGCATCGCCAATGTGACGGGAGGACTTTCCGGTGCGTGCATCAAACCGGTCGCGGTGCGCATGGTCTACCAGTGCCACAAGGCGGTGAAACTGCCGATCCTCGGGATGGGCGGCATTTCCTGCGGCGCGGACGCGGTGGAATTTCTGCTCGCCGGAGCGACCGCCGTTTCGGTCGGCACGGCGAATTTCGTCGACCCCTATGCTCCGTTGAAAGTGATCGATTTCATCAACGACTACCTTGACCGTCATCATCACAAAAGCGTTTCCGAGATCATCGGGGCGCTGGAGTTGTAAAAAAATGCGCATCCAGTACGGCTGTTCGCTTTGCATTTACCGCCAGATCGAACTTCTGGCGCGTCAGCTTTATCAGGAGGATGCAAAGCGCTGGCGTTTTTCCGATGCGTTGCTTGAGGCGTTTCTTGAAATGCGCCCCAGGGGGATCTGTCCTCCGGTGCTCGCCGAAAAATTTTTTGCGATGCTTGCCGATGCGTCCGGCGTCGACGACCCCTTTCTGACGGAAAAGGACAAATCGACGGCGCTCGCGCACAAGATCCATCGGGAATACGCGACGCGTGAACTTTCCTTTGACGAAACGCTCCTGCTGGCGATCGGCGGCAATATCATCGATTTCGGCGTCAATCCCGATTTTCAGCTCGCCGACGCGGAGAAGTCCATCGCCGCCGCGCTGAAGGAACCTTATGACCGCGCCGCCGCAAGTGATCTGCAACGCCGCATGGAGGAGGCGAAATCGATTTTTTACATCCTCGACAACTGCGGGGAAGCGGTATTGGACGAGTTGCTCTTGCGCCGTTACCGCGACAAGATCACGCTGGGGGTGCGCGGCGGAGCGATCCTGAACGACGTCACCCGGCGGGAGATCGCAATATCGGGGCTGGGGGATTACCCCGTCGTCGACACCGGACGGCGCGCGCCCGGTGTCCCGCCCGACGGCATTTGCGCGGAATTCCGCGAAAAACTTTATGCCAGCGATCTTGTCATCGCCAAGGGACAGGGAAATCTTGAATCGCTCTGTCCCGATTTCACCGCGCGGCCGATCTACCATCTGCTCCGGCTCAAGTGTCAGGTGGTTGCCGACTGGCTCGGTCTGCCGCTTGGAAGCATCGCGATTTACGGAAGGAATTTGAAGTGATGAAATCATCGGCTCTTTGCGGAAAAGAAAGTTTTACCACGCTTTTCGCCCGTCCCGACGCAACGGGACTTTTAGTGTTGCCCGACCGTCCGCTGCTGCAGTGGATCAACGGTTTGCTCCGCGCCGAAAGTTCTCCGGGAAATGCCGGAAGTTGCGATTTCCTCAATGCGCTCGCGGAAAAATTCGGCGCGGAGGGATTTGCCGATCAGCTTTACCGCGAACTTTTTGATCTCTTTATCGCGCACGGAGTACCCGCCGATGCGATCGCGCAAGATAGCGGCGACGAAAACCGCCGCTTCATCCTCGACAATGCGGTCGATTTTTTGACGGCGCTCGGCGGGATCGCCCGGAATGCCGTCAGGACTTCAGCCCGCCGTCTTTCTCCGGAAGCGAAAAAACTTGCCGCACTGCTGCCGGACTCCTCCGATCCCGGCAAAATCGCCGCAGAAATCGCGGCGCACGACCGCTTTTCACGCTGCCGCACATTCCGTTTCGACGGGGAAAATCTGGTGGAGGCGCAAGTCGGATCGGCGAAAAAAATTTCCTCCTTTTACGGTTTTGCCGGAGTGCGCGCGATCATCGCCGACCATCTCGCCGATTTCCGGCGCGGACTGGTCAACGTGCCGCTTTTGATCCACAGTCTTCCCGGGTACGGCAAGACGAGTATGACGATCTCCTACGCGCTCGCGGAAAAAGACGACGTGCTGGTCCTCGCCGGACCGGATGCGCTTTCCGCTTCGTGGTCAAGGCTTTACGCGCTTCTTGCCGCGCGGCCCGACCGCCGTTTCATCCTCTTTTTTGACGACATCGAGCCGGAAAACGTCGACTGGTATATGTTTCGCACGCACGTCGGCGGCGCGTACTCGCTGCCGAAGCATATTCTCGTCGTCCTCGCTTCCAACTACGAATTCCCGGCGAGCATTCTGTCGCGCGGGCGCAGTGTCACCTTTCCCGTTTTCGACGAATTGCGCTGTACCGAGATGGTCGAGGACTTTTTGCGCGATTTCGGCTTGAAACGGCCGCCGGAGAATCTCGTCGCACTGCTCGGCGCGGATTACACCGAGGCTTTCGGGCAGAAAAAATTCACCGAATTGTCGCCGCGCACATTGATGCGCCACTTGCTCGTTTACGCGCAAAGCCGGGAAAAACGGCAACTGCTCGCCGATATGTCGACGGGCGAAGTGATCACCCGTCCCGACCCCACGCTCTTTTATGAATTCAATATCGAGTTGATGCGCACGCTCTACGGCGATCACTACATCGAGCGTCTGCGCGAAGAAAAGTTGCGGAATCTGAAATGATTTATTTGAGTTATCTCGTTTTCATCGCGATCATCATTTTTCTCTACATCGCCAACGACATCAACTTGCGCCGCCGCGATGTCGCGCAGGCGCGGCTCCTCTGGTTCGCCGCCGCGCGTCAGGCGGATCCCGAAATCGGCAACGACGTTGAGAAGTTTTCGCGTCTGACTGCGGAAAAACCGACCCCGGATTTGCTTGCCGCGCGTGATTTCTATCTGAAAAATTACGGCAAACTTGCAAGTTGCTGTCGGCGGCACTCCATGGTTGCCGCGATTTTGCGCGTGCATTTGAATGAGGAGAAGTTTTTGTGATCCGGCGCGTTCTTTTAGTCGGCGCGGGGGCGATCGGGATGCTCCACGCGGTGAAACTTGCCCGAAACGGCGAAGTCGAACTGAAACTTTTTGCCGACGCGGCGCGCCGCCGCCGTTATCTTGAAAACGGACTTTTTTTCAACGGCGAAAAAATCAATTTCGACTTTGCCGATGCGGCGTTTGAGCCGGAACTGATCGTCGTCGCGACGAAATTCTGCCAGTACCGCGAAGCCCTGGAAATGATCGCGCCTTATGTCAGAAAAAGCACGATCCTGATGCCGGTGTTAAATGGCATTTCAAGCGCCGACGTCGCTCGGGAGCGTTTTCCGGAAACGGAAGTCGTCACCGCTTTTTTTCTCGGACACGCGAGCGTCCGCACCGGAACGCGCGTCTTTCACGACGGCGTCGGCACAACTTATCTCGGACTCCCGGGAAGTCCGGCGTCAGCCGCCGTCGCGGCGATCAAAGATCTCTTTGATGCCGTCGGGATCTCCGCCGAAGTCCCCGCCGATATGCGCGCGGCGCTGTGGAAAAAATTTATCCTCAACGTCGGCGTCAATCAGACGAGCGCCTTTTTCCGCGCCGATTACGGCACGATCCAGAAAAATCATGAAATGCTCGATTTCGCGCGCCAATTGATGCTGGAGGCGCTTGAAATCGCCCGCCGGGAAAACGTCGATGTTTCCGTTTCCGCCGTCGAAGAGGCGATGAAAGTCATCTGCACGATGCCCGCTTGCGCCAAAACGTCGATGCTTCAGGATGTCGAAGCAAAAAGAGAAACCGAGATCGGACTCTTTGCCGGAGAATTGCTCCGGCGCGCGGAAAAATATCAACTCGACTTGCCCGCCAACCGCCAAGTGTGGGAAAAACTCAAACCGTAATGCCGATGAAACATTTTCCGTCCCGATTTTCCCGCGCCGGCGTCATCGCCAAAATCGGCTTCGGCGCGCTCATGTTGCTCGGCGTCGTCGCGCTTGCGGCGCCGTTGCTCGCCAACGGCAGACCGCTGATCTGGCACGATGAAACGGGGACGAGTTTCCCCTTTTTACGCACCTTTTTCGCCGGGGATGCGCCGGAAAAACGGGTCGATGAATTTTTCAATTATCTGCTCTTGCTGACACTGTGTTGCAGTTGCCTCGGCTTTTTCCGCAAGGGGAAAAAATTTGTCCTGCTCACGCTTGCGCTCCTTTGCGCGCTTCCCTTTTTTCTTGTTTCGCGGCGCGTCGACAAGCGCGACTGGCGCGAACTTGCGGCGCAAAAGCAATGTTTCGTGATTTTCGCCCCGATCCCGTACGGTCCTTTTGAACCTGCCGCCAAGCCTTACCTCGCGCCGTCGCGCAGTCACTTGTGCGGTACCGACGAGATCGGACGCGACGTCGCCTCGCGGCTGATTTACGGGGCGCGCGTCAGTCTTGCCGTCGGCGTCGTGTCGACCTTGCTCGCACTTCTTATCGGGATGCCGATCGGCTTGCTCTGCGGCTACATCGGCGGCAAATTCGATCTTCTGATGATGCGTTTCGTCGAAATGCTTTTGTGTTTCCCCTCGTTTTTGCTGTTGCTGATTTTGATGAGCCTCGGCGCCGACGCCCATATGGAGGAATCGGTGCCGCTCCTCATCGGGATCATCGCGGTGACCGGGTGGATCGGCTTCGCGACGCTCGTGCGCGGCGAAGTGTTGCGTCTGCGCAACGCCCCCTTTATTGAAAGTTGCCGCATTTCCGGCGTGCCGCTTTACCGCACTTTATTTGCCGAATTGCTCCCCAACGTCGTCGCGGTGATCGTCATCGCCTTTCCCTTTGCCGTCGCCGGAGCGATCCTCGCGGAAAGTTCCTTGAGTTTCCTCGGTTTCGGCGTGCGTCCCCCCACGGCGAGCTGGGGAAATCTTTTGCGGCAGGCATTCGACAATCCGCTGGAGTACTGGCATCTCACGCTCTTCCCCGGTATCGCGCTCTTTCTGACCGTGATCGGATTTCACTTTACCGGCGAAGGTCTGCGCAAGATTTTCGACGTCAAAGCGTAGAGTACCGCATCACAAACGGCGATCACAGCGTGTCGTTGGGCGCGGCGAGCAGATCGGGCGTGAAAAAATCGGCGCAAACGCGCAAAATAGCGGGTTCTTTCGGCTCGTGGATCTTGAATTTGTAAACATATTCTTTCCGGACAGCGTCATATCCGACCGAAGAGTCCGTCGCTTCCAGATAATCCCAGAAGGGCAGCCGCACGCGGTCCCACGAAGTCATATCGTCAAAAATAAACAAAAGCGGACCGATGCGGAACCAGGCATCGCCGCCGCCATCCGTCGCGGTCGCGATCACTTGCTTCGGATTGACGAAAAGAAAATCCTCTTCGATTTTGCCATCCCAGCGAAAGGGGAAATGGATCAGAATGAAAGGTTTATTTTTCGCCTTGTAAACGGTGTGTGTTTCCGTTTTTCCGGAAATCGTGATCTCAACCTGTCCCGCTTTATGGTAAATATCGCCTAAAATAAGCGTTTCGATAATGCGCAATGAAGGAAATAAAAATTCCTGTGCGATGCAAAAAAATATCACTCCGGCGGTGATGCCGGAAATTTTAAGCAATTTGAATAGAATTTTTTTCATGAAGGAAAAATATCCCGCAACCGCTTTTTTGTCAATAGGCAAAACCAAACTTCCTGAAAACCGGAAACGGCTGATTTCATGCGGATGAACTGCCGGAAATGGCAGATTACCTGCGGTTTTTATTGATTTTCCCCGGTCGACGGGATATATTATTTATATGATATAAGAAGGAGTCTATCTATGGCGAAATATGAAGAGCCGGATTTCGGCAATTTCACTCCGCGCGCGCGACAGGCGGTCGGTCTCGCCGGACGCGAGGCGGAAAAACTCAATCACGAGGAGATCGGGACGGCGCATTTGCTGCTCGGCATCCTCGCTCTCGGCGAAGGCGTCGCCGTCAATGTCCTCAACGCGATGGGCATCAATTTGCCCGCCTTGCGGCTGGAAATCGAAAAGTGCTGTGCTTCCTCCGGCGGCGCGCAAGTGCAGGGCAAGCGTCCCTTTTCCCGACGCGCGGTCAAAGTTTTCCAGCTGGCGGCGCGCGAAGCGCAGAGCATGAACTACAATTTTGTCGGCACGGAGCATCTTTTACTGGCGATCCTCCGCGAGGGCGAAAGCGTCGTCGCGCGGATGCTCAAAAATCTCAACGTCGACCCCGAAGCCGCCCGCCGCGCCGTCGTCAAGGCGCTCGACGCCGATTATCTGCCGGAGGAAAATCCGGCGGATCCCGATTCGGCGATCCCCCCCGGCGCTCCCGGCGACACGTGTCCCGCGCTCAACGCTTTCGGCCGCAATCTGACGCTGCTTGCCGAACGCGGCGAGCTGGATCCCGTCATCGGCCGCAAAGAGGAGATCGCCCGCGTCATCCAGATCCTTTGCCGCCGTACCAAAAACAACCCTGTGCTGATCGGCGAAGCCGGCGTCGGCAAAACCGCGATCCTCGAGGGGCTCGCCGAAGCGATCGCCCGCCGCGAAGTGCCGGAAATTCTCGCCGACAAGCAAATTTACGCAATCGACCTGCCGCTGATGGTCGCCGGGACGAAGTACCGCGGTCAATTCGAGGAGCGCATCAAGGCGGTCATCGACGAGGTGCGCAACTCCAAAAAGATCATCCTTTTCATCGACGAACTTCACACCATCGTCGGCGCGGGCGGCGCCGAAGGCGCGATGGATGCCGCCAACATCATCAAGCCCGCGCTTTCGCGCGGCGAACTGCAATGCGTCGGCGCGACGACGCTCGACGAATACCGCAAAAGCATCGAAAAGGACGCCGCCTTGGAACGCCGTTTCCAGCCGGTCGTCGTCGAGCCGCCTTCCATCGCCGATTCCATATTGATCCTCAAGGGGTTGCGCGAAACTTACGAAAAGCATCACCACGTCCGCTACACCGACGATGCGCTCGAAAGCGCCGTCAAACTTGCCGACCGCTACGTCACGGGGCGTTTACTGCCCGACAAGGCGATCGACGTGATGGATGAAGCCGGCGCCGCCGCCCGCATCGCGGCATTGGTCGCGCCGCCCGATTTTTCCGATGTCGAAAAAGAGATCGCGGAAGTCGTCCGCGCCAAGGAAGCGGCGATCTCCGATCAGGATTACGAGCGCGCCGCCCGTTGCCGCGACCGTGAACGCGAATTGAAAAAAAGCATCGATCTCGCGATGCAAAAGTGGCACGAAAAAAGTGCGGAAAACGTCGCGACCGTCGATGCGGAAGCCGTTGCCGGCATCGTTTCCAAGTTGACCGGCGTGCCGTTACAGCAGATCTCCGGCGCGGAAACGAAAAAACTTC
Source organism: Victivallaceae bacterium (assembly GCA_024405735.1). Classification (GTDB taxonomy): domain Bacteria; phylum Verrucomicrobiota; class Lentisphaeria; order Victivallales; family Victivallaceae; genus UBA1784. The sequence goes on along the minus strand of JAKSOF010000002.1, from coordinate 5,570 downwards.
TGGATATGGAAGCGCATCTGCGCGCATCGGTCGTCGGTCAGGATGCGGCAATTTCCGCGATCTCGCGGGCGTTGCGCCGCAGTCGCGCCGACCTGAAAAACCCCGACCGTCCGATCGGGAGTTTCATTTTCCTCGGTCCGACCGGCGTCGGCAAGACCTTGCTCGCCAAGACGCTCGCCGAATTCATTTTCGGCGACCGCGACGCGCTGATCCAGATCGATATGTCGGAATATATGGAGAAATTCAACGTTTCGCGCCTCGTCGGTTCGCCCCCGGGCTACGTCGGCTACGGCGAAGGGGGCGAATTGACGGAAAGAGTCCGCCGCCGTCCCTACAGCGTCGTCCTTTTTGACGAGATCGAAAAGGCGCACCCCGACGTGATGCACATTTTACTGCAGATATTGGAAGAAGGCCGCATCACCGATACGCTCGGGCGCAAGATCGACTTCCGCAATACGATCATCATTATGACGAGCAATGTGGGAGCGCGCGAGATCGCGACCGGCTCCACGCTCGGTTTCGGTCTGACGACGGCGCTGGATCAGCAACGCGCCGCCGACCGGCTGATGTCCATCGCCAAAAAGAATTTCAAGCCGGAATTCCTCAACCGCATCGACGAGATCGTCATTTTCAACCAGCTCGACCGCGCGATGCTCCGCGCGATCGTCCGCATTGAAGTGAAAAAACTTGCGGCGCGGCTGGAAAAACGCCATCTGACGCTTGAAGTGAGCGACGCCGCCTGCGATTTTCTCATCGGCGACCGTTACGAAACGGAATTCGGCGCGCGCCCGATCCGCCGCGCGATCGAGAGCCGCATCGAAGATCCGCTGTCGGAAAAACTTCTTGCCGGAGAATTGACCGCGGCGAAGACAATCCTGATCGACGTTGCCGACGGTAAGCTGGCGATCCGAACAAAATAAGATTTTCCGTTTTCGGGATGAAAAAATGAAAGAAAACGACTCCTGCGTCTGCCCGGCGTGCAAGGAAAAGAGCATCGCGCGCAAATACCGCGCCAACGACGATTTTCTCGCGCCGGAATACCGTTTGCGCTGTGCGCTCTGCGGCGCCGATCTGGGAAAAATCGATGCTCCGCAAAGTGCGGAAACGACTTCCGGAAACGCCACGCAAAAACTTGCCGCGCTGTTAGGCGGCGAAAGCATCGAAAAAGTCGAAATCGACCCCGGCGACCACTTCCGTCACGGGTGCCGCAACTGCAAAAACTTCATCGCCCACCCGTTCAAGGCGATCTGCGCGCTGTCGGGGGCGGAAACCGACCCGATGGCGGATTGTGAAAAATTCATTTTCCGCGAGGAGAAAAAATGACTTTGCTTTTTCCCGGTCACACGGTTGACGCTCCGGCGAAAACCGCCCTTTTTTTAAGCGGTTCCGGTTCCAATGCCGAAGCGATCTTGAAGTATGAAAAAAATCACGAATGCGCTTTCCAAACGACGCTGATCGTCACCGATGCTCCCGACACCAGCCGCGCCGCCGAACTGGCGGAAATGTACGGTCTGCCGCTTTTCGGACTGGATCTCAAAAAATTCTACCTTGAGCACGGGGAAACATCGATCAAACTCGACACCCCCCGCCGCCGCGAATTGCGTGACATGTGGAGCGGCGAAATTTACAACGTGATGCGTTACTGCAAGATCGAACTCGTTCTGCTTGCGGGATTTGTGCCGCTTACCAATCTGGCGGAAAAGATCCCGTCGCTCAACGTCCACCCCGGCGATCTCACTCTGGAAAACGCCGACGGCAGCCGGATGCTTGCGGGGCTTCACTTTCTGCCGGTCGAGCGCGCGATCCTCGCCGGACACGCCGCACTCCGGAGCAGTGTCATCCTCGTTCAGGGGTATCATTCAACAAAAGATATTGACGCGGGGCCCGTGATCGGCATTTCGGAAAAATGTCCGCTCGATCTGGAGGGGCATTCCGTCGCCGAGTTGCAGCAGATCTCCGACGCGCGCCGCCCCGGCGAAAAAGTTGACGACTTGTTGCGGACGCTCGCGCGGAAAAATGTCGAAAAACTCAAAACATCGGGCGATCACGTCGTTTTCCCCGCCGCGACCGCCGATTTCGCCCGGGGCGCTTATGCCGTTGAGGATAAACAACTTTTTTATGACGGGAAAAAAGTTTCCGTCGTCGAATACCGGAATGACGGAATCGAGATCCACTGCAGTTAAAGTCGCTCCGCGCGGGGTTTTTGCCTTTTCGCTCCTTTCGGGAGCGGTCTGCGGCGTCTGCGCCGTGCGGTACGGCATCGTGGAAGCGTCGCTCTTTTTTCTTGTCCTTTCTTTAATTGTAAGTTGTTGTTATGCAAAGCGTTTTGGCTTGCTTGCACTCGGCGCTTTCGCGCTTGGCGCCGCTTCGGCGAAAATTCAGCTTTACTGCGAACGTCCGCTTTTTCCGACGTATGAAAACGTCGTCGTCCGCCTTGCGGATACCAATTTAACGCAGGCTCCGGGAGTGGATGCCCCGACTTTTATTCGCGGGGAGCTTTTGCGCAACGGCGAAACGCTCCCCGTCGCCATCCGGTTGCCGCGCGGCAGCCGCGCTCCGCGCTACGGTGCGGTGTTGCAGGGTTTCGCCGGAATTGCTCCTCCCCCGGTAAAAGGTTCTTTCGGCGCTTACTGTGCGGCGCGCCGTTACCGCGGGATCATTGATTTCCGCACCTGGCGCGAAACCGGATTTGCGCCGGGGATATGGGGAAAAATACTCCAGTACCGCGATCTTCTGCTCGGCCGCATCACAGAGTCGATCGCTTCCGATGAAGCGCGCGCGATCAGCGCCGCACTCCTCTTTGGCGTGAGGGGCGGCATCCGCGGCGAATTGCGGCAGAAATTCGTCGATGCGGGAACGATCCATCTCTTTTCCGTCTCCGGGATGCACGTCGCCGTCGTCGCGGCGATTTTGCTTTGTTTTCTGCGTTTTGTACCGCTGACGCCGCGTTATCTTGCCGTGATCTTGCTCCTTGGCGTCTACACGCTCGCGACGGGCGCCAATCCGCCTGCCGTGCGCGCGTTTTGCCTCATCGGCGCGTGGGCTTTGTGCCGTGCTTTTTTACGCGAGATCCCCTCCGTGGAAGTGCTCGGCATCGTTGGTATGGCGATGCTGTTGGTCAACCCCGCTTTGGTCGGCGACACGGGAGCGCAGTATTCCTTTTTCATCACCGCGCTCCTGATCGATTTGGGCGAATTTCGCCGCCGCGAGATCGTTTCCGCCGAAAAATTGCTGATGACAAGTGAAGAGCAAAAGCGTTTGACGCGCCTGACGCGGTGGCGCGGGATCTTTCCGGAAATTTTGATTTTCTGTACCGTTGCCTTTGCGGGAAGCATCGGCATTACGCTTTTTTCCGGAAATGATTTCCGCGTCGGGAGCATCGTCGCCAATTTGGTTTTCAGTTGCGGCGCGGTGCCGCTTTTTGCCGTGGGGCTCGTCGCCGCCGCGATTCCGGGATGCACGGCGTTTTTCGGCAATTTGCTTCTGGCGGCGATGCACTGGTGCGAAGCGTGCGGAGAATTTTTCCCTCATCTTGATTACGGCACTCCGCCGGCGTGGCAACTGGCGCTTTATATGCTGATGTTGCTTTTCGTGTTTTTTGCCGCGCGCAAAGAAATCCGGATGGTTGCCTTTGCAACGGCGGCGGCATTGCTCGGCATCTGGATGCTGCGCGCCGAATTGACGCCGGACAAAATCGCCTTCTTTCAGGACGACAGTCAAAGCCCGGGATGTATCGTCATCGTCGAAACTCTTTGCCACCGTGCGGTTTGCGTTAATTTGCCGGGCTTTCGCGGACAAGCGGAGTTGGAAGCGTTTCTGCGTCAGTCCGGCGTGACGAAAATCGAAAAACTTTTTTTGACCGAAAACCGCCGCCGCGCCTGCGGATGCCTCCATTCTTTGCCCAAAACTTTCCGCCCGGACAGATTGATCGCCGTCGACGGCAAGGTTTCCAAAAACTTCCTCGATTTTTTGGAAACCGTCATGCGCCGCAGTGATCTGGAAGTGTCGCGCAGTGGTGAAAACGGCAAAATTCTGCTTGCCGGGGACGGATTTTCGCTTGATTATTTTTGCGCGCGTGATAATGTAAGAATTGAACTTGTCCTGCAGGACAGCGACGCGGGACGCCGCGTTTCGTGCCGGGTCGGCGGCAAACTGCGGTTCGAGGTCGAGAAAAAATGGGCGAAAAACCCGAAACTCTGGAGTTACGATGTCCGGCATTGAGGCAAAAAAATTGAAAATCTGTCACGTGATCACCCGGATGATCGTCGGCGGCGCCCAGGAAAATACCTTTTTGAGCGTCGTCGGGCAGCGCGAAGCGGGACACGACGTCATTCTGGCGACGGGACCTTCCGAAGGGCGCGAAGGGGATCTGCTCGATGCGTGGCGCGAAACCGCGATCCCGGTCGTGAAAATTCCGACGCTCTGCCGGGAAGTTTCCCCGTGGCGCGATCTGGTTTCTTTCTGGCGGCTTTTTTGCTACTTCCGCCGGGAAAAATTCGACGTCGTTCACACGCACAGCGCCAAAGCCGGCATCATCGGCCGATTTGCCGCTTTTTGCGCCAAAATTCCCGTCGTCGTTCACACCAATCACGGTCAGCCGTGGTCGCCGCGCGACTCCGTCCGGCGCAAAAAATTTTACGTTGCGCTGGAAAAAGCCGCCGCCAGAGTTTCGCACCGCATTTATGCCGTCGCGCAGGCGATGGTCGATGAATGCGTCGCACTCGGCATCGCGCCGCAGGAAAAATTCCGCGTCGTTTACAGCGGGATGGCGATCGAAAAATTCCTCAACGCCCGGCGGGATGCGGCATTGCGCGCAACGCTCGGCATTCCGGAAAAAGCGCGTGTCATCGTTACTTTGGCGCGGCTTTCGCCGCTGAAAGGATATGAATTTATCCCCGACGCTTTTATTGAAACGGCGAAAAAAATTCCCGATTTGCATTTGCTGATTTTGGGCGACGGCGCGATGCGCGAGGAAGTCGCGGCAAAAATCGCCGCCGCCAGTCTGACGACACGCGTCCATTTTGCGGGATTGATCGCCCCGCAAGAAGTGCCGGAATATCTCGCGCAGGGGGATCTGCTCTGGCATCTTTCTTTGCGCGAGGGGTTGCCGAGAAGCGCGGTACAGGCGCTCGGCGTCGGGATCCCCGTCGTCGGTTTCGCGCTTGACGGGACGCCGGAAGTAGTTCTCAACGGGGAAACCGGTTTTTGCGTTGCGCCCGAAGCGGTGGCGGAGGTGGTCGCCGCGACCGTGAAACTTTTTGAAGATCCCGCTTTGATGCGGGAAATGGGGCAAAACGGGCAAAAACTTGTCGCGGCGCGTTTCGACTGGCGGCAAATGGCGCAGATCCTTGCGGATGATTATGAAAAATTGCGCTTGCACAAAACGCCTTGAGCGTTTATATTAAAAGACCTTTACCGGGCGATTAACTCAGTTGGTTAGAGTGTTTGCTTTACACGCAAAATGTCGGGGGTTCGAGTCCCTCATCGCCCACCATCCTTCGCTCGCCAAAGGCGAGCTACGGATGGCAAGCCATCTCTCCGAACAAATGTGAGGGGAGTGGCTGGACAGG
>JAKSOF010000019.1 GCA_024405735.1 Victivallaceae bacterium | reverse complement strand
AAAATGTTACCGCCGATGAAGCGTTTTTTGCGGGATGCCGCGGCGGATATGCGGCGGTGCCGGAATCAGTAATGTGTGAAATCGCCGCTCAATCCGGATGCTCCAGTGTGCTTTCCAAGCCGGAAAATCAGGGTAAACTGGCATATTTTATGAGTACTACGGAGGCTGAATCGCTCGCTCCGGTATTGCCCGGAGACCGGTTGAAAATCAAATTTTCCAATTTGGAATTCAAATCCAGTTTCGGCAAGTGCGGCGGTGTGCTCAGTGTAGACGGACGCGATGTTTTCCGTTGCTCGCTGATGTTCGCCGTGGTGGACGCGTAACGACCTCGAAACGGCAACATGCTTACCGCCCTTCAGAGGGCGGTTTTTTATTCGCGCAGAAAAAAGGCAAAAAAAATGGCTCCGGCAGCTGGGCTCGAACCAGCGACCAAGTGGTTAACAGCCACCTACTCTACCGCTGAGCTATGCCGGAGCATCAAAGTTTTATAATATATGCCGGAATCTTAAACTTTGCAAGCCGTTTCCCGGTAAAAAAACAACTTTTTCGCAAAAACCGCTTAAAATTTCGTCAACGGCTTCTTGCCGATGCCGTAGATATTGAAACCGATCTCAAAAAGTTTTTTCCGGTCAAGCAGGTTTCTGCCGTCGAAAATAAAGGCGGGCTTTTCCATATTATCAAAGATTTTCTGATAATCCAGCTCCTTGAAGCACTGCCAGTCCGTCGCGACGACAATGGCGTGGACGCCTTTGAGCGCTTCATAGGGGTCTTCGCAGAAATGCACCTTTTGATAACCGATCATATCCTGTCTGGCGTTTTCCAGCGCCTTGGGGTCGTAAATGAAAAGTTCCGCGTGTTCCTCAAGGAGCTGACGGCAGACCGCGATCGCGGGGGATTCACGCGTATCTCCGGTATCCGCCTTAAAAGCAAATCCAAGCACGCCGATGCGTTTGTCGGCAACCGTATTGAACATCGCGCCGAGCATATTTTCCACGAAGCGTTTCGCCTGATAATCGTTGAGCTTCACCACCTCTTCCCAATAGGCGGCGACTTCCGGCAAGCCGTAGTGCTCGCACAGATAAACCAGATTCAAAATGTCCTTTTTGAAGCAGGAACCGCCGAAGCCCAACCCTGCTTTCAGGAAACGCGCGCCGATGCGCTTGTCGCGCCCAGCCGCCGCAGTCACCTGATCAATGTCCGCGCCGGTGCGTTCGCACAGAGCGGAAATCGAATTGACGGAAGATACCCGCTGCGCGAGGAGCGCGTTGGAAACCAGTTTCGTCAACTCGCTCGACCAGATATTAGTCGTGATGATGCGCTCTTTGGGTACCCAGTTTTCGTAAATCGCGGAAACTTCCTCCATCGCCTTGCGACCTTCGGGAGTTTCCATACCGCCGATCAGCACGCGGTCTGGATTCTCTAAATCGGCGATCGCCGTACCTTCGGCAAGGAATTCCGGATTGGAAACGATCTGGAAATGGATCCCCTTGGTATTCGCGTGAAGTACCCGGCTCAACGCTTGCGCCGTCCGCACCGGCAAGGTACTTTTTTCGACGACGATCTTGTCGCAGTCGGCATATTCGACGATGCTCCGGGCGGTCTTTTCCAGGAACTGCAGATCCGCCGCCTTGCCCGCGCCGTAGCCGAAGGTCTTGGTGGGCGTATTGACGCTGACAAAAATAATGTCCGCCCGTTTGATTTCACCGGGAATATCGGTGGAGTAAAACAGATTGCGGTTGCGGCAACGCGCCACGACTTCCGCCAATCCCGGCTCAAAAACAGGCAACCGATCCGAATTCCACGCGTCAATGCGCGCTTGATTGATGTCGACCACCGTCACCCGGTAATCAGGGCATTTATCGGCGATCACCGCCATCGTCGGCCCGCCGACATAACCGGCACCGATGCAGAGAATATTTTTTTTCGCCATAAGATGGAACTCCTTATATGTGTAGTATGCTTAAATATACCGCCGGAAGATGGATTTGTCAAGGAAGAGATGAGAGTAAGGTATATCAGGTGAGAAAAACAGGGAGGTGAGCGGAAATATCCAACGTGTAAGGTGCAAGGAGGGGACAGCCGTACTCTTCCGGCTTTCCCCTCCTTAACCACCCCTTTTCCCGTGCGACCGCAGTCGAAACGGATGTGGATGTTCCCCTTTTTACTCCCATACGCCTGCGTTCGCCTCATTGCATTCGGCTCTCTCGCGGCTACCGTGCTCGTCTACGGAGAGCTTGCGCAAACAACTGTTTGCGCATTTCCGCATTGCTCTGCAATGCGTAAAATCGCTCCCATCCGACTGCGCGCTCGGCGGCAACCGCCTCGCATCCGACTGCAATCAGGACGTTATCGCTTTTCCATTTCGTCAACGGCGGCGTCGGCGCGGCGCGTGAAATCGACGTTTCCGGCGTAGAGGATCGCCTGACTGCGACGCGTGTCGATTTCAGAGAGAAATTCAGCGATCATCTGATTGCAGACATTCTGGTCAAACGGCTCCGGCACAACGCCGCCATTTGCCGCCGCGACCAACGGGGCAAAGCCGCAGGCGCCGGAAGCGATGACGGGACATCCGGACGCGATCGCTTCCGTAAGAAACGCGCCCGCCGCTTCATTCCGCGACAGCAACACGGCAAGATCCGCCGCCAGCAACAACTCCGGCACGTCGTCGCGCGTCCCCAACGGATGAATATGATCGGCGACGCCGTATTTTTGCGCAAGCTTCACAATGGGTGTGGCATTGGATCTGCCGGCAAAAAAGAAATGTGTCCTTTTTTTGATCTCCCCGGGCAACGCCGCCAATGCGAGAACTCCCCGATCCACCCCTTTTCGGATAAAATCCGTACCGACGGCAAGAATCATCCTGTCTGTCGGCGCGAGGTGCAGTTTTTTCCGCATCGCCTCACGCCGTACCGCCGATGTTTCATCATATCGGAAAACGGAGTCGATTCCGGGAGGCAATTCGACAAAGCGTTCATCCGGTGTATGATAAAAAGACTGATAATCCGTTTTCTGATGCGGGACGATCGTCCAGATGCGCGTTTTGGCGTCAGGAGCAAAAATTCGTCCTTCCTGATCGAGAAACGTGCGGTAGCGCGGCAACAGACGGCAGAGGAGTTTGCCGTGCCGTTGCGGCATTTCCAGCGCATAGCACTCATCGGCGGCGAAATAAAAATCGCATCCGGGAATGCGGTTGAAAGCGGCGGTAACGTCAAATTCCGCCAGACGCGGTTGCACTTTTTGCTCGAACTCCCGCATTTTCGCGTGATTGCTCCACGCGGAAATTTTGATGAATTCGATCTTTATGCCGTCGGGCAAAGCTCCGTCCCACTTCGTCGTCAAAACCGTTACCTCGTGTCCGCGGCGGGCGGCACATTCGGCGACACGGAGCATATCGCGCTCCAAACCGCCATAGGGAAAAAAGCGAAAGACGACGAGAGCGATTTTCATAAGGCGTTACTTTTTGTTTCCGCCGATAATATAGGTCGCAAGCGGAGGGAAGCCGTTGAATTCGACGGAGGCGTAACTTGACGTATACGCGCCGCAAGTCAGCCAGTAGAGGCGGTCGCCCGGCTTGATGTATGCCGGGAGCGGATTGCGGAAATACTCGTACATCACATCCTGACTGTCGCAGGTCGGTCCCGCGATGATGAAGTCCGTGCATTCCTCGCCGCGCGCTTCGCTGTAAATCGGATATTTGATGCTCTCATCGAGCGTTTCGACCAAGCCGTTGAAGCGCCCGACATCGGTGTAAAGCCACCTGTCGATGCCGGTCGCCGACTTTTTGCTGATCAGCACGACTTCGCTGACGATGATGCCGCATTCGCCGACCATCGAACGCCCCGGTTCCAGAATGATCGTCGGCAACTCTTCGCCGAAATCCTCTTTCAGATAGCGGGTGATCTCTTCGGCATAGATTTCCATATCATTGGTCTTGCTGATGTAATTCGCCGGGAAGCCGCCTCCCATATTGATCATCTGAAGGTGAATATTTTCTTCCTCCAAATAATCGTAAATGTAGCGCACTTTGGCGATCGCCGAGTCCCACGCGCCGATCTCGCGCTGTTGCGAACCGACGTGGAAACTGATGCCGTAAGGCTCCAGATTCAGCGTCTTGGCGAGCATAATGAGATCGATCGCCATATCGGGATGACAGCCGAATTTGCGCGAAAGCGGCCAGTCCGCCGTTTCGCCGCCTTCGGAAAGGATTCGGCAAAAAATTTTCGCTCCCGGCGCTTCCTTTGCGATATTGCGCAAGTCGTATTCGCTGTCGGTCGCAAAAAGCCGCACGCCCTTTTCGTAGAAATAGCGGATGTCCGCCGGTTTTTTGATCGTATTGCCGTAACTCAAACGCTCCGGCGGCACGCCGAGCGACAGGACACGATCCAATTCATAGCGCGAAGCGATGTCAAAAGAGGAGCCGAGATCGCGCAGCAGAGAAATCACTTCCGGTGCGGGATTCGCCTTGACGGCGTAATAGATTTGAGCAAAGGGAAAGAATTTTTTCAATTCCTGATATTTGCGGCGGACAATGTCCAGATTGACCAGCAGAAACGGCGTTTCGTGCCGGGCGGCCTCCGTCTTGAAGAGATTCCACTCTTCTTCGGAATAATAGTCAGTGAGATGGAGGGGCATGAAATGGGGTCCTTTCCAAATTGGATTTAGAGGAAATCGTTGTCCAGCACGGACATCTGATCTTCGACAAATTCCATCGCCTTGGCGAATGCGCGGGCGCGGTGACTGATCTTGTTCTTTTCTTCAGCGGGCAACTCCGCAAAGGTGCAGTTGTAACCGTCGGGAATGAATACGGGATCGTAGCCGAAACCGCCTTCGCCCCGCGGAGCATCCGCGATACGCCCTTTGACTTCGCCCTCAAAGGTGTCGATCACTTCGCCGTTGACCGCGATCGCGATGACGCAGACGAAACGGGCGCGGCGGTTTTCCTTGCCTTCAAGCGCCTTGAGCAGTTTCTCGATACGCGCAGGAGCCGTCGGCGCGTAACGGGCGGAGTAGATGCCGGGGGAGCCGTCAAGCGCCTCGACTTCCAAGCCGGAATCGTCGGCGAACGCAGGCACGTCGCAGTATTTGCACGCCGCGAGCGCCTTGAGCGAAGCGTTTTCCTTGAAACTTTTGCCGTCCTCCTCGATCTCGGGAAAATCCGGATAATCCAGCAACGATTTCAATTCAACATCCTGATCGCCGATCAAAGCGCGGAACTCCTCCACCTTGTGGGCGTTTTTCGTTGCGACGACGATATAAGCCATAAAATTTTTCACTCCCTGTTTGGTATTTTCATTTACCCGGCATATATTATAACAAGAAACGGGATTTTTGCAAATGAATTATGACGCCTGCCGGCAAATTTTTTCAAAATTTTATGACAAAACGCTTCTCATCGGTTTCTCCGGAGGAGCCGACAGCACCGCTCTGCTTGAAATCGTCCGCGAATTGCAACCGGATTTTTCCTACCGTTTCACCGCGATCCATTTCAATCACCATCTTCGCGGCGCGGAGTCCGACCGCGAAGCGCAAAATGCCGGAAAATTCGCCTTGACCCGCGGCATCGGCTTCCAAAAAGTCGATCTTGAAGTTTCCGCTCAAGGCAATCTGGAAAACGCCGCCCGCGAAGCGCGTCTTGAGGCGTGGAAAACTTTGGTCAAAGAATACCGCGCCGATGCCGTTTTGCTCGCGCATCATGCCGACGACCGTCTGGAAAATCTCCTGCTCCGGCTGGGGCGCGGCGCCAATGCTTCGGGAGCGACTTCTCTGCGTGCCGTGTCATATGTCAACGGGATCTGTTTCGTGCGCCCTTTGCTTGACTTCACCAAAGAAGAACTTGTCGGATTTCTCCGTCAGCGCGGGGTCACGGAATTCGCCGAAGATTCCAGCAACGCCGACTGCCGCTATTTCCGCAACTCTTTGCGGCATAAACTGCTCCCTGCCCTCTATGCGGCATCCCCCGGCGGCAAAAGCGGTTTTCTCGCGGCGCTGGAAGCGTTGGAAAAAGACGCGCTTTTTCTGGAAAACGCGGCAAAAAATTATTTCGACGGAGGCGACCCCGGCGACGCCGTTTTCTGGCGTCAGGCGCCGGAAGCCTTGCGCCCCCGGTTGCTGCGCCGCTTCATCTTTGAAAAAACCAAGAGCGATTTTCTCCTGACAAGCGGCGACTGCCGCCGTCTGGATGAAGCCTTGTCCTGTTATGAAACGCAAACGCGCCGTTTGACGCTTTCCGGCGGCATCACCTTGATTTTGACGCGGGATTCGCTCTCTTTGGAACTTCCGGAGCCGCCGGAAGTCCTTTGGGACTGGCAAAGCAAAACGTGTCTGCGATGGGGAAATTTTCAACTTGCCGTCATCCCGGACGACGGCACGCCCTGCGCGCCAGACGAAGCGCGTTTCGCTCAAGATACCCTGCCCTGCCCGCTCATCGTCAACACCGCCAAGGAGGGCGAAACGATGATCCCTTTCGGACGGGATTCCCGGGAAAAACTCAAAAAACTCCGCACCGACCGCAAGCAAAGCGCCTATCCGCCCTTACCGGTGCTCCGCGATGAAAACGGCAACATCCTCTGGTTTGCCGGAGTCCGGCAGGGAAGAGAGCACGCCGTCACTTTTCCGCATCAAAAGAGCGTGCGTTTCAAGTTGCGGGCTCTACCGCTTTTCCAGCACGAAAACCGCGCCGACGGCGAATAAGTTGGGCAGATGGCGGCTCAACATCGGGAAGCGCGCCGCGATCGGCGTTTCCTGTACGATCTCGATCCCGAATTCCCGGCAGGTGTCGCGGAAATCGGCGATCGTCCCCAAGTGGATGTTGGGCGTGTTGTACCATTGATAGGGCAACTGGGCGTTGCGCGGCATCTTGCCCGCAAGCAGTTGCAGACGGCAACGCCAGTGGGCGAAGTTGAGGAAACTTACCGCCGCGCGTTTGCCGACGCGCACGATGTGTTTCAAAAGGAGATCGGGACGCTTAATCTCCTGCAACGTATGGCTGACGACCACAAGATCAAACGAGTGATCCTCGGCGAAATCAAGAGAATTGTCCAAATCGCCCTGAATAACGGGAACTCCGTTGGCGATACAGCGGCCGATCGAATCGGAGTCGATCTCGATGCCGAGCACGTCGGCGCCGCGTTCCTCTTTTAACTGCTTCAAAAAAACACCGTCGCCGCAACCGAGGTCGAGGACCCGGTTCCCAGGCTGAACCAATCCGGCGATGACTTCCAAATCGCGTCGGCGGTTGACGTCAAGATCGCGTCGCAGAAACATCATTTCACCTCCACTTGGCGCAGGAAATCGCGCACCATACGTCCGAGAGCATCGACTTCCAGCAAAAAGGCGTCGTGCCCGTAACCGGACTGGATCTCGCAGAAAGAAACTTCCTTGCGGTCGCGCAACAGCGCTTCGACCATCAGACGCGACTGCCGCGTTGGAAAAAGCCAATCGCTCGAAAACGAAACGATCAGAAATTTCGCCGAAACGCGGGCAAACGCCTTGGCGAGATCGCCGTCGGTTTCCGCCGTCAGATCGAAATAGTCGGTCGCCCGCGTGATGTACAAATAGGCGTTGGCGTCAAAGCGTTCGACGAAACGTTTGCCCTGATGCTCCAGATAACTCTCGACGGCGAAATCATGGGCGAAATCGAAATCGTACTCCGACTTGTCCTGCAAATTGCGCCCGAACTTGCGTCCGAGCGACTCCTCGGAAAGATACGTGATATGCGCGAGCATCCGCGCCGCCGCCAATCCGCGGCAGGGGGGATCGTCGGGCGGATAGTCGCCGTTTTTCCAGTTCGCATCGGAACGGATGGCATCGCGGGCGACCCAGTCGAAGGCGATATTCTGCGGCGAATAATTCGCCGCCGTCGCGATCGGGACGATCGCACGCATCGCATCGGGATAATCGACCGCCCACTGCAACACCTGCATCCCCCCCATCGAACCGCCGACCACGGCAAGCAGTTGCCGGATGCCGAGCGCATCGATCAGCCGCTTCTGCGCCCGCACCATATCGCGCACGGTAATGACGGGAAAATCAAGATGATAAGGCTTTCCCGTATCGGGATCAATCGACTGCGGCCCCGTCGAACCGGAACAGCCGCCGAGCACGTTGGAACAGATAACGAAATAGCGGTTGGTGTCGATGTATTTTCCGGGACCTACCATCTCGTCCCACCAGCCGCTTTTGCGGTCGGAAACATCGTGTTTGCCGCACACGTGAGCATCCCCCGTCAGGGCGTGCGTGATCAAAACCGCATTGGAAGCGTCGGCATTGAGTTTGCCGGCCGTTTCATAGCGGATGACAACGTCCTTCAAGGAGCGTCCGCAATCCAGCGGCAGGGCTTCCGTAAAACGGCATTCCTGCGGGACCGTGATCAATGTAGCAGTATTTTCGATTTTAACATCACTCCTCAAATCATTTTCATAATATAGCGCAAAAGCGATGATTTTGCAAAAAGAAAAACCGCCTCAAAATCAATTGAAGCGGTTTTTTGCTGATAAAAGAGAGAACTAAACCGTCATCAATTCTTTTTCCTTTTCGGCAAGCAACGCGTCGAAACTTGCGATGTACCGATCGGTCATTTTCTGGATGTCGTCGAGCATCTTTTTCAACTCGTCCTCGGTGAGATTGCCGTCCTTTTCCGCTTTTTTGGCGGTTTCATTGCCTTCGCGGCGGATGTTGCGGAGCGACACTTTGGCATCCTCGGCTTCGCCTTTCGCCTGTTTGGAAAGCGCGGCACGGCGTTCCTGACTCAACGGCGGGATCGGCAATTTGATCGTTTTGCCGTCGCTCATCGGCGTGATGCCGATGTTGGATGCGAGGATCGCCTTTTCGATCGCGGAAACCGCGTGCGCGTCCCACGGCTGGATGACGAGGAGCCGCGCTTCCGGCGTCGTGATCCCGGCGATGTCGCGCAAACGCGTCGACGTGCCGTAATAGTCGATCATCAATCCTTCGACGAGCGAAGGAGAGGCTTTTCCGGTGCGGATGGCGGCAAAGGAATTTTTCAGCGCATCCTCGCTTTTGAGCATATACTCCTCGACCGTGTCGAGCAAAAGTTCGATTTCACAATTGTACATTTTTCTCTACCTCGTGAAAAGTCCGCTTACGCCTGCGGCTTTTCCGCTTTTTTCTCCGCCGTGATCGCGGAAAGCTGTTTTTTTAATTCGCGCTTGCCGGCGGAGCGAAGCGCGCCGAGTTTTTCCTTTTGCGCCTGACGCGGAGAAGTTTTCCCCTGCTCCCACAAACTGACGGTATGCGCCGCGACGCCGACCAATGCGGCAAGTTTGTCCTGCGTCAGCTTCAACTTTTTGCGAAGCCGCACGATCCCCTTTGCATTCATCCGCACTTTGACGGGAGAAGCGGCGACCGCAGCCGGTTTAAGAGGAGACGTTTTATCCAACACGGTCAAACGTTTTTCCAACAGCGCGATCGTCTTTTTTTCTTCGGAAAGCTGATGGCGGAGCATCGAAACGCTCTTTTCCAACGCCTGGGTGGCGATGCGGATCTCCTTGCGGGCAAGACGACGGATCTCTTCACTTAAAACTTGCTTGATGTCAGGCATAACGACAATTCCTTATTTTGATAATTGTTCCCCTGCGGTCTACCTTGCTGACAATATAACTCCGTTTAAAAAAATGTCAAGCGTTTTTTTTGTAAACTGCGTTTTTTTCGCTCAAAAAACTTTAATATGCCGGAAAACAAGCCGCGCGGAATCATGATATTTCATTTTAAACAAAAAGCGCACTTCCGATGCGCACGACCGTCGCCCCGCAGACAATGGCGGTCTCGAAATCTCCGCTCATCCCCATCGAGAGAGTCGGCAACGGAAGATCCAATTCCTTTGCCAGACGGTCGCGCAAAGCGGCAAGTCCGCCGAAAACCTGTTGCAAAACCTTTTTTTCGGCGTGATTGGGCGCCATCGTCATCAACCCCGTCAATCGGATATTTTTGCAACTTGCCGCAAGTTGTGCCGCAGGGAGAGCCTCCGCCACAGAAAATCCTCCCTTGCTCGCTTCGCCGGAAATATTGATCTCAAGCATCACGTCGGGATGACGGTTTTCTTCGCCGCAGATGCGGTCGACGCGTTCGATCAGGGCAAGGGAATCCAATGCGTGAATGACTTGCGCGTTTTTGACGACCTTGCGGACTTTGTTGGATTGCAAAGGTCCGATGAAATGCCAGATGATGTCCTTCGGCAACGCCGCCGTCTTGCGGAGCAATTCCGGTTCGCGGTTTTCCGCAAAATGGCGCACGCCAAGATCGTAAAGCTCCTGTACCTGCGGCAAATCAACGCTTTTGGTGACGGCGAGCAACAGTACATCGCGGGGATCGCGGTTCGCGTTTTTCGCGGCGGCGGCGACCGCCGCCTTCAGCGCACTGTAATTTTCCTGAATATTCATTTTTGCCGATCGGAAGCAAGTTTGACCGTATGCTCCGGCGGACGCGCCGTGATTTTCGCTCCCGGCGGCAGACTTTCCGTCAGCCAGACGTTGCCGCCGACAACGGCATCGTCGCCGATCGTCACGTCGCCCAAAACCGATGCCCCGGAGTAAATCGTCACATTATTGCCGATCGTCGGATGCCGCTTGTTGCCCTTGATCAGCATCCCGCAGGCGTCTTTCGGGAAACTCACCGCGCCCAGCGTAACGCCCTGATAGATGCGGACGTTGTCCCCGATGACCGCGGTTTCGCCGATGACGACTCCGGTGCCGTGATCGATAAAAATTCCTTTGCCGAGTTGCGCGCCGGGATTGATGTCGATGCCGGTCACGGTATGCGCATACTCCGTCATCATCCGGGGAAGAAGCGGAACTTTTTGCTGATAAAGCAGATGCGCCAGGCGTTGAATGGTGATCGCTTTCAACCCCGGATAACTGACGATGATCTCATCGTAATTGTGAGCGGCGGGATCGCCGATGAAAGCGGCGGCGATGTCCAGTTTGACGATCTCCCGCAAGGAAACCAGTGCGGACAGGACGCAATTGGCGATCTGCGTACAATGCGAATCCTCGTCGCCGCACTTTTCCGGAGCGGGACATTGCGATCTGCCCTGACCGGAACGGCGCATCGTACGCTGGAGCACGCCGAGCAATTCATTGCGGACGGCGCGCAGTTTGCCCTCCGTCGTTTTTTCTTCAAAGTTGCGGATGAAGCCGGGGTAAAGCAATTCGAGCAGTTTCTCCGTCAGCGCGATCACTTCGTTGCGGCGCGGCAGATCGTCGAATCCTCCCGGGTTGACGCCGACGTTGTCAAGATAGGTCGCATCCAGTTCACCTGCAAGCGTTTTCAAATCAAGGTCCGACATAAAAAATCACTCCACGTTTTGAATCTGCTCGCGCAGTTTTTCCAGTTCGCTTTTAAACAAAACGAGCAACGGGGAAACCTCCACGCCGCCGGCTTTGTTACCGAGCGTCGTGATCTCGCGGAAGGATTCCTGGATCAGGAAATCCATACTCCGCCCGACCGGACGATCCGATTGCAGAAAATTCTGAAACTGCCCGAAATGGCTCTTTAAACGCGTGATCTCCTCGGTCACATCGGCGTGATCGGCATAAAAGAGCACTTCGCGCAAAAGCTGTTCGTCAGCGGCGGGCACGGGGATGCGTTCGGCTTTCAATTTACCGAGGATGCGCTGTTTCTGCAATTCGGGGATCTTTGCGACGATCGGCTCGATTTTTTCGAGTGTTTCGCGCAACAACTGCAACCGCTTCAATGTATCCTGTTTCAACGCTTCGCCCTCGACGGCGCGCATTTTCTGATAACGCGCAAGCGCCGCGTCAAGCACCGCAAAAAAAGCCTCTTCGATACCGGGAGCGTCGGGATCGAACGCATTTCCGGAAATCACTCCGGGCGCGGAAACCAACGCTTCCACGTTGACGTTTTCATCCAGCTGACACGCCTTGCGTACCGCCCGGCAGTTTTCGACAAGAGCGCGAAGCAATTCCTGATCGACCCGGATAGCGGAGGAATGATTTTCGCCCCGGTGCCAAGTGCCGCGCAAAGAAACGGAACCGCGTGAAATCACGCCGGAAAGTCTCTGCCGGATGCCGTTTTCAAACGAACTGAATTCCGGCGGCAGATTGCAACGTAATTCAAACTGTTTCCGGTTGACCGAAGCGATCTCCAAAGACAAGACGCTGCCGGGGGAGATCTCCCCCTCCGCCTTGCCGAAACCTGTCATACTGAGCATAATGCCCCCGTTATTTTATTTCCTGAATCAGACTCGTATTGAAATTTTCCGGATTCTTGACCACGTGAAGCGTATGTTGCGTCACTTCATCCGTCGGCAGCATCCCGGCAAAGAGAATGCTCCAACCTCCCAGTTCCGGCGACGAATACCCGGCAAATACCACGCTGCGGTCGCCGATCGTCCAAAGCAGCGAATACTGCCGTTTTTTTTCCGCCGCCGCCTTGCTTTGGGCGGCTTTTTCCGCATCCATTTTCAAATCGGTATTGAAATTGACTTCAAAATCCGTTTCCGCGAGCACCGGATAGGTAAAACGCACCCGGTTGATCTCCTCCGTCGTCAAATCGGCGGTAAGATTGTTGAGCAAATATTTGCGGGCGCTGGACAGCATCTCGTCCTGCGCCTGCGCTTTGCGCTGAAATTTCTTGCGGATCAGACGGTTGGGCTTCCAGTATTGCATCCGCTCCTCGGAAAAACCGCAGACCATATAAATATCGTCCCTGCCGGGGATCTCCCACGCGACGCAGATTTGCCGGATATAGCTTTTACTGGTCTGCCACCCCCCGAGCTCCTTGGGATCGCCCAGACCCTCTCCTTTCAACAGCACCGGATCGTTGTAACGCACAAAACAAACCTGATCCGCCGTCAAATCCGGAGAATTTTTCAACAGAAACTCTCTGGCTTCATCCGCCGCGCGGGAATGGTAAAACTGGTCGCTCCGGCATCCCGCCAAAAGTATGAGTGCGGCGCCGAAAAATCCGCAAATCCCGATTACCGTCGATTTTTTCATAAAAAGAACTCCTTTTGATACATTTTTTAGAATATACCTTGATTTTCAAAAAACTTCAACCCGGAAAAAGTTTTTTTATTGGAATAACCGCGCTTGTCAAAGCCGTTTCCACACTGTATATTAAACTGAAAAGCAAAAAAAAGAGGTTTATATGGCGGGATTCGTTTGTCAGACAACCAAAGAGCAAAACGCGCAATTGCAGACTTTGCTTGCAAGCCGCGGCTGGGAATTTTCCGAATGCCCCTACGCCGATTTCCGCGCGGCGTCGGCAAACGATCACGTCAACGTCACCGCCTACACCTCCGGAAAACTCGTCGTACAGGGGCGCGGCACGGAGGAATTCGTCCGCTTCACGCTGGAGCCGGAAATCCTGCATACTTTCACCTACGGCTACACGCCGGAAGAAGCGGCGGGGATCGCCGTCACGCCTCACGGCGGAGTCGATGAAAGCGGCAAAGGCGACTTTTTCGGTCCGCTCGTCGTCGCGGCGGTCTATGCCGATGCCGAAACCGCGCCGGTTTTGCGCAAAATCGGCGCCTGCGACTCCAAACAGGTATCCAGCAATAAAAAACTGCTCGAGATGGCAAAAAAGATCCGCGAAGCGATCCCCGGACACTATACCGTACTTTCCCTGAAACCGGAAACCTACAACCGGCTCTACCGTCAGATCGGCAATCTGAACCGGCTCCTTGCCTGGGGGCACGCCCGCTGTATCGAAAATCTGCTTGAACTGGTTCCCTCGTGTCCCAGGATGCTCTCGGACAAATTCGGCAATGAAGCATTGATCAAACGCGCATTGATGGAGCGCGGGCGGCGCATCACGCTCGATCAGCAAGTCCGTGCCGAAAGCGACGTCGCCGTCGCCGCCGCAAGTTTCCTCGCCCGCGAAGGATTTCTGCGCGGGATGGAAAAATTATCCGCCGAGATCGGCGTCGAACTGCCGCGCGGCGCGGGGCCTCAAGTTAAAATCATCGGCAAAGAGTTGCTTGAAAAGCACGGTGATGCCGTTTTTGAGCGTTGCGCCAAGACCCATTTCAAAACTTATGCGGAGTTATGCCATGGGCTGTGAGATCGAAAGAAAATTTCTCGTCCTCGACGATTCGTGGAAAGCATCCGTTGCCGAAAAACACCATCTGATCCAGGGATATGCTTCTCCGGCGGGAAAAATCGGCACCATCCGCTTCCGGGTGATCGACGACGAGCGCGCTTATCTGACGCTCAAAGGTCACTCACGCGGCATTGAGCGCAGTGAATTTGAATACGAGTTGCCCGTATCCGACGTGCTTGAAATGCTGCAACAATTCGGCAACGGCGCGACCATCGAAAAGATCCGCCATATCGTCCCGGCGGGCGATTTCAAATGGGAAATCGACGAATTTCTCAGCGAAAATTCAGGTCTTGTCGTTGCGGAGATCGAATTGCCGCGTACCGACGCTTCCTTTGACCGCCCCGCGTGGCTGGGCAAGGAAGTCAGCGGTGACAGACGCTTCGGAAACGGCTTTTTGAGTCAGATGCCGTTTTCGCGTTGGGGGAAGGATAAATGAGCGATCTTTTCAACGACGAAAGCCTCTTTTCCGATCAGGTGAGCCGTCCCCTCGCCGACCGGATGCGCCCCGATCGCATCGATGGTATTTTCGGTCAGGAGGAATTGCTCGGAAACGGCGCGCCTCTGCGCCGGATGATCGATTCGGGAAAAATTTCCAGTTTCATTCTCTGGGGCCCCCCCGGATGCGGCAAGACGACGCTCGCCAAAATCCTCGCGCATTGCGCCAAAATGCACTTCGTCGCCTTGTCGGCGGTCTTTTCCGGGGTCGCCGATCTGCGCCGCGCTTTCGACGAAGCGAAAATGCGGCGGCAAAGCGGCGAAGCGACTCTCCTCTTTGTCGACGAGATCCACCGTTTCAACCGCGCCCAGCAGGACGGCTTTCTGCCTTATGTCGAAAACGGCACGGTCGTGCTCGTCGGCGCGACGACGGAAAACCCCTCCTTTGAACTCAACGGCGCGTTGCTTTCCCGCTGTAAAGTCTTTGTGATGAAGCCGCTCGGCGAAGCCGCGCTCGCAAAATTGATCGACAAGGCGGAAACGCTGATGGAGCGCAAACTCCCGCTCGACGAGGAAGCGCGCACGACTTTGATCGAACTTGCCGACGGCGACGGACGCTATTTCATCAATCTGATGGAATCGGTTTTCGACCTGACATTGCAGGAAGAATTGCTCGGCAAGGAAGCGTTGCTGAAAATCGTTCAGCAGCGCGCCCCCGCCTACGACAAAGACCGCGAGGGTCATTACAACCTCATCAGCGCATTGCATAAATCCTTGCGCGGCTCGGACACCGATGCCGCGATGTATTACGCCGCCAGAATGCTCGAAGGCGGCGAAGACCCGCTTTACATTTTGCGCCGCCTCACCCGCTTCGCGATGGAGGACGTCGGGCTGGCGGACCCGCTGGCATTGCAGACGGCGATCGCCGCGTGGGACGCTTACGAGAGATTAGGTTCTCCGGAGGGCGACATCGCGATTTTTGAACTCGTCGCCTTTCTCGGCACCGCGCCGAAATCCAACGCTTCCGACAAGGCGGCGATGCTCGCGCGGCGCGCGGCGCAGAAATACGGTTCGCTGATGCCTCCGGCGCATATCTTGAATGCGCCGACCCGGCTGATGAAAGAACTCGGCTACGGCAAAGGCTACTGCTACGACCACGACACGCCGGAGGGGTTCTCCGGGCAGAACTACTTCCCCGACAAGATGCCCCGTCAGAAATTTTATCTGCCCGTCGAGCGCGGTTTCGAGCGCGAAATCAAAAAAAGACTCGATTACTGGGATAAACTCCGCCGGGAAAAGAATGCAAAAAAATAAATTCCGCTTGACAACCTTGCTTCTTTATGATATTGTAAGAAAGTACCGCTAAAACGGCGGCATACAACACTAACAAAGGAAAAAAAATGAAAAAACTGTTTCTCGCCATCCTCTTCGGCGCGGTTTCGCTCTGCGGCGCCGCCGAGTACCGCATCGAAGCGAACGCCATGAATCAATCCGACGACAGCGAGTGGAAAGACCATTGCGCCGGCACGCTCGGCCATATGCTCTACGCGGCGAAAAAAGGTTCGCTCACCGGCACTTATCAGATTCCCGAAGCCGGCTCCTACGCCGTCTGGGTCTACACGCAGACCAACAACGAAGGCTGGCGCAAAGTCCAGGTCAAGATCAACGGCATGTCCTTCGGCAAATTCGGCGACGAAAAAGTCAAGGATTTCGTGAAACCCCGGTTGCACTGGAAAAAAGCGATGCTTCCCCTCAAGGTTGATGCCAATGCGGTCATCAAAGTCGAAGTCATCGGCAATGCCAGTTCCCGCATCGACTGCATCGTGCTGAGCAGCAATCCCGAATTCAATCCCTCCACGATGGATGTCGCCGCCGTCGTCGACGCCACCGAGGAACTCGAATCCGCGGAATAAAATCCCAAGTCAAAAAAGACCGTTGTCAGACCAAAGGTTTGCAACGGTCTTTTTTTGTATCATCACTGCGCAATGGGAACACGAGAAAAATTTGGCAAGAAAAACAGGGAAGTGAGCGGAAATACCCGATGTGTCAGGTGCAAGGAGGGGACAGCCGTACTCTTCCGGCTTTCCCCTCCTTAACCACCCCTTTCCCCGTGCGACCGTGGTCAAAACGGATGTGGATGTTCCCCTTTTTACTCCCATACGCCTGCGCTTCACTTCGCTTTACAAACCGTGCCGTCGTTTCACTCCGGCTCGATTTGCCGCTTCGTTTTACAAACCGTGCCGTCGTTTCACTCCGGCTCGATTTGCCGCTTCGTTCGCTCGCGGCTACCGTGCTCGTCTACGGTCACTTGCGCAAACAATTGTTTGCGCATTTCCGCATTGCTTGCAATGCGGAAAATCGCTCCCATCCGACTGCGCGCTCGGCGGCAACCGCCTCGCATCCGACGACAAATAAAGCGTATGCGGTATTCCTCCGCTTTTTTTCGCGATGACATTCGCGAGAGAAACATCGGCATGGGGAGCATCGCATATCAAGCAGTCGGGCGGGCGGAGCGTAAAGCGAAGCATTAGCCCGCGTGGGACGCCCGTCCTCTTTGCGGTAACAAACAGACGAGACCGCGGAGATTTGCGGTGACAAACGTTTAAAACGCGGACAAAACGATCATCCGCAAATATCTGCGGAAAGTACAAAATCCAGCCTATGGCTGGTTGAGGAGAGTCTCAGAGGGGGCGAAACCAGCCCCCTCTGGCTCCCATTGCGCCAAAGTGAGAAAAGAGAAAAACCCTTACATTGCGCGGAGACGGCGGCAGATTTCCTGAAACGCCTTCAATGGCGACATTTTGCCCGTATAGTCGCGTGTTTCCGGATTGACCCACAGATTTTTTTCTTCCGGGGTCAATATCGACCAGAAGCGGGAAATGGGCATATCGCCGTCGCCGATCATCGCATCGGCGAAATAGCCGCCGCACCGTTTGCGGTCGCTGTTTTCAAACGGCAGATCGGAAATATACCAGTCTTTCAAATGCCAGTGGACGATATAAGATCGCAGTTGCAGAAAGGACTGGATCGGGTCTTCGACGGTCGCCGCATTGCCGAAATCAAAGGTGAGTTTCAAGCCGGGCACGGCGCGGAGGACTTCCAGACACTCCGCCGCCGAGGTGATCGGGCTGTTGAGAAATCCGGTGCTTTCCATCGTCAGTTGGACGGGGGTTTTTTGGGCGAGTTCCATCGCTCTGCCGTAAAAGTCGATGTAGCGTTTCCGGTCGTTTTCGGGGGAAATCTGGTTGCGCGTGGCGAAAGGCGGCACCATCAGTACGGGCGCTGCCATTTCGCACGCGGCATCCAGTGCGGCGCGAAAAGTATCCATATCCTCCGGGTCGCCGTAAAGGCCGTCGGGGCGGAAAAGGGTGTGGGCGGCGATGGGGATCCCCGCATCGTCGCTCGCCGCTTTCAGCGCCTTTGCCGTCGTGCCGTGGAGACCGATCCAGTCGATCGCGCCCATTCCGCAGGCGGAAGCAATGGCAAGGATCTCGTGGATCGGCTGATCCGCAAGCATCAGCGACATCATGCAGATATTCATAACGAGAGCAGTTTCTCCACCGTTGCGTCGGCGAGCGCCTGATCGGGCAGCACCAGATCGGGCAACCGGCAGAAGGGGATCATTTCGACCGTCAGCGGGCCCTGATAACCGATTTTTTCAAGTTCGGCAAAGAGCGAAGAAAAATTCACTTCGCCCTTGAGCAAATCGTCGCCGAAGCCGTGAAGACCGCCGGCGCAGTCGCTTTCGGTGAAGTTCTTGAGATGGACCGCTTTGATCTTTTTGCCGAGAATTTCGACGTAATCTTCGGGACGGCCGTTCAGACAGCAGTTGCCCGCGTCGAAGTAAATGCCGACGGCGTCATCGTTGAAACTGTCAAGATAAAGTTTCCACTCCATCGGAGAAATGAGGAAGCGCGTCCAGACGTTTTCAAGCGCGATGTCGACGTGAAGACTATGGGCGACTTCGAGCAGTTCCCGGATCGATTTCTGCGAATTTTCCCAAACCGTCTTGTAGGAAACGATCGGACGCGACGGGTCCCAAGCCACCCGGGTCGAACCGGGGACGATCAAGACCGCTTCGACGCCGAGCCACGCGCCGATCTGCAAATACTTTTTGGAAAAGTCGATCGCCTTCTGACGCTCCGCCTCATCGGCGGCGCCGAGCGAACAGCCGCCGTAGAAACCGGTCGCGATGGTACGCAAGCCGACTTTTTTTGCCGCCGCGTAGGCGGCGATCTTTTTGCATTCCGCTTCCGTGATGTCGGGGGAAAGCGCGTCGCCGACGGTCAATTCGACGCCGGAAAGTTTTTTCTCCGCCGCGTAATCAATGAATTCATAAGGCGTTTTTTCTCCGGAAAAGCCGCCGTAGACCCAGTAATTAAGTGCCTTGTACATCTTAAAAGACCTCCTCCACTTTGCCGCTGTCTACCGCATCCATTTCCGTCATCACCGTGCGGAAAGCCGCGGCGATGCTCTCAAACGTCTGATATTTGTCGGGAGTTTTGCCCTCGGCGACGCAACGGGTGAAATAATCCAGTTCCCGATGCCATCCGGTCGGAAGATCGCCGACGGCAAGTTCCGGCGTTTCGACGTGATCGTCGAAGTAGATCTTGTAGCCGTTGGCGTCGAGTTTCAGCGTCGCCTTTTCGCAGGTGATCTCAAAACTCATTTCAAAGGGAACGCTCTTGGCGGCGCCCCAGCCGCCCTCGGCGGTGACGAGCAGATTCGGCATTTTATCGTAAATGTAAGTCGTCATGACGTGGTCGATGCCGTTGTCGCTGACGATGCCGCGCGCGCCGCGGCTGACAACGCGGTCAGGTTTGCCGAAAAAGTGGCAGACGGCGTCGGTGTCGTGCAAGTGCAGATCGAGGATCGCCCCGCCGGAATGGTTTTCCCCCATATACCAGTTTTCCCACGCATTTCCGGAAACCGAGGGGGAAAGACGGCGGAAAAGCGCGTGACGCACCTCCCCGTACTTTTTCGTCACGACGCATTCGCGGGCGTGGGCGTATTCCGGCCACGCGCGGATGCACATTCCGACGTTGAAAAATCCTTTTGCCTCCTTGACGGCGGCGGCAAGCTGTGCCAATTCATTGCGGTTGCGGCAGACCGGTTTTTCGCAGAAAACGTTTTTGCCCGCTTTCAATGCGGTGAGCATATACTGCAAGTGAAGCGGAGTCGGCACACAGATGTCGATGATGTCGATGTCAGGCTCGGCAATCATTTCCATCGCGTCGGCGTAAGTTCTGATCCCCGCCAAGTCCAGCGGCTTGGAGTTGTCCCCGCCGCCGATGTTGCCGATCACCTTGGAAATATCGCCCGCACACTTCGCGGCGTCGACATCCGCGATGGCGACGACTTTCGCCTGCGGCAGATTCCGGTAGATGCCGAAGTGGGTCGTACCCATAAACCCCAGCCCGATCAATCCGATGCGCACTTCTTTCATTTTTTCCCTCCTGTTTTTTTGACGGGGATCTCCCCTGTTTCCATCATACTATATCACCGAATCGGCATAAAAAAATCCATTATCCGGCAGATCATTGCATTATTTGGCAAAAGATGCTATATTATCTATAAAAAGGAGTTTTAACGATGGAAAATCCGATCCAGACGGAATTGATTTTAAAAGAGGACGTGCGCCGGTTGCTCGACGACTTCGCCGGATTGATGAAACTGCGCGCCGTATTTTTCAGCGCGGACGGCAAAATCATTGAGCGCGGCCGCAATGCGGAGTGTTCAGCCTTTTGCCGTTTCATGCAGGAAAGACGCTTCGGCGTCGCCGCCTGCACCGCCCTCGACCGAGAAAAACAGCGCGAATGTCTTGCCGCGAAAAAAATCCTCACATACCGCTGTCACGCGGGGCTGGGCGAGATCATCGCGCCCGTCCTCTTTCTGGAGGAAGTCGCCGGATTTCTCGTCATCGGTCAATTCCGTATGGACGACCAAATCCCCTCCTGCATTCAGAGCAGGGAAGAAAACGACGCTTATTTTGCCCTGCCCCTCTTTGCGGGGGAGGAACTGCGCAATCTGGAGCATATGGTGCAAGTTCTCCTTGAATACATCGTTTCCAAGGAACTTGTCGGCTACCCCCGCGACCTGCGGATGTTCAAGCTTCAGCAGTATATCGACCGTCATCTCACGGAAACGCTGACTCTCGCCAACGCCGCCCGCGCCGTCGCCTGCAGCGAGTCCACTCTGACCCATTATCTGAAAGAGCGTTATCAGACTTGCTTCAGCCGCATCGTGATGAAAAAACGCATCCAAAAAGCGCAAAAAATCCTTTCCGAACATCCCGAATGGACTCTTTCCGTCGTCGCCGACGCCTCCGGTTTTGAATCCAGTTTTTATTTCTGCCGCGTATTCAAGGAGTTATGCGGCATGACGCCGGGGGAATACCGTAAAAAAAGATGACGCTTTTCCCTGCCCCAGACCGGAGCGTCCCGTCGGTTTTCACTTGAAAAAACGCATTTTTTCAAGTATATTCTGACGATAACCAAAGGAGTTCACGATATGTCCCGTTATGTTTTCGGTCCCTTGCAGTCGCGGCGGCTCGGCGTTTCGCTCGGCATCGGATTGATCCCCAAAAAAACGTGCAATTTAAATTGCATTTACTGCGAAGCCGGAGAAACGACCGACGCGACTTGCGAACGCAAAGAATATGTGCCGACAAAAGAAGTGCTGGCGGAACTTGACGCCGTGCTGAAAACGGCTCCCAAACTTGATTCCATCACCTTTTCCGGCTTGGGCGAGCCGACATTGCACAGCCATATCGGGGAAGTGATCGATTTTCTTAAAACGCATTATCCGCAATACCGCGTGACCTTGCTCACCAACGGGCTTCTGCTCGGCGACAAAAAATTGCAGGAGGAATTGCGTCATATCGACCTTGTCATCCCCTCGCTCGACGCTTCGTGTCAGGAGGAATTCGACGCGATCAACCGCCCTTCCCCCGCCGTACGCTTTGAAGATACGATCCAATCGCTCGCCGATTTCAGGCATCAGGCGAAATGCCGCGTCGCGCTGGAACTTTTTATCGTCCCCGGCATCAACGATTCCGACGACGCCATCGCACGTTTTGCCCGGCACGTCAAGCGCATCGCGCCCGATATTGTCCAACTCAATACGCTCGACCGCCCCGGCATCGACCCGCAACTGCAGGTCGCCCCCGAAGCCACCATTCAGAAATTCCTTGCCGCCATCGGCAAAGTCGCCCCCGTCGAAGCGGTGAGAAAGAAGTAGATTTTTACCGGATGAGAGCAAACGAAAACTGACGCCGACAAGTGATGCGTCAGTTTTTGGAAACGCCGACCGCTTCGATCTTGGCGGCGGCTTGATCCTCGCGTCCCTGCTGGGCAAGTTCACGCGTCATCCAACTGCCGTTGCGGAGCGTGAAAATAGAATAGATCGGCACCCAGGAAAGACCGAAAAAGTAAAAGACGCAATACCCGAAAGCCCAGAGCGATTTCAAGGGCGAATAGCGTTCCGCGTAAATCACGGCGGGAATGACCGCCCACCCCAGCGAAGCGAGAAGCATCATCATCAGGATCATCGGCAGATTGGCAAGGTGGACGATCAAAAAGGAAACGATTCCGGGGATCGCCACCAGCGGCGCGAGAATGCTGAGATCGAGAAAGAGCAGATTCGCCTGCAATACGAGCATCCGCGGCGACCAGTGGCGGATCGTGCCAGTCAAAACCGCCCGTGCCATCCGGATGTTTTCCCGGATGTCGCTGCGGATCCAGCGCAGATACATCCGGCAGATGCGGACATAGGTCGTCGGGATCGTCGTACAGGCGATGGCGTTCTGCTGAAAACGCACCTGATAATTCGAGAGCAAAATCAGACTCGAAAGCGCACGGTCCTCTCCGATCGTCGAGGGCGCGCCCATAAAGACCTGGTTGAGCCATTCGTCGATCACCGGCAGCAAAGCGGTAAGCCGGTAAGCACTCAACGCGCCCGGAGTACAGAGGACGGTCCCTCCGAAACTGCTTTGCGCGCAACGCATAAAGTCAAACGTAAAGGCAAAGGAAACATCGAGCATCTTGCCGAAAATGTTTTGATCGTTCATCACGCGGATGTTGCCGGCGACGGCGCCGACGCGCGGATTTTGAAAGGGCGCGACCAGATTGCGGAGCGAATCACGCCGGACGATCGAATCGCTGTCAAGCGTTACAACGACCTCGCTTTTCGCCAGTTTCATTCCTTTGTAAAGCGCCGCTTTTTTGCCGCCGTTCCGGTCGAGAAAGACCGGAGTGACCTTGCCGCCGGATCTTTCCGCGGCGTACCGGATCCAGTACCGGGTATCGTCCTTGGAGCCGTCGTCGATGGCGAAAACCTGCAATTTGTCACCGGGATAATCGCTTTTGAGGAGACTTTCGATCGTCAGCGCGACCTGCTTGCCCTCGTTGTAGGCGGGGATCAGCACGGTGCACGTCGGCAATTCGTCATCGCCGGGCGTCGGCGCGGCGCGGTAAAAGAATGCCCCCAGTGAAACGATCAAAAAGTAAGTCAAAGAAGCAAGTGCCGCATAAATGCCGAAAACGGCAAGTGCATAGTCAACTTGAGTGTAAAGCACTTCAAGCGGATTCGCGTAAAAGAACCCGAGGAAGCACACCGCCGCGATACAGACTGCGATCAATGCGACAAACGCTTTGGTGCCGATGCTCCATTTCATACGTTTCATTCCGAATTCCCGCCGTTAAATTTTTATGTTGCCGTTAATATAGCACAAAAACGGGATTTTTTCAAGTTTCAAAGAAACTTTTCTCCGAAGATTCCGGTTATATCAAACAACGGCGGAAATAATTATTTGTCCGCGACGGCGAAATATCTTTTTTGCCGTTTCCTTTCATTGCAAAAGCGCGTATCGGATACTATATTATAATGATGGTTCTCTTTTGATAATAAACACAGGGATTTTGATTATGAGTTGTGTCCGTACCCGTTTCGCCCCGAGTCCGACCGGATTCATGCACGTCGGCAATTTGCGGACCGCGCTTTACGCGTGGTTGCTCGCCCGTTCTCAAAACGGCCGTTTCATCCTCCGCATCGAGGATACCGACCGCGCCCGTTACGTCGACAACGCCGTCGAAGTGATCTACGCGACGCTTGAACGCGCCGGATTGGATCACGACGAAGGTCCCGACGCCGGAGGGGATTTCGGTCCCTATGTGCAGAGCGAACGCAAGGAACTTTACGGAAAATACGCCAAAGAACTCGTCGCGCGCGGCGGCGCTTATTACTGTTTCTGCGAAAAGCACGAGGATAGCGGCGAAGAAGAAACCCCGCACGCCGGAGGATGTCCCGGTCATTGCGGCGAACTTTCCGCCGCCGAGGTCGAGAAAAAAATCGCTTCCGGCGCGCCGTGGGTCATCCGTCAGCGCGTACCGCGCGACGGAGCGACGACTTTCACCGACTGCGTCTACGGCGAGATCACCATTGAAAACAAAGTCCTGGACGATCAGATCCTCCTCAAAAGCGACGGGATGCCGACCTACAACTTCGCCAACGTCATCGACGATCATCTGATGCAGATCACCCACGTCGTGCGCGGTTCGGAATATCTTTCGTCGACGCCGAAATACAATATGCTTTACCGCGCTTTCGGCTGGGAGATCCCGCAATACGTGCATTTGCCGCTGATCATGGGGCGCGACGCCGAGGGCAACATTTCCAAACTTTCCAAGCGTCACGGTTCGGTGAGTTTTGAAAATCTCGTCGCCGAGGGATATTTGCCGGAAGCGATCGTCAACTACATCGCTTTGCTCGGCTGGTCCCCCAAAAGCGACCGCGAACTTTTTACCCTGACGGAACTCGCCGAAGCCTTTCAATTGACGGGACTCAACAAGTCGAGCGCGGTTTTCGACTACGGAAAATTGCGCTGGATGAATTCCGAATACATCAAAGCTCTTGCTCCGGAAAAATTCATCGAAATGGCGCGTCCCTTTGCGGATGTCGCGGGCACTCCGCTTGAAAGCGCGTGGGACAAGATCGCCGCGCTTTTGCAATCGCGCACCGAAATCTTGTCCGAAATCCCCGAAAAAATTGCGTTTTTGCGCGCATTGCCCGATTACGGCATCGAACTTTTCGACAACAAAAAAAGCAAATGCAACGCCGAAACCGCAAAAGCGGTGCTGACGGAAACCATTCCGCAATTTGCCGCGTTAAGTGAATTCACACTCGAAGCCGTCAACGGCATCGCCGCAACTTATGCCCAGAAGCACGAAGTGAAACTCGGTCAGCCGATGTGGGCGATCCGCATCGCCCTCGCCGGACAGACGGTCACTCCGGGCGGAGCCGGCGACATCGCCGGGATCCTCGGCAAGGAGGAATCGCTCCGGCGTCTTGATCTCGCATTGAAAAAACTCAATTAAGCCATATCACAGGAAACAGCAAAAATGAAATACGAAGCGGTCATCGGATTGGAAGTCCACGTCCAAGTCCGCACCCAAAGCAAAATGTTCTGCTCGTGCGCCAACAAGTTCGGCGCGGAACCCAATACGCTCGTCTGCCCGGTCTGCCTCGGCTACCCCGGCACGCTCCCCGTGCCCAACCGCGAAGCCGTCCGCAAAGCGATCAAGGCGGGACTGCTGACCAACTGCACGATCGCCAAATACAGCAAATTCGACCGCAAAAGTTATTTTTACCCCGATTTGGCGAAAAACTACCAGATCAGCCAATTCGATCTGCCCTTTTGCGAAAACGGTTTTCTGCAGATTTCCGGAACCGGATTTTCCGGCGCCCCCCTCCCCGAAAAGAAACTCGGCATCACCCGCATCCATCTGGAGGAAGACCCCGCGAAACTCAATCACGCATCGGGCGCCACCGGAGCGGACTACAACCGCTCCGGAGTCCCTTTGATCGAGATCGTCGGCGAACCCGATCTGCGCTCCGCCGATGAAGCCTATGCCTATTTGACCGCCCTCAAGGAGATCATGCGCTACGGTGAGATCAGCGACTGCGATATGGAAAAAGGACAGATGCGCTGTGACGTCAACATCTCGCTCCGCCCCGAGGGGCAAAAGGAATTCGGCGTCAAGATCGAATTGAAAAACCTCAACAGTTTCCGCGCCGTTCACCGCGCCATCGAGTACGAGTACTGGCGGCAGAGCCATATCCTCGACGAGGGCGGCGTCATCCGTCAGGAGACCCGCGGCTGGAATGACGAAGCCGGAGAAAGCTATCTGATGCGCAGCAAGGAATCCGCGCACGACTACCGCTATTTTCCCGACCCCGATCTGATGCCCTTTGAATTGAGCGACGAGGAGATCGGAAAGATCCGCGCCGAATTGCCCGAATTGCCCGAAGCGATGCGCAAGCGGTTCGAAGAATCCTATCAGTTGAGCGCGTACGATGCCGGAGTGATGACTTCCGACACCGCGCTTGCCGCTTACTTCGACGCAGCGGCGAAACTCGCCAAACAGCCGAAACTTGTCGCCAACTGGATCTCGTCGGAATTGCTCCGCCTTTTCGGAGAGACCAAAACAACGCTCGACACTTGCAAGATCACGCCGGGCTCGCTCGCAAAACTGACAAATCTCATTTCCGACGGCAAAATCAACGGCAAAATCGGCAAAAGCGTCTTTGAGGAAATGTTTTCCACGGGCGGAGACCCCGAAAAAATCATTGCCGACAAGGGCTTGTCGCAGGTCAGCGACTCCTCGGCGATCGCTTCCGTCGTCGCCGACGCGATCAACGCCAATCCGAAACAGGTCGGCGAATACAAAGCGGGCAACGAGCGCGTTTTGCAGTATCTCGTCGGTCAGGTGATGAAATTGAGCAAGGGGCGCGCCAATCCGCAACTGGTGATCGCCGAATTGAAAAAACAATTGGGGTAAACGCCTTGATCGTCACTTCTCCCGTCATCATCCTCGACAAGCACCCGTGCCGCGAAACGGCATTGGTGTTGCGCGGGATCTCCCCCGATTACGGCAAGATCTCGCTGATGCTCCACCGCGCCGAAAGCGCGGCGGGACCGGTCGCGGACAAATTCCGCGAAGTGGAAGCCGAATTCAAGGACGATGCAAAAGGAGAGATTTTCACCGCCGACCGCATCGAAACGCTGACTGATTTTTCCGGCGTCGCCGATCACGTCAAAAACTTCGCGATGGCGGAAAGGATCGGAGCGTTTCTCCTGAAAAATCTGCCCGGCAATCTGCCGCAACCGTATACCTACGACACGTTGCGTTCCGTTTTTTCCCAACTTGCAGGAAAAGAGGAAAATGCGTGGACTTTAGAGCAATGCGCCGTCGTCATCAAGTGCGCTTACCTCTACGAAAACGGCTTGCTCCCCGACGGCACGACTCCCCAGCAATCGGAATTTCTCGAAAATCTCGTCGCGGCGGGCATCGACAATTCGGATCTGCCGCGCTGTGCCGAAAATTACTGGCACGAACTGAACTTATGGCTCAATTCGCTACTGGATTATCAACACCTCAGCCGTTGAAAGGTCGTTTATGAAAAAAATCTCTCTCTTTGCCGGATTGCTCGGGATCGCGCTTCTTTGCGGTTGCCGCAACATCGTTCACGTCAACGGGAAACCGTGCAAAATGCTCTACGATTCCGAAGAAAAGCAAATGCAGGCGATCGCCGTCGCCACTTTACAGCACAATTTGGGCAAAAACAACCTCATCACACCGTCGGAATACAAAATCGCGCTCCAAACGGAGCCGAAATGCAAGATCAACTACTTTTCCGATTTGATCGGACGCGCCGAATACACCTGGGACTTCCCGACACGGACGACCACCGTTGTCATTCAGGGCGAATTTCTCAATGCCAAACAGCGGCTGGTGTTTCTTTCCGTCAATCCGAAACAGCCGGCGGTCATCGACAACACGCACCGGTTGCCGAAAAATGCGCCGGTGTTTTTCACGGAGTGAAAAAAGTTATAAGTTTAAAGTTTAGAGTTTACAGTGCTTGGTCGGGGGCTCTGCCCCCGTGCCCCTGAATGCGCCGACACATCGTGTCGGCTTATAAAGCGATACAAAACGGCAGTACGCGATTGGTTTGGTCAATGCGTACTGCCGATTGTTTTTTAAGCATCGCGCCGCGAGCGCGAAAGAAACGTGGTTATATGGGAGTCGTGTGAGGAGTGGGAATTGTGGGACAATACGCTCGCTATCGCGCTCATTGCCGCAGAGTTGTGATTATCGCAGGATTGTCTTATCTCAAAATTCCCACAAATCCCACAACTCCCAATATTCCCATCGCCCCGTAAATTTCGCGGCAAATGCCGCGAGAGTGGCATTTTACCGTTTGCTTTTTTAAGCCGGCACGACTTGTCCCGCCGTAGCCTTGGCGGAGGGGGATGCATCGGCGCTGTCGGAGGGTCAGGGAGCCGAAAAGCTCCCTGCCAAGCACTGTAAACTTATAACTTTAAACTTAAAACTAAAAAAATCTACGCTTTTTCCACTTCATTAAATTTACAGGTCTGCAAAAATTCCTGCATTTTCTGAAGCGACACCGCCCCGCCCGACGCCGTCGCGTGACGCAAATTGAAATTGCTCGATGCCGCACCGAGTTTCAGCGCATCCTCAAGACTCCAGTCCTGATGAAGCGCGTACATCACTCCGGCACAGAAAGCATCGCCCGCTCCGGTACTGCCGACGATCTCGCTCTGCTTGATCGCGCAACTGGGCGCGTAGACA
Source organism: Victivallaceae bacterium (assembly GCA_024405735.1). Taxonomy (GTDB): domain Bacteria; phylum Verrucomicrobiota; class Lentisphaeria; order Victivallales; family Victivallaceae; genus UBA1784. The sequence goes on along the minus strand of JAKSOF010000019.1, from coordinate 7,783 downwards.
TATTTGCCGTCGCGCATTCTGCCCGCCGCGCCTTCGGGGAAGTGGATGACGACCGTTTCTCCGACGCCTTTGGCAAAGAGGAAATCGACCGCGTCGGGCAGTTTCGCGTAATCCATCGTCCCGTCCGCCTTGCGCAGAGGGATGCCGCAACAGGCGGAGGCTTCCACTTCGTTGACGATCAGAATATCGATATAGGGCAAAGCGGGGAAAACGATCTTGCGGAATTTTTCCGGGGCTTCGGAAACGAAATCGACCACGTTGCGGAACCCCTTGTCGCGCAAGTTTTTAAGCAAATGCGCCGCCACGGTGCCGTATTCCGGATCAGCGGCATCAAGTCCATCCAGGAGAAGGAGATAGCCGAGGTAGAAAAATTTTGCCGGCACATCGATTTTTTCGAGCGTTTCGCGATCAAGTTGCGCATTGGCGCCGCGGCAGTGAAAAAAGGTACGCTTCCCCTCCCCCGACATCGCATCGGTGAAACTCGTCGAAGCCGACTTCGTCTTAAACATAAAGCGTTGATCCACACCGTGTTGCGCGATTTCGCGAAGCAAGTATTCACCGTCTTCGTCATCGCCGATCAAACCTGCCGCAAAAAGCGGCAAAGCCGGATCCATCACCGCCAGATCAAAAAGCACGTTGGCGGGACCGCCGCCGGGAGCCGCGACTTGCGACAAAATGTTGCAGAGATTCCCCTCGCCGGGCCAGCGGTCGATGGTTTTGACGTGATCGACGATCCAGTTACCGGCGCCGACAATTCCGTTTCGATTCATAAAAACCTCCTGTAAAAATTGGGATTCCGTACATAAGGTACAGCAAAAAGACATTTTTTTCAAGCGGCAATTTTGCAAAAAAAGATTGACTTCGCGCGCGCAAGAGTGTATATTATGTACTTGTTTTAACGTAAAGAGCAGTTTTTAAATATTGAGGAGGCAATTATGGCAGACGAAGAAAAGACTCCGCAGGAAAATACCGAATGGACGCAATGTGAAGGCGGCACCGCGACACCGGATGCGGCGGAAACAAAAGACCAGGCGCCCGAAGTCGCCGAAGAAGCGGCGGAAGCGGAAAAAAAGGAGGAAGTCAAAGAACTTACTCCCGAGGAAAAACTCGCCGAGCTCGCCCAGAAATATCTCTATTTGCAGGCGGAATATCAGAATTACCGCAAGCGCGTCGCCAAGGACATCGCCGAAACCCGCGCGCTCACGGTCGCCGATACGCTGACGCCGTTTTTGACCGTTTTCGACTATCTCTCGATGGCGGACAACGCCGCCGTCAAGTCGGACAACATCGATTCGATCCGGCAGGGGCTCAAAATGATCATCGACCAGTTTTTCAAGGTCTTCGAGGAGATCGGAGTGACGCCGCTGGAGAGCGTCAATCAGAAATTCGACCCGAAATTCCACGATGCCGTGGCGAAGGAACCCTCGGAAACAGTTCCCGAAGGCACGATCATCCGGGAATGGAATCGCGGTTTCAAACTCGGCGAACGGCTGCTGCGCCCCGCACGCGTCGTCGTTTCATCCGGCGCGCCGCAAGCGGAAAACAATCCGGAAAAAGAGGAAAAGTAAAATATGGGAAAAGACTATTATGATACGCTCGGCGTCACGAAAAACGCGACCGCCGACGAAATCAAAAAAGCATACCGCAAACTTGCCTTGAAATATCACCCCGACCGCAACCCCGGCAACAAGGAAGCGGAGGAAAAATTCAAGGACATTTCGCTCGCTTACGAGGTATTGGGCGACGATTCCAAACGCCGCCAGTACGACCAGATGGGGCACGAAGCCTACACCAACGCCAGTCACGGCGCGGGCGGCGGCGCCGATTATCAGCGGGCGCAGGATATTTTCAGCCAGTTTTTCGGCGGCGGGCGCGGCGGATTTTCGTTCGAGGATCTTTTCGGCGGCGGCAGGAGCCGTAATCCCAACGCCCCTGTCCCCGGCGACGATCTGCGCTACGATATGGAAATCGACTTCGAGGACGCGATGTACGGCGCCACCAAGTCGGTGACGATCCCGCACCTTGTCGAATGTTCCGACTGTCACGGCTCCGGCTGTGAAGCGGGTTCCGGCAAGAAACGCTGCAGCCGTTGCAACGGCACCGGGTCGATCACGATGTCGCAGGGGTTTTTCAGCGTGCGTCAGCCATGCTCCGCCTGCGGCGGCTCCGGCAAGGTGATCGAGAAACCCTGCAAAAAATGCCACGGCAACGGCCGTATGCAGTTGCGGGAAACGTTTCAGATCCAGATCCGTCCCGGCGTGATGACAGGCTCCCAGTTGCGCGTTTCCGGCAAGGGCAACGCGGGCTCCAACGGCGGTCCGAGCGGCGACCTTTACGTTTTCATCCGCGTCAGGACGAGCAACGTCTTTGAGCGTTCCGGCGACGATCTGCTCTGCATCGTGCCGGTGCCGCTTGCCGTCGCCGTCAACGGCGGCGTGGTCGACGTGCCGACGATCGCCGGCAAAACCAAAATGAAAATTCCGGCGGGTACGCAAAGCGGTACGGTCTTGCGCATCAAGGGAAAAGGCGCGCCGAGTCTGCGCGGCGGCGCACGCGGTGATTTGCACGTCCGCGTCGATATCGAAAGCCCCGTCAAGCTCAGCAAAGAGCAACAATCTTTGCTCGATCAATTCAATGCGTCGCTCACGGCATCCAATCAGCCGCGGCAAAAGGAATTTCAGACGCGCGCCGGAAAATTTCTGCGCGAGGAGTAAAACATGCCCCGCAAAGATCCCGGCGAACCGTTGCTCGCGAGCAACAAAAAAGCGTTTCACAATTATACGGTACTTGACCGTTTTGAAGCGGGCATACGCCTTTCCGGCACCGAAGTCAAAAGCTGCCGGGCGCGGGCGATCCAGCTGCAGGACGGTTACGTCTACATCAAGAACCGCCGCGCGATCCTTGCCAACGTGCATATTGCCCAGTATGAATTCGGCAACATTTTCAACCATCCGGCGAAACAGGAGCGCGCTTTACTGCTTCACAAGCGCGAGATCCTCAAACTCGCCCAGTGGCTCGACACCAAAGGCGGCACGGTGATCCCGCTTCGTTTTTACCTCAAAAACGGACTGGTCAAAGTCGAGATCGCCTACTGTCAGGGCAAAACGCACGCCGACCAGCGTGAAGATTTGAAAAAAAGGGAGAGCGACCGCGAGATCCGTCGGGCGCTGAGGAAATGAAAATCGGTTTTTCCACCCTCGCTTTGATCCGGCAAGAGCGTCCGTTGGTGCATGCCATCACCAATTTCGTCACCGCCAATTTCTGCGCGGATGTTTTGCTCGCCGCCGGAGCGTCGCCGATGATGGCGGATTCCCCGCAGGAAGCCGCCGATGCGACAAAATGCGCCGACGCGCTTTATCTCAATATCGGGACGATCGATCCGTCGGGTCTGGATGCGATGCTCATCTCCGGCAGGGCGGCAAAGGAACGGCATATCCCTGTCGTTTTCGACCCTGTCGGCGTCGGAGCGACTTCGGCGCGTCAGGAGGCGGCGGCAAAGATCATCCGGGAAGTTCGCCCCGACGTCGTCAAGGGCAATCTCGCGGAAATGCTTTTCCTTTCCGGGATCAGCGGGGTCCCGGGGCGCGGCGTCGATGCGGGAAAAATCGATTTGGAGCAAAGTCTCATCGTCGACGGCTTGCGGCGTTTCGCCTCGGAGCATCAATTGATCGCGATCGCGACGGGCAAGCGGGACTTCATCACCGACGGCGCATCGACTGCGGTGATTTTCAACGACTGCCCGATGCTGGAAAACATCACGGGCACGGGATGTGCGCTCGGCGCGCTTTGCGCCGCTTGCGCGATTCAAAAGGAAACGCTTTTTGCGTCACAATTCAGCGCGGTGATCGCCATGGGCGTCGCGGGGGAGATCGCCTGTCGATCGCTTCCAAACGCCAATGCTTGCGGCACTTTTAAGGTAAAACTGCTTGACGCCATCGGCAATCTGACCGATCGCGATCTGCAAATCAGAGGCAAATATGAGTTCCTTGCGTGATGCTTTGCGGCTTTACGCCGTGACCGACCGCCATGCGATCGGGAAACGCGATTTTCTGACGGCGGTGCAAACCGCGCTCGAAAACGGGGCAACGATGCTCCAGTTGCGGGAAAAAGAACTTGGCGGCACCGAATTTTCGCGCGAAGCGGAAAAGGTGCAGAAACTTTGTCAGCGTCATCATATCCCCTTGATCATCAACGACGATCCCGCGATCGCCGTCGACTGCGGAGCGGTCGGAGTCCACATCGGGCAATGCGATGAAAACGCAAGTCAGGTGCGCGCTTTCCTCGGTCCCGGCAAAATCATGGGCGTTTCCGCGCACACGGTCGCCGAAGCCGTCGCCGCCGAAGCGGCGGGGGCGGATTATCTCGGCGTCGGAGCGATGTTTCCGACTTCGACCAAAAACGACGCCGAAATCGTTTCGCAAAATGAATTGGATGCGATCATCAAAGCGGTCAGGATCCCCGTTGTCGTCATCGGCGGCATCACGGCGGAAAATCTGCCCCTCTTTGCCGACCGCGGCATCGCGGGCGCGGCGATCGTTTCCGCAATTTTCGGCGCGTCCGACATCGCGGAAGCGACACGCGAACTTGACCAACTGACGCAAAAAATCTTTCAGGAGAAGCGGAAATGACGCCGGACGGGATTTTTGACGTCATCGTCGTCGGAGCGGGTCACGCGGGATGCGAAGCCGCCCACGCCGCCGCCCGGTCGGGAGCGAAAACATTGCTGTTGACGCTTCACTGCGACCACATCGGGCAGATGAGTTGCAACCCCTGCATCGGCGGCATCGCCAAAGGTCAGGTCGTGCGCGAAATTGATGCGATGGGCGGGATCCAGGGCATCGTCGCCGAAGCGGCGGCGATCCAGTTCCGGATGCTCAACCGCACCAAGGGTCCCGCCGTCCACTCGCCCCGTGCGCAATGCGACAAGCAAATCTATCAGCGCGCGATGAAAATGTTGCTCGAATCGACTCCGGATCTGACGGTAATGCAAAGTGAAGCCGTCGATTTCGATGTGGAAAACGGCCGCATCACCGGTGTCGTCACCCAGTTGGGAGAGCACTTTTTCTGCCGCGCCGTCGTGTTGACGACGGGAACTTTTCTCAACGGACTTCTGCACTACGGTTTGAACCACTTTCCGGGCGGGCGTGCCGGAGATTTCCCATCCAACGCGCTTTCGCACGCGTTGAGCGAACGCCTGAAACTGCGCCTCGGCAGGTTGAAAACCGGAACTCCGCCGCGGCTGGTCGCCAAGTCGATCGACTTCAGCAAAATGGAACTTCAGCCGTCGGAAACGGGCGGCGAGCGTTTCAGTTTCTGGGACAAAAGCGATTTGCCGGAGTTGCCGCAGGCAGCGCACCGGGAACTTGCCTGTCACATGGTCTACACCACCGATGAAACGGCGGAAATCGTCCGCCGCCATCTTGACGAATCGCCGATGTACCGCGGCATCATCAAGGGCATCGGGACGCGTTATTGTCCCTCGTTTGAGGACAAAGTCGTGCGTTTCCCGCAACATCCCCGCCATCTGCTTTATCTGGAGCCGGAGGGGGCGCAGTCGGGGGAATACTATCTCAACGGACTTTCCACCAGTTTGCCGATTGCCGTCCAAAAAGAGATGGTCCACTCGATCCCCGGACTGGAAAACGCCGAGATCATGCGCTACGCCTACGCGATCGAATACGATTTCATCTACCCCGATCAACTGGAATGCACGCTCCGCAACAAGCGTTACGACAATCTTTTCACCGCCGGACAGATCAACGGGACAAGCGGTTACGAGGAAGCGGCGGGGCAAGGTTTGATCGCCGGGATGAATGCGAGCCGCTACGCCGCAGGGAAACCATTGCTCGCGCCCGGGCGTGACACAAGTTACATCGGCGTGATGCTCGACGACCTCGCCACCAAGGAGATCGTTGAACCCTACCGGCTTTTTACCAGCCGCGCCGAATACCGCCTCTCGATCCGGCAGGACAATGCCGATCTCCGGTTGGCGGAATTCGCTTACAACGCGGGGATACTGCCGGAGAAAAAATACCGTGCCTATCAGGATTTCAAAGAAAAATTTTCCGAATTGAGAGATCTGGCGCAAATGCGTCATCACAACGGAAAAACGCTCTGGAGTCTGCTCAAGGGGATCGACGTCGCTTCTCCCGGAAATATCGAACTGCCCTTCCCCGAAAGCGCATTGCCCGAACTTGCGGGCAACTTCCGCGAACGGCTGGCGAAAATGCTCGCCGTCGAAGCGCACTACGACGGCTATCTGCAACGGGAGCTTCTCCAGATCGAAAGGATGAAAAAACTCGATCAGTTGGAGATTCCTCCCGATTTCAATTATGCGGAACTGGAAGGCTTGAGTAACGAATCGCGGCAGAAACTGGTGAAACTGCGTCCGCTTACCGTCGCGCAGGCGGGACGCATCGACGGCGTGACGCCCTCGGACACCGCACTTTTGCAAGTCGCATTGCGCCGCCGGAAAAAGGAATGATTTTATGGCACAAAACATCACACCTTTCAAAAAACTTCTGAAAAATCCGTGGGGCGCGGTTTCTTTCGCCATCGTCGCGCTTTATATGCTCCTTGCCGTCGGGATCGAAATTTACAGCGTTTCGTGCCAGATGCGCGATGTGCGTCCCGCCTACGATCAGGCGCTCGGCGAAAAATTCCGGAAACCCGACTCCCGTCATCTTTTCGGCACGGATTATCAGGGACGCGACGTCTTTTTCCGCGCCGTCGCCGGGACGGCGACCGCGATGAAAGTCGGCATCGTTTCCGGCGTGATCGCCGTGGTGCTGGGTGTTTTTTTCGGCACGCTTGCCGGGTATTTCGGAAAATTCTGGGATGATCTCGTCGTCTGGCTTTACAGCGTTTTCGCATCGATGCCGAGTCTGCTTTTCATCCTCGGTTTCGCATTGCTGATCTCACGCGGCTTTTTGCCGCCGGCGCTGATGAATGCCGTGCGCGGCATGGCGGCGTGTATCCACGTCGAGCCGGGAATGCTCGCCGTCTATATGGCGATCGGACTCACGGGATGGGTGACGTTGAGCCGCGTCATCCGCGCCGAATGCATGAAACTCAAAAAAGCGCCCTACGTCGAAGCCGCCAAAATCGCGGGCGTCGGGAGTTTCCGCATCATCTGCCGCCATATTCTGCCCAATCTGCGGCATCTTGTCATCATTTTCTTTACGCTCACTTTCGCCGGAGCCGTGATGCTCGAAGTGATCGTGAGTTACCTCGGTCTCGGCGTCCAGAGCGCGCCGAGCTGGGGCGTGATGATCGCCGACGGGCAGGAAAAATTATGGCGCGGCGTCTATTGGGAAATCGGCGGTGCGACGCTCTTTATGTTCATTTTAGTCCTGGCGCTCAACCTCCTCGGCGACGCGATGCGCGACGCATTTGACCCGAAAGAAAGCAGAGGACGGTAAATCCCCCTTAAAATCTCCTGCGCACCCGTGAGAGGGTGCGCCCCGCTTCGCGGCTTCCGTCTTCGCCCTGCGGGCTACGCCGTGACGAGCCGGTCGATTTTCGGGGGAGCCCCCGCGCTCTCGCGCATCCGTTCCTCGGTGCTTCGCACTTCCGGTACTCGCGACTTCGCGTATGGTAGTTTTTTACTTTTTGCTAAAGATCCCCCTGCCCCCTTAAAATCTCCTGCGGTTTTAGAGATGAGAGATGAGAGATGAGAGATGAGAGATGAGAGATGAGAGATGAGAGATGAGAGAAAAACCACATACGCTTTGATTGCTGTCGGATGCGAGTCGGTTGCCGACGAGCGCGCAGTCGGATGGGA
>JAKSOF010000018.1 GCA_024405735.1 Victivallaceae bacterium | reverse complement strand
CTCCTCGTGTTAATGTTGCATCTGCATCTCGACCTGCCTGTTGATTTTCTTCATTTCCCGATCAGCCTCGCAACTCACGAAAGACGATATGATCCAGTAGAGAATGATGAAGAGGATGACCATGCCAATCGCATTCCGAATGCGGTTTGTCGACACGAATGTCCCGTAGCAATAGGGACACGATACCGCCTCCTTTTCGACTTCCTTTTGGCAATACGGACACTTTCGCGGTCCGTTTGCATTGAATGAGACTTCCACATTTTTCCGTTCATCATCCATAATAACCTCCATTGTTGCACGTCCAAACGTGATGACTGGAGATATTTTACAGTATCCGATGCGACAGAAAGTGTCGGAGTGAAGAGGATGTCCCGAAAAAGTTTCATTTTTTTCGTTTCCTGTGAACTTTTATGCTCTGTTCAGCCCGCTTGACGACCTCTGCGGCGAGTTCGGGATGATTCAAAAGCTCTGCGTCCCCGCCTTCAACAAGCACGTAATTGACGATTCGGTAGACGGGAGCGGCGGCGATGCGGACAATGTAATGATCCTTGTCACGTGATTCCTCGGTCACATCAAACTGTTCGCCGATGAACTTGCGCGCTTCGGGCCCCAGACGTAGCCGAATGTCCTCCACCAGTGGAAAGTCGAAAATTTCGCGCCGATTCACTGCATCGATGATTTTCTGATCCGGCTTGAAAATGTCGGAAGTCGCTTCGGCGCTCAGGATGCGGTGTAGCGCCAGCGTCGAAGCCCGCCGCTTTCCGGAAGGAATGGCTTTGCCGTCTTTCATGCGTGAAACCGCCTTGATATACCAGTTCCCTTCATAAAAAGCGAGCGCATGGGGTTCGATCAGGCGTTCCGACTCGGATTCGGTCACAGGGTTGTATCTCACATTGACGCATTGATGTTTCTGCCAGGCGTCGAAGATGACGCGGAACACTTCGGGCTTGACTGCCGCCCGCGATCCCAGCGCGACCAGCGACAGCAGGACTGCTTTCTCGTCCATTCCCTTGTCGTTTACAGAAAGCAGAGTATCCACGGCGGAACGCATTTCTTGTTTCACGGGCGCGGGCATCAGGTTTTCCGCAAGACGCGCACCGAGCACCGCCGCCCGCATTTCGGAATTCTCAAGAAGCGGGATGTCCACGCTCCAATCGGGGTCTGTGAGATAATAACCACGTTGCTCAAAATCGTATTCGATCGGCGCACGGTATTCCGATTTCAGAAACGCGATGTCGCGTTGGAGGGTCCGGGCGGAAAGATTATACGCCCCTGCGATATCCTGACGCTTCATCTCGGCAAGGAAGCGAGGGTAGTTCGGGTAGCGGTTCTCCTTGAGCATGGAGAGCAGCCGTTTGATCCGCTGAATATTGTATTTAGTCACCCCCATGCAAATCTCCTTCCAGCATATGCCTATTCGTTTTTACATAATCATCCACTTTAATATACACAGCAAATCGGCATATTTCAACAAGGAATCCTTCATCAACGGCAGAAACGGCAGAAAACCTGCACACACCCAATTACGATGGGCATAAGGTCGGGGACACAAAAAATATGAAAAATGGACGTGCATTTTTAGTCAAATCAGAACCGACTGGATTTATTGCAAGTCGTTATATATCAATATAAAACTACTGTGTCCCCGACACATGGCAAACAGAGAATTTCTCTGAGAATCGGCGGATTTTATGCGACGGAAAACGAAAACAGAGAATTCTCTGTTTCCCGGAAATATAGATAAATACCTGGCATTCAGCCCCGAACAACGGAAATAAAAAAGCCGAACGGCGTGTCCCCGTCCGGCAGAAGTACAAAAAAATGGTGGGCGGACCCGGACGGAGCGAAGCGACGAGCGCGAGTACCGAGCAAAGCGAGGAACGCAGGGCAATCGCCCGCAAAAGTCCGCTTTTGCAGGCGATGAGCGGACACAAAAAAACAACCGGACAAAGTCATTTGTCAGGTTGCTTTTGATGTACGCGGAACACCGCCACGAACAGCAGCGCCTCAATGGCGCGTTTTACGGATGAATAGCGATATTTCACTGCATATCCCTGTATTTAGCCGATCAGCAGCTTGATGTCGTCATCGACCGTGCCGATGCCAGCGATGCCGAAACTTTCCACCAGCACCTTCGCAACATTCGGCGAAAGGAAGGCTGGGAGCGTCGGGCCGAGGTGGATGTTCTTCACGCCGAGATAAAGGAGCGCCAGCAGGACGATGACCGCCTTCTGCTCATACCATGCGATATTGAACGCGAGAGGCAGCTTGTTGATATCGTCAAGTCCGAAGACCTCCTTGAGCTTCAGCGCGATGAGCGCCAGCGAGTAGGAGTCGTTGCACTGCCCCGCGTCGAGGACGCGCGGGATGCCTCCGATGTCGCCGAGTGGCAATTTGTTGTATTTGTATTTGGCGCAACCGGCCGTCAGGATGACCACGTCCTTCGGAAGCTTCGAGGCGAATTCCGCATAGTATTCGCGGCTTTTCATGCGTCCGTCGCAGCCCGCCATGACCACGAACTTGCGGATGGCTCCCGATTTGACAGCGGCGACCACCTTGTCCGCAAAGGCGAATACCTGTTCGTGCGCGAAACCGCCGACGATCTTCCCCGTCTCCAATTCTTCGGGCGGAGGACACGTCTTCGCCTGAGCGATGATGCCGGAAAAATCCTTGACTTCGCCGTATGCTCCGGGAATGTGGCGGCAGTCGGGGACGCCGACCGTGCCGGTGGTCCACAGGCGTCCTTTGTAACTTTCCGCAGGTGGTACGACGCAGTTTGTGGTCATCAGGATCGGCCCGTGGAATTTCTCGAACTCATCCTTCTGCTTCCACCAGGCGTTCCCGTAGTTTCCCGCGAAATGCGGATATTTCTTGAAGGCCGGGTAGTAGTGGGCAGGAAGCATCTCGGAGTGGGTATAGATGTCGATGCCCTGCCCCGCGGACTGCTCCAAAAGCATCTCCAGATCGCGCAGGTCGTGTCCGGAAATGAGGATCCCCGGACGGTTGCGGACACCGAGTTCGACTTCGGTGATTTCAGGATTGCCGTAGGCGGAAGTGTTCGCCTTGTCCAGGAGGGCCATCCCCTGTACGCCATACTTGCCCGTATCCAGCGCAAGCGCGGTCAGCGCTGCCGCGTCCAGCGAATTATCCAGCGTCTTTGCCAAGGCGGACTGGATGAAGGCATCGATGGCCTCATCATCCTGAAGGAGCGCGTTCGCATGCTTGAGATAGGCGGCAAGTCCTTTCAGCCCATAGATGATGAGTTCACGCAGACTTCGGATGTCCTCGTCCTTCGTCGCCTGTACGCCCACCTCCGCCGCCTTGGCGTCGAATTCATTTCTGCATCCCGACCACCGGGCGGCTTCTGGCAGATCGGATGCGTTGCCGAGTTGCGACAACAGTTCCGATTTCACCTTCAGCGTCTCCTCAACGGCACGGATGATCGCTTCCCGGTCGAAATTGGCGTTGGTGATCGTGACGAAGAGATTTTGGGTGATCCGGTGGTTGATGTTTTGGGACACGCTCTTCCCTTCCGTCCGAAGCCGGGCGGCAACCGCTCCAAGCCCCTTGGTGACATATACCAGCAGATCCTGCATGGCGGCAACTTCCGGTTTCTTGCCGCAGACTCCGCAAATGGTGCAGCCCTTGCCGCCCCCCGTTTCCTGACACTGCCAGCAGAACATCTTGTTTCCCATCTTGTTTTCCTCCTGTGTTGTATGTGGTTGGATCACGGTTTCACACTCAAAAGTATTTTCATGCTGTCCAGCAGATGCTGGCGTTCTTCCCTGAGATCGAAAGCCCCGTGGGACATTCCCCACTGCTTGATGAGCAGCCGAAGCGGTCCCAAAATCAGCCGAAAAAGCGTATCCATCGGAATATCGCCACGTATCTCCCCCGCATCGATAGCCTCTTTGAAATACCCAAGCATTATTTTGTGATGACGTCGCATCATTCCAAAGAGAATCTGTTCCTACCACATCACACCACTACTGTCCGGTAAAAATTGCCGGAATTGGTTGATAATGTCGGCTCCTGCGTTATATTAAAGGTGTCTAAAGTCTTTAATTTGAGCGCAGAAAAATTCGACGTTGCTTTAATACAAAATATCACATCCCTGCAATATTGTCAAGTCAAACATAGATTTCACCCTGCTTTTATTCACGCGCCTACCGCCTGAATGAAATTTTTGTGTGGTTTCGTTACCTTTTTCAATAGGATTGTTGATTTTCAACGACTTACAACTTTTCTCAAATCGCGTGTACCTACACGCGGTCAAGATAGAAAAACGCACTTTTTTGTCGGTTTTTGCGAGATTTTTAAGAAAACGCAGATTCTAACAATTTGCCGATGTGTTAAAACAGCCGTTTTCTTACGGGGGAAATGTGTTAAAAAAAAGCCCAAGCGCGTGACACTTGGGCGACAGACAAAAAAAGTGGTGGCCGGACCCAGAATCGAACTGGGGACACGGGGATTTTCAGTCCCCTGCTCTACCGACTGAGCTATCCTGCCACCTGTGAATCCGGAATCAATTCCGGCTTCGTTTCATAATAGACCACACTTTTTGCGAAATGTCAAGCCGTTTTTACGGTTTTCTTGTATTTTTCAGGCAAAAAGGTAAAAAAATGGCATCCCCAATGGGAGTCGAACCCATGTTGCCGGGATGAGAACCCGATGTCCTAGGCCACTAGACGATAGGGACGCGATATCTCTAATATAGCATATATTTGCGGATTTTACAACCTATTCAACGCCCTTTTTTTTGTTTTTCATCGGCGGACGCGGCGGCAGATTGACTCGATGCACTTTCATCAGCTTCTTCTCCCCGGAAAGAAAATCCTGCGCCAATTTTTCAATGATCTTTTCCTTTTCCGCCGCACGTTTTTCCAGTTTCTCCTCGAAATATGCTGTCCGGCGTTTCATTTCTTCCAACTGACGGCGATGATTCGTCAAACGCTGATCGAAATCCGCCGAGAGTTTTTGCGTCAATTGCGCTTTGATTTCGGCTTTTTTCACCGCATCGTCTGTCGTCTGATAAGCGTCGATCAATTGCTGCAATTCTGCTCGCTTCGTCCATTTTTCCTGATAGAGTTTTTCCGCGCGTTTTTCCATTTCCAGACGGAAGGCTTCGGGATCTTCGCGTTGCAATTTCAGCAAATCTTTTCTTGCCGTTTCATCCAGTTGCGAAAAAACTTCCCACATTCCCGCGCCCCGCCGGAAGCGTTCTTTTTCCGGCATCGCAAACAAAAGTGCGGAAACACTGCAAACAATGACAATGAAACTCCATTTTTTCATATTGAAAACTCCTCATCCCACAAGTTGCAACTATTGAGTTCCGCGCACAGTACGAAACTTTCCTGATCGATCGCGCTCCACCCGGAAACATCCTGCCGCATCACGGCCTGCGGTTTGATTTCCCGCCGCTGCGGAAAGGCGAAAAAGGAAAATATCAGCATTGCCGCTGCCGCCGCCGCGCCGCCGAAAACAATCCGGCGGTGAAGTGCTTTTTGTCGACGGCGCGCGGAAAAATCCGCCGCCGCGCGCAGGATCTTTTCATTCAGAAAATCCGGCACCGGCAATTCTTTCGGCAAAGTTTCGTAGCGTTTCATATTTTCTCCCGTTTTAATGGTCTATTTCCGCAAGTTCCCGGCGCAAAGCGCGCAATGCGTACTGCATCCGGCTCAGCACCGTATTGACCGATGTCCGCTGAATGGCGGCGATCTCCTTAAAGGCGACATCCTGCTGACGCAACAAAAAAACCTCTCTTTGCTCCGCCGGAAGTTTCCGCAATGCGGCGGAAATCAATTCGCCCGTTTCCTTTGCCTCGGACTGCATCTGCGGTTCACTGCTGGCATTTGCCGGTACGCTCGGCGGCATTTCGTTGTCGAGCGAAACATTCCTTCTCCGCTGACGCGCCCGGCACCGGTCCAGATAATAATTGCGTCCGATCCTGAAAAGCCACGCGTCGAATTTCCCGTCGTCGCGATATTTCGGCAATTTTTCCAAAGTGCGCAACCACGTTTCCGAAAAGACTTCGTCCGCTTCCGCCGAATCTCCGGCAAGGTGCGTCAAAAACGCATAAAGCGCGCCGCGGTGCCGACGGTAGAGAACTTCAAACGCCGCTTCGCCGCCGCGCAAAAAACTGGCGATCAGCGCACCGTCGTCCATATTTTCCAGCGGACTTGTCACAACTTTTCCTCTTTTACTGCTATAACGATGAAAGCGGCGGTTTTATTGTCGGTGATTCAACAAAAATTGCCAGAAATGCCAATCGTTTTTCAGCAATCCATCCGGCGTCGAACCGTCGAGCGCATACCATTGGAAGCTTTGATTTTCCTGCGGCGCGGGGATCGCGTCGGGCGCGATCATCGTGCGGATGAATTCAATCGAAAGCCCTGTCTTGCGGAAAATGTAGATCGTATCGCCGACTCTGGCATCGAGCGCCAATTCCTCTCGCAATTCCCGCAAAAGCGCCTTTTGCGGCGTTTCATCTTTTTCGATCTTGCCGCCGGGAAATTCCCAGCCGCAAGGCGGTTTATCCATGGGACGCGACGCGAGCAACACCTGATTTCCCCGCCGGATCACGGCGGCGACGACGCGAATATCCCCCATCAGAACACCCGCGCCAAAAGGCTCAACGTCTGTTGCGCGAGAAATTCCGCCGCGCCCCACAGATAGTCAAATCCGGCAAAGAGTGCGAGAATGAGAAAAAAGAGAAGTCCTTTGCTCCACTCCGCGCGATCCCAGTTCAACTGCGGCAGGAAATTCTGGACGACGGCGCCGCCGTCCAAGCCCGGGATGGGCAACAGATTGAGGATAAAAAGAAGGTAATTCAAAATTCCGCCGTAGCAAAGCATCTGCAAGGCGAAACTTTCCCCGAAATTTCTGACGAGAAGAAACGCTCCGGCAAGGAAAAGAAATCCGATAACGAGATTGGTCAAGGGTCCCGCCAATGCGACCAGCGCCGGGGCAAAGCGGCCGCGCAATTTCCGCAAATCGACGGGGACTTGTCCCCAGGCGATGCCGACAAGGCAAAACATGATGAGCGAAACAATTCCCATCTGCCGCAACGGATTCAGCGTAAGGTGCCCCCTGTTCGCCGCCGTATCGTCGCCGAATTTCAGCGCGGCAAAGGCGTGCATGAATTCGTGACAGCAGATGGAAAAGCACACGATCACCGCCGCCGAAAAAAAGAGGCGCGGGTTTTCCCAGAGATAACGCAAAAAGAGATCCATCAATCCTCTTCGCTCTTGGCGGTGCGGGTCATCAACGCGTGGATCGCTTCTTTGACGTCGCGGTCTTCGTAAAGCACGCGGTAGATCTCGTCGATGATCGGAGTTTCGGCTCCGACTTTGCGGCTGAGCGCGTAAGCGCCTTTCGCCGTCCAGACGCCCTCGGCGACGACCATTCCCATTTCCTTGAGGATGTCACCGAGTTTCTTGCCGCGTCCCAATTCTTCGCCGACGTGACGGTTGCGGCTGTGGCCGCTCGTACAGGTGACGATCAAGTCCCCGATGCCGCTCAAGCCGGAAAAGGTCGAAGCCTTGCCGCCGAGCAACTCGCCCAGTTTGCCCATTTCGCTGATGCCGCGGGTCATCAATGCCGCCTTGGGGTTGTCGCCGAGCCCCATGCCGTCGATCACGCCGGCGGCGATCGCCATCACGTTTTTGAGCGCGCCGCCGAGTTCGACACCGACGACATCGCTTGAAGTGTAGATGCGGAAGCGGTCATTCATAAAGACCTGCTGAACCAGTTGCGCGGCTTCGGCATCCGCTGACGCCGCCGTCACCAGAGTCGGCAACCGGCGCGAAACTTCCTCCGCGTGACTGGGGCCGGAAAGGGCGACGAAACGGACTTTGCCCAGCTCCGCCTCGATGATCTCGCTGATGCGAAGCCATGTGTCGATCTCGATCCCCTTTGCGACGTTGACGATGATGCGGCGGGGATCGGCGGGAATTTCACGGAATTTTTTCAGCACTCCGCGCAGAAACTGCGTCGGCGTCGCAAAGACGCACATCGCGCTTTTATCGACCGCTTCGGCGAGGTCGGATTCCAGTTTGAGCGTTTCCGGCAGTTCCACACCGGGCAGGAAACGGCGGTTCTGATGCGAGGAACGCATTTCGCCGATATAATCGGGAAAAGCTCCCCACAGCGTCACATCGTGGTGATTCGCCAGTAAATTGAGCGCGAGCGCGGTTCCCCAACCGCCGTCGCCGATTACGGTAACTTTCATCTTGAACTCCCTATGCCGTCCTGATACGGTAAATCCTATTTTCTATAATATAACCGCATTCTCTTATTTTGGCAAATCGCCGACGGAGCGAAGATTTTCTGCGGTCGCTTCGATCTCGACGATCCTGCCGCGCGGAAAACTTTGCGAAGGCACGGCGACTTCAAGATAATGGTCGCTCCAGCCGCGCAGAATTTTGCCGTCGTCCTGTTCAAAAATAACGCCGAAGCGTTTCCCGAGCTGGCTTTGCCGGAAACTTTCCGCCGACGCGAGCGCGACGCGGCGCAATTTTTGCGCGCGCATTTTGGCGACACAGCCGGGAACCTGATCCGGAAACTTCGCCGCCGCCGTCCCCGGGCGCGGCGAATAAATAAACTGATGGATGTTGGCAAAATGCAATTTTCCGACGAAATCCAGCGATTCTTCAAAAAGTTCCTCCGTTTCGCCGGGAAAACCGACGATCACATCGGTACCAAGGTGCAAATCGGGAATTTTTTCCCGCGCCGCGAGGCAGAATTCGCGGTATTGCGCCGCACTGTAATGGCGGTGCATCGACCGGAGGACGGCATCGGCGCCGTGTTGCAAAGATAGATGCAGAAAACGGCAGATTTTCGCTTCGTTTGCCATCACGTCAAGAAGTTTCAACTGATCGAAACGCGGTTCGGCGGAGCCGATGCGCACACGGAAGTCTCCGGGGAGATTTGCGACTGCGGCAACGAGATCGGCAAGTTTTCTGCCGTCGTCGGCATAGGCGCAGAGATTGACACCGCTCAAAACGATTTCGGGGAACCCTGCATCGATGGCGTGTCGGCAATCCTCCAGCACTTCGGCAAAGGCGCGCGATCTCTCCCTGCCCCGCACGAGCGGCACGATGCAATAACTGCAGAAATTATTGCACCCCTCCTGGATCTTGATGAAAGCGCGCGTCCGGAAAGGAAATTGCGAAAATGCGTTTTCGCGGAATGTCGCCGAAAACGCCGTCGGAGTATCGGAGAAATCCGGCGCCTGAACTTTGTAGAAATTATCGCGCACCATATCCGCTCCGGAAGCGAGCAGATTCTTTTCATCCGGCACGGCGGCGCAACCGAGGGCGACGATGCGTGCCAAAGGCGCGACCTTGCGGGCGCGGCGCACCGCCTGACGCGATTTGCTCACGGCTTCGGAAGTCACGGCGCAGGTGTTGACGACGACGAGATCGGGGGGATTCGCCGCATCGATTTTTTCCGCGACGGCAAATCCCCTTTTCGTCAGGCGGTCGGTCAGCAATGCGCTGTCGGCGCAGTTGACGCGGCACCCCAAAGTGATGATGACAGCTTTTGCCATTTTCTAAAAAAACAGGCGGTCGATTTCAGCAACCGGCCGCCTGTTTGATCCATAATGTCGAAACGACCTTATTTCTTGTTGCGCCAATCGAGCGCGCCCGTCGGGCACGCCTCGATGCAGGCGCCGCAGTCGGAGCAGTTTCCGGCGAAGCCCTGATCAAAAGCGGTACCGATAAAGGTATTGAAACCGCGCTTTTTGATACCGAGAAGATTACGGTTGATGACTTCGGCGCAGGTCTTGACGCAGACGCCGCACTTGATGCACTTGCCGCGATCCTGAATGATGAGCGGGTGACGCGTATCGTAACTGACGGGAAGACGCGCGCCCTTGATCTTTTCGGGGTCGCAACCGTATTCCGCCGCGTGTTTACGCAATTTGCACTCCGTTTTGTCGGTGCAACTGCAACCGATGCAACGCTCGCCCTCGGCGGAAACGGTCTCCTTGTCCATCGTGAAGGTGGTCTCTTTGAAGGTCGTTTTGCGCTCGTCGAGCGAAATCATTTTGAGCTCGGCGCGTTCCGCTTCGGAAACGTTGTCGCGCACAAAGACAAGATCGCTCTTTTTGAGGTGCTGCCATTTGCCGCGCGAAACGTAGATCGGATTGTCGATTTCGACATCCATACCGTAAATGTCGCGCTCGATCTCCTCCGCCGCGAAACGGCCGCCCGCGACCGCTTCCACGACCGTCGCCGCGCCGGAAAGGCAATCGCCTGCGGCGTAGATCTTGTCGGCGAGTTTCGCCGTGCCGGGTTGGGCGTCGGCATAACCGAAACGGTTGGCGGGGATCCCGGCGGGGATCACCGATTTCTGCCCGATCGCCGCGATGACGGTATCGGCTTCGACTTCGTAGTCGCTGCCGGGGATTTCGACCGGCTTGCGGCGACCGGAAGCATCGGGTTCGCCCAGTTCCATTTTGCGGCAGGTCAAAACGAGTTTGTCGCCGCGTTTTTCCAGTTTCACGGGAGCGACGAGGAAAGTGAATTTGACGCCTTCCTCGCGCGCTTCGGCGATCTCCAGTTTTTCCGCCGGCATCTCCGCCTCGGTACGGCGGTAGAAACAGCTGACGTCGGAACTGCCGAGGCGCACGCTCGTGCGGACGCAGTCCATCGCGGTATTGCCGCCGCCGACGACGATCACCTTGCCCGGATTTTTCGCCTGATAGCCGCTTTCGGAAGCCTGACGCAAAAAGTCGATGCCGATCGTCGAAAGTTCATCGCCGGGGCAGTGCATGCCGGAACCTTTCCAGCAGCCGACGGCGATCACGACGGCGTCGAAGTTTTTCTGCAATTCGTCGAGCGACAAATTGTCGCCGAGCTTCTTGCCGAATTCAAATTTGACGCCGATCTGCGTGTAGTGCTTCAACTCGCGGTCGAGGATGCGCTCCTTGGGCAGACGGTATTCGGGGATGCCGTAGCGGAGCATGCCGCCGGCTTTGGGCATCGCGTCGAAAACGGTCGGCTCAACCCCCGCCATACGCAGATAATAGGAGGCGGAAAGTCCGGCGGGGCCGCCGCCGACGATCGCCACTTTTTTGCCCGTAAGCGCGGGAAGATCTTCCATATACGTGTCGTAGTAGAGATCTGCGGCAAGACGCTTGAATTCGTTGATCGCCACCGGTTTGCCGTAGACGTTGCGGCGGCAGTTTTTCTCGCAGAAGCGGGGGCAGACGCGACCGATCGACATCGGAAGCGGGATCCGCTTTTTGATGATCTGCAGACTTTTGAGGAAGTCGCCGTCGCGACCGGCTTTGACGTACTCCTCGACCGAAGCGTGCGCGGGGCAAGCCACGGTGCAGGGCGCTTCGCAGTCGCCGGTATGCTCGCTCAACAGCAGATTGAGCGCGGTGCGGCGCATTTCGCGAACCGTTTCGCCCGACGCGTCGATCTCCTGATTGGGTGCGGGACAAGCCGAGCACGAAGGCAGGAATTTACCGCTTTTCACATCGCGCACCACGCAAACAAAACAACTGGTGGTGCGGCTCACTTTTTCATCACGGCAGAGCGTCGGGATCGAAATCCCGTTGGCGCGCGCCACGTCCAATATCGTCTGGCCCGGCTCCGCCGTGACCTTCTTTCCGTCAAGGATAAATTCAATACTCATTTTTCATCTCCGTTGTGGACACGGTAAATCGCCTTTTTCGGACAGGCATCCAGACAGCTGTTGCAACGCGTGCACTTTGCCGGATCGATCTCGAAATCGGCATTGATCGCCTGAACCGGGCAACTGCGCACACAAAGTCCGCATTTGACGCACTTGTCGTGGTCGATCTGCAATTTCACCATCGCATTGCACTGCAACGCGCGGCACTTGTGTTCGCGGATGTGCTCCTCATATTCGTGACGGAAGTAACGCAATGTCGCGAGCACCGGATTCGGCGCCGTCTGACCCAGACCGCAGAGCGCGCCCGCCTTGATCTTGGGAGCGATGTCCGCGAGGAAATCAAGATCCTCCTCGGTGCCCTGCCCTTTGGTGATGCGCTCGAGCGTTTCGTACATACGGGTCATACCGACGCGGCAGAAGGTGCATTTGCCGCAACTTTCACGGTGGGTGAAGTCGAGGAAGTAACGCGCCGTTTCGACCATGCAGCGGTCGTTGTTGATGACGATCATACCGCCGGAGCCCATAATGGCGCCGAGCGTTTTCAGCGAATCGTAATCGACCGGCACGTCGAAGTTTTCGACCGGGATGCAACCGCCGGAAGGTCCGCCGGTCTGAACCGCCTTGACCTTGGTGCGGTCCGCGCCGCCGATGTCGAAAACGATTTCGCCCAGCGTGATGCCCATCGGCACTTCGACAAGACCGGGATACTTGAGGTCGCCGGCAAGCGCGAAAAGTTTCGTGCCCTTACTGCCCTCGGTGCCGACTTTGGCGTATTCGGCGCCGCCGTCGCGGAGGATCAGCGGCACGTTGCCGTAGGTCTCGACGTTGTTGATCATCGTGGGATAACCTTTGTAGCCGCTGTCCGTCGGGAAAGGCGGACGGAAACGCGGCGTGCCGCGCTGACCTTCGAGCGAAGCGATCAATGCGGTTTCCTCGCCGCAGACGAATGCGCCCGCGCCCTCTTTGATGACGATCTCGACGTCGCGGTCACCGAGATGATTCAATTTGTGATCGCAGATCTGTTGGATCGCGATCTTGAGATGCTTGATCGCCAGCGGATATTCCGCGCGGCAGTAGATGAAAAGTTTGGTCGCGCCGGTCGCATAGGCGGCGATCAGCATTCCCTCCAGCACTTGATGCGGCACGCTTTCCATCAGCGAGCGGTCCATAAAGGCGCCGGGGTCGCCCTCGTCGGCGTTGCAGATCAGAATCTTTTCCTCCGCCTTTTTGGCGGCGAGGAAACTCCATTTGCGCCCGGTCGGGAAACCGCCGCCGCCGCGTCCGCGCAGACCGGAAGTCAACACCTCGTTGACCACCGCTTCCGGCGCCATCGCAAGCGCGCGCTTCAAGCCGTCGTAGCCCTTGTGGGCGACGTAATCGTCGAAATCAACGGGGTCGACCCGTCCGGCAAGGGCGAGCACCATGATCTTTTCGCGTTTTTTGCGTTCGGGAGGAACTTCAAAACGCCCCGCTTCGCCGAGAGCAAGGATATTATCGACGCTTTTTTCCGTCGCTTCGACATTGCCGTAAATGACGGAGGAACCGTCCTCCAGCACCGCCTCGACCATCGGCTCCGCATAGCAGTAACCGAGACAGCCGACGCCGACGACGGGGATCGAATTCGCGCGCGCCTTGAGCAACGCCATCACGTCTTCCGCACCGGAAGCGATACCGCAACTGGCGACGCCGACCCGCAGAGTCTTGATCGTACTCATTTTGCCTGATACTCCTTGATGATTTTGACCAATCCCTTACGGGTGAGTTTCGCATAAGCGCGGCCGTTGATGCTCATCACCGGCGCGAGACTGCAACAACCGAGACAGGCGACGGTTTCCAGCGAAAAAAGTCCGTCGGCGCTGGTCTCGCCGGGGCTGAGATTCAACTCCTGACGCACCCATTCGTGCACGAGCGGGGAACCTTTGATATGGCAGGCGGTACCGTCGCAAAGGGCGATTTTGTACTTGCCGGGTTTCACCCGTTTGAACTGGGCGTAAAAACTCAACACGCCCTCGATTTCCACCTCCGGCAACGAAAAATATTTCGCCACCGCCCGGATCGCGTCGTCGGAGACGTACCCTTCGGTCGACTGGATCAACTGCAATCCTTTGATCAGATTGCTTGGCTCCTTGCCGACGCTTTCCAGATAACTGTAAGCATTGTCCATTTGAAACTCCTTATCAAATCAAGGTTTCACGATTTTGCATATCAAAGACATATTTCTTTTTAATATAACTGCGATCGTAGTTTTTTTCAATCGCAAAGCCATACAAATCAGCGGCGGATCTCCCGTGCCTCGCGGAAAAACCGGGCAAGGCGTTCCACTTCCGGCAAAGAAAGCGACTGCTGTTTCATTCTGTTTACGGCGCCATCGAGCAGAGCGATCGCGCGGTCGAGATCCCCCGTGCGGTAAGCGAGAAGCGCCGCCGCCGCCTGCCATTGCACCTCATCGGAAAGCAGTTTTTCCGTCGATCGGATCAATTCCGCCGCGGCACGGAGCGCATCGGCGTTGAATTCGTAGTTGCGGAGCAAACTCCACGCCATCACCAGTTGAAGTCTGGCATCGGTGACATTCATTCTGAAATCGCGCACCAGATCCGGCAACTTGCCGCTCAATTCCGCGTGACGGCAAAGCAGATCCAATTCCGTGAAGTAGAGCCGCGCCAAACCGGGAACCGCTTCGCGCTGACTGCGGAGCAATTCGAGCGCTTCCGCATATTTCCCGCGGTTTTCCAAAAGGAAAAGCCGCATTCTGAGCGCGCTGGCGTTGCCCGGTTCAAGATCGAAAATCTCCTCCATGACCTGAGTCAACTGCCGCTCGCTGTTGTCGCGCATCAGCATTTGCATCTGATCGATCAGCGGCGCCACTTTTTTCTGGACGGCAAGATCAAGTTTTCCGGCAAAATAACGCTCCGCCGCCTCCGGAAGATCGACCGCTTCGCCGCACCAGACAACGGTGCCGGAATCGTCGATCAGAAACGCCATCGGGTAAAGCAGACATCCCGCCATATACGCCGGAGTGATCCGGCGGTCGAGATCAAGCCCGAAACTCACTCCGTCCCTTGGGAAGTTTTTAAGCAGTTCCTCCGCATCCAGCGATGAATCCGGAGTCAGCGCGCCGATTTTCAAACGGTAGGAATACTGACGGCGCAGACCGTCGAGCATCGCGAGCGTCGCCGGAGCATTCCCGGCGCGGCAGAGCAGAAATACCAATGCGCGCAATTCCGGCTCTCCGGCGACACGCGGTTGAGATGCGCCGTCCGGCAATATCCCTCCGCCGCGCACCCAGCGCACGCGCTCCAGTTTTGTCGCGGCGTCGCCGGGGCGGAGCGCAAAAAGATCCGCCGCCGCACAAAGCACGGCACACGCAAGAAAAAGTTTTTTCATCATCGGCATCCTCTTTTTGAGTATCGTTTTAAGCCAGCGCCGTTCCTTCGGGAATGCGGTCGTCGACGAAAATGACTTTGCATCCGCAGGCGTTGTTGGTGGCGGCGAGCAACATTCCCTCGCTGGTGACGCCGGTGATGCGGCGGCTTTCCAGATTGGCGAGGACGATGATCTTTTTGCCGATCAACTCTTCCGGCGTGTAATACGCCTTGACCGAGGAAACGATCGTGCGTTCGCCGAGACCGTCGTCAAGGGTGATCCGGTAGCAGTTATGCGATTTGCGGATCTCCGCGCATTTGACGATGCGGCAGACGCGCAGATCCAGTTTGGCGAAATCGTCGATCGTGACCGTTTCCTTGACCGGCTTGACGGGATCGGGCTCGCCGTACTTTTCTTCTTCGGCGGCCTCGGTGACGGCTTCCACTTTTGGCGCGGCTTCCTCTTCCGTCATGGGCGTCGAGAAGTCGAGCAAATGCAAATACTTTTCGCGGTCGACGGCGTAGAGGAAAAGGTAGAGGCGCGGTCCGGCTTCCTTGTCGATCAGCAGACGGTAGGCGTCGGCGAAAAATTTCGCCTGCTTCTTACGGACTTCGCTCTTGGCGGGATCGACGGAGAAATCGGTTCCGGCGGGAAAGTTTCCCTTGATGATGTCGTAAAGTTTGGTCTGCAATTCCTCAAGGGTATATTTTTCCTCTTTGAGGAAGCGGTGCAACGAGGCGATATCCGCTTTTTCCTCGTCGTTGAAACTCCCGTAAGCCTCCCAGTTGCGGTAACGGCAGATGGTGTTTTTCTTTTCAGGAGCGCACTCCTCGACCCAGAATTTCGCAAGTTCGATGCGGGTGTCGATCGCCGTTTGGGAGTAATCGTAACCGATTTTCTCAAAGAGGATCCTGACGAGATCACTGCGGAAGTTGACCACGGAACCGAGCTGAACGAGAAGATTCATCGGCACCGTGCTGACTTCGCGGTCGGAAACAAGACAGCGTTCGACGATCTCCTTCGTCGCTTCATTGGCTTCGCCCTTGACAAAGGCGTTGTACTGCGCGTCGAATTCCTGATACTGGCGCAAAATCCCCTCGTCGAAGCAGAAATCAAAAGCCTTTTGCGGCGCGCACCGCGAGTAGAGCCACAAAATGATCTCCGGCTGATAAATGTGAAGCAAAGTTCCCGGAGTGAGATTCAATCCGCTCGAACCGGACATCTTGCCGGTACAGCCGCGGATGCCGATGAATTCATACCCCTGAAAGAGCGGCGCCGGATGATGGAAGATCTTTTCGGCGATCACTTTGCTCGTCTGATAACTGCCGTTGGGGCTGGCGTGATCCTTGCCGCCCGGCTCGAAATCGACTTCCTCGTACATCCAGCGCATCGGCCAGTCGACTTTCCACGCGAGTTTGCAGTCGTGATCGGTCTCGAAATCAAAGTGCCCGTGATGACCGCATTTGCATTCGTAATCGGCTTCGCGGCAGTCGTCGCTCAATTTGACGATCTTTGTCGTGTCGCGGTGGCACGCTTCGCAGTAGATGGCGACGGGGTAGTAGTTTTCGCGCTCGCCCTCGGCGATCTCCTGCGTACGGAAACTCGCGAGGATGTCGAAAATTTCGCCGCGCTTTTGCAACGCGGTCAAAATATGTTTGGCGTATTTGCCGGAGCGGTACATTTCCGCCTGATGGCGGTAGTCGAGTTCCAGACCGAAACGCTCGATCGCCGCCTCGAATTCGCGCTCGAAGTGGACGGCGTAGTTTTCCGCGCCGTCGTCGAAAGGATTGGGGACATCGACGTAGGGACAGCCGATGAACTGCTCCATTTTCTGATTCATTTCAGGAGAAAGATCGGCGACGTTTTTCGGCACTTTGCGCAGACGGTCGTACTCGTCCCAGGAAAAGAGCAGACGCGCCTTCCTGCCCAGTTTCCGGAGCGACTGCACGACGAAAAAACTCGTCGCGACGTCGCGGAAATTGCCGATGTGGATGGAGCCGGAGGGGCTGATCCCCGCCGCGCAGACATATTCGGCTTTATTCGGATTGCGCTCAATGATTTTTCTTGCGATTTCTTCTGACCAGTGCATAACCAAAAACTTTCCTGTTTTATAAAGATTTTCAATACGATCATCTTATAATATAGCGTGAGATTGAAAATTTTGCGAACTTTTTTGAGAAAGAGGGATGACAACAGGCGGTGGACCGCAAAAAGTTGCGACTTAAAAACGGTTTTTCCTTGTTTTCTCGCCTTTTGCGGTGTATTTTATAGAAATGTTATTTTCACCCGTAACCACAAACAAAAAAAATGGAGATTTGCGATGACCTTCACCCATGAAGTCGAGCAGATGGCCTGCATCGCCAAAGGACCGAAGCACGGTCCCGCGCCGATCCCGCAGGAAGGTAAATGGACCCACGCCAAGGAAATCACCGACATTTCCGGATTGACCCACGGCGTCGGCTGGTGCGCTCCGCAGCAGGGCGCGTGCAAACTGACGCTCAACGTCAAGGACGGCATCATCCAGGAAGCGCTGGTCGAAACGATCGGCTGCAGCGGGATGACCCACTCCGCGGCGATGGCGGCGGAGATCCTGCCCGGCAAAACGATCCTCGAAGCGCTCAACACCGACTTGGTCTGCGATGCGATCAACACCGCGATGCGCGAACTTTTCCTCCAGATCGTCTACGGCCGCACCCAGACCGCTTTCAGCGAAGGCGGCTTGCCGATCGGCGCCGGACTGGAAGACCTCAAGCAGTTGCGTTCGATCACCGGCACGATGTACAGCACCGCGCAAAAGGGCGTCCGCTACCTTGAGATGGCGGAAGGCTACGTCACCGGACTCGCCCTCGACGACGAGGACAAGGTGATCGGCTACCAGTTCGTCAACCTCGGCAAGATGATGGAATTCGTCAACAAGACCGCCCCGGCGGAACTGGAAAAGATGTCCGTCAAAGATTTCGTCGCCAAGTTCCAGAAGAGCTACGGCCGCTTCGCCGATGCCGTCAAAGTCATCAACCCGCGTCAGGCATAAGGAGAGATCAAAATGGCTCTTTTTGAAAGTTATGAACGCCGCATCGATCAGATCAACAAATTTTTGAACGACAACGGCATCGCTTCGATCGAAGAAGCGGAAAAGATCACCAAATCCAAAGGCTTGGACATCGTCCAGCGCGTGCGCGACATCCAGCCGATCTGCTTTGAAAACGCCTGCTGGGCTTATCTCGTCGGCGCCGCCGTCGCGATCAAGAGAGGTCAGACCGTCGCCAGCGAGATCGCCAAGACGCTCGGCGAAGGGCTGCAGAGTTTCTGCATCCCCGGCTCCGTCGCGGACGACCGCAAAGTCGGTCTCGGCCACGGCAATCTGGCGAGCATGCTCCTCGAAGAAAAGACCCAGTGCTTCGCTTTCTGCGCCGGTCACGAATCTTTCGCGGCGGCGGAGGGCGCGATCGGTCTCGCCAAGAGCGCGAATAAAGTCCGCAAGAACCCCTTGCGCGTCATCCTCAACGGCCTCGGCAAAGACGCCGCGCAGATCATTTCCCGCATCAACGGCTTCACCGGAGTGGAGACGGAATTCGACTACGCGACCGGCAAGGTCAAGGTCGTTTCCGAGCGCGCTTACAGCAAGGGCGAACGCGCGGCGGTCCGTTGCTACGGCGCCGACGACGTCCGCGAAGGCGTTGCGATCATGTGGCTTGAAAACGTCGACATCGCCATCACCGGCAACTCGACCAACCCGACCCGTTTCCAGCATCCCGTGATGGCGACTTACAAGAAAGAGCGTATCGAAAAAGGCATGCCTTTCTTCTCCGTCGCTTCCGGCGGCGGTACCGGACGCACGCTTCACCCCGACAACATGGCGGCGGGTCCCGCGAGTTACGGGATGACCGATACGATGGGCCGTATGCACTCCGACGCGCAGTTCGCCGGGTCGAGCAGCGTCCCCGCTCACGTCGAAATGATGGGCTTGATCGGTATGGGCAACAACCCGATGGTCGGTGCTTCCGTCGACGTCGCGGTCGCCGTTGCCGAAGCGATGAAGTAAGAAAAAAAGCGGAAAACAGCGGTCGACTGCAAAAAAGCGGTCGGCCGCTTTTTTTAGTTTTAAGTTGTAAGTTTAAAGTTTTAAGTGCTTGGCAGGGAGCTTTTCGGCTCCCTGACCCTCCGACAGTACCCAAGCATCCCCCTTCGCCAAGGCTGCGGCGGGACAAGTCGTACCGACTTAAAAAATGCCAGTCTCGCGGCTCGCCGCGAAATTTACGGGGCGGTGGGAATATTGAGAGTTGTGGGAATTGTGGGATTTTTGAGATAAGACAATCCTGCGAGGAGCGTAACGCTGCGGTAATGAGCGCGATGGAGAGCGTATGGTCTCACATCTCCCACATCTCCCACATCTCCCACTTGGTCACGCTCCTTTCGCGCCCGCGGCGCGACGCTTGATTTAAGCAAACGCGATGCGTTTGCGCTGTCAGGGGCACGGGGGCAGAGCCCCCGACCAAGCACTGTAAACTTAAAACTAAAAACTTATAACTTAATTTTTGCTTTTTCTCCTCTTTAATGATATATTATCTTTCAATCATCTTGAAAGGGGTCTCTTATGTCTTTTGATCACGGCAGTATGTCTTTGGCGATCTTTGATCTGCCGGAGGAAGTTCCGGATAACGTGTTGGATTTGTTTGCCGCCGCCAAGGCGGGATCGCTTGATTCGGTCGGCATCGAGCCGCAGATCGGCTGGGTGGCGGGCCGCCATCTGCTCGACACCGACTTCAGCGGCGAAGGCGTCGCTCCCGGCGGCTGTTACTATCTCGCTTTGCGTCAGGCGGTGCGCAAACTCCCCGCCGCGCTCCTCAATGCGCTTTGCAAACGCGAGGAATATGCGAAACTCGCCGCCGAAAACCGCGAATTTCTCAAGAGCAAGGAAAAAAAGGAGATCCGCGAGGAAGTCATCGAAAAATACACGCAGAAAATGCCGCCATCCCTTTCCGGGATCCAACTCGTGATCGATCCTTCGCGTCAACGGCTTTACGTCGGGGCGACCAGCCGGACGCAACTGGATTATTTCATCGACAATTTCTATCAGGTGATGAAACAGGAGCCGGTACAGATCTGTCCCGAATACTGGATGGAAAAGCACTTTCATTCCACCTGCGCCAGTTTGCCCGTCCTCGCGACCGGCGACGCGGCTCCCGGTGATCCGCAGACGGGACGCGATTTCCTGATGTTTCTCTGGTATTACAGCGAAAAAGCGGGCAAGATCGAAGTGCCCGACCGCGGCGAATTCGATTTGATGATCGAAGGACCTCTGGTCTTTGCCGGAGAAGGCGGCGAACGCGGCGCCGGTGAGGCGACCGTCAAAAAGGGCGACAGTCCGGTGCGCAGCGCCGAAGCCAAGGCGGCGATCGCCGTCGGCAAGAAATTGCGCAAGGCGACGTTGACGATCACCCATCTCGACCAGATCTGGAGCGGCACGTTCGACGCCGACCAGTTCACTTTTTCGTCGTTCAAAGTCCCGGAAAGCGAAGAAGTCAACGATTTTGAGCGTTTCGCCGACCGCATCGCGTTTCTCGACGACTTCACGCTCGCGCTCGAAGGATATTTCAAACTTTTCGTCGAATCGATCCAGGGCGGCAAATCTTCCGAAACGGCGCAGAAGATCCGCGACTGGGCGCACGACCGCGACGCGATTTGAGGACCGGCGACGATGACGCTTCATCCCGAAGACGGAAAAATTTCCATTCTCACCTCGGCGTACACCCTTCTGGAGATACCCGCAACTTGTGTGGAGCTTGACCTCGGTTGCGGTTCAGGCAGTTATACCGTTGCCCTCGCGAAACGCTATCCCGAACGCCGGATTTTCGCCGCCGACGTGATGATCGGCAGATTGCGCAAACTCGTCCGGCACATTCAACGCGAAAAGATCGAAAACATCGAAGTTCTCCGCGTCGAAGCGCGCAACCTCGTCGCGCGGATGCTGCCGGACAAGTCGCTCGACCGCATCCATTTGCTCTGCCCCGACCCGTGGCCCAAGGAACGCCATCGCGGTCACCGGTTGCTCTGCAGTGATTTCACGACGCAGTTGCACCGCGTCCTTAAAACGGACGGGATCTTCCACTTTTCGAGCGACGACCGGAACTACTGCGCGGCGGTCGGGCGCATCTTGGAAGCCTCACAGCTTTTCGTCCCGTGCGACGAAGCGATCTCCGATCTCGACGGCATCGTCAGCGATTTTGAAAAAAGGTGGCAGAGCCAAAACCTTGCCGTCTGCCACAAGGCGTGGAAAAAGTTGCCGCTTCCCGCCATCACCATCGGTCATTAACCATTGCAGGAGTCGATATGAATATCTATCAGGAACTCAAAGCCCGCGGTTTCATCTATCAGGAAACCGATCCCGCCGCGATCGAAAAAATGCTGACGACGGAAAAAGTCGTTTTCTACTGCGGTTTCGACCCGACCGGAAACAGCCTCCACGTCG
Source organism: Victivallaceae bacterium (assembly GCA_024405735.1). Taxonomy (GTDB): domain Bacteria; phylum Verrucomicrobiota; class Lentisphaeria; order Victivallales; family Victivallaceae; genus UBA1784. The sequence continues at coordinate 21,772 of JAKSOF010000018.1, read as the reverse complement.
GGCATCTGCTCCCCGTGATGGCGATGAAACTGCTGCAAAAAGCGGGGCATATCCCGACCGTCCTCGTCGGCGGCGCCACCGGCGCGATCGGCGACCCCTCCGGCCGTTCGACCGCCCGTAACATGCTGACGATGGAAACGGTTTCCGCCAACGTCGAATGCCTCAAAAAACAGTTGTCGCGTTTCATTTCCCTCGCCGACGGCGAAGCGAATTTCGTCAACAACTTCGACTGGCTCGGCAAACTCAATATGCTCGATTTTTTGCGCGATATCGGCAGCCGTTTCTCGGTCAACCGCATGATGGCGCAGAAGTCCGTCGAAAGCCGGATGGAGAACGGTCTTTCCTATCTTGAATTTTCCTATTCGCTGTTGCAGGCATACGATTTTTACTACCTCAACAAAAATTACAACTGCCGACTTGAGATCGGCGGTCAGGATCAATGGGGCAATATGGCGGCGGGCACCGAACTCATCCGCCGGATGTACGACGAGGAGCGCACCGCTCACTTTATGACGATCCCGCTCCTGATGAATCCCGCCACCGGGCAGAAATTCGGCAAATCCATCGGCGGCGCCAGCGTCTGGCTCGACCCCGAACGCACCAGCGTCTTTGATTACTATCAATTCTGGCGCAACACCGACGACGCGATGGTCGAGGAATTGCTCAAGAAATTCGCGATCAATCTTTCCGTCGAAGAAGCCGAAGCGCTCGCGCATTGCGGCAACATCAACCGCGCCAAAGAGATCCTCGCCGCCGAAGCCACCGCGATCGCCCACGGCGAAGAAGCCGCCCGGACGGCTTTCAACACGGCGGGCAGCCGCTTCGGTTTCGCCGATCCCGAAAACAAGATCCCGACGACGAGCCGCGCCGCTCAAATCGTTCAGGGCGAGGCGGAACTTCCCGTCGTCGCCATCCCTCAGGCGGAAATGGCGCAGGGCATTCTCGTCGCCAAAGTCCTGATGCTTTCCGGCATCACCAAAAGCAACAGCGACGGCAGACGGCTGATCCAGGGCGGAGCCGTTTCGCTCGACGGCAACAAAGTCACCGACGTCAACGCGGTGATCTCAAGTATTCCCGATGACGGCATCGTGCTGAAAGCCGGCAAGAAAAACTTCCGGCGCATCAAACGGGGATAAGTCCGGCGGGGAAATCCGTTCTCTTTAAGGAGTGCCGCAAAAACAAATTTTTGCGGCGCTTTTTTCATCTTTATTTCAGACTTCCGGAAGGCCCTGTCGCGGTGCTTTCCTGCTTGACTTCGCCCTGCACGGCGGGAAGTTCGGCGGCGATGAGAGGTGCGAGAAAAGCCGCCTGTTTTTTCTTGCCCTGATTGTTGACGTGATAGGCGTCGCTCCAGAGTTTACGGTCGAGTTTATCGGTAAAATCGTAAAGGTCGATGACGGGCAATTTCAACGCCTCGGCCGCCATCAGCGTCATTTCGTTGATGCGCGCGACTTTGCCGTCGGCATCGCTTTTGAGCGGCGTACTGGTGACGAGAAAAAGTTTCGCGTCGGGCAGTTTGGCGCGAATGAATTTCGCCGCCTGCATATAGGCGTAGAGCCATTCATCGCCGTCGCTGGTGAAACTGTGCAAGCCGTTGTTGAAAAGGACGACCTGCGGTTTGGGACCGTCAAGAACGATGTCGAGGTAACGGAAGTAAAGGGGGTCGGTCACACAGAAACTGCTCGCCCAAAAGGTGATCGCGGCGCGCTTGGCAAGTTTTTCGCGCAGGAAACTCTGATAACCGTTGCAGATGGAGTCGCCGATAAGCAAAACGCGGGGAGTCGTAAGATCCCGGCGGTTGTAGATGTAGGAAGTGTTCCACTCGATGCTTTCGCTTTTACGGGTGGATTTTTCCGGCTGAAAGTCGCGGTAATCGACGGCGGCGGCGGCGACCGCCGAAGCGGCGGCAACGGAAACGAGCAAAGTTTTTTTGGACATCATTTCAACTTTCTTTTAACGGTTTTTAAAATTCTGCCATTTCCAGGCGGAAACGGTGATGGAACTTTCCAGTTTCTCCTGCTTTTCCCTGGGAATTTCGCTGAAAAAGTCAAGCCCCGTCACGGCTTCTACGGTATCGACGGTCACGGCGAAATCGGCAAGTCGCCGCGACGATCCGGCATTGGGAAGCAAAAATGCGATCATTTTTTCCGGCGGCGTGCGGTCGTAGACGACCTTGTAAAAATATCCGGGCACCGTGATGTCGCGTTGCGCGCCGATCGTCCACGCGGGGATTTCCGGCAGGACGGGACCGGTGACGACGTAAATGTCCTTTTCGGCGGCGGCAAAAGTGCGGATCTGGCTTTCCAGATCTTTCCAGATGCCGCGGTTGAATTCGGGGCGTTGCGGGGACATATTGGACATCAGGAAACTTTCTTTCATCGTCCGCTCCGAGTACGCCATATCGGCGGCGGGGGCGAGATGCCCGCGGTCGAAACCGCTTGACTTGTAATCTTCCGGCGTCACGGGAACTCCCGGCACATCGCGGTCCGCCGTGAATTTATTGGTACGCGCAACGCGCTTGCCGGCGAGGTCGTCACTTGTCAATTCGTAGATCACCCAACGGGGCTGGCGGTGCCGTGTGCTGTATCCGGCGACATACCCCTCGCGCGACAAGATGCGGTCGGCGCGTCCGGGAGTTCCGCATGCGAGGTGGTTGCGCGTGCTGCCGAGAGAAGTTTGCCGGTAAAAAAAGCAACCGCCGATCACCAGCAGCGTAACGCTGAAACTGAATATCGTCCAACGCAGCAGACTGCGGAAAAATCCCGTATTTGTTTTGCCTTTTGCCGCTTTGCCTTTTTTGGGAAGCGACGCTTTTTTGCGCTTTGCCATTTTCAGAAAGAAACCTTTTTACTTTGTTGACGGGGGATCAGGGAAAGCACCGCGCGGTGGGAAGCGCGGGCGATCTCCCGGTCGTGAAAACCGTCGAGATTGCGCTGATGCCCAAAAAAGGCGAAATTGACGTCCGGCGTCAGCATCCTTCCGGCCCCCCAGACGTCGCCCGACGTTTCCAGAATTTGATCGGGCACGAAATCCCCCGCATCGGTCGACACACTCAAATAACAGATCCCCTGCCCGCCGAAACCGTGACAGGAAATCTCGATTTTTTCCGGCTTCAAGTCGCGCGGGATGAAAATATCGGCGGTGTAAAGCGCGAAATCCATATACTTGTAGACCCCCGAAACCGCATCGCTCCACTTGCCGTCGGCAAAAAAGCGGATAGCCGTCGTTTCGGCGGAGTAACCGTCCGGCAGACAAAGCGTCAGCGTAAGACGGCCTTTTTCACGCAGATTCCGGTCGAATTGCGTCAGCGCGTCCACCTCCTTGCCGCACTCGTCGGCAAACCGCGAAGCCCCGGAATCACCGCGCACTTGACGGGCGAAATCAATGGAGTTTTGCCACGCCGCGACGTTTTCAGCGGCAAGCGTTTCCATCGCGTCGCCCTCCTGACGGTTCAATTTCTGCCACGCGGCGATCACGGCGCGCTCGTAAACTTCCAGTATCCGCAGATTGCCGAGAATGTCGGTCAAAATCTTTTCCGGCAAAGTCCCCTTGTATTGCGGCAGATATTTTTCCAGAGCCGCCGCCATCGCGGGCAAGGCGAAACGGCGCGCGTGCGCCGGACCGAAAAAGTTGTGACACGTCAGCATCCCCTGCCGGATGCGCGCATCGCGGTTGGGCATATCCATATATTGCTCGACGAGACGGATGAATCCCGTATCCTGCGTACAAAAAAGTTCCGCAAGCGCGCGGAACTTGATTTGCGCCGGATCGCCCGATTTGCTCCACAACGCTCCCGCCGCCGCGATTTCGGGATAGAAGCGATAAAGCAAAACGTGCCGTTTTTCCCACATCGTCAGCAAACCGCCCAAAACGTGTTTCGCGTTTTTCGGGAGGGCGTTGGTAAAGGTCTCGGTATTGCTCCACATATACTCCGCCGGAGCGATGACGTAGTCGAAGCCGAGTTCCTCATAGAGCGAAAAGTGATCGACAAATGCCAGATTGTCGAAATGCCCCCACCATTTGGTGACGTTTTGCGAATAGATCCAGTTGACGAGGACGATGTCGCGCGGCAAAGCGCGGAAAGCATCGGGATAAAGTTCAAACATATCATCCCACATCATCATCCGCTTGCCGAGTTCCTTGGCGACGACGCCGTGCAAATAGAGGAAGAAATCGCGGACGATCTCCGTTTCTCCTGAAAAATCGCGCGCTTTGGGTGCGCAAAGTTCGCAGTAGCCGATGTTGAAAGCCTCGTCGCCGCCGATGTGAAAGTAATGCGACGGAAACATCGCCGCGACCTCGCGGATGTAATCGGTCAGAAATTTCCGCGCTTCGGGAAGACTCGGACAGATCTCCACTTTGGGCGAACCGCCGTTGCGCCCCGTGACGCCGTTGCGCAATTCGCAAAACTTGTGGTACTTTTCATCGGCAAAGAGAAGATCGTGATGCCCGAGCGAAGCGATCCCCGGGATGACTTCGACGCCCTTTTTCGCGGCATATCCGACGATTTTTCCGATTTCGCCGGCATCGTATCCCGCGTCCGCGCCGATGTCAAACGTTTTCGTCCGCACCCGCCACTCCAGATAGAGAAAAAGCGCGTTGAAGCCTTTTTCCGCAATGAAATCAATGAATTGACAGATATACTCGACTTTTTCCATCTGCCGCGCAAGATCAAGCTGGACCGCGCGCAACGCGAAATCGACTTTCATCATCCGTTTCCTTATGTATGTCAGTAAAGATAAAAACCTTATTTTATAGTATAGCACCGCAAGCCGATTTTTTCCAGTTTAAAAACAAATGTCTGCGGCATCAGAGGGGCGCTCACGCCGCCCCCTCTGAAACTCCCTATGGCGCCCGCCAAAGGCGGGATCTGTACCTGCCGCAGATATTTGCGGACTAAGCGTTTTTCCGCGCTCAAAACGACTGTCACCGCAAATCTCCGCGGGCTCGTCTGTTTGTTACTGTAAAAAAAGATATGTCCCACGCGGGCTAATAGCTCCGCTCTGCCGCTCCGCCCGCCCGACTGCCCGACTGCCCGATGGGCGACACCCCACGCCGATGTTTGCCTCGCGGACGCCGCCGCGAAATTTACGGGGCAATGGGAATGGTGAGAATTGTGGGATTTGTGAGATGAGGCAAACCTGCGAGGTCTAAAGCAAAACGCAAGTTGTAACTCATACGACAGATACCAAAGCAAGGAGCGTATTGTCCCCAATCTCCCACATCTCCCATTGCATCACGTCCTTTTCGCGCCCGCGGGGGCTTCCGACTGCTTGATTTGCGGAAGAAAGAAAAAGTAAATACACCTTGATTTCAGACGGATGCGAGGCGGTTTCCGCCGAGCGCGCAGTCGGATGGGAGTGATTTTCCGCATTGCCAACGGCAATGCGGAAATGCGCAAAATTTGTTTGCAAAAAAAGTAAAAACTACCATACGCGAAGTCGCGAGTACCGGAGGTGCGAAGCACCGAGGAACGGATGCGCGGGAGCGCGGGGGCTCCCCCGAAAATCGACCGTAGCCGCGAAGCGGGGCGATGGCTCTCACGCCATCGCAGGAGATTTTAAGGGGGATTTACGGATGCATTTCGCGCAATTCCGAGAGCGTCTGGACGATCATCTTGTCGCCGGCGTCCGGCGTAAAGACGTAGGGACGCATCACACGGCGCACGAGAACTTCGTAGCCGCCGCAGGCGATCGCGCCGCGGTCGGGCATGTAGGAAAGATAACCGTTGACCTGACTGCAAAGCAAGGTGTATTCATACGGTCCGTAATGGCGCAGCCGCAACGAGAAAACGGAAAAGACCTCCAGCGGGAACCCCGCCAGCGCAACGGGACCGAAGGCGACGATGACGTGTTCAAACGTTTTCGTCGGCATGGGAGGCTGCTGCCACGCTTCAAGCGCCGCCTTGGCGAGCTGATACTCGACCGGCGCCTTGTCGGGGTCGATCGTCTTTTCGTCGAATTTACCGAGTTCCTCGCGCGCTTTGCTTTCCGTCATATGGATCGCCTGCGGGAGCGTGATGTTGCCGATGTGGACGTCGAGTTTGAGATCGGTGCGGAAATCGCGCAGATCCTCGAGCAGAGCGAGCGCGTCGTGCGAAGCGCGGTAGCCGACTTCCAAGACCGAATCGACGCCGTCGCCGCAACCGCCGGAAAAGCCGCGGTAATCCTCATCGCCGAACCAGCGGTTGGTACGCGGTCCGACGTCGCCCAAGGCGCCGTTGATGAAAACGACCGGGACGGGATAACGCGTCGCGATGCGCTTTTTCATCACGCCGCACCAGTCGCTGGAAATATCGGTCGTAATGCCCATCGCGGTATTGTGCGCACTGCAGTGGACCATGATGCCGATCGATTCGCGGGTCTCGCGGTCGATGAAGTGGGCGACGGTCATATTGCTGTCGTAGATCATATTGGGATCGCCGAGAAGCATATTGACCTCGCCGGTCTCGTGCATCCCGCGACGGGAAATACCGGTTTCGGTCTTGCCGGCTTTGAAAGCGACGGCGACTTCGCGGCGATCGTTTTTGGCGCGGCAGACCGCATCGGCGATCACGGGAATGCACTTGACCGCGTAAGCGGCGCCCGTTTTTTCCTTGTCGATCGCACCGCGCCAAGTGTCGGAAGCATAAGCGGTGTGCGGAGCGGAGTGCGTATGCGCACAGCAAAGCATGATGTGCTTCGCCGGGACTCCGGAGGCTTTGGAAATGCCCTGACGGATCTCCTCGGAAACCTGATCGTCCACATAACACCAGTCAATCCCGATGACGACGGCTTCGGTCTTGTCGTCGGCGAGGTACATCACGGAGGCGTTGAGGGCGGAATGGATGTTGGTCGCCAGTCTTTCCGGGCGACCGTAACCGGTCAGATAAATACCGAGCGATGGAGTGATGTCACAAACGGCGAATCCTGCTTGCATTTTGAAATTCCTTTCCTGATTGTGGAAAAAGTGCATCTTGTCGTATCTTTTTTTAGTATACTCCGCTTTTGAATAAAATACCAATATCCTATCTTGCTTTTTATGGGTCAATCTTGCGATTTCCCGCCATTTCCGTTGCCAAATTGCGCGCCCCGGTCGCCGCACGTGGCAGAAAAACACCGGAAGTTCCTTGCTTTTATCCTCAAAAGTGATATATTATCCATATTGATTTTTTCATAACTTGAAGAGAGAAAAAAATGGCTGAAAGTAATTCCTTTCCCCAAAAGAAACCAACTTCCCGTGCGGGACTCCGGCGCGCGACGATCCTCTTTTGCGCCGCATTTTTGGCATTGCTGTTTACGGCGTGTGAAAAAACGGCGGAAAAACCCGTACTCCGGATGGTCTGCAATGCCAACTTCCCGCCTTACGAACTGGTGATGGACGGCAAAATCGCCGGGATCGACCCCGACATCATCCGCGAGATCTGCGACCGCAACGGCTATGAACTTGAAATCGAAAATATGCCTTTCGGCGCCATCATCGCCGCCGTCCAAACCGGAAAGGCGGACGTGGCGGCTTCCGGCATCACAGTGACGGAAGAACGAAAAACGAAAATCAACTTCACCGATCCCTACGTCAACGCGAGCCAGCGGATCCTCATCCGCCGGGAAACGACGGATTTCAAACTGGAAAATCTCAAACATAATCCCGTCAGCGTCCAGGAAGGCACGACAGGAGATATGTTCGTCAAGGAGCACTACCGGGAGCCGGAAAGATACAAAAACGTCCCCGAAGTGATCCAGGCGCTGAAAACGAAAAAAGTTTACGCCGCCGTCGTGGATCAGGAACCCGCGGAAGTCGAAGCCGCCAAAAACCCCGATCTGCTGCTCCTGCCGGAGCCGCTCACTTCCGAGGAATACGCATTCGCCATTTCCAAGGAACGCCCCGATCTGCTGCAGAAATTCAACGTCACGTTGCGCCAGATGCAAGCGGACGGCACGTTGGCGAAAATCAAAGCGGACGGCAAAATCAAGTACGCCGGCGATAAAAGCGCCACCGTGGAGGCCGGATTCTGGGAAAAACTGAAAATCGACTTCCGGCTCAATTTCATCGACGGGAAGCGTTACCGCTACCTGCTGGACGGTTTCGGGATCACGATGCTCGTGACCGTTTTCTCCATTCTGACGGGACTCTTTCTCGGCTTTCTCGTCGCCGTCACCCGCAGTACCCACGACCTGACGGGGAAATATTCCTTCCCTGACGCAGTCTGCAAAATCTATCTCACCATCATCCGCGGTACTCCGGTGGTCATTCAACTGCTGATCATCTACTTCGTTATTTTCGGTTCTTTCAACGTCAACAAGATCATCGTCGCCATCACCGCATTCGGCATCAATTCGGGCGCCTACACGGCGGAGATCATCCGCGCCGGAATCATGTCCCTCGACCGGGGGCAGATCGAAGCGGGACGCAGTCTGGGGCTTTCCTACCGTCTGACGATGATGCGGATCATCCTGCCGCAGGCGCTGAAAAACGTGCTGCCCGCGCTGGGCAATGAATTCATCGTGCTGTTGAAAGAAACCAGTGTGGCGGGCTTCATCGCGCTGGAAGATCTGACCAAGGGCGGCGACATCATCCGCAGTCAGACCTACAATGCGTTTCTGCCGCTGGTGGCGGTCGCCGTCATCTATCTGGTGGTCGTGATGTTTTTCTCCGCGCTTTTGAGAAAAATGGAAGCAAAACTTCAAAAAAACCGATAAAGGATTTTCCTCTTATGAATTGCAGTTTTTCCGCACCGTTGTTTGAGATCCGGAATGTCGTGAAGCGTTTCGGCTCCGTTGCCGCCGTGAACGATGTTTCCTTTGACATCCGCCGGGGCGAAGCGCTTTTCATCGTCGGCGCCTCCGGTTCCGGTAAAAGCACGCTGTTGCGCTGTTTGAATTTCCTGGAAACGCCGGATTCGGGGAGCATTCGCTTCAACGGCGCCGAAGTCATCCGTCAGGAAAAATTTCTGGATCAGTACCGCACACAAGTCGGCATGGTCTTTCAGCATTTCAATTTGTTTCCGCACCTGAGCGTCCGCAAAAACATCACGCTGGCGCCGGTGCTGACGGGAAAAATGAAAGAAGACGAAGCCGACGAAACGGCAAAAAAATTACTGGCAAGAGTCGGCTTGACCGACAAGATCGATGCCTATCCCGATCAGCTTTCCGGCGGGCAGAAACAGCGTATCGCTATCGTCCGCGCGCTGGCGATGCGACCTGCCGCATTGCTCTTTGACGAGCCGACTTCCGCGCTCGACCCCGAAATGGTCGGCGAAGTCCTGAGCGTGATGCGCGACCTCATCCAGGATGGTATCACGATGGCGGTGGTCACTCACGAAATCGACTTTGCCTGCGACATCGCCGACCGGATGATCTTTATGGACAACGGCAAGATCCGTATGCAAGGCACGCCCGACGAAGTGGTACACCACTCCAACGACAGCCGCATCACCGAATTTTTCACCCGCCTCGCGGACAAAAAACACTGACAAGAAGCCAAAAGGGGGGCGTCCTCCTCACCCCCACCGAACAGGACTTTTCGCCTGCCGCGTAGGCTTGCGACGATCATTCAGATCGCACTCTTTACGCTTCCCCATGTCAATCAACGCAGTCGTCTATTGTTCTACAAATTTATATACATTGAAAGTTTTAACGCAGTTTTGCTTGAGTTATATGGCGAGGGAAAAAGACAAAAAAAAGAAGCGGTTTCAGTAAGAAAACCGCTTCAAGAGGAGTGTTAAAAAATGGTGCGCTCGCAGGGACTCGAACCCTGGACCCAATGATTAAGAGACAATTTTTTATTCCACCTGTATTATGGTAGAAATAGCGACGAGAACCTGATAGTTCCCCCTATCGGTTCCCCCTATTTCAACCAAATACAGTGAGGAATGAGAAAAAATGGCAAAAAAAAGGCGGCGTAAACAAGACGGGTGCATCCAAAAAATCAAAGGTAATTATTATCTTCGGGTGAGAGCCACTGGAAAGGAATACTACAAGCGGCTACTGGACGAAAACGGGAACCCCATAGCTACACGGAAAGAAGCGATACGTATTGCGGCGAATACCGAGATGAATATACCGGGTTCCGCAGCGGAAGAGGCTGTTACGCTCGACAACATCTGGGAAACATTCCTGAAGTCACCAACGAGACCCGATAGCGGGGAATCCACGCTGAAGATTTACAATCAAGCACTGCGGCGTTTCCAAAAGTGGTATCGGGAACAACACAAAGTCAAAAAGGGCAGTACGCCTCTGGCGAAAGATGTTACCGAAAAAGACGCCAATGCGTTTTTCTCGTTCATCTGGGACACGGAGCATCTCAGTGGACGCACATTCAACGCCTATCTGCAAGCACTGAAACTGATTTTCAAACACATCCTGGCGGAATGTGAACTCGCGGTCAACCCTTTTGATAAGCTGACCGGACGCAGGCAATGCACCGTCAGGCATCAAGCATTCACCGAGGAACAGGTCAACAATATATTTAAAGGGTTCGACGAGGGATTTTTTCAAGAGCGAGAGTTTCAGGGCTTCGGTCCCGGTCGGGTGCGGCAAAAATATGTCAAAAGGCTCCAGTATATCCCGCCCTTTGCCGAAGAAATGCGGGTACTGTTGCTTTTGTGCTGTTGGACGGGATGCCGCGGACAGGACGGCTGCCTTATGACGTGGAAAAATATCGATCTGAAAAAAGGCGAAATCACTTACGTCCCGCATAAAACGGCGGAAGCCACCGGGCACGAAGCAGTATCGTTGCCGATGCACCCTGCTCTTAGAGAGGGATTGGAAGACGCAAAAAGATTCCGGACGCTGAACAAAAAGGGGGAAGATTACATCATCCCCAACGTCGCCGATCGTTATAACCGCAATCCGTCGGGAATCAGCGACACCATTCAACACATCATCCAATGCGCGCTGGGAAAAAACACGACGGCGGAAGAACGTCAAGCGCACCAAGCTCATCGCTCCAATATATATGGGATGCACAGCTTCCGCCATACCTTTGTTTCGTTTTGCGCGAATCGCGGGGTTCCGCTGGAGGTGGTCGCCGCCATCGTTGGGCATACCAGTACCGAAATGACGCGGCATTATGCTCACATCTCCACCGAAGCGAAACGCGACGCTATCGGGAAACTTTCCGAAGCGGCACCGAAGACTAACGATCAACTGCTGGCGCGGTTTATGAACATGCCGCAAGAGAAACAGGAGTTGCTGTTGAAATTTCTGGCATAAAAAATAAGCCGCATTTGAAAAAAAGTGTCGTATAGTAAGATAACGGACCAAATATAAATCAGGAAAGGGAAGTTATGTTACCGACGACATTCGCTATGTTCCGCGCCGTCATCAAAGTTGACAACACCATCACGCCAGCGGATGCGAAACGCATCCTCGATGCCTGCAAACCGTCGCGCGTTGCTAATCGGCAGATCAACGCCCGGGAGGCGATGGAGATCCTTCAGGTTTCCCGCCCTACCCTGCGAAAGCTGGTAAAAAACGGCAATCTACAGCAGATCAATCTGTCGAGTCGCCGGGTACGGTTCAACGAGGCGGCAGTGCGGGAATTGGCGGCAAACGGGGTAGTAGCTATATAATGTCGTAATTATAGCATTATTTTACGACACTTACAAAGGCGACATCGAAAGGTGTCGCCTTTACTTTTTCTCCTTTAAGGAGAAAATTCTGTCAAGAAACGTGGACTGCACTACTTTTTCACTTAAAAACATCGCTTTTTCTGGCATAATATTACGGAGAGGGAAAAGCCTCTCTATAACCAACAAAGGAGGTGTTATGTCAGAAAAACCACACAAAACGTCTCGTAATGGCGCTCTTTATACGGGACTGACCGCCGCGCTGATCCTTGGCGCGGGCGGAAGCATCATCTTGAGCGCGAATCCCCCCAAGCCACCCTTTCGGTGGGTGTCGCTGGAAACGCTCGACGCCAGAGCGCGTCCCTATTTCGATCAGGCGAGGCGCAACATTCCTGTTGTTGTCGCAAAACTCACATCAGCGGGAAGTATCGCCAAAATCTGCACGTTGATGGCGCAGGATCAGCTTTTGGACACGCATAAGACGAGCGATTATTTGAACTCGGTGCTCGCCGATCCCATCATGCGCCCATGCGTCCAAGGAGCGGAAGCCTACGGGTGCAATTTGCATTCGGCTCCGTTTCAAGAGACAATGCGGTCGGTGATCGGGGACAACGTCGAGGCGGCGACCTATGCGACTTGCGGGCTTGCATTGGAAGCCGTTTTCATCCGGCAGACAATCGCATCGTTGCGGCTCGTCCTCGGAAGTGCAGTCGCCAAGTTGGTCTCCTCTTACTCCACCGGAGCGGTTTGTGCTGCGGCAGATGGTCCATTCCCATTTGGCGATGCCGTCGGCGTCACCTTGGCGGTCGGCGGCACAATTTGGTGTGCCTGTGATCTTTACTCCGCGTGTGACCGACTGTCGTCAGACCTCGCGGCGGCGTTGGAGTCAAGCATCAACGATTGCCAGACGGCGTGCAGAATGGCGGTGGCGCGATGAAATCTCTTGCCCTCGTCTTTGCCGTCATTGCGGCAATCGAGATCTATGCCGTGCCGCATCCGCATCGACATTATCGCCAGCACCATCGTCCACGTCCTTCGCCCGTTGCGGAAATAGTCCGGCAGGTTCCGTGGCAAAACATTGCCGCCGGCGGGGCAGCTGTCAGCGGGATCGTACTTTCCTACAAAGTGGGCGACGGCGTGGAGGAAGGCTTGAAAACAATAGCCCGGGAGGACCCCGGATCGTTTACCAAAGCCGTCTTCCCGTTTACTTGGCTGTTGCCAATCGCCCTAATCGTTATTATCGCTTACGCCGGATACGTCGTCCGGCGCAAACACCAACCCTGTCAAAAAGAAAGGTCTCACTATGAAAATCAACAAAAGTGAAATCGCCGGTGCGCTCGTTGCGCTCGGCAAGTTGGTCTGCCGGACTTCTCCGGTGGAGGTCTATCGCTGCATCCAGATTACGGGCAGTAAGGATGTGGTCAGTTTCCGTACTCAGAATACGGATGAAACGCTGACCTATAACGGCTGTACCGAGAACGATGCACCATTCCAAGTGTTCGTCAACTTCGATGACTTCCGCAATGCGATCCGCTCTTCCCATAACAAAGAGGTGCAAATCGAATTGGAAACCGACAAGCTGGCGGTCGATCATATCCAAATCCCGCTTGTTAACGACACCGGGCGCGTGGTCACCGTTCCCGATGACGCGAGAATGACAATGCTTCCTGCCGGATTCGTAAAGATGATGGCGGCACCAGCCGGAATCATCGACCGGAGCGATTACCGGCGTATCCTGCGGGGTATCCACATCTGCAAAGACGGCTTCGTGGCAACCAATGGCAAGGAGATGATCCATATTGCCGAACCGCTAAAAATCGATGATCTGACAATCCCGTTGCCGGTAGCTCTGCTCGCAACCAAGTCCGAAGCGTCCGGAACGATGCGCGTCTGGAAAGAGGACTCGGAAACCTGTTTCCAAATTCGTACCGGCATTTGGGAATGGTCGGGAAAGGCGGTCAGCGGCAATTATCCCAACTGGCGTCAGGTCGTTCCGGTAATAAATACGCTGTCACACGAGGTGGAACTGGATGACGGGCACGCCACGCAGTTGATGACATTTCTCAAAGCGATCCCTGCAAATCCTCCCAATAATCAGGTGGATCTCACGCAAGGGACAGACGGAAAAACGCTGATGGTGAAAAGCGATACCGGGATGTACTCCCGTCTTGCGGCGACCTTTGCCGCTCCGTGGGGCGAGGCATCGCTCTCGGTCAACCGGGATATGCTCGTGCGCGCTCTGCAACAAGGACATCGCCGTATTGCATTCAATGACGGCAATTCACCTTTTATCGTAACCGGCGGAATCGGGCAGTACGTCGCGATGCCGCTTTTCGTTCACAAACAAGCTCAACCCAAACAGGAGGAAACCAAAATGAGCGAAGTGAAAACCAGTGTTGTGGCGGCTCCCGTTCCGCCGGTCGTTATCAATCGAGAACCCGAAGTCGCAATCAACCCGTTGGATGAGTTGTCCAGCGCAATCGACGACTTCAAATCCCGCATCAGGGCGATGTTCGAGGAGAGTTCGGCGCTTTCCCGCAAGGTAAAAGAGGTCGCGCTTGCTCAGAAGCAGAAAGAGCGTGACTTCATTCAAGCCAAGCGTGCAATCGAACGCATCCGTATGGCGATCTAACCGCAAAAACAACCAGCAAAGAGCCGGAGGCAATCATGCTTCCGGCTTTTTTTCAACTCAAGGAGAAAAATTATGTTGAAACTCAATGCGTCCTATTCCAAGAAAGTGCCTGCCGAGGGCGAGTACAGCAGCCAGAGCTACCACGCAAGTGTCGAAGTGGAATTGCCTGACGGTCTGACCTCGTCTCAACTCAACGAGAAAATCCACGATACTTTCGACCTTGTGCGTAAGTCGGTGGAATCGGAGTTGTCGAAAGGGCAACCGACAAGCGAGAGTCGCGAAAAGCCTGTCGCAGAGCGGTCGCACGGGAACGCGCAGAGCGCAGAGCCCGCCAGCCCCAAGCAGTTGAAATATCTGCTTTTTCTCGCCGGGCAGAAAGGTGTCACTCCGCAACAGATTGCCGCCAAGTTCAACGTCACCGACATTCAGCAGCTGACGAAAAAGCAATGCTCCGAGATGATCGAGAGTTGGAAGGAGGCGTAGTATGACGGAAATCTCGAAACTGCGGGAAACACCGCATTGGAGCTATTCCGCTTTCAACACCTACCTCGCTTGCCCGCTCAAATACCGTTTCCAATATCTCGACTGCGCTCCCGTGGAGAAAACCGGTTCATGTTTCCCTTTTGGTCGTGCCTTTCACGCGGCATTGTCGGAACGGGCGCGACAGGGCGCAGCGATGAACGATACGGAAATCAAAGCGTGCTTTGCCGATTTTCTGCAAGTGGAAACTGCGGCTGCCGATAACCTTGCCTATAAAGAGGGCGAGAGTTACGACACGCTGATCGCAAGCGGCAAAGCGATGCTCGATGTGGCGCTTGACGAATGGGGCGACGACTATGCGGTCAAATCGGTAGCGGAGGGATTTTCGGTACTTGTACCGGGACTTTCCAAGCCGTTGATCGGCGAGTTCGATCTCGTTGTGACCGATGGCGATGCCGAAACTATCGTTGACTGGAAAACCAGTTCGATGAAGTGGGCGGCGGGGAAAGCGGATCGCTCGTTGCAATGCTCGGCTTTCTGCTACGCCTACCGCCAAACCTACGGCAAAAGCCCGCTCTTCCGGTTCGACGTCTACACCAAGACAAAGACTCCGGCTCACTACACCCATTACACCCGGCGAACCGAGGACGATCTTCATCGCTTCGAGTTGACGGTTCAGGCGTTGGAGCGCAATATCGCGGCAGGCAACTTTTATCCGAATGAAACATCATTGTCGTGTACCGACTGCCCCTATAAGGAGCGGTGCAAGACGATTCACCAGAAAGGAGGCTTTTTATGGGCTTGATGATGTGTGAAGGTAAGTTTGTTACCCGGGACGAGATCGCCAAGGTGCCGACTCCGGCGTGTACGGAAAGTTGGCATCCCGTAGCGCACAGCGAGGTGATCGATGCCGTAACTGATGTCGTAAAAATGCACGACTGGCAAATTCTCGACGAGCGGTACGGGTTAGCGCGAAAAGGACAGAAAATGTTCGGCGTGATGCGGATCAATCGGAGTTCTTCTCCTGATTGGTCACGCTGTATCGGAATCCGTAACAGCCACGATCAGAGTTTTGCCGTCGGGCTGACTGCCGGTATTTCGGTTATGGTCTGCAGCAATCTCGCCTTTGGGGGGAGTATGGTGTTGAAACGTCGTCATACCAGCCGGATTGAGTTGAGCGCGTTGGTGGACGCAGCGGTCGCGGAGTTGGAGAACGAGTTCCTGACGCTCGAAAACGTCTGCGAAGACCTGAAGATCCGCTATTTGTCAAGCGATGACGAAGCGCGCGCCATCATCGTAAGGGCGGCAGAGCGCGGAGCGATCAACAGTTCCGACATCGTGCCGGTCTTCCGAGAATACAAGAAGCCGTGTCACGAGGAGTTCGCCGAACCGACGCGCTGGAGTTTGCTTAACGCCTTCACCGAGACCATTAAAAAGTATACGCCCGGCAGAGTCGATAACTCCTACCGGGCGTTGACCACAGGTTTCGGGTTAGACGGCAATCGCGCCGCGCTCTGGACTTAACCGCACCCCGCCAGCAGACCGGGTAAAGTCTGCTTTTGTTGAATAGGAAAACTGAGAATAAGCGTTATAGCGAAAACCACCTCTTCCACGTGCCCCCGCTTTTCAACTTATAACGAAGCTTTTTTGTATAACCTTGAACTTTTATATATCCATGATATCCCGGAACAAAATTCAAACCGGCTTCCCTCATACCGATTTCCTTGGTTTTTCCAGCAGGGACATAGAACTCATACGTTTTACTACTATGCCTGTTGGTTGCATACAACGTAACTTGAATCGTGGTTGAATGGTTATTCTTGATCTGTGCCACATAGCCGTCCCACCAACGAGACTTGCGAAAAGTTATACTGACCGGAGGGTCAGGCAACATAGGGAACAAATCATCTTTAAAAAAATATCCGCCTATACTCACTACAACTAGAAGCAAAAGAATCCATCCCAAGAATTTCATCACAGGAAACACCCTATAATAAAGCTTATGAAAAGAATAATTCCCACGATATTAGTAAATAACGCCCAAACACAGAGCGCAGAAGAAGTTCGTCTAAAACAGAAGAAAATAATTTCTATTCCGGTTAAAGAGATAGGAAAACTTAACAAAGGAAGGAGGTGCATCAATAACGAACCTTTGAATAATTCTGTGAATAATAACTCGTTCTGCGCTAGCAACCCAAGAGAATTCGTCAGCACACAAACTGTTCCGAGTACAAATCCTGTATCTACTAATTTGTCACAATTCTCATTATCAAAACTTCTTAGGATGTTGCCTGGAGAGCGAAAGACCCACTTCAAAAAAGCAAAGCTCCACTTCCCACCAAGGAAGAAAGTTAAAAAGACAAGCTTCCACCGCAACCCAATGTGTATCAGTATAGCCCCGAACACATACAAAATCAGTATACACAGGACGCATACCAAAAAATTACATCCTATTAAACGTAAGATCTTCATCGTTGAGAGCCTTATGGATATATCGCCTATCGTATTCCCTTAATTTAGTTGAGACAAGATTTCTTCCGCACGCTCATTTCCCTGTTCCGCAGCTTTTTGCAGCCACTTGATCCCCTCCGCGCGGTTTTTCCTCACACCAAATCCGTTTAGGTAACAAACACCAAGTGAAAGTTGCGCCTCCGCGTTCCCTTGTTCTGCGGATTTGCGATACCATTCAAATGCTTTTTCAGCATCCTTTTCGACACCTGTACCATCAAAATACAGGTTCGCAAGAGACAACTGCGCGACCGCATCTCCTTGTTCTGCGGATTTGCGATACCACTCAAATGCTTTTCTTACATCCTTTTCGACACCTATACCATCGAAATACAAGTTCGCAAGAGACAACTGCGCGACCGCATCTCCTTGTTCTGCGGATTTACGACACCACTCAAATGCTTTTCTTACATCCTTTTCGACACCTGTGCCATCAAAATACAAGTTCGCAAGAGACCACTGCGCCTCCGCGTTCCCTTGTTCTGCGGACTTGCGATACCACTCAAATGCTTTTTCGGCATCTTTTTCAACGCCTATGCCCTCTAAATATAAGCCCGCAAGAGACCACTGCGCCTCCGCGTTCCCTTGTTCTGCGGACTTGCGATACCACTCAAATGCTTTTTCGGCATCTTTTTCAACGCCTATGCCCTCTAAATATAAGCCCGCAAGTAACAACTGCGCCTCCGCATTGCCCTGCTCTGCGGATTTGCGCCCCCACTCAAATGCTTTTTCAGCATCCTTTTCGACGCCTATACCCTCTAAATATAACGCCGCGAGTCCCACCTGCGCCTCCGCATTGCCTTGCTCTGCGGATTTGCGCCCCCACTCAAATGCTTTTTCAGCATCCTTTTCGACGCCTATACCCTCTAAATATAACTCCGCAAGTCCCGACTGCGCCTCCGCATTACCTCTCTCTGCAATTGTTTTCACCTTCTCAAAAACAAACTTTTTGAACGAGACATCTTGTCCCTCCA
The DNA here is from genome assembly GCA_024405735.1 of Victivallaceae bacterium. GTDB lineage: Bacteria > Verrucomicrobiota > Lentisphaeria > Victivallales > Victivallaceae > UBA1784. Next base: position 3,630 of record JAKSOF010000018.1, on the reverse strand, counting down.
GCAATTCCTCCTGCAATTGCTGCTCTGCGAGAATTCTGATCTGATAGCCGTCGAGGTCGGCAGGATCATCTAATTCTTTCGCGGACAACTGATCGATATACTGAGCACCTTTTTTGATACCAATCACAAAATCGCTATCGATATTAAAGGTGGTCTGGCAACCGGATACTTTTTCCAACGAACGGTCGGCGGCAAAAGCAAAGAGTTCCCGACCGGTTTTACGGAGAAACATTTCCTGAATTTCATTCAACGCCTCCCGCAACGTGGTCTTTTTCCCGTCGGCATTGGTATGGCGGATCTGCCACTCTGCGGTATGACCGGGAATGCTCAAGACCAACGGAAACGTGACCGGCGCATTCGTTGAGGCGGCGGCAATAGCATTGGGAATAGCGCCATCCGTACTTTGGATCGGCAAAGTTCCCCGTTCCAACTTGATCGTGGGTGCGGAGGAACTCATAAAGCGAACCAACTCCAATGCCGTAGTGGTGTTGAGTTCCATTCGGAACGTTATATCCTTTGTCATTCCGGGGAACAAAGTGATCTGCCCTCCCGACATATCATAAGGGATCGCCATTTTGTTGCAGGATTGATTTCCCATATAGACCGGCAACGCCGCTTTCGTCAGATCACATTCAAATGTTTTAGCGGAACCGTTGTAAAGCGTCACGGTAAACGTGAGGTGCCGTTTGCTGATCTCGGTACTGCTAAGCAGAGTTCGGATCTGCTCATGATTGCGCTGGAAAAGTTCCTGCTGTTTCGCACTCCATAATTCCGAAGCGTTTGAAGTCGCGTTACGATCATACTGATATTTTGCCGAAACCTTTAGGCTACTACCAGTATCACTAAGGAAAGCATCCTTCAACCAGCGCAAGGGGTTCAACGTAGTCTCGAGTTTTGCATCAACTCCAACTCCTACCTGGTGTTGCGATACGAGGCTTTTCCCCTTTGATCTCTCGTGAGCAGCGGATGCTTCACTCACTTGCTTGACGATATCGACGGTTTTCGTCTGACTGCTCGCCGACTCCTGAAGGTCATATCCGATGGAAAGCGAATGGATCTTATACGACACGACCGGCACATAGATCAGCGAGTTATCCTTTATCGGGGCGGGGGCAACCGAAAACGCTCCCGGGAATTCTTTTTTCAGCGCGGTAATCTTTTCCGCCTCGCTCAACTGCTGATTCTCAATAATTTTATCGAGTTTGCCATTCGCCGAACTTTGAGCGCGCTTAGTGGGATATTTCTGTGCGATAAAGTTTTCAACTGCGGCAATCGTATCCTCAAATTCTCCGGCGACAATCACTAACGCGCCCCCGCACATTAACGCCAAACATATCTTTTTCGAAATCATAGCAACCTCCTCCATTTGACCTTCAAAAAACTTCTATAAATCGGTTTTCCGTCTTACATATACTTACTACCGTAATAGCAATTTTTCTGTCACCATCTTTCTGTTTTTTGTTGATTAACAAAAAGGCACGCCCCCGAACTTCCCCGCAACAAAAGGTACTTGCAAACCTGTCCAGCGAAGAAGAAAGGGGCGTGCCGACTTGTACGCAAAACGTACACAGCACGTCCGATCCCGGAGTCCGCTGGACGAGAAAATTGCAAGTTTCTTTGTTGCGAACTACCTTGATCAAAACGATCAACGGCTCACCTTTTCTCCGGCGAGCCGCTTATACAATACCTTGCCATCACCCTCTTTTCAAGTGTGATGGAACTTTTTTTTACATGATACACATTTCCTCTTACATAAAAACAGCGCAACAAGGTGTGGGCCTCATTGCGCTGCGGTAACGGGGGAGGATGTTCGACTAATGCGAACGCGTCCCCGTCTTGGAGTCAGAGTTGCCTAACTTGCATTTGGCTTTCTTCGGCGGCATTTCCAGGATGGTTTCCTTCATCCGTTTCACAGCCCATCTCTCCATCGCATGGATGCGCCTAAGGGCAATGCCTGGAATACCCCTGTAGTACGCAAGCGTGCTCTGCAGAGAGGCGACGGCAATCCTGAAATACGTTTCGTCTCCGGTGCGTTGGAAGAGTCTTAGTCCGTGGAGGTAGATACTGCAGTAGTCTCTCCTCTTTTCCCGATCGATTTGCCATTTGCCATTTACGAAGACGACCCCCAGTAGCGAGAGGTGGCTGATGTCGACTATTGTGGATTTGCCCCGATTTACCGGGCATTTAAGCGTCTGTTCCACAAAGTCTATCAGTTTGGCTTTCACTCTGCGGGCGGATCCGTAACTGCGGCAGAATACCGTGATGTCGTCTGCATAACGGACAAAGCGGTGTCCTCGTACCGAGAGTTCCTTGTCTAATTCGTCCAAATATAGCTTGGAGGTTAGCCAAGGGGATATGATGCTTCCTTGCGGGGAGCCGATCCGATTTCGCCAGAGGTCTTCTCCGAGTCTGCACATAATCGGGGTGAGAAATTTCCTTATTAGGGAAACCACCCGACGATCCACGATGTGGTGCCATACTTTTTCAAGCAGTCGATCGTGCGGGACGTTGTCAAAGAAGGATTTGAGATCCAGTTTGATCGCATATTTATATCCTTCTTCGCGGATTTTGTTGACCTCTGCGATTGCGTCGGCAACACTGTGATTGCGCAGAAATGCGAAAGAGTACGGACTCCAGGCATTGTCGGGGAGGTTGTCCTCCACGGCGTTCAGAATCATCCTTTGTACGATGCGGTCCCGAACTGTGGCAATCCCAAGTGTGCGCTTACCGCCGGAGGGTTTGGGAATCTGAATGACTTTGACCCACCCGGGGTGATATGTCCCTTTCAGGATATCCTCCCGGATCAATTCCCGTCTATCAGCGGAGTTTTCCAGCTGTTCACATACATCCCTGACGCTCTTGCGATCTATACCGCAAGCTTTGTCGGGAGCGCTATTGATCTCTTTAATAGCGCGGAGGAAGTTTTCTTCGCTGACGATGACCTCCAGCAAATTAGGAACTCGAATAACAGGCACGGGGTATTTACCAACCAGTGAGTCAAATACTGGTTTCCTCTTGCCGTTATCTTGACTTGCGCGGTAGTGCTGATCTCCGGACACTTTGCCGGATTCGGGTGCCGCGACTTGTGGGAACCGGGCTACGGCAGCATTGTCCTTTCCTTCGGGCTGCCGGGTTATTGCATCGGTTACCGGTTGGACCTCCCAGTGATCGCGCGTTCCCGCGGATGCTTTCCGGAAGGTTGTTTCTTCGTGACGAGAGATCTTTTGTTTGTTTTTCATAACTTGCTCCTTTTTTTAAGGGTGGACATTTTTTCGTTACGACTTACTATAATACACTTTTTTTTCAATCAGCATCTTGTTTTAGACGCCACCGTCATCGGTATCGGCGGATGCCGAGTCTTTGAACGACGGGGGATCTCTGCCTTTTGCGACAGCAGTGCTGATGTTTGACATACCTTTTCCGATTGTAATGGTTCTCTTGGTTACAAGTCTACCATAATACAACTCTTGAAAGGATTGCATAAAAAAACCGGATGCCCGTTAACAGTCGGGAATCCGGTAATGCAGAAAAGGAGGGCTAGACGAGTCCGGCACAATGCCAAAGGTCATCCCTCGATATAATCAGCCGCTTTAACACGGTCGATTAACAAAAGTTTGAAAAATTCTATGC
>JAKSOF010000017.1 GCA_024405735.1 Victivallaceae bacterium | reverse complement strand
CCGATGATCGCTATTGTGGCAGCTTGAGAAATTTACCCTCAAACCCCCGAAGCGTCTTGCAAGCTTTTGGATGAATGTGTATATTTGCACTTTCAACCAAAGAAAGGATCATTTTATGTCTCATCGTCAAATCCTGATTCCGCTTGAAGAAGCTTTCGATCTCGCACGGCAGAAACCGCGACGCAAAACGGCTTCGGAGCAATTCGTCAAAGTCACCCGGCGTTACTGGCTTGATTTTACGGCTTTTTTACGCGACCGGTACCGGCTCCAGTTCCTCCATCAGGTCAAAAGACAACACGCCGAAGCGTACATCAGTTACATCCGTTCTTACGGAAGATGGGATCGGGTCGTCCGCTACCGCGAAGAAAATTGTCCGCAACGCCCCTTTTTCCGCAATTACCAGACGGGCGACATCTTGAGCGCCTCCACTTTGAACCGTTATCAGGCGGTCTGCAAAGCGGTTTTTACCGCATTGCTTCCCGATCTCGGTAAAAAGGAAAATCCCTTTTCCCTGATTTTCCCTTTGCCCAAAGCGGCGATCGGAAGGGAGATTTTCACCTCTTTTGAGTTGCGGAAAATTTTCACCGCCCCTCCCCCCTTGATGCGCGGACTTTTCACCATCGGGATTTACACCGGGCTCCGGCTCGGCGATGTGGCGACGCTCCGCTGGGCGGAAATCGATGCGGAAAAAAATTCCAATTTCCGCGGCGGGGAGATCCGCCGACGCACCCGCAAAACCGGAAACACCGTCGAGATCCCCGTCGTCGACGAACTGGCGGATTTTCTCTCGGAACAACATCAAAAATATCCCGATGAAACTTTCGTGCTCCCGGAAGCGGCAAAACTTTATCTGGAGCATCAGAATGTCCTCAACCGCAAAATTCACGCATTTTTACATTCACTCGGCATTCAGACCAATATCGTCGTTCCCGGCAGAAAACGGCGGCAGAGCGTCAAGGATTTCCACTCGCTCCGTCATACGTTCTGCTATTACGCCGGAATGCGGGGGATCCCCCTTTTCGTCGTTCAGCGGATCGTCGGACATCTTTCCCCCGAAATGACCCGGCATTACCAGGATCACGCCGACCGCGAAGCGCGCATCGAAGCCATGCGTAAAATGGACCATCTGACCTGCTTTACACCCGCTCCAAAAAAGGAAGAATCCATGCGGCGCGACCTCTTTTCGTACATCCGGGAAGCTCCGCCGGAAACCCTTGCCGAATTATGGCGAAAAATTCAATAAGAGACTTTTTAAGAGAGAGTATTGCGCAAATCAATGCGTCGTGCCGCAGGCGCGAGACCCCCTCTCCATAGGTTCTCCCATCTTTCATAACTCTCGCCGTGGGTTTTAAGTGAGAAAAACAGGGAGGTTCTGTGGTATGCCTGACGGGATCGGAGCAAGGAGGAGACAGCCGTACTCTGTCAGCTTTCCCCTCCTTGACCACCCCTTTTCCCGTGCGACTGCGATCGTGACGGATGAGGATGTTCCCCCTTTTACTCCCATACGCCTGCGCTTCATCGTCGCTTCGTTCCTCGCTCCTCTTCGCTCGCGGCTACCGTGCTCGTCTACGGTCGCTTGCGCAAACAACTGTTTGCGCATTTCCGCATTGCTCGCAATGCGTAAAATCGCTCCCATCCGACTGCGCGCTCGTCGGCAACCGACTCGCATCCGACGGCAATCAAAGCGTATGCAGTTTCTCTCTCTTCTCTTTCAACAAATGCGTTTTTTTAAAGTTTTTTCATTGACAAAACCATATTTGTGTGGTATAGTTGGTCTTGTACAAAAAAAATCGGCTTTTTACGGTAGTTTCAGGTCGCTATGAAAAACGTTGCTTTCGCATTTCTCTGCCTTTCGGCGGCGCTTTCGCTTTACGCGGTGGAGTATGGTGTCGAATGCGAAAATTTCCCGGCAAGCCGCAATGTCAAACTTGCCAAAGACGAACTGGCGCAAAACGGCGCATTTCTCCACTTCACCGATGAAAACGCGGAAACGACTGCGCGTTTCAATTTGCCGCAAAGCGGAGATTACGCGCTTTGGGCACGCACAATGAGTTTCGGCGGCAATTTCCGCAAAGTCGATATTTATCTCAACGGCAAAAAAACCGCTTCTCTCGGCGACGGCACGCCGGAAAACAACCGCGCCGGAGCATTCACTTGGTATCACGCCCCCGCCCTCACTCATTTGGAAGCGGGGGAGCTGGAAATCAAACTGGTATCGACTTCTCCCTACACGCGCGTCGACGCGCTGATCTTTTCGACCGATACGGCATTTCTGCCTAAAGGAATACAAACAGGAATTACGGAATTGACCACAATTCCCCTCCAACCCAAAAAGGAAGAAAAATGAAAAAAATGACGTCAATGATCGCCGCCGCCGTGCTGACCGCCGGAGTCGGAGCCGCCGAATTCATGGTCGAATGCGAAAACTTTCCCCAAGCCGACGGTTTTGTCGTCGAATACATGGGCAAGGCCTCGCAGGGCAAATATCTGCGGATGAATAAAAAAGGCGCCACCGTTTCCACCCGGACCGCCATTCCCGAAGCCGGCGATTACTATCTCTGGGTTCGCGACTACACGATGTGCGGCAACAGCCGTAAGGCCGTGATCTACCTCAACGGCAAAAAAGTCGGCACGTTCGGCGACAAAAAGACCGCCGACGGCAAGGGCGGCGTCTGGCAGTGGAACCGCTCGCTGCTCAAGAGCCATCTGGAAGCCGGCGAACTTGTGATCAAACTCGTTTCGCAGTCGGAATACACCCGTTTTGATATGATCATCCTCACCACGGATGAAAACTACAAGCCCGAAGGCAGCGTCGATGATGTTGCCGAATTGGAACTTTTTGACTGAATCATTCTTTGACGCAATGCAGAACGCGCTTCCGGTATTTCAGGCGGCAATCAACGCCGGTGCGGGGAGCGTGTTTCTTGTGAAAAAGCGTAAAAAATTTTTTGCAACCAACGGTTTGACGGAAAAAGTTTTCCGCCGGACGCAATAACATAAGGAGATAACAAAATGTTTAAAGTTGGTATTGTCGGATGCGGTGGCATCGGTAAAGCGCACGCGCGCAGCTGGGCGTCGATCCCCGGCGTGCAAGTCGTCGCGGTCTGCGACCTCAAGGAAGAGATGGCGAAATCCTGCGCCGAACTTTGCGGCGCGACCCCCATCACGGATATGAAAGATCTGCCCAAGGATCTCGACGGCGTCAGCGTCGTTACTCCGCCGCGCGCCCACTACCCCGTGGTCAAGGCGTTGCTCGAAGCGGGCTACAACGTCTTCTCGGAAAAACCGCTGACCACCGACGTCGCCAGCGGCATGGAACTCGACGCCCTCGCCAAAAAAATGGGCAAGGTGCTCGCGGTCGGTTTCAAAATGCGTTATGAACCCATTTTCATCGAAGCGAAAAAACACCTGCCCGAGATCGGCAAGCTCGTTTCGATCACCAGCACCAAGAGTCAGGAATTCCACGACCGTCCCGAGGGGCAGTGGGTCAAAAAAGTCGGCGCGATGTATGAATTGAGCATCCACGATTTCGACCTCATCAGCTACATCACCGGCAAACTGCCGCAGGAAGTCCTTTTCTCCCGTTGCGAACACCGCTTCGGCTGGGAAATGGAAGACAGCTTCAACGCGATGGTCAACTACGGCGACGGCGTGACCGCGTTGCTCGAAGGCATGTACGCCAAGAAAGAGACCTTCTGCTTCAAGGATCTCACCTTCACTTTCCTCGGCGACAACGGCTATATGCGCGTGGAGCGTCCCGACCGCATCATCATCCACACCGATGAATACCGCGTGATCGAAGTTCCCGCGGCGGAAAAGAGCGCGTTCGTCTGCGAACTCGAGCACTTCCGCGATGCGGTCGAAGGCAAATGCGAGAACACGCTGACCGCGGAATCCGCGATCGCGATGACCCGCATGATCGAAGACATCCGCTCGATGAGCAAGTAGTTCCCCGTCCGGATGACGGATACCTCCCGGGTTTCCGGGAGGTATTTCCGATGCCCCCCGTGAGGGGGGTATGCTCCGCTTGAAAAAGCGTTTCCGGACTGCCCTGTGCAGTCCATTTTTTTACCGTAAATAAAAAAGACGCCGGCAATGGTATTTTCCTCTCCATCGTTTTGGATTTTTTTCTGCATTCTGCTTTTCGGCATGCTGGCGGTCACCATTTGGTCGAATAAATATGTCAAAGGCGTTGCCGATTTCCTCTCCGCGAACCGCATGGCTCGCAAATATCTTTTGACCGTCGCCGGAGGCATGACGGGAGGCGCCGGAATGGTCGCCACCTGGGAAATGTATTATTCGGCGGGCGTGACGCCGATCTGGTGGGATCAGATCGGCGTGCCGGTGGGTCTTGTCGTCGCCGTGACCGGCTTCATCAGCTACCGTTTCCGCGAGACCCGCGCGCTTACCCTCTTTCAGTTTTTTGAGATGCGTTACAGCCGGAAATTCCGTATTTTCGCCGGCTTTTTGAGTTGGATATCCGGTGTGATCAACTATGCGATCATGCCTTTGGTCGTCGCCGAACTGACCCTCGGTTTGCTCGGTCTGCCGGAAACGTTTCCCGTTTCGATCGGCGAAATCACGTTTCAATGCAATATGGCGATGGTCGTGATGTTTTTCAATCTCGGACTCGCCCTTTTCATCGCGATCGTCGGCGGTCAGATCAGTATTATGCTGACGGACTTCTATCAGGAAGTCATCTGCAAAATATTGATCGCCGTGATGCTCTGTTTCCTCGTCGCCCGTTTCTGCTGGAACGACGTTTTCGCCGGACTTGCCGTGCGCAACGAATTCGTCAATCCGTTTAATACGACCAAGATCGACCAATTCAACATCTGGTACTTTCTGATCGGTGTCTACGGCAGTATCTACAACGCGAAAAGCTGGGGCGGCGGCGCCGGATACGATTCCTCCGCCAAAACGCCGCACGACGCTCAGATGTCGGGCGTGCTCGGACGCTGGCGTCACCTCGCGACACAGGTCTGCTACATTTTGCCGCCGCTCATCGCCTATGCGGTACTGCACAACCCCGATCTGGCGGAGTATGCGGCGCCGTTGCGCGATTCGCTCGGCGGCGACGTCAATGCGGAAGCGACTAAAAGCGCGATGGTCGTCGTCACCAGTTTTCTGCAACTCAATCTGCCCGGGTGGGTTTTCGGCGGCTTCGCCGCGATGATTTTCGCCTGTTCGGTCAGTATCGACGACACTTGTCTGCACACGTGGGGAAGTATTTTCGTCCAGGACTTTCTGTTGCCGTTGCAGAAAAAGAAAATCGACGCCAAACGGCACATCCGCTGGTTGCGTCTTTCGATCACATCGGTCGCGGTTTTCGCCTTTCTTTTCAGTTGCGGGCTTTATCTTTTGGAAAAGCACTACGACTTTGAAATCCCGATTTTTATGTACTACGCCGTCACCGGCTCCATCTATCTCGGCGGCGCAGGGATCGTCATTTTCGGCGGTCTTTACTGGAAACGCGGCACGACGCTTGCCGCGTGGGTCTCGATGATTTCAGGTGGAACTCTTTCCTTTGCCGGGGCGTTGCTCCAGACCAAAGCATTGTGGCACGCATTCGCGCTGAAACTGCTTGAAATATTCCCCGACTGCAACTGGCTTGCCGACCATCTCGACCAATTCCCGATCAATGGTCAGGTGATCTACTTTATCGCGATGGCGGTCGCGACATTAAGTTACGTTGTTTTGTCGCTCGTGTTTCCGCAACCGCCTTTTAACCTCGACCGGATGCTCCACCGGGGGAAATACCGGATCGCCGACGACAAAACGCCAGGAGAATCCACCGAAGCCAGGCGCAACTGGAAAGAAATGATCGGCTACTCCCTGGAATTCGGCAAATTCGACGGTTTCCTTTTCTGGTTCACAATCTGCTACTGCCTGATCTGGTGGGTCTGTCTGCTGATCGGCACCTGCGCATTTCTGATGATCGAGGCGGGGTGGATCCCCGGAGTGGACGAGATCCCGCTTTTCGTCTGGAGCGCATACTGGAAAACCTATTTCGTCGTCCAACTGGTCATCATGGTCGTCGCCACCGCGTGGCTGACGCTCGGCGGTCTTTACAATGCCTACTTGCTGCCCGGTGACATGCGGGAGCATCTCTCGCTTGCCAACGACGACGGTACGGTCGAAGATAAAAAAGGGAAATAAAAGATGATGAAAGAAACGCTTCTCGCCACGACGTTGACGACGGCGGTCTGCGCCGCAGAGCCGATGCAATGGACCAAGGAGGAACTTTTTGCCGTCCCGCAGACTTTTGCCGACACCGGATTGGAAAAATACCGCGCCGAAGGAGTCCTCTCTTTCCTGCTGGAAGGGCCCAGAACTTCCGACGGCAAAACAACGAAAGCCTACGCCTATTACGCATTGCCTTCGACTCCGGTCCCGCAGGGCGGATTTCCGGCGGTCGTCCTCTTTCACGGGGGCGGCGGCACGGCGTTTGCAAACTACGTCCAAAAGTGGCGCGACCGCGGTTACGCCGTGATCACCTTTGACCATTACGGTCAGGAACCGGCGACGGAAGTCGCGCGCCCCAAACGTCCGGTGCTGAAAGATTCGTGGCAGGACCGATCGGGCGGTTTCTCCGAAGGCAATGACGCCCAGCGTCACTTGTGGGTGCATAACGGCGTTGCGCTCGCCGTCCGCGCCAACACCTTTTTGCGTCAACAAAAGGAAATCAATCCCGACAAGATCGGACTGCTCGGCATTTCGTGGGGCAGCGTGATGGGGTCGATCGCCTGTTCGCTTGACCGCCGTTTCGCCTTTGCCGCCTTGTGCTACGGGTGCGGCAACTGGGACCGCGGCGCCGACGGGAGCTTTGTGAAATACGCCAAAGACTCGTTTGAGCCGAAATACTTCGTGCAAAATCTCACCGTGCCGACCTTCTGGTTCGCCGGGACCAACGATGAAGCCTTTGAGATCGCCCAGTGGCAAAAGACTTATCAGCAGGCGCCGGGAACGCAAGGCGCCGCTCTCGTCGTCCGGCTCGATCACGATCACGTCGGCTGGGATTACGCGGGGCTTCAGCGTTACGTCGATGCTTTTTGCGGCAAAGACCGCGCTCACGCGCGCATTTCCGCGCTCTCCGTTTGCGGGAACCGGGTACGCGCGACGATCCTCGACCCCGGTGAAGGCGTCAAACGCGCGGAGTTGAATTACGCTTCCGGCGCCCCCGGCGTCAAACGCGAATGGAAAACGCTCCCCGCCGAAATCCACGGCGACATCGTTTCCGCGACGATCCCGTCCGGCGCGACTGCCGTTTATCTCAACATTTTTGACCGCGAATACGCCGGAGCGTGGCAATGGCCCGTTTCGACGGACGTCGCCGAACTCTGAATGACGATCTGGACGATCATCGAAGCGGTTTTGCTCGGCATCGGGCTGGCGATGGACGCCTTTGGCGTCAGCGTCACGCTCGGTGTCGTGGAAAACGAGCGTTACAACTGGCAAAAGATCCTGCTTTCTTCCTCCCTTTTCGGATTTTTTCAGTTTCTGATGCCGGTCGCGGGGTTTTTCGGCGGGACGCTCTGCGGTACGCTGATCCAGTTTTACGGTCGCTTTATCGCGGCGGCGCTGCTCATCGGGATCGGGGTCAAAATGATCCGCGACCGCGATGAAAAAAGCAGCATTTCCACCTCGTTCGACGCATTGTTCATCCTCGCCGTCGCGACCAGCGTCGACGCGTTTGTCGTCGGAGTAAGTTTCGCCTGCCTCGGATACACCAGTCTTTATATCGAAAGCGCGATCATCGGAGTCGTCACGTTTTTGATCGCGCTTGGCGGCGCGCTCGCGGGCAAACGGGGCAGAAAACACCTTTCTCCCGACAAAGCGATGATCGCCGGCGGCTGTGTGCTGATTTTGCTCGGCATCAAAAACTTTTTCTGACGGCAAAACGCGTCATATCAAAGAAGTTTCCGATATGCGGAAAAGGCGTTGGGGACGGGATATTTTTCCTCCAACTCTTCGCGCGTCGCCCAGATAAAACGGGGATCCTCCCGTACGGTTTCCGCCCGGAACCAGCGCATACGCCACTCGATGTGAGTGAAAATATGCTTTGCCGCCAAACTTTTCGGGCGGATTTCCCAATCGCGGTGGCGGCGGCGGCATTCGGCAAGCGGCAAGAGCCCGTCCTCTCCGGGAAAGCCGTAAAGGTTGGCAAGCATCCCCTGCCCCGGACGGCGCACCAGTGCGATCTTGTTGTTGCACCGCAAAAGATAAAAAGTCTTTTTTTCGATTTTCCGCGCTTTGGGATGTTTTTTCAACGGGCGGAGCGCGACAATCCCGCGTTTCAAGGCAAGACACAGCGTTTGCAAAGGACATTCCGCGCAACGGGGCGCGCCGTTGGGCAGACAGACCGTCGCGCCGATTTCCATTAAACTCTGGGTAAATTCCGATGCCGCATTATCGGGATACAAACTTTCCAGCGCATTCCCTATTTCCCGCCGCACGGCACGCGCCGTCATATCGCGCGCGTCGTCATTCAAGCGGGAAATCACGCGCAAAACGTTGCCGTCGACGGCGGCGCGCTTTTGTCCGAAGGCGATGGAAAAAATCGCGCCCGCCGTATAATCTCCGATGCCCGGCAATTTCAAAACCGTTTCAAAATCAACGGGGAAAACGCCGCCGTACTCGCGCATCACGGCGATCGCCGTTTTTTTCAGCATCGCGGCGCGGCGATAATAGCCGAGCCCCTGCCATAATTTCAGCAATTCCTCGTCGGGAACTTGACTTAACGATGCAAAATCGGGCAAACGCTCCAAAAATCTCCGGTAATAAGGGATCACCGTTTCGACTCTCGTTTGCTGCAACATCACTTCGGAAATCAGTATCGCGTAGGGATCGCGCGTTTTGCGCCACGGCAGATCGCGATGGTGCGTCCGGTACCAGTCGATCAGCAAGCGGGGAAGCATTTCCGGCAAAGGATTCATCGCGACAAAAGAAGCGTTTGATAAAGTTCGCAGTCCGCCGGAGAAAAACAGCAGAAAATCACTTTTTCCGGCAGAATTTCCCGCCATTCGCGCACGGCTTGCAGTGCGATCTTTGCCGCGCGTTCCTTGGGGAAACGGTAAACGCCCGTACTGATGCAGGGAAAGGCGATCGAGCGGCAACGATTTTGCGCGGCAAGCCGCAAAGAATTGTCATAGCAATTTCTCAACAACTCGTCTTCGCGATGACTTCCGCCATACCATACGGGACCGGGGGTATGGATCACGAATCTTGCCGGAAGCAAAAATCCCGGGGTGATCCGCGCTTCCCCCGTCGGACAACCGCCGAAAACACGGCACGCCGCCAAAAGTTCGCTGCCTGCGGCGCGGTGGATCGCGCCGTCCACGCCGCCGCCGCCGAGCAAGGTCGTATTGGCGGCATTGACGATCGCGTCGAGCGCAAGTTTCGTGATGTCCGCGCAAACGGCTTCCACCGTCCTCATCGAAGCGTATCTCCGCACAATTCAATGCTCTGCCGCGCCGCCGAAACGGGATCAATGCCTATATGACAGAGATTTTCCGGTTGCGGGCAAATGCGTTTCAGACATCCGAGACAGGGGATTTTCGGGGTCAGCGTAAGATTGCGGGGAGCGCGCACCCCGGTCAATTCCGGACGCGTCGGTCCGTAGAGCGAAACCGTCGGCGTACCGACCGCCGCGGCGAGATGGATGGCTCCGGTATCGCCGCCGCAGACGCATTGCATCAGCCGCAACGCTTCCGCAAGGACGGCGACTCCGGTCTTTCCGGCGAGCGACAGACACTTTTCCGGAGGAAGTCCGCTTTTTCTGATGATCTCCACGATCATCGGCAACTCCTTTGCCGTGCCGAAAAAAACGAATTTCAGCGCGGGGCGAAGTTTCACCGTTTCCTTGAGATAGGCGGCGAAAAAATCGGCGGGCCAGCACTTGCTCTGCCAGTTGGCACCGGGGATGATGCCAAAAAGTGCATCGCCTGCGGCGGCTCCGTAAAAATTCAAAAGCGTCCGGGCGGATAACGCCGCATCTTCCTTTTCCGGCAGCGGAGAAAATTCCACAACGCGGTCGTCCCATCCGAAAGCTTTGGCGACCATCGTCAGATTGCGCTCGATCGCATGCGTTGTCCCGGTGGGAATGACGATGTGGCGGTTGTACCCGAGCGACATCCCGAATTCACGGCTGTATGCCGGACCGAAAGCAAGCGTGCTTCTCGCGCAAAACGAAAAGACCGCGCTGCGCAGAAGTCCCTGCAAGTCGATGACGGCATCGTATTTTTCACGCCGCAGATCGCGCAGAAAATGATAAAACACCGGCAGAAAACTTTTGATTTTGCCCATTTCGCGACGGTGAAAGAGAATCTTGCGACCGAGATTGGGGCAGTAATCGACCAATTCGGCAAACGCCGGAGTCACCACCCAGTCGATCACGACATCGGGGATATGACGGACGATCATTCGCGCCGCCGGAAGCGCGTGGACGATGTCGCCGAGACTGCTCGGCTTGATGATGAGTATCCGTTCAGGCTGTTTTTCCATTTGCAAAACTCCGCTTTTTCATAAGATAGCCCTCTCCGCCGGAATTTGCCAGTTACTTTTGCACAAATCGCTCGAGATAAGGACGCAACGCTTCGGCGTAAACCCGGTATCCCGCTTCCGAGGGGTGGAGATGATCGTCGAGATAAAGTTCCTTTTTCAAACGCCCCTCCCCGTCGATAAAAAGAGGGGAAAAATCGGCAAAAAAGACCTTTTGGTTATCGGCAAAAGCGGAAATGATGGCATTGATCTCCCGATTTCCGGCATTGTGCCCGGAATCTCCGCCATCGGCGTGCGGCAATACGCCCAAAAGCAGGATTTTGGTTTCCGGCGTCAGCCGCCGCAGGGAATCGACCGCGCGTCGGATCCCCGCCGCCGCTTCGCGCGGTCCCGACTCGTTGAATTCAAAGTGATTGGTGCCGATCAAAATGACGGCAAGCTGCGGCTGAAGCGCGGGAAAAAAGTCGCCGTGCTCGATGACGTAAAGCATCTGCTGGGTGCGGTCGCCGATAAATCCGAGGTCAAGCCAGCAATAATTTTTCATCGCGGCATCGGAAACATCTTTGCCGAAGCCCTCCCGTTCAAAATTCTGCGTGATGCTGTCGCCGAAAAGGACGATTTCGACCGCCTTGCCGAGACGCTTGGCGATTTCGGCTTTTTCGCGGTAGCGGACACACCACCAGTTCGCGGGATCGGTTTCGCGCGGCACGGGCGTCGTTGCCCGCAACAATGCTTCGGGATCTAAAGTTTCCATAATTTCAAACTGACTTTCTGATAGATGCCGGGGATGACCGCGCGCAGGAAAAAGAGCGCGGCGTCAAGCATCGGCGGATAAGTGACGCGCCGTTTTTTCCTTTCCCAGGCGCGGTAGACAAACGATGCCAGTCTTTCCGGTGTCGTCCGGCGGGAACCGGGCGAATCCGGCACTTCGCGGCAGACAAAGGCGCGGCGCGAAAATCCGGTGTTGATCTGACGGGGGGCGACGTCCAGCACGTGAATATTGCGGCGGCTCAATTCGATGCCGAGCGTGTTGGAAAACATCGCGACGGCGGCTTTGGCGGCGCAGTAAGCCCCCATACAGGGAACCCAGAGTTTCCCCGCCGCGCTGGAAATGTTGATGATGGAGCCGTGCGCTTTTTCCAGTTGCGGCAAGAGAATGCGCGTCAACGCGACGACGGCAAAAAAATCAAGTTCAAAAAGTTCGCGCAATTTGGTTTCGGGAAGCTCCTCCCACGTCGCGTAACTGCCCTTCCCTGCATTGTTGACAAGGACGTCGAGCCTGCCGAATTTTTCCGCGACAAAAGCGGCGATCTTTTCCTGACCGGAGCGCGTCGTCACGTCCGCTTCGATCCAGTACGGCAGTTCAACGGGGGGACGATGCCGGCTGACGCCGATCACAATGTGACCGTGCGACAAAAAGCACTTCGCCATCGCAAGACCGAGCCCGCTTGACGCGCCTGTTATCAAAACGATTTTTTTCAAAAATTCATTTTTCCAGCATAATGGAGCGGAATTTTTCAATATCTTCCGGCGAAAATCCGTTGTCAAGGACGTATTTTTCGATCTTTTCGTTGATCGAATTCCCCTCGTATTTCTGAAATCCGGTGACGAGGTGATCAAATAATCTTGCGTGGGAGAAGCGGGTGCTCGGATTACAGAATCCGGTCGTTTCCCAGTCGAGATAGAGCTCCTCCTCCGGCACTCCGAGCAGTCCGTTGAGGATGAAAGCGAGCGCGCCGGTGCGGTCCTGTCCGGCAATGCAGTGAAAGTCGACCGGATAATTTTTTTCGTCGAGAAAAAGCCGGAAATCCCGCTGAAAGGCGCGCCGTCCGAAATCGCCCTGCATATACTGATATTGCGAGGACGATATATGACACCATTTCACCTTGTTTCCGGCGGGGGAAGCGGTCATCCCGGCACATTCCTTTTCGCTACGCAGATCAAGATCGGTTTTGATGCCGAGATCCTCGACGAAATAGGCTTTGGATTGCGCGGTAAAACGGACTTTGCCGGGTTTGTCGCCGAAAGCGTTGTCATTCAATCCGGCGTTGCGGTAGATCATACCCTGTCTGACCCGTCTGCCGTCAAGCGTTTTGCGTCCTCCGAGGTCGCGCGCGTTGGGGATGCCGGAAATTTTAAGGAGCCGCGGAGCGACGTCCTCCGTTTGAAACGAGGCGGTTTCCGAAATACCTTTGCCGTCGGAAACACACCAGTAATAGCATTGGGCGATCTTGAGATTGCCGAGACGAAGGGAAGTCGCCGTCGTCATTGCGCAAACGGCTTCCGACATATCCGGCTTTTCCGAAACGGTCACGGTGTAGATGCAATTTTTACCGGACGGATTCCAACTGAGCGTGACCGTTTTCGGAAAGGAACCGTAAGAGACCATTTTCTGACGTTTTTCCCGGTCGGCAAAAAAAGCGATCCGCTCGGGACGGGGCATTTCAAGAAAACTTTTCTGTTTCGGACTCAAAAGCGGCACGACGGTCTTGTTTACCGGAGTCGTCAGAACGATTTCAGCCGCGGGCAAAGAAATTTCCGGCGATGCGGCGGTACGCTTCCCGTCGGCGAGAATATAGACCGGCGGCGCGCCCCGAAGCGCCGCAGCGACAAGGATCCCCAAAAAGACGATTGAATTTTTCCGCATGAGATTCCATTCTCCTGTATTTCGGAAAATATATCACGATATTTCCCTTGTGTCAAGCAGGGCTTGCGGATAAAAATGCCAAAATCCCGTTTTTCTTGAAAAACAAGAAAAAAATGCTATATTATGTCTTGTAATTTCTACAACAACCAAGAGGTCTTCTTATGAGAAAAATCTGGATCGCCATTTTGATCCTCGCCGTCCTCGGTGCGGGGTATTGCGTTTATCGCGTTTACGAGGGGAGCCGACTGGACAACAACCCCGCCCTCGCCCACGGCAACGGCAGACTGGAAGCCACCGAAGTGAGCATCGCGACGAAACTCGGCGGACGCATCGAGGAAATCACGGTCGATGAAGGCGATTACGTTGTCAAAGGACAATTGCTCGCCCGCAGTCAGACCAACGTGCTTTCGGCGATTTTAGCCACTTCCAAAGCAAAACTCCATCAGGCGAAAGCGGCAAAACTGAGCAAGGAAGCGACCGTCAATCAGAAACAAAGCATATTCGACGGCGCCGAAAAAACCTACAAGCGTCAGTCCGAATTGTGGAAAAACAAAGCGACTTCCCAGCAGAATTTCGAAAATGCGGAAACGGAATACAATTCCGCCCAAGCGGCGCTTCTGCTTGCCAAAGCCGACCTTGAGGGTGCCATTGCCAACATCGAAGCCGCCGAAGCGGAGATCGCCGTCGTCCAGGCGAACCTCGACGACAGCAATCTTCTGGCGCCGATCGACGGCAGGATCCAGTACCGCATCGCCGAACCGGGCGAAGTGCTCTCCCCCGGCGGACGGGTGCTGAATCTCGTCGACCTCACCGATGTCTATATGAATTTTTTCCTGCCGGAGCAACTGGTCGGCAAAATCAAGATCGGCGCGGAAGTGCGGATCGTCCTCGACGCCTTGCCGGACTTCCCGATCCCCGCACGCGTTTCCTTTGTTTCCGACATCGCGCAGTTCACGCCGAAAACGGTGGAAACCAAAGTGGAACGGCAGAAACTGATGTTCCGCGTCAAAGCGAAAATCGACCCGTCGTTGCTAAAAAAATACGTCGACATCGTCAAAACCGGCGTTCCCGGCGTGGCGTGGATCAAAATCGACCCCAACGCTCCGTGGCCCCAGAAACTGGAATTGAAGTCGCTTTAAATGAAACCGCTTCCACGGGAAAAGGAGAACCGGAGCGCCGTATGTTTTCGCCATTTGTCGTACCGTTACGGTAAGACACAGGCGCTCAAGGATGTCTCATTTACGCTTGCGCCGCAGAAACTGGTCGGCTTGATCGGACCGGACGGCGTCGGCAAATCGACGTTGCTTTCGCTCATTTCCGGCGCCCGCGCCATCCAAAAAGGCGATCTTTTTGTCCTCGGCGGCAACTTGCGCAGCATCGCGCACCGTCAAAAAGTCTGTCCGCGCATTGCCTATATGCCGCAGGGATTGGGTAAAAATCTCTATTTCACGCTGACGGTGGAGGAAAACCTGCAGTTTTTCGCCCGGCTTTTCGGACACGACGCCGCGGAACGCCGCCGCCGGATCGATCATTTGACGAAAAGTACGGGATTATATCCGTTTCTCGACCGCCCGGCAGGGAAACTTTCCGGCGGCATGAAGCAGAAACTGGGGCTTTGCTGTGCGCTGATCCACGACCCCGATCTCCTGATCCTCGACGAACCGACGACCGGCGTCGACCCGCTGGCGCGCCGGCAATTCTGGGATCTCATCGACCGCATCCGCAACGAGCGGAAAAATATGAGCGTCATCGTCGCCACCGCCTATATGGATGAAGCACAGCGATTCGACCAGTTGATCGCGATGGACGGCGGACTGATCCTCGCGACCGGGACACCGCAGGAATTACTGGCAAAGACGCAGCAGAAAAATCTTGACGCGGCATTCATCCAGTTGCTTCCCGAAAGCAAACGGCAGGATCACCACACACTCGTCGTGCCGCCGCTGCCCGACTCCGCCGATAACGAAATCGCGATCAAAGCGACCGGACTTACCAAACGCTTCGGCAAATTCACCGCCGTCGATCACGTCAGTTTTGAGATACCGCGCGGCGAAATTTTCGGTTTCCTCGGCTCCAACGGGTGCGGCAAGACGACGACGATGCGGATGCTGACTGGATTGCTTCCGGTAACGGAGGGCAATGCCGAAATTTTCGGCGTCAAGGCGGATCACAACACGATGGCAAGCCGGCTCAACCTCGGCTACATGACGCAGAGTTTTTCCCTCTACGGCGAACTGACGGTGCGGCAGAATCTGGAATTGTATGCGCACCTTTACCGCATTCCCGCCGATCAGGTTTCCGGTCGCGTCGACGAAATGCTTCAGCGTTTCCAGTTGCAGGAAGTTTCCGGGGTCTATCCGAAATCACTGCCGCTCGGCATCAAACAGCGGCTCTCGCTCGCGGCGGCGGTGATCCATCATCCGCGGCTTCTGATCCTCGACGAACCGACTTCCGGCGTCGACCCGGTCGCGCGCGACACCTTTTGGGAACTCATCATCGAGCTTTCGCGCCGCGACAAAGTGACGATTTTCATCACCACCCACTTTATGAATGAAGCGGAGCGTTGCGACCGCGTTTCTCTGATGCACCAGGGGCGTTCGCTCGCCTGCGACACCCCCGTCCATCTCGTCAAGGCGCGCCAAGCCCGGGATCTGGAAGAAGCCTTCATCAGTTTTCTGGAGGAGGCTTCCGGTACGAGTGGGGACACGGCAATGCAGGAAAACATCCCGGTCAAAGCGGAAATCCCCCCAAAAACTCCGTGGTGGCACTTCTTTGCCGGATACTTCAACATCCGGCGCTGGTACAGTTGCATGTGGCGCGAAACGCTCGAACTCGCCCGCGACCCGATCCGGGCGACGCTCGCCCTTTTCGGCGCGATGCTGCTGATGGCGGTCACCGGGTACGGGATCAGTATGGACGTGGAAAATCTGCGTTATGCCGTCTGGGACAACGACCACAGTGAATTGAGCATCGATTACGCCAACAACATCGCGGGTTCCCGCTATTTCATCGAGCATCCGCCCATCATAAACTATCAGGACATCGACCGACGCATGAGCAGCGGGGAACTTTCGCTCGTCGTGGAGATACCGCCTGATTTCGGTCAGAAACTGGAGCACGGTCTGCAACCGGAGATCGCATTCTGGGTCGACGGGGCAATGCCGATGCGCGCCGAAACCATCAACGGTTACGTTTCCATGCTTCATCAGGAGTGGCTGCAAAATTTCGCAAAATACAAGCTTCCGCTCGCGCCAGGCGGCACATCCGTCGCAATACAGGTGCGCTATCACTACAATCCCGACGTCCGCAGTCTGCCCGCGATGGTGCCGGCGGTGATCCCGCTTTTGCTGTTGATGATCCCCGCCGTGCTCGCCGCGCTTGCAGTCGTCCGCGAAAAGGAAAACGGCTCCATCATCAATTTGTACGTGACGCCGCTGACACGGCTGGAATTCCTTTTGGGGAAACAATGCCCCTATGTGATTTTCGCCACTTTCAGCGGCATTCTGCAAATCCTGATGGCGGTTTTCGTCTTTGACGTACCCGTCAAGGGAAGTGTGCCGTTTCTGCTGTTTTCGATTTTGATCTACTCGATCCTGGCAACGGGAATGGGGCTTCTCGCCTCGTCGGTCACCCGCAGTCAGATCGCCGTGATCTTTCTGACGATGCTCGGCACGATTTTGCCGGCATCCCAACTTTGCGGACTGATCACGCCGGTCAGAGCGCAGAATCCGCTGGCGCAAACGATCGCCGCTTTTTATCCGACGACCTATATGCTGCTCATCTGCCGCGGCGTTTTCAATAAATCGCTCGGCTTTGCCGAACTTTTCCGTTTCCTTCTGCCGATGCTCGTGATGGTGCCTTGTTTTGTCGTTTTCGGCGTGTCGCTCTTGAAAAAACAGGAATCGTAAGCTATGCTGCAAACTTTTCTCAACGTCTGGCGTCTCGGCATCAAGGAGTTGCGCGGTCTATTGCGCGACCCGTTGCTGATCGGCTTGATCATTTACGCCTTTACGCTCGGGGTCTACATTTCTTCGACGGCGACACCCGACACCCTCAACCGCACGACGATCGCCATCGTCGACGAAGACAATTCGCAACTTTCCGGACGGCTGACCGATGCCTTTCTGCCGCCTTATTTCGTCAAACCGGAACCGCTGAAACTTCATGAGATCGACAATGCGCTCGACCGCGGCACCTACACTTTTGTCATCGTGATCCCCCGCAATTTCCAGCGCGACGTCATCTACGGACGCGCGACCGACATTCAGCTCAACGTCGATGCGACCCGCATGAGTCAGGCGTTTATCGGCAACGGGCACATCCAGCAAATCATTCAGCAGGAGATCCAAAAGTATTATCACGCTTCAAGCCCGCCGGCAGCGTCGGTCGTCGTGCGCAACCGCTTCAATCCCAATTTGACGCGCGCCTGGTTCGGGTCGGTCGTTCAGCTGATCGACGACATCACGATGCTCGCGATCATCCTGACGGGCGCCGCATTGATCCGCGAACGGGAAAACGGGACGTTGGAGCATCTGCTCGTGATGCCGGTCACCGCCTTTGAGATCATGCTTTCCAAAGTCTGGTCGATGGCGCTGATCGTACTGCTCGCGACCGGAATTTCGCTTTTTGTCGTCATCAAGGAAATCCTGGGCGTCCCGATCGAAGGCTCGGCGGGACTCTTTTTCGTCGGAGTGGCGTTGCATTTGTTTGCCGTGACCTCGCTCGGGATTTTCCTTGCCTGCATCGCCCGCAATATGCCGCAACTCGGAATCATGATCATTTTGATTTTGATCCCGATGCAATTGCTCTCCGGCGGCGTCACGCCGCGCGAAAGCATGCCGCAACTGGTTCAATTTGTGATGCAGGCGGCGCCGACGACCCACCTCGTCGAATTCAGTCAGGCGATCCTCTACCGCGGCGCCGGACTCCGGGTTGCGGCAGTTTCCTTCGCCAAACTTTTCATCATCGGCGCGGTGCTCTTTTTCGTTTCGCTTGTGCGGTTCAGGAAAACGATGGTGCAATCGTAATTCCCCCTTAAAATCTCCTGCGATGGCGTAAGAGCCATCGCCCCGCTTCGCGGCTTCCGTCTTCGCCCTGCGGGCTACGCCGTGACAAGTCGGTCGATTTTCGGGGGAGCCCCCGCGCTCCCGCGCATCCGTTCCTCGGTGCTTCGCACCTCCGGTACTCGCGGCTTCGCGTATGGTAGTTTTTTACTTTTTGTTAAAGATCCCCCTGCCCCCTTAAAATCTCCTGCGGATAGAGATGAGTTATGAGAGATGAGATCGCACTACGCGGAGCAATGCATCGCGCCGCGGGCGCGAAAGAAGCGGGAGCAAGTGAGAGAGGTGGGAGGCGTGAGAGCTGTGGGAGATGTGGGACTATACGCTCTCTCCCGCAATCGGTGACGTAAGAGTTACAACTCGCATTTTTGTGCCGGAGTTCGCAGGTTTGTCTTATCTCACAAATCCCACAATTCCCACAAATCTCAATATTCCCATCGTTCCGTAAATTTCGCGGTGACATCCGCGAGACGATCCTTGGTGTGGGAGTATCGCACATCAGGCAGTCGGGCGGGCGGAGCGTAAAGCGGAGCATTAGCCCGCGTGGGACGCCCATCCTCTTTGCAGTAACAAATATAGACGACCGCAGAGATTTGCGGGAACATTTGTTTAGAGCGCGGACCAAGCGATCATCCGCAAATATCTGCGGCAGGTACAGATCCCGCCTTCGGCGGGCGCTTGGGGTGTCACGAGGGGGCGGCGTGAGCGCCCCTCGTGCTCCCATTGCGTCAGAGTTTGATGATACAAAAAAGGACTGTTGCTTTACCATAAAGGTTTTGCAACAGTCCTTTTGCGATCCGGTCGGAAACGAACGGAAATTATTCGCCGGATTCGAGTTCCTCGGCGGCTTCCTCGACTTCGGCATCGGTTTTGCCGACGGGCGTGAAATCAGGCGTACTGCTGAGCACGATGCTGTCGAAACGGGCACTGCCGGACAACGAAACGACTTCCACTTTGATAACTTCGCCATCCGTCTTGACTTCGAGCGGAAGCATCAATTTTTTCCAGTAAAACGTCGGTTTCGTAAAGCCTTTGATCTTGTCGTCGCCGAATTTTCCGAAGGGAATACCGTTGATCTTGATTTGCGCCTTGCGCCAGCCTTCGTTACGGGTTTCTCCGTGAACCCAAACCACATATTTGCCCGCAGTGGGAATCGCGTAGGTCCCCGTTGCTTTCAGTCCTTTTTTAGGAGCATAGAGGATCGAACCGCCGGTTCCGCCGCCGACGCCTTTTTGCCAATCTTCGTCATAATTCATATTGTTTCCTTCGATGCGGTATTCCGCCGCACCGAGCACCCCGGCGGCAAGCGCCATCAAGCAGAGCAGTTTTTTCATTTTTCCTCCAATTTTAATTAAAAAAACGCCGTATTGCTACGGAACTTCCTTAAGTTACAATGCTTTTCCCTTTTTGTCAAATTGTTTCAAATGAAATTTTGCTGAAGATTTCTATAAAAATCATTGCGACGTGATGGCAAAACCGCAAAAATCATTTGCAATCCTGAAAAGTATGTATTATGTTAAACGTGAAAACGGGAGAAATGTGAAATGAAAAAATTATTGTCCACATCAGGGACCGTCGCATTATTATGCATCACATCGCTGATTTTTGCTGATGAACGCACCGTCGATACGGATTTTCTCGCTACTCCGCGTACAGTTTATACCAATTTCAAACGAAATACGGAAAAAAAACAACTTTCCACACAAGGGGGACAAAGCATCCGTGATCGTCTGTCGATGGGGGGAGCGGTTATTTTTGCCAATGGCAATTTCGGAGAAAACCCCGATAATCAGGTCTACGAAATACAGATCGGAAACCTCAAGCGTATTGATTTCCGCGCCAGCTCCGGAGCGCCGTCTCTTGCTTGGGCGACCTACGATGCCAACGGCAATGTATGCCGTCTCGGACCGCAGGCGATGGTGACCGGCAACGGCAACGTCAGCTATGGCTCGATGCCCAAATACGAAATCGAGTTTGAACCGCGGGAAAAAATTTTCTGTTTCTCCGTCGGCAAAGCAGTTCGCGGGAAAATGAAGATCCGTTATTATTCCGAGGGGTCTTTTTCCATCGGCGGCACGTCGAAGTGAAAAACGCTTTTCAGCGTTACCGGGTCGGCGGCGACAAGTTTCAGATGCACTCTATCCCCGACTTTGAATTTCCCCTGATAACGGCTTTTGTATTCATACGCAAGGTCTTCGATCGCAATGGCGAAGCGGTCCCCCTGCCTGTCGATGACAACGCCCTCCCCTTCCCAATCGGGATGATCCTGTAAATAGACCATCAGAAAATATTCATCGGCATAACGCTCCAGTTTCCGGCGGACGGCGGCGGCGTTTTCACTTGGCGTGATCGCGTTTTCCATTTCTTCGACGGGAAGCGGCGTTTTCCCCTCAAGGAAACGATGCAACTGATAATGCGCCAAAAGATCGGAGTAGCGGCGCAAGGGACTCGTGACGCGGCAATAGGGCTCCAATCCCAAACCGTAATGTCTGCCGGGCGACAATTCGACTACACTTGACGCCGCATTGTGGCGCAGCGCGTACATTTCAGGTAGCGACGTCCCGCGCGTTTCGATTTCCGGCGGCGCTTGCGTGACAAAAGGAAAGGCGATGCCTTTTTCCGCCATGTGCCGCGCGACCGCCTGCCCGGCGGCAAGCATCGCATTGGCGACAAGTTCCCGCTCCGGAGTGACGGGCGAAGGGGAAATTTTCACTTTGCCGTCAACGACTTTGATCTCCACTTCCGGCAAACGCAGAAAAAGCGCCCCGTTGGCTTCGCGGCGCTGCCGGAATCGCGTCAACACTTCGCGAATCTCCCGCAACGGCGACTCCTCCCAGATGGCGGCGGCGTCTTCATAGGTGAATCTTTCGACGCGGATCGTCGACAGGCACATTTTTTTTAAAACCGCATCCCCCTGTCCGTCGATTTCGATGCCGAAAGACAGCGCATCCGATGTTTCCTGCAATCCCAGACCGAAACGCAGACGCGCCGCGTCGGGCAACATGCCTGTCACATTTTCCGGCAGATAACTGGATGTCCCGCGCTCACGCGCTTCAAGATCGATTTCATCGCCGTAGTCGATCGCGCTGACGGGATCGGCGACGTGCACCCAAAGCAGACCGTCGGCAAAACTTATCGCGTCATCGGGATCGTTGCTTCCCGCATTGTCGATCGCCAATGCACGCATCGCTGCAAGATCGACCCGATCGATTTTCCGCGAAACGGGAAGCGGGATTTCGGCATTTTTTGTTTCCACTCCGAGCCGCGCCGGCCACGGGTCACGCAAAACATCCCAAACGCCAAGCTCCAGTAAAAGCCGGTGCGCCTTTTCCGGAGTCGCTTCGATTTCCAGATCGCGCATCAACCGGCTACCCGGCGCATCGCCGAGAGCGACCGCTTCGATTTCCCGTAATTTCGGAAAATCCGCCGTTTCGACGGCGCGCTTGCGTATGCGTTCCAGAAACGCCTCCCGCTCCTGACGCTGATTTTCCTTTTCCTTCAGCGCGGCAAGCCGGGCGTCGATCTCCGCTTTCGGCAATGCGGTAACACCGCTTTCGACGCTTCCTGAAAAATAACGTTTTTCCTGCAAAATGCGATAAGCGGCATAAGCGGCGGCGGCATCGTTTTTGTCATAGGCAAGTTGCGTAAAATCGGCGAAACTTACCGTTTCATTTGCCAGAAGTTCCGCAATTTCCGCGAAATCGGGCGCCGGAAGTTCCGGCGGCGGCAAACTGCCGACGGGACCGGCGTGAAGAAACTCGACATCTTTCGGACGGACGCTTTTGGTCGCGCCGCCCTCGATGCGGATTTGGATCTTTTCACCGTTGACGGCGGTGATTTCCGCACTTTTTCCGTGAAAAACAACGAATGCTCCGATATTCAAAACATTCTCCTTTTGGCGATGACAGATATGATGTAAAATATACTTTTTCCCGTATCAAAAGTCAATATAAAATTCATTGAAAAAAACAAAAACTGTGCTATATTTGAAACGGATGCGGTCTCTTTAAAAACAATCAAAGGAAATACGCTTATGAAAATCACTTCCGATATTCTCTACATCGGTGTCAACGATCACGCGATCGATCTTTTTGAAGGTCAATACGTCGTTCCAAACGGAATGGCATACAACTCCTATCTTATTTGCGATGAGAAACTTGCGGTGATGGATACGGTCGATCTCCGCTTTGCCCACGAGTGGATCGACAATCTTTCCCAGGCGGCGCAGGGTAAAAAAATCGATTATCTTGTCATTCAGCACATGGAGCCGGATCACTCCGCCAACATCGCGAAGTTTATGGAACTTTACCCCGAAGCGACGATCGTGTCGTCCGCCAAGGCGTTCACGATGATGAAAAACTTTTTCGGCACCGAATATGAAAACCGCCGCATCGTCGTCGGAGAAAACGATACGCTTTGCCTCGGCAGACACACGCTCCACTTTGTCACGGCGCCGATGGTTCACTGGCCCGAAGTCATCGTCACCTACGACGATTGCGACAAGGTGCTCTTTTCCGCCGACGGTTTCGGCAAATTCGGCGCACTCGATGTCGATGAGGATTGGACGTGCGAAGCCCGCCGCTACTACATCGGCATCGTCGGCAAGTACGGCGCGCAAGTACAGGCATTGCTCAAAAAGGCGGCAACGCTCGACATTGCCAAGATCTGCCCGCTTCACGGTCCCGTGCTGACCGAAAATCTCGGATATTATCTTCATTTGTACAATCTCTGGAGCAGTTACGCCATTGAGAGCGAAGGCATCCTGATCGCCTACACTTCGGTCTACGGGCATACGAAAAAGGCGGTCGAACTCCTCGCGGAAAAACTGCGCATTTGCGGATGTCCCAAGGTGACGGTCTGCGACCTCGCCCGCGAGGACATGGCGGAAGCCGTCGAAGATGCTTTCCGCTACGGAAAAATCGTCCTCGCGACGACGACGTACAACGCTGACGTCTTCCCGTTTATGAAAGAATTCATCCATCACCTGACCGAGCGGAACTTCCAGAACCGTACCGTTGCGATGATCGAAAACGGTTCCTGGGCCCCACTCGCCGCCAAGACGATGCGCGAAATGCTGAAAAACTGCAAAAACATCACCTATACGGAAAACAACGTTTCCATCCGTTCCGCCCTTTCGGCAGAAAACATGGAGCAAATTTCCGCCCTCGCAGAGGAACTTTGCAGCGCATACCTTGCGGAAAAGGAGACGAATTCCGTGCAAAACGACCTTTCCGCGCTTTTCAACATCGGGTACGGACTTTACGTCGTCACCTGTAAAGACGGTGATCGCGACAACGGACTGATCGTCAACACCGTGACACAGGTCACCAACACACCCAACCGCATCGCAGTGACGATCAACAAGGACAACTTTTCGCACCGCGTCATCAAGCAAAGCGGCATCATGAATATCAACTGCCTCTCGACCGAAGCGACATTCGACATTTTTCAGCGTTTCGGCTTCAACAGCGGCAGATCGGTCGACAAGTTCAAGGACTTCCCCGTCCTCCGCTCCGCAAACGGTCTCGCCTTTTTGAGCAACTGCATCAACTCCTTTTTGTCGCTCAAAGTCGAAGAATACGTCGATCTCGGCACCCACGGCATGTTCATTTGCAGCATCACGGAAGCAAAAGTCATTTCCCGCGTCGAAACGATGACCTACAATTACTATCAGCAAAATGTCAGACCGGAACTGCAGACCGCCGGAAAGAAAGGTTTTGTCTGCAAGATCTGCGGCTACATCTACGAGGGCGACACCCTGCCCGACGATTTCATCTGCCCCCTCTGCAAGCACGGCGCCGCCGATTTCGAGAAAATCAAAGAGTAACGCTTCCGGCGCAATGGGAGCCGGAGGGGGCTGGTTTCGCCCCCTCTGAAACTCCCCTCAACCAGGTGCGGGCTGGACTTTGCAATTGCCGCAGATATTTGCGGACTAACGCTTTTATCGCACTACCAGCGAATATCTCCGCAAATCTCCGCGGGCTCGTCTGTTTGTTACTGTAAAGAGGACGCGCGTTCCACGCGGGCTAATGCTTCCGTCTTCGCCCTACGGGCTACGCCGTGACAAGCCGTCCGCCCGACTGCCTAATGTATGAGGCACTTATGCTGATGTCTGTCTCGCGGATGTCGCCGCGAAATAAAAGGCAGAAAAGGGCAATAGCGTGATGAAAAAAAGACAAAATCACGCCAAAGTGACGCGTCCGTTTGGTCCGTTAATGTCGGTCTTGTCCGTAAAAGTCCGCAGCAGATGACAACGCAGTTGCTCTGCCAACCTGTGACAAGCCATCCGTCCGACTGCCTGATGGACGATTGGCATATAAAAAAAGACTGTCGTAAAATCATCGGAGATTTCGCAACAGCCTTTTTTTATTGCCGACTGTAAACTTACAGGACGCGCTCGATCGTGATCTCGGGATCGATCTCTTCGCGGAGAATGCGTTCCAGTCCGTTTTTGATCGTCATCGTCGCGTGCGGGCAACCGCCGCAGGCGCCGCGCAATTTCAACTGCACGACTTTGTTTTCGATGGCGACGACTTCAAGGTCCCCGCCGTCGGCCTGCAGACAGGCGCGAAGTTCTTCAAGGCGGTCCATAATTTTTTTGTTCAGTTCATCCATTTTTTGACTCCTCTTATTTTGCCGCATCGTTGCCGGGGCCGCGATAAAGGCAATGGCTTTGAATATCTTCCTGCAATTCCATTTGCGCCAACTGCTGTTTACTGCCGAGGGTCAAGATACGGCACTCCGTCAAGGCCTCCGGCGTAGCAGATGCGGTCGGAGCTTCGCGTTTGGCGAGCACGACCAGCGTGTCGCCGGAAACGGCGGCATTTCCGGGCGCGATGCCGATGGCGGCGACGAAAAGATCCTGTTTTTCCCGATTTTTAAGGTTTTCCATCGCGGTCAGGGAGAAATCGACGGTTTTGGCAACGGGGATCTGCTTCAGCAAAGCGGCGCGCGCCGCATCATCCTTGCACTTGGCGTAATTTTCAGCGATTTCCTTTGCCTTTGCTTCGGTGGCAAGGAGCGTACGCATTTGCTTGCAATCCTTAAAAACCTGTTTGGCGACTTCCTCGAATTTTGCCGGACGGGGTGCGACGCGACGGGTCACAAAACCGACGACGGCGGCCTTTTCCTCCAGTGCCGGCAAACTGATCTCGACGGGGTCGGCGGACTGCAACAAAGCGTAATCGGTCTGCGACAAATTGCCGACGTTGCCGGCGTTGAAATCAAATTTCCGCTCTTTCGTCGTCAGTTTCCGGTCGGAAACCATTTTTTGGAATGCCGCAAGTTGCTCTTTGACGGGAAGTGTTTTCAAACTGTCGTAGACATCGTCGGAAAACTTTTCCGCCGCGCTTTTGGCAAGTTCTTTCGCCTTTCCCGCGACCTTGGCGGGATCTTTTTCCGCTTTTTTTGCCGCATCGTTGTAGGCGGCATAAGGGAATTCGATCACGAGTGCGGCAACCGTGCCGTCGATATTGTAGTTGGAGGCGTGATCTTCAAAGAATTTTTTGACTTCTTCCGTCGGGATCGCCTCTTTGCTTTCCTGCGGTTTCAATGTATAAGCCTTGCCGCTGAAACGGGTATTGAGTTCGCGGTACGCCTTTTGCACTTCGGAATCGGTGACGATGATCGAATCCCGGATCGAGCGGCTCAGTTTCTGATAGAGCTCCAGCGAGCGGAAACCGTCGAAAATCTCCTCTTCACTGAAACCCGACTTGCGCCGCTCACCGACAAAAGCGCGGTACTTCGCCGGATCGTATTTGCCGTCCGTCTGAAATTGGCTGCGGAGCAGATCCATCATTTCCGCATCCGTTACCACGACGCCGATTTGCTCCGCCTTGGCCCGGATCGCGAGCGCGCCGAATGCCGTTTGCTCGTCGGCGTTGTAACCGACCGAAGCAAAAGCGCGCATTTGCTTCATCAAATCGTCATAGGTGACTTTTTTGCCGTAAACGCTTCCGATTTCCATATCCCGGGCGGAACCGAAACCGCCGACGCCGAAATTGCCCGGCGTCAGAAATCCGAGAAAGGAAACGATGATAATAACGGTAAACGCGCCGAAAAGCCAGCGGCTGTGTTTGTGAAACACCTGATTCATTTTTTTGATGACCATAACAAATCCTTTCCGTATAGTCTATTTTTTTATTTCAAATTCAAAAAACCTTTTTTTGCCTCGGCAACCACAACGTCAATGCGCTCCGGCGTGATTTTCTGCACTTTGACACCGTCTTTCGGGAGCGAATAGAGCAACGGTACCGAATGAGTGCCGGGCTTTTCCGCGATCGCCGCGATGTCGGCGTAGATTTCG
Organism: Victivallaceae bacterium; assembly: GCA_024405735.1. Taxonomy (GTDB): domain Bacteria; phylum Verrucomicrobiota; class Lentisphaeria; order Victivallales; family Victivallaceae; genus UBA1784. The sequence continues at coordinate 16,858 of JAKSOF010000017.1, read as the reverse complement.
ATATTTTTGGGATCTCTTTTCAGCGCCGCGACCTGCGACGGCACACCGATGACGATCAATTCCGCCGTACGCGTTTCCGACTTGATCTCATATTTGCTGACAGGGTCCTGTTTGATTTTGATCCCCACCTCGGGAATGACTGCGGAAACCGGATCTTCCGCCAGAATTTCGACGGTGACTTTGATCGCTTTTTGTTTCAGCGGATTGATCACGTCTCCCGGCAGGACTTCGCCGATGAGATCGTCCGGATTGTCGATGCACAACTCCACGCTCCGGTCGAAACTGGAGATGTTTTCCGGGGCAAGCGCGATCTCAAGCGTCGGCAACTGCAGTTGTTTGAGAATGTTTTCCGGACCCTCGACCTGGATCTGACGCGGTTCCCAATTGACACTGCCGAGTTTGTAATCCCCGGAAAGGTTCCCCGTCGTTTTGACCTGAACATCAAAATACTGACGCATCCGGCGCTGTGCGTTGATCGGGATATACGATTTGCCCAGCACCTTGATGACTCTCACCTGCCCGTCGTTTTGAAAATTTTTGGGCGAGATCGGCACCCGGTAGAAACCGGGGGTAAAAGCATCCAACTCCCGGACGGTCACTTCGCCGCGGAAATCACCGGCGACGACATTGGCGATCTCCCGGGGCGGTCCGGAAACGACGATGTCGACTTTTTCGATTTTAGGTTTCGGATAGGTATCAAGAAAAAGTTTATCTTCGGCTTTGACGTCGACGATGACACCGATCAGCGTTTGCGTTTTCTGCAAAAAATTGTAAATCGCCGCATAGATGATCACCGCCAGAAGCAAAGCGATGATTTTACGCAACCCGTTGGAAAAGAAAAAATGCAGGATTTTTTGACCGAGATATTTCATTGCAGACGCTCCGTTTCGCTTTTTTCCTCGAGCATACGCAAAGTTTCCTCCACTTCGCCGTCATCTTTTTTGATCATCACGGCGTGAAGCAGATTTTCCAGCGCCTGCGCGGAAAGGTCGCGGTAAAGGTTGCCGCGGTATGTCAAGGCGATCGCACCGGTTTCTTCGGAAACGATCACGGTGACGGCATCGCATTCCTCGGAAATCCCGATCGCCGCCCGGTGACGGGTCCCGATCCGGCGGGAAACGTTTTCCGCCTGCGTCAGCGGCAAAATCACCCGCGCCGCGACGATCCGGTCGTTGCGGACGATCACCGCGCCGTCGTGCAGCGGGGAATTGGGATAAAAAATCGATTCCAGCATCAACGCGGTCAAACGGCTGTCAAGCGGCACCGCGTCGTTGATAAGGCTGTGCAACTGGATGTTGCGCTCCAGGACGATCAAAGCCCCGCAACGGCGGCGCGACATATCCTCCGCCGCCTGAACGACGCTGTCGATGACTTCGCGGCGCATCTTGCCGACGCCGAAACGGTAACTGCCCAACTGGGCGAGCGCCCGGCGCAATTCCGGCTGAAAGATGATCAGCAGAATCACCACCATGGAATCGCCGATGATGTTGAAAATATATTCGGTCACCGGCAGGGCAAAATAACGGCAGAGCATCCCCGCCCCCGCCCAGCAGAAGAAAATGCAGGTGAGGATCACCGCGCCGATCGCGCTGCGCAGATAAGAAAGAACACCGTAGATCATCAGAAAGAGGATCAATATCTCGATCACTGCGCGCCAACAGTCGATGCCGGGGCTGATCCCGATAAAATTCAGAAAATTTGTCATTTTGTCAATTCCTCCTCTACGCGCCACGCGTCGCGAAAAGCCTTGGGATCGTGCGTCCGCAAATAACCGACACCGCACCGGGCGAGATAAAGTTCCGTCGCCAAGGTCGCGGCGCCGCGGCAGGCGGGCGAATTTTCTCCGATCAATGCGCCGAGAAACGATTTCCGCGAAACTCCGACGAAAACTTCACCAAGTGCGGAAAAACGTTTGATGTTGCGGAGCATCGTCCATTGCTGCTGAATGCTTTTGGCAAAGCCGAAACCGGGATCGAAAATGATCCTTTCACGCGGCAATTCCGACTTTTTCGCCGCCATTTCCAATTCACGGCAGATCGTATCAACGACATCACTGCCGTAATCCAGAAATTTTTCCCCGCACATATCCTGCGGAGTCCCGCGGGAATGGCAAAGCACCAGCTTCGCTTCAGGGAAACGGGCGAACTCCCCCGCCATCACGGGATCGTGCCGCAACATCGAAATGTCGCTGATATACCGCGCCCCGTTTTCCAAAGCGAAACGGGCGGCAAGATGATTTCGGGTATCCACCGCAAAAGGAGCATCGGGGCAGAGTGCGCGAAAAGCCTTGACCGCCGTCTGCAACCGCACAAGTTCCACCTCCACGGGGACGACTTCCGCTCCGGGGCGGGTCGATTCCGCGCCGAATTCGACGATGTCGGCGCCCGATTCAAGCAACGACTTCGCACGCTCGCCGCCCGTTTCGGGAGCGGAATCGCCGCTGTCGCTGAAAGAATCGCCTGTCACATTGACGATGGCGACGATTTTCGGAGAATCCGGCACGAAAAGATTTCCTTTTTTACGCTTCGGTTTCCGGATTTTCCGGCGCGGGTGCGACGGGGACTTCCGGCGTTTCAACGGCAGGAACTTCCTGCTCCTGAGTGGCTTCACCGCTTTCCGGCGCGGATTTTTCCTCCGGCGCGATCGTGGTGAAATCGACCAGTTTGGCGACGCTCGTGATCTTGTCGCCTGCTTTGAGGTTCATGATCTTCACGCCGCGCGAAGCGCGTCCGACCCGGCGGACTTCTCCGGCGGGGATACGCACCAATTGACCGCGCTCGGTGGTCAACAGCAACTCGTCGCTTTCAGTGATCTGAACAACGCTCAACACTTCTTCGTTTTCGCGGAGTTTGATGTTGACGACGCCCTTGGCACCGCGGCGGGTCTTGCGGTAAGTCGAAACAAAGGAACGCTTGCCCATACCGCCGTTGGTGACGACCATCACTTCCGGCCCGACGCCGAAAACTTCCTCGTCGGCGTTTTCCGCCGTTTCCCGCTCGACTTCGGGCGCATCTTCTTCGCCGTCCGTCGCTTCCGCCTCGTCATAGGTCGGTTCGCTGATGATTTCCAGACTCACGACGTCATCTCCGGCAAGTTTGAAACGCATCCCGGTCACGCCGCGGGCGGTACGCCCCATCGGGCGGACTTCCTCGTCGGTGAGGTCGAAACGGCACGCCATTCCCAGACGGGTCGAAAGCAGCACTTCGTTGCCGTTGGCACCGATCGCCGCGCCGATCAGATCGTCGTCCTCCTCGATGACGAGGGCGCGCAACCCGGTACGGCGCAGATTGCGGAAAAGCGCAAGTTCGCTCTTTTTGATGTAGCCCTTGCGGGACGCCATCACGATGAATTTGTTGGGATCGTCGAAATCCTCGCGGCGGACCGTCAGCATCGCGCAGATCTTTTCACCCGGTTCGACCTTGATCAGATTGATGATCGCCTTGCCTTTGCCGGTGCGGATGCCTTCGGGGATCTCATAGACATTGAGCCAGTACATAAAGCCGCGGTCGGTAAAGAAGAAAATAATGTCGTGACTGTTGGCGTTGAAAATATGTTCAACGGTATCTTCTTCCTTGGTGCTCATCCCGATGATGCCCTTGCCGCCGCGATGCTGCGTGTGATAAGTTTCGGCGGGCACGCGTTTGATGTACCCCGTGTCGGAAACCGTGATCACGCAACTGTGGCGCGGAATAAAATCGGCGATGTTGAGATCGGTATCGTCCGCCGTGATCTCGGTGCGGCGGGGATCGGCGTATTTTTCCTTGACTTCGAGCAATTCCTCGCGCACGACGCCGATGCGCTTTTCGCGGCTTTCGGCAAGTTCGGTCAGATAGGCGATCTGCTGATGGACTTCCGCCAATTCATTCAATACGTCGTCGATCGCCATCCCGGTCAACTGATGCAGACGCATATCGAGGATCGCGTTGGTCTGCACCTGCGACAAACCGAAACGCGCCATCAACGCGGCGGCGGCATCCTGACGGGTGCGCGATTCGCGGATGATCCTGACCACTTCGTCGAGATTGTCGATCGCGATCTTGAAGCCCTCGAGGATGTGGGCGCGCGCTTTCGCCTTGTCCAAGTCGAAAAGCGTCCGGCGCAGGATCACCTCAAGACGGTGATCGATGTAAGCCTGAAGCACCTGTACGAGATTCATCGTGCGCGGGCGGTTGTGGTCGACGACGAGCATCGTACAGCCGATCGTCGTTTCAAACTGCGTGTGGGCGAAAATCTGATTGAGCACCACCTGCGCCATCGCGCCGCGCTTGATGTCGATGACGATGCGTACGCCGTTGCGTTCGCTGGATTCATCCTTGAGTTCGGAAATTCCGGTGATCACCTTGTCGCGCACCAGATCGGCGATGCGTTTGACTTCGGTCGCCTTGTTGATCGCGTAGGGGATCTCGGAAATGATGATCTGCTCGCGGCCGTCCTTTTCGATGATGTCGGCGCGGGAGCGGACTTTGACACTGCCGTGTCCGGTCTGATAGAACTGGCGCATCGCCATACGGCCGCGGATGATGGCTCCGGTCGGAAAGTCGGGACCGGGCAGGAACTGCAGCAATTCATCGACCGAAGCGGTCGGTTTTTCCAGCAAATAGACGGTGGCGTCGATCACTTCGCCGAGGTTGTGCGGCGGGATATAGGTCGCCATACCGACGCCGATACCGGTCGTGCCGTTGACCAGAAGTTGCGGGAATTTCGCCGGAAGCACCGCCGGCTCCGTATCGGATTCGTCGAAAGTCGGCACCATATCGACGGTGTCTTTTTCAATGTCGGAAAGCATTTCCTCGGCGAGACGCTCCATGCGGCACTCGGTGTAACGCGCCGCGGCGGCGGGGTCGCCGTCGAGCGTACCGAAGTTGCCCTGCCCCTCGACCAGCGGCGCGCGCATCGAGAAAGGCTGGGCGAGACGCACCAGCGCGTCGTAGATCGCCGCGTCGCCGTGGGGGTGATAGTTACCCATCACTTCGCCGACGACCTTGGCGCACTTGACCGTCGCGTGGGATTTGCCGATGTGCATCTGCCGCATCGCGTAAAGAATACGGCGGTTGACGGGCTTCAAACCGTCGCGCACATCGGGGATGGCGCGGCCGACGTTGACGCTGAGAGAATACTGCAAATACGCAGTATGCATGATGTCTTCAATATCAAGCGGAATATCCCGGGTCGTAAGATCACTCATTCCAAACACCTTTGCCTTTTATGGTTATAAGATCCCTTTTAAATACAAAAAAGCAGCAGGGCGCATCCGATGCGACTACCTACATACTAATAATATAATCCGGTAATCCTTTTTAACAAGCTGTTTTTGCTCAAAATCGCCCTTTTTTTAAGAAAAAAAAGGGGAAACGCGCATTTCGCGGTTTCCCTTTGCCTTTCCGATCAGGGAAAAGCCCGTTTACGGTTGCTCCGCCGGTGTCGCGGCAGGCGCGTTTTCCGATTCCGCCGGGTTGCCGGCGGACTCCAGCATCAAGATCTTCAACACCGCCGCCACTTTTGCTCCCGACGCATTGACGAAATTATTGAGTTGCATCAGCAGAAAGATCGATGCTTCCTCCGCCGAAATCGACCTGTCCTTGCCGATGTCTTTCAACGACATTCTGCCGAGCGAAAGCCGTCTGGACATGCCGTTATTCGAGAGGACCAGCGTCACGTTTTCGATGACGAATTCGTCGATTTCGACCGTCGCCGCACCGGGATTGGCTTTGGCTTTTTGCTCATCCCGCATCAAGGACGCCGCCAATTCCTGCATATTGTTGCGTCCGTTGGGCAGTGTTTCCATGTTGAGCATGAAACTTTCGGCAAACGCCTTTCGGATGCGGTAACGGCGGTTCGGCACGTCTTTCATATCCAGTTCGACGTGAAATTCGCCGACCTTGATGAAATTCGTTTCCGTAAACCCTTCCGGATTGCGGACGGCGAAATCCTCGGCATCGAAAATGCCCGAGAAATGACTGACGACGTAATCGACGAGTTCATCCCAGGTCACCGGTTCGTCCTCGCCGATACGGTCGAGGATAATATCGTCGATTTTGACGACATTGAGCCGCCCGTTGATGAGCAAAGACGCCCGGGTCCCGAGGATGCGCAGTTTTTTCACCCGGTAGAGCATTATGGAATCGGACGCATCCTTTTTGGAGAAATTGTCGACAAAAGTGGAAAAATTGTTTTTGCCGGCGGGGTGTCTTTCATAAAAAAGGTTCAATCCGGTGATGCAGACCTCATCCACTTCCAGTTCCCGTTCCCCCAATGTCGCCGGATTGACGTCGAAAATGACCGATTCGGCGGACATTACCGGCTGGGCGGAAAACCCCTCCGGATTGGCGACGCTGACGTTGCGGGCATCCACCCTGCCCTTTTTGAAATTGACACTCAGCGAATCATAGGATATTTCCGAACCGCAGTATTCTCCGAGCTGAGAGGTCAGGATTTTTCCGACGATCCAGTCGCTTGACCAGACAAGGGCGAAAAAAAGCAACAGCAAAACGACGATCGTTTTGACAATGCGGCGGATCTTGCGCAGACGGAGAATTTTTTTGCGTTTGGCTTTACTGCTCATCGGTCACCTCGTATTTTGCCGCCATCTTGTTGAGCGCGACAATTTGTTTTTCACTTAACGCCTTGCCGGAAGAAAACTGTTTTTTCAGCGATTCGAAAAATTTTTTATCGTCAAAAACGAAACGTCCGCGCCGCACCGGCGCGGCAAATTCGACTTTGTCCAAAGCGGCAAAAAGCGCGGCAAGTTTCGCCGGATCGACCGCCGTACCGGCACCGGCTTTCTCTTCCTTATCGGGCGCGGGCGTCAATCCCAACGCGGAAAAAACCTCGTCCGCTCCGGCAAGAGAAGATTGATACTTCTGCGCGAGCCGTCCGAGCGCCTGACGCTGTTTTTCCGAAAGCGCCCTGCCGGAAAGCGCCTGCTTTTTGAGTGACAGAAAAAACTTTTTGTCATCATAGGAAATGCGTCCGCGCATTTCCGGCGCGGCAAATTCGACCTTGTCAAAGGCGCCGAAAAGTTTTTTGTAATCCAATTCGGGCAGTTTTTTCCCCGCCACCTCCCGGGCGGCGCGCGCCTGTTGCGCCTGTTGCAGGGCTTCCCGCACGTTTTCCGGCAAACGGCCGATCTCGTCATCGGAAATCTGATCGCGGTACCGGGCGATCAGGGCGATCAGCGCCTGTTGCTGACGGGCGCTGATCTTGCCGCTTTTGACGAACTTTTCTTCCACCGAAGCGAAAAACTTTTTATCGTCGAAAATCCGGCTTCCGGATTTTTCCGGAGCGGAAAAAGTGACCTTTTTCAGAATTTCGATCAAAGGCTGTGAAGTTTCCGCCGGAGGCGCGTCATATTCGCCCGCCGCTTTGATCCAGGGCATCAGACGTTCGTAAAATTCGTGCATCATCTCGACCCAGCCGCGCTTGCCTTCCTCGATCTCGTCAAGTTGCTTTTCCATATTGGCGGTAAAGCCGATATCGAAAAGTTCGGGGAGCCGCGCAACGAGAAAATCGTTGACCGAAAATCCCAGTTCACTGGGGACAAGTTTACCTTGTTCCCGCTTGACGTATTCCCGGTCCTGGATCGTCCGCAAGATCGTCGCGTAAGTCGAAGGACGGCCGATGCCGTTTTCCTCCAAAGCCTTGATCAAAGCCGCTTCGCTGTAGCGCGGCGGCGGCTCGGTGAATTTCTGCGCCGGATCGAGTTTTTCCAGACGCAACGCTTCGCCTTGCACAAAGGCGTTGATCAAAGCCGCCTGTTTCGCGTCGTTTTCCTCTTTGGCGGTGTCGTTGAAAAGCACCGTGTAACCGGGGAAAGTCGTCACCGTCGCCACCGCGCGGAAACGGTAACTGCGTTGATCGGCGCCCTGCGTTTCGACATCGAGCGTATACTGATTCTGGATGGCGCAATCCATTTGACTTGCGACAAAGCGTTTCCAGATCAAAGTGTAAAGTTTCAACTGCTGCGGGTCAAGATAAGGCGCGACCGCTTCCGGCGTGCGGCGCACGTCGGTCGGGCGGATCGCTTCGTGCGCTTCCTGCGCCGCCGCCTTGTTTTTGTAGTAATTGAATTTTGCGGGAAGATAGTTTTTCCCGTAGTTTTCCTCAATGAATTTCGCCGCGGCGACCTGCGATTCACGCGAAAGCGTCACCGAATCGGTACGCATATAGGTGATGAGACCGACCGCGCCGCCGTTACCGAGATCGACGCCCTCGTAAAGTTGCTGGGCATAACGCATCGTGCTCGACGCGCTGAAATGCAACGACGTATTCGCCGACTGCTGCAAGGTGCTTGTGGTAAAGGGCGGCGGCGCATGGCGGCGTTTTTCCTGCGACAGCAAGGCGTCGACACGATGCGATGAAGCGTTTTCCACCGCGTGTTTCAATTCGAGCGCGCGCTTTTCGTCGGGTATCTTGAAATCCTTGCCGTCGATCTTAAAAAGACGTGCGGCAATTTTTTCTTTGCCGGAACGCATAAAAACAGCGGAAAAAGCCCAGTATTCCTCGGGGACAAAAGCGCCGATCTCACGTTCGCGCTCGACGACAAGACGCAATGCCGCCGACTGCACGCGTCCGGCACTGCGGCCCTTTTCCAGTTTACGCCACAACAATGGACTTACCTTGTAACCGACGATGCGGTCGAGCACGCGGCGCGCCTGCTGGGCGTCAACTAAATTCAAATTGATTTCTCCGGTGTTTCCGAGGGCATTCTCGATCGCATGGCGCGTGATCTCGTGAAACGTCACCCGGTAAAACGGTGCATCGCACACCGGAGCGAGGACGCTCTGCAAATGCCACGCGATCGCTTCCCCTTCGCGGTCAGGGTCGGGGGCGAGATAAATGCTTTCCGCCTTTTTGGCGGCGGCTTTCAGATTTTTCACCACCTGACGGCTGCGCGGGGTTTCGACGTACTGCGGCGCGAAGTCGTGCCCGACATCGACGCCGAGATCGTGCTCCGGCAGATCCCGGATATGCCCCATTGAGGCGATAATATCAAACTGCTTGCCCAACATCCGGCTGATGGTCTTCGCCTTGGTGGGAGACTCGACGATCAAAAGTTTCGACATATTTTTAAACTCCTAATTGAAAAACACGCGCTTTTCCGCGCACAAGCGCGGGCATATACACCTATACGCATATGTATGTGTGCACAAAATTACTAATACCCCCAAGCGGCGGTGAATGTCAAGCGTTTTTGCAAAAAATTTTAAAATTTCCGTGTTTTGGATTGGCGTAAATACATCTATGCTGTATATTAAAGGTATAGGAAAGCGATACCATCAGGAGTTCCGGAAAATGAAAATCTGCCGAATGTTTCTCGCCGCCGCAAGCGTTACGCTCTTTGCGGCAGGATGTTCTTCCGTAAAAGACGTGACGCCGAGCGACCTTACCGTTGCGGAGCTGGAAGCAAAACAAATGCGCGCCGTCGATCCCGGCAAACGGATCAATACCATCCAAACGTCGATCCTCCGTCAGGAGATCAAGACAAGCAACGGGTTTCTGGAGCCGGAAACCGTCGAAATGGTCGAGATCAAATACCAGGCTCCCGACAAGTTGAGCTGGACGACTTTCGACGAAAACCAACCGGTTTCCGGGTGGATCATCGACGGCGATCAGGCTTGGCGGGTCGATTACGGACAGAAAACCGTCGATGCGATCGGTTCGGAAAAAATTGCCGACGTGAAGTTTATGCAGAAACTCGTCAAACCGAATACCAAGATGAGCGAAATTTTTGAAAAAATCACCGTTGAACGCTGTACGATCGACGACGAGCCGCTCTACCGTTTGAGTTGCGTCAACCCCGGTAAAAATCCCTTTTACGTCTTTATTTCCGCGACGGACTATCTGCCGCGCCGGATCATCAGCGACATCAAACTGGCAGGCGGCGGCTCGACGCATTACGATTCCCGGATCCTCCGCTACCAGATGCGCGAAGGCTTACTGCTCGCCGACGAAACCATCATCGATCAGGACGGCCTCAAGCAAACAGGGAAAGTGCTTTTTTACAAAGTCAATCCGAAACTGGAAGAAAAAGAGTTCCGCCCGCCGGTGTTTTAGGGAAAAAGTTTTAAGTTATAAGTTTTTAGTTTACAGTGCTTGGCTTGAGGGCGTCGTCCTCAAGACTCCTGAATTGCGCCGATGCATCGCATCGGCTTACAGAGCGATACAAAACGGCAGTACGCGATTGGTTTGGTCAATGCGTACTGCCGTTTGCTTTTTAAGCATCGCGCCGCGAGCGCGAAAGAAACGTGACTATGTGGGATTGGTGGGAGTTGTGGGACAATACGCTCTCTATCGCGCTCATTGCCGCAGAGTTGTGATTATCGCAGGATTGTCTTATCTCAAAATTCCCACAAATCCCACAACTCCCAATATTCCCATCGCCCCGTAAATTTCGCGGCAAATGCCGCGAGAGTGGCATTTTACCGTTTGCTTTTTTAAGCCGGCACGACTTGTCCCGCCGTAGCCTTGGCGGAGGGGGATGCATCGGCGCTGCCGGAGGGTCAGGGAGCCGAAAAGCTCCCTGCCAAGCACTTAAAACTTATAACTTAAAACTTAAAACTCTTCTTCTTATCTCACCTTATAATACTTGCCGCCGTTTTGAGCGGAACGGTGAGCGGCGAGACAGCATTTTAAATTGTGCAATCCCGCATCGGCGTTGACCGGTTTGCCGTCGAGGATCGACTTGGCGTGATTTTCGATCACCTGCTGATAGATGTTGACGATCTTGCGCGGCACGAGATTCTTGACGCCGGAAGCGTTTTCCAACTCCAGGCGGATCGGATAGGCTTCATCGGCGTAACCGGAAAGCTGGAACATCGTTCCGAAAGAGCGCAACACCCCGGTTTCGCCGTAAACTTCAAATCCGAGATTGGAAAGATTGCCGACCAGTCCGCCGCGGCGTTCGCAAAAAGCGACGCGCGCGCTCAACTGCAAACCGCAGGCGAGATCGAAGCGGATGTAGGCACCGTCTTCGGCGCGCATCGGCATCTGTTTCGGATAGTAGCAGGCGGCAAGCCCGGTGATCTCGCTGTCGAAAAGATATTCCGCAACGTAGAAGCAATGCGAAGCGACGTCGCCAATGGGACCGCCCATTTCCTCGATTTTGGAGCAACGCCAGGTCGCCGCTTCCGCCGGAGTGTAACCGCAGGCGAATTCCATATGGAAACAGCCGTCGTTGATCTCTCCGATTTTGCCCTCTTTGATGTAGCGTTTCGCCAAAACATTGCGGGGATTGTGGATCATCATGTGATCGACCGAGAGCGACAAACGCTTGCGCGACGCAAGCGTAAGCATTTTGCGCGCATCGGCGACGCTCGTCGCCAGCGGCTTTTCGACGATCACGTGTTTGCCGGCGGCAAGTGCGGCACACGTCGCGTGGACGTGATTGGTGTTGTTGACGGCGACGAAAACGGCATCGATCGAGGGGTCGGCAAAGATCTCATCCTGATTTTTGTAGAATTTAAGACCGAGCGCCGCCGCCGCTTTCTGACGAGCCGGATTGATATCGGTCACACCGACAAGTTCCGCATTTTTGAGCGGGGCAAAACGTTTCGTGTCGCACGCGAACCCCTCCTTGGCGATGCGGTTTTCCGCGATGCCGCCGAATCCGATGATGGCGTAACGCACTTTGCGATCCGTGATTTTTTTCATAGCCGAACTCCTGTTGTCAAGGACAATTGTTAAAAGGAACTTACTTTTTGAATATACTCCGCAAATATAAAAAAAACAAGCCGTCTACGCGTAAAAACTTTGCAAAAAACACAAATGCGGACTATATTAAATAACAATTATTGCAAGACAACTCTTTTTCATCATTTTACATAAAGGAGACAGAACGATGGCTGACGAAGAAAAGAATCAGGCGTTGATGGACAAGATCGTCGCGTTATGCAAACGGCGCGGTTTCGTTTTTCCGAGTTCGGAAATCTACGGGGGCTTCAACGGCTTCTGGGATTACGGTCCCTACGGTTCGCGGATGAAGCGCGCGATCGAAAATCTGTGGTGGCACGAAATGGTCGAAATGCGCGACAACGTCGAAGGACTGGATTCGACGATCATCTGCAATCCGACCGTCTGGAAAGCCTCCGGTCACCTCGATCAATTCAGCGATCTCATGACCGACTGCAAGAAATGTAAGGCGCGCTACCGCGTCGATCAGATGGAAGACCCGACCACCTGCCCCGCCTGCGGCAGCAAGGAAATGACCGAGCCGCGCGAATTCAATCTGATGATGAAAACCTTTGTCGGTCCCGTTTTCGACGACGAGCACGTCGCTTATCTGCGCGCCGAGACCTGCCAGCCGATTTTCGTCGACTTCCACAGCGTTCAGGTCGCGACCCGTCAGAAACTGCCTTTCGGCATCGCGCAGATCGGCAAGAGCTTCCGCAACGAGATCAATCCGCGCAACTTCACTTTCCGCAGCCGCGAATTCACTCAGATGGAAATGGAATTTTTCTGCGACGGCGAAGAGGGGATGAAGTGGTTCGAGTACTGGAAAGAGCAGCGCATCAGGTATTACCGCGAAAAACTCGGCTTCCCCGAGGATTTCATGCGCATCTACGTCCACGAGAAACTCGCGCACTACGCGCACGCCGCGATCGACATCGAAGTCAAGTATCCCTTCGGCTGGGGCGAACTTGAGGGCGTCCACCACCGCGGCACCTGGGATCTCTCGCGCCACAGCGAATTTTCCGGACAGGATCTGCAATACATCGACCACGACAATCACCGCAAACTGATGCCGACCGTCATCGAGACCAGTGTCGGGCTCGACCGCACGATGCTTGCCTTGCTCAGCCTCGCCTACGACGAGGAAAAAGCGGCGACGCAAAAGGCGGATATGGAGGAAGACACCCGCGTCATCCTCCACTTGCCCGCCACCGTCGCGCCGATCCAGGTTGCCGTGCTGCCGCAGTCGAAAAAGCTCAAGGAAAACGCCTATAACCTTTACAAGAGCATCGACCGTCACTTCCGCAGTGAATACGATGAAACTGGCAGTATCGGCAAACGTTACCGCCGTCAGGACGAGATCGGTACGCCCTACTGCATCACCTTTGACTTCGACTCGCTCAACGACAACGCCGTCACCGTGCGCGACCGCGACACGATGCAGCAAGAGCGCGTCAACGTCACGCAGTTGCGCGACTATCTCGAAAAGAAAATGGACATCTGATGACGTTTGTCCATTACCTCTCCGCCGACTGGGAAGCGACGCTTGCCGGTCGCGGCGGGGAGTTGCTCCAATTGCGTTACCGCAGGAAAAACTTTCAACTCCTGCATACGACACACCCCGTCGACCGGGAAATCCAACCGCAGGAAAGACGGGGCGTTTCCTTTTCTCTTGCGCCGCTGGAGATAAAAAGCACGCTTTTTGATTTGGAGGAGTACGCCGACGGCTTCGGGGCGCGTTATCATCACGCCAGAGAAAAAAGTTTTGATTTCACCTTTGACGTGTGGCTCCGCTATCAGTTTTATCCCCGCACAGTGCGGCAGAGCATTTTTATACAGAATTTCAGCAAAAAAACGCTTCCGCTTGAACTTGTGCTGTCCCCTTGTTTCCGCCTGACGGAAAATTCCGCGACGGAGATCACGGCGGGGAAAAATATGGAAGTTGCCCCTCGCCCGAGCGGATTTTCGGGAGCAGTCATTCACCATCCGGCAAAAGAGTTGCACATCGCCTACACGGTCGATCCCGCCTACTCGCAATGGGACATCAGACGGGGAGGAAAATTTTTCTGCGCCGGATTGCAGAGCGATACTCCCGTTGCCCCCGTTTCCAATCGCACCTTGACGACCGTTTTTTCTGTATCTTGACAAAAAAATTCAATCGAGTTATATTATACAATAAACATTGGCGATTTGTAGGAGAAAAATATGCTTTATTTTCATCGCTCGCAAATTTCACAAAATGAGGATACGGCCCGTATCGAAACCATCGTTACAGAAAATTTCCCTGACGGCAAAAGCATCGACCATTGCCTATGGTGTGAAACGGGGATCGAATACGCAGAATATTTATGCACGGAGCGTTGTGATGCTCTGCTGATCGGACTTTTACCTTATGCAATACTGAAAGGACACGATATCTCATCGGACACCCCCGCTACGCTTGAATTGCTCTACAAGATCAAGGAAATCTGGTTGCCTTTGCTGTTGCAGACGTCTAAAAAGGCACATCCTATCCGCTTGAATATCCCCACCGCCAATGACAAACTCCCCAATCAGTGCGCCGTCGGCACCGGCGTTTCGCTTGGGATTGACAGTCTCTACACCATTCAGCGTCATACTCAAAATTCCGACTCTCTTCTGAAACTTACCCATTTAGGTTATTTCAATGTCGGCTCTCACGGACGAGGAACAGAAGCGACTCGACTCAATAAAGCGCATTTACAAAAAGTACAGGCTTTTGCCCGGGAGTATAACTACAAACTGGTCGTCGTCAATTCAAATTTAATGGACGAATTCAGACAGCATCACGCAGCCATTGATATGTACACCTCGGCATTCGCCGTCTTTTCTCTGCAAAAATTGTGGTCGGATTATTCCTATGCCTCGGCAGGCTATTTTCCGGGAAACAACGAGTATCAAGACTGGGAGCGCAAAAATTGCGCCGATTACTATTTGGTGTTACAGGGGATCATTTCTACATCCAACTTGCGTTTTCACGCTGATGCGGAAGATGCTACCCGTTTTCAAAAAACCGCCTCTCTCTCCAATTCTCTGATTGCACAAAAACACCTCTACGTCTGCACCAGAGAAACGGACAACTGCTGTCGATGCAAAAAGTGCGTACGGACAATCCTCACGCTGAAAGCCCTTGGCGTCAGAGATCGCTTTAATCACGTTTTTGATCCCCAAAAAGAATCATTCTGGAGCAATCTGAAGGGACTCTTGAAAGGAATCAGGAAACGCGATTGCTATATTATGGAAATCGTCAAATACTTTTTCTCGAACAAGAAAAAGCATTTCCGCTGATTGCAGGCAATTTGTCTCCCTCTTATCTGCCGTCGTCAAAGACAGCGCTTGAATTTTGTCGAAAAAGCGCGGTGAAGAGCCTTGTCGCCGTAGCGGTCGTCGCCGTCGGCAAGTTCCTGCGGCGTATAATGCGACACAACATCCGTTACCGTCACGCGGTCATCTTGCATCACAAATGCGATCCGCCAGGTGCGGCAGCCGATGAAAAAGCCCCCTGCCCCGTCGGGAGCAACGCGCTTGCGTTCCTGATTCAAGGGGTCGAGCGACAACTGCACTTTGGAAAAATTTTCCAAATCGGGACCGCCCGCTTCGCGCAAAAAAAGAATTTTTTCCATCGCGTTCGCGGAAAATCGAACGGTAAATTCTTTGGGGGTCAACGCATCGCGCCACGCGACTTTGGCATCGGGGAAGGCATCGACTTCCGGGATGTAGGGTTTGATGTCTAAGATCGGCGTACCGTCAAGCAGATCGCTCTGCGAAATGAAAAGTTTTCTTCCCTCTATGCCGTCCAATTTGACACAACTTAAACCGATGGGATTGGGACGGTACGGCGCGCGCGTCGCCAGGACGCTGATCTTGCCTTTTTCCGGAGCGACGGGCGGGCGGACAAAAGGCTTCCAATTCTCATTGAGATGAAAGCAGAAAATCACCCAGATCCTCTCGACTCCGGCAAGATCGCGGCAGGCATCGATGATTTTGGGATCATCGACGAGTTCGATCACGCCGCCACTTGCCGAAAACGCCCCCTGCCGCGGCGTTTCAAACCGGAACTTCTGCGGCGATGCGTAACATCCAATCGGTAAAAAACAAAATCTCATAATCTTGCAACTTGAAAAGTCTTTGGATAAATGCTATTTTAGGTAATATAAAGTCAAATAATTTTTTATCAATAGAGAAAACAAAAAAAATGAGTATTCCCATCTATTACTCACGCAAGCATATCAATTTAGGTGATGCGATCAACCCCATTCTATTGCGAAACCTTTTTCACGTTGACACACATCTCGTCAAATACCATAAGGCAGAATTTTTTGCAGTTGGTTCCATTTTGGAAAAAGTGACTTCGCCACGCTACGATTTGGGACGGCGGATCAAAGGATACTTTCAAACACCGGCGACGATTTGGTCAAGCGGCTTTTTAGTCCCACCGACCGTCCATACAGTTTTGTGCCGCAAGCTGAAAATTGCCGCATTGCGCGGCAAGTTATCGCAAGGATACTTGGAAAAACTCCTCGGTCATAAAATCGAAGTTCCGCTCGGTGACGGCGGACTTCTGATGCCGAAACTGCTCACAGAACTTCCGCCGAAACAAATTCAATTAGGCATCATTCCTCATCACAGCGAAGTGGGGTCTGCACAAATACAACGGCTTTTGCAAAAATTTCCGCAGGCAGTCATCATCTCGCCGGAAATTTTCGGAAACGAACGCATCGAGGAAAGATTGTTGGAGTTATTGCGAAAAATCGCCTCTTGCGAGATGATTTTTTCGACATCGCTTCATGGTATCGTCGCCGCCGACGCATTCGGGATCCCCTGTCGCCATCTCATTTGCGGTCAACTGCCGGAAGGAACATTCAAATTCAATGATTACCGTTCGGCATTCGGGTTGACCGATGTCCCCGTCGAGATCAACGAATTGCTGCACGGTACCGTTTCTCTCTCTGAAATCTTCCAAAAAAATCAGCTCTCCTCCGATCAAGTCGCCGAAGTCAGCGAAAACATTCAAACCGCATTTCCCCGGTTTTAAGTTCTTTACTGGATCAGCAAAAAAAAACCGTTGCAAAATTTTCGACCGGTTGGGCCTGGAAAAAACTTGCTCCCGCAGGGGGGTTCCGACCTTCGACCCAGTGGTTTACAGCCCCCCACCCTACCGCTTGGCTATGCC